>JAKFCW010000060.1:0-6059 GCA_036676455.1 Candidatus Sericytochromatia bacterium
CCGACTGGATCCATCTCGACGTCATGGACGGCCACTTCGTGCCGAACCTGACCTTCGGCCCCCCGGTGATCGCCGCCATGCGGCCCCACACCCGGCTGCCGTTCGACGTCCACCTCATGATCCAGCCCCCCGAACCGTACCTCGCGGACTACCGCAAGGCCGGCGCGGACTGGATCACCGTACATGCCGAGGCCTGCCCTCACCTGCACCGCACGGTCCACGCCATCAAGGAGCTGGGGGCCAAGGCCGGCGTCTCGCTGAATCCCTCCACCCCGGAAGACGTCCTGCGCTACGTGCTCGACGACCTTGACCAGGTGCTGGTGATGAGCGTCAATCCCGGCTTCGGCGGACAGAAGTTCATCCCGCAGGTCGCTGCCAAGATCCAGCGCATTCGCGGCTGGATCACCGAGCGCGGCCTGGATTGCCGGATCACCGTGGACGGCGGGATGACACCTGAGACCGCGCCGATCGTGACCCGAGCCGGGGCGGACGTCCTGGTCGCCGGCAGCGCGGTTTTCGGCAAGCCAGACATGCGGGCGGCCATCACCGCCCTGCGAGGCGCCTCCGCGCTCGTTTGAACCAGTCCGAAAAACAATAGAGGCCCTGCTGACGCAGGGCCATCTTGCTTGGGGGGGACCTAGGTGGTTACAGGTCCCGGTGGCTCCGCCATGAACTCCGGTCGGAGTCTCCGCGGTCACCCCGGTTGGCCAAGCCGTAATCGACGTTCCGGAAAACGGTCTTGGGGACGGGGGCCGGGAAGCTGGGCTTGGACCCCTTGCGGGGAAGCTTCCGGATGTATGCGGGGAGTTTCGGCTCCATTGCCATACTCGACCTCCAGCAGCATCTGCGCGCGTTCTCACGAGCCCTCTTAGGGCTCGCCCGTGTGTCTTCACAATTCCTGAGGGGGCGCGATAGGGGGTGCTTTAGATTTGCTGAATTATGAATGTTTTTTCATCTTAACCGAAGTTAACCAAATCGTCAAGCCCTTGGTGACTTTACATAATGTAAGCCTGACCGGGTTATAACCCGCTCGTAGCGAGGCATGAGAGACTTGTCAATCGCTGAAATGAGGGCCATGCCTCGCTTATGCGGATCCGATTCGCCTCAACCCTTCTCACCCTGGGCCTCTTGATGGGCTGCGGCACCCTCAGCAGCGCCGCGGCCCCTTCGCTAGTCCCGCCCGATCGCGCGGAGACGTACTTCATCAGCCAGTACACCCATCCACGCTGGCATCCGGAGACCACCCCCCTCTACAATGCCAACTGCGGCCCGACCTCGCTCGCGATGGTCCTGAAGGCCTTCGGCAAGGTCCGGGTCGACTCGGTCAACCAGCTCGTGCGTCAGATCCGCGTCGAGATGACCGGCTTCGACGATGAGCAGACCTGGACGTACCCCGCGCAGTTCCCCAGGGCCGCCGCCCGCTTCGGCCTGCAGAGCCGGATCGTGCGCGGAGGAGCGGAGGCCGTCCTCGCCGCCATGCAGCGCCCGGGTGCGCTCGCCATCGTCAACGTGAACCCCACCCCGGCCTACTCCGACCAGCTCGCCCATCCGGTCAACGGTGGACACTTCGCCGTCGTCACCCAGGCGCAGGGCAACCAGATCACCCTGAACGATCCGCTGGCGGACGGTCCCATCACCATCACCCGCGAGCAGCTCGCCATCGCCCTATCCACCCCCCTGGGACAGGGCATCGCCCCCTACAACGGCGGAGTGGTCATCTGGGCGGATCGCTGAAGCCATCCAAAGACCGACAGCCGAATCCTCAAAGCAAGAAGGCTCCGCCGGACGGGCGAAGCCTTCTTGCTTTGAGGGGTCCGATCCGAGGATCAGACCCCCGTTGATTCGATGGGCTGGTCGCTGACGGCCGACGCCTCGAGCGCCACATCCTCGCCCTGCTTCAGCTTCAAGAGCCAGAGGCGCCCCGCCGTCCAGAGCACGGTGCTGAGCGGAATGGCCAGCAGGATGCCGAGGAGGCCGGCCACCTTGCTGCCGGCCAGCACGGCCAGGATGATCAGGATCGGGTGCAGGCCGGTGGTATGGCTCATGACCCGCGGGGCGATGATGTTATCCTTGGTCCACCAGATAATCAGCGCGGCAATCAGGACCTTGATGAAGATCCCGCCCTGCAGGGCGGCCAGCACCAGGACGGTGGTGACGCCCACGTACGTGCCGAAGTACGGGATGACCTCGGCCACGCCCCAGACCGCTCCACCGATCAGGCCGTAGTTCATTCCCAGCAAGGGAAGCGTCACGGAAGCGGCGATCAGGACCACCGAGGCATTGAGCACCTGGCCGCGCACGTAGCGGTTGAGGCCGTGGTCGAGCTCCTCGAAGAAGAACTCGACCTGCGCCTGGACGCGCCGGGGCAGCACTCCGATCAGCCCCTTGTGGATGCGAGGCCCGTCCTTGAGGAAGTAGAAGGCGCTCACCATGAGCATCGCCGCGCTGAAGAACGACGCGAAGGATCCCATCAAGAGGCTGGGCAGCTGCAAGGCCAGCTGCTGGCTCCAGCCCTCGAGACGCGGCAAGATCCAGCCCTGTAGCTTGAGCTCCGCCTCGATGTTGCGCTTGGCCAGGGCCGCCTGCAAAAGGTCGAGCTGGCCCTGCAGGCGGTCGATCTCCGACGGCAGGTTCGCGACGAGCAAGCGGAGCTGGTCGAGCGCCATCGGAACGGCGATCGCCCCCACCAGCGAGAGCAGCACCAGGAAGCCGATGACCACCACCCCGACCGCCAGCCAGCGCGGCATCCGCCGCGACAACGGCTCCACGGCCAGCTGTAGCACGTACGCCAGGAGCATCGAGCCCACCAGGATCGTCAGCACGTCCCCGAAGTAGCTCGCCGCCAGGAAGATCGCATATGCGATCAGCATCGTGAGGGCGATGGCGCCGGACTTGTAGAAGGCCTTGGACCAGTCGAGCTTGTTCATTCAGGCAGGTAGACGTCGCAGAACTGGGAGACCCACTGCATGGGGTTCTTCACCGGCACGGGATCCTGAGACCGGGGCCCGGGGGTCGCGTTGACGCCCTCCGGCAGGCTCAGCATCTCCTGGTGATAGAAGACCACGCCTTCCTGCATCTGATGCGTCAGGTTGGAGGCCAAGACCTCCGCGACCCGCTCATGCTCGCCTAGCTCCTTGAGCAGGCTGACCAGGTAGGGCGTCTCTCGCGGCCAGCAAACGGCCTCATGGTACTGACCGTCCCCGTAGAAGATGCGCTCCTTGGAGTCCTTGGCCAGCACTCCGAAAGGCGTACGCTTCTCGCCTTGCTTGGCGCTGACGAGCAAGCTGTCACGCACGACGTGCCACGCCTGCTCCATGTCATGCCGCGTGAAGACGCGCTTGCCGAGGATCACCAGCGCCTCGAGGCCTGGTGCGGTCGGCATCGGGTCGGGGCGACCGTTCTGCGTGATGAGGTTGTACAAGAACCCCACCCCGGAGTTCCAGAAAACCTTCTTGTAGTTGCCGACGGCCAGCTTGCGCATGCCGATCAGCTCCTCGTAGACGGCGTCGTCATGCTTGCGCAGGGCGAGCAATTCGCCCACCTCGAGCATGCGGATCCAGCGGGCATTGATCTCCGGGAGGTAGGTCACCGGATACTGGTAGAGATCCCAGGCGGAGTGACCATCCATGTACTTGCGGACGGCCTCTTCCTGCCAGCTGCGATCGATCCGCTGCGGCAGGTCGCCCACGGCGAGTCCCTCGACCTTGATGCGGCGCTTGCCGTTCATCCAGGAATGACTCGGAACGCTCATCAGAAGGCCGTTGGCGGCCAGCATGGGGTCTCCCTGGCGGGCGCGAGGCTCCTCGCTACGATAGGCCGCGTAAAGCTTCAGGAAGCCCTCGTAGAGATCGTCCAGCAGCTTGGGATCCCGCAGGTCGTTGATGATCTCGGCCAGCCACGAGTACATGAGCAGTCCCACGTCCGAGGAGTGGTAATACTCGGGCGGCAACGCCCCGGTCTTCTCGAACCGGTCGAAGTCAGCCTGGGTCTCGGGGAAGCGCACGGGGATCCGGCCCGTCCTGGGATCCTGGAAGCGCAGCGCCTGACGCAGGGCCTCCTCCATGACGGATTCCTTGCCGAGACGCTTCAGCGTCCGGTGGTTGTGCATGAAGCCCTCGAAGAGGGGCGGGAACCAGGGCCGGCGGAACCACCAGCCGCCCTGCTCGGGCAAGTTGACGTCCCCGGCCGGCATGCCGAACTTCTCGGCCATGACGTACACTCGGGCCAGTGCCTCGGGCGAAAGGCCGCCCAGGCGCGCGGCCAGTTCCTCGTAGCGCCGATCTTGGTCGCGCTCGAGCTCGGAGTGGCGGGAAATGCCCGCCTCCAGGGCCTGCGTCGCCTCGGCTTCCGTCAGGCCGCCCGAGACGAAGAGCGCGATCTCGCCCGGGTCCTGGGCGCCGGCGCCGCCGAAGGGGAAGCGCAGCTTGCCCAGTTCGGCCCCGCGGAACATCTCGCGCTTGAAGACGATGGCGTTGCCGGACTTCTCGCGATCGCCCGAGCCCAGCCGGTGCAGCAGGTCCCAGATGTGGCGCTCCTCGTGGAAGCCAAAGTCCTGGGTCGCCCCGAAAGCGAGCCAGCGGTTGCAGCCCACGGTAAGCCGGCGTGGCGCCTGGGTCCCGACGCGATGGCCCTCGGGATCCGAGAAGTAGTACATGTGCCGGATGTCGAGGACCGGCTTGAGCAGCAACTCGAGCTTCGCGTTGGTCTCGGGCGTCTCGACCCAGCGGTAGGTCGCCGTGAAGAGGAAAGGCTCATGATCGAGGAGGCGATACGTGACCGCCAGCCTGCCCAGCGGACAGGCGTAGTGGTAGCTGACCCAGTCCGGGGTGGTCTGGATTTCGGCCGGCTCCAGGACGACGGGAACGCCGTCCGCGAGCAGTTGGAAACCAATCCGGTCGATCACCTTCCAGTTCTCGCCGCCCAGCAGGGCCAGCAGGCCCTCGTAGGCGAAGTCGGAGCGGTGGTAGGTGAACTCGTCCTTGGCTTGATAGCTCACGCCGGACTGGCAGAACTCCGCGCCGGGGACCCTGAGCGCGTAGCGCCGGGTCCGCGCACCATCCCAGTCAGGGTCCTCCTGCGGGCTGAGCGTGAACGGGACGTGGGTGGGATGGGCGTCGATCATGGGGCGTTCCTCCTCGTTGAGGCGCACCGCAGCGCGGGGCAAAGCAACCTTGCTGGCCCTAGTATAACTGAATCAGAGCCTGGAGAGGAGGTCTACGGTCTTGAGACGGGTTTCCGTGCGGCAGGCGATGGCTTCGCGCATGGCTGCCCGGGCGTTGGCCAGCAGGGCCGGGGTCACGCTGATGCCGCCCGAGGGCGCCTGCTCCATGCCGAGCAGCATGCGCAAGACGGCGAGCGTTCCGGGCATGAGGCGCATGCCGCGCAGCATCGGCGAGCAGGAATCGCAGAGCCCGCCGCCCATCTCGGGGTGGAAGCCGCAGCCCGATCCCAGCTCGGACTCGCAGGCGACGCACGAATCGAACTCGGGGCGGTAACCCAGCAGATCGAGCAGGTGCAACTCGTACCAGAGAACAGCCAGCTCGATGGCCTCGGTCGTCTCCAGCATGCTCAGCATGGCGGAGAGGGCGTCGAAGACCTCCGGATAGGGCTGAAGGTCGTCGATGAAGGCCCCGGTGGCCTCGGCGACGTACATGGCCGCCATGAGGCGATCGAAATCGTTGCGCAGCGCCCGGTGGGAGTCCATGGTCTCGCACTGGGAAACCACGTCCATGCGCTTGCCATGGGCCAGCTGCCACTGGTTATGGCAGAGCGGCTCGGAGCGACCTCCGAGCTTGGACTGCGGACGCCGGGCGCCCTTGGCGACAGCCCGGCGCATGCCATGCTCGCGGGTGAACAAGACCAGGATCTTGTCGTACTCGCCCATGGCATGGGTCTTCAAGGTGATGGCTTGCGTGAGGTAAGTCGACATTCCACCATTATCCCATGCCGCTGAAAGCCTGTCACCACCGGAATTTGCGGCCATGGCAGCATTAACTTCATGTCGGGATTAAGGTTATGGCGGGCGCGGAGGCCCGCCCCACAAGCATACTGTCTGTGGG
>JAKFCW010000061.1:0-2140 GCA_036676455.1 Candidatus Sericytochromatia bacterium
AGTCGCGGGTCTCCTTCGGGGCGACGCGGTCGAGGGCCGCCGCGCCGTGCTTGCGCACGACGCGCCGGACGTTGCCGATGCCCCAGTTGTAGGAGGCCAGGATCATCTTAAGCTTGTCGGCGGGGACCTTGGACATGTCGGACAGGTCCTGGCCCATCTTGAAGAAGGAGTTCGCGATCCAGTCGATGTACTTCGTGCCGGCCTTGATGTTGGCGGACACGTCGTAGAGGCTGCCGCGCACGCCCATGTCGGCGGCGGTCTCCGGCAGGAGCTGCATCAGCCCCGTGGCGCCGGAGCCCGAGTTGCGGGCGTTCCGGCGGAAGTTGGACTCCTGGCTGATCACGGAGAGGACGATCATCGGGTCGACGTTCTGGCGGCGGCCCTCGGCGATCGCGGTATCGACGATCTGGGCGCTCACGCCCTGGGAGAGAAGCAGGGCGCGGATCTTGTTGTACCGGGCGGGGTCGTTGAGCGGCAGCGCCGGCGGGACGACCACGGCGGCCGCGCCCTGCGCGGCGAACGAGCCGCTCGCCGCGGGGGAGGCGTTGTCGAAGGCCCCGGACCACGAATAGTCGGGCTTGAGGCTGGCGGCGCGGACCAGGCTCACCTGGGACTCGACGCGCTGGGAGGCGAACTGCTGGCGCAGGGCCGCCACGAAATTGATCTCCGCGGCCTTGTCCGCCGAGAATTTCTCGAAGGACGCGCCGCCGAAAGGCTGGCGCGAATTCTCGGCGTGCAGATGGCGCAGCACAACGCTCTTCCAATCCCCAAGATCCTTGCGGGCCTTGCCGAGCTCGGCGGGGGTCTTCGCGGCGACGGCCGCCTTCTTGACCTCGTTGAGGCGCGGCTGGAAGCGCACGGTCACCTGCGGCAGCGGCTGCGCCTGAGGCAGAAGGGCGGTGCGGGCGGCCTCGATCTCCCGGACCAGCCCGGCGCGGGAAGCTTCGCTGACCGCGACCTGAGCGGAAGCGCCGAGTGGAGCCAGGAAAGCCGCAGCGAGGAGGAAGTAGGTCTTCATGCCTAAAGAATACCCCCGCGGGGCTCGCCTGGTCAGGGGCGGCGGACCCAGGAGCGCCTAGGCCTAAAGGCCCATTTTGACTCCTATGCCCAAGGGAGGCGGCGCACGAGGCCCTGGATCAAGGACAGCCGCAGGAAGCGCAAGGGCTTGCCCTCCCGGTCCTTCCAGACCGAGGAGTCGCTCGATTCGTCGCGATTATCGCCGAGCATGAAGTAGCTATTTTCGGGCACGACCATGGGCGGCAGGCTGTCGCCCTCCAGGCGCTCGCCGGCCCGGGAATGGAAGGCATACGGCTCCTCGATCTTTTTTCCGTTTATAAATACTGCCTTTTCCCGCATTTCGATGGTTTCCCCGGGCAAGGCGATCACGCGCTTGACCATGGAAATGTCCTCCACCGGGCTGCGAAAGGACAGGACCTCCCCCCTCCGGGGCGGGCGAACGCGCAAGGTGAGCTTGTCGAGTATGAGCAAGGTGCCGGTCTTAAGGGTGGGCTCCATGGAGGGGCTGGCCACGTAGATCGGCTCGGCCACCCAGAACCGGAGCGGCAGTACGACCGCAAGGGCGATCGCGAACAGCTTCAAAAATCTCACCAGGGCCATAAGTTCTTAAGGATACCCGGTAAAGAAGCCGCCGTCCAGGCTTCGGTTGACACCGTCGCGGGCGTTTGGCTATAATTTTGGTCCCGCCATCCGTTGGTCTTTCACTCGGCTCGGCTGCGACGCGACGTTGGCGTTGCCGCGCCCGGAGACCCGGCGAGGCGGGGACAGTCGCGGGCGTAGTTCAATGGTAGAACACGAGTTTTCCAAACTCGTTACGTGGGTTCGATTCCCATCGCCCGCTCAGATCGCGTTTTTTTGCTGGGATAGCTCAGGGGTAGAGCATCCCCTTGGTAAGGGGAAGGTCGTGGGTTCAATTCCCATTCCCAGCTTGTTTTTTCGTCGCCGCACCGATTCTCAAAGACAACAGCAAACAAGGAGACCTCACGTCATGGCCAAGGCTAAATTCGAGCGCACCAAGCCGCACGTCAACATCGGGACCATCGGTCACGTCGACCATGGCAAGACCACCTTGACGGCCGCGATCACCAGCTACCTCTCGAAGAAGGGATTGGCCCAGGCGAAG
>JAKFCW010000062.1:0-6761 GCA_036676455.1 Candidatus Sericytochromatia bacterium
ACCCAGTTCCACCCCGGCGACGGCGTGGGCATCGGCAAGGACTACACCATCTTCGCCACCGTCGAAGGCCGCGTGCAGTTCGAGCGCTACGGCGCCGACCGCCAGAAGATCTCGGTCCGCTAGGATCGACAGGGAACCCCCGGCTCCAACGTCGGGGGATCCTGACGAGGACTAGACACCCGCCTGGCCGGGTGATAGACTCGAAATCGCGCCGCCGCGCTCAGCGCCCGGCGCGCCACTCGGGGAGATGCTAGAGTGGTTGAATAGGCATTCCTGGAAAGAATGTAGGCCGTGTCAAACGGTCTCGGGGGTTCGAATCCCCCTCTCCCCGCTCCTTGAGCCCCTCACCCAACCTCCCCCGAACGGGGTCCTCGTGATGAGGTTGCGTGAGTCGCTCTCCTTCCTCTTGGCCCCCGACCCCTTGAAACGGAGGAAGCCCCCACCCATGGCCACCACGACCACCCTTCCCGCTGCCGTTCTCGAGCAGCGCTCTCGTCTTGCTGAGACCACCCGCTTCCTGCAGGAGCGCGCTTCCGTCAAGCCGCGGATCGCCGTCATCCTCGGATCCGGACTCGGCGAGCTCGCCCATGACGTCGAGGACGCCGTGGTCATCCCCTACTCCGAGATCCCTCACTTCCCCGTCTCCACCGCCCCCGGCCACGCCGGCAACCTGGTCTTCGGTCGCCTCGGCGGCCAGGACGTCGTCCTCATGCAGGGCCGCTTCCACGGCTACGAGGGCTACGCGCCCCAGCAGACCACCTACCCGGTCCGCGTCTTCCGCGCCCTCGGCGTCGAAACCCTGCTCGTCACCTGTGCCACCGGCGGCCTCAACCCCGCCTTCAAGGCCGGGGACATCATGCTCATCACCGACCACATCAACCTCACCGGCACCAACCCCCTGATCGGAGCCAACGACCCCGACATGGGCGCGCGCTTCCCGGTCATGTTCGATGCCTACAAGGCTGAGCTGCGGGCGATCGCCCAAACCGTCGCCAAGGGCCAGGGTTTCACCCTCCAGGAAGGCGTCTACGCCGGCATCCCCGGTCCTGCCTTCTTCACCGAGGCGGAAGTCCGCCACCTGATCACCATCGGCGCCGATGCGATCGGCATGTCCACCGTCCACGAGACCATCGCGGCCGTGCACGGCGGCATGAAGGTCCTGGGTATCGGTATGATCTCGGACATGGCTAACCCGGACCTCGGCGGCCACGCCACCGAGACCGAGATCCTGGATACCGTGAAGAAGACCTCGGGCCGCTTCCGCGAGCTCGTTCAGGGCATTCTCGTCGCGCTGTAACACCAGCTCTTAGCTGTCAGCCGTAGGCGCTGATCGCTCGCGAGGGTCTCAAGGTTCGCCTTGAGACCCTCGTTCTCGTGATGGGGTATAATGCGTACGACCAGCCGCAGGCGCCAGCAGCCTCGCTCACGCCGTTTGCAGGCTGCCTCCCCTGAAATCTTGCCTCCCCCCCGCTAGGGGCCGTGCCGCCCCGGAGACCTCGCATGGATTTGACCCCCCGTACCAAGAAGATCATCGCCGTCGTGGCGGGAATCGCCCTCCTCTACTTCCTCTGGGCCATCCATCACGTCCTCTTGCCCTTCCTCGTGGCCTTCCTGCTCGTCTACCTGCTGAATCCCCTGGTCGACTGGCTCTCCGAGGTCCGCGCCACCGGCGTCCGCCTGGGCCGCCTCGAGTTGAACGTCTCGCTCGGCCGCAAGGGAGCGGTCGCGATCGTCTTCGTCGCCTTCTTCGGCCTCTTGACCGTGGGCGGCCTCTTCGTGGTCCCGCAACTTTACGCGGAAGGCGCTCGCATCGCGCGCGAGCTGCCCCAGACCATCCACACGTTCGAGGCCGAGACCCTGCCGATCTACGTCGACAAGGCCCAGGGGCTGCTGAACTCGTACGGGGTTCCCTTGGATGCTGAGCGGATTCTCAAGGACTCCCTGGGAAGCTTCGCCAACATCGGCGAGGGGCAGACCGCGGGCTTCGTGAAGCAGGTTCAGGGCATGCTGAAGGGGGTTTTCGACACCATCATCTCGGTGGTCCTGGTCTTCATGCTCACGCTCTTCCTGCTGCTGGACTGGCCGCACATCAAGAAGCGGATCCTGAACATGGTTCCCGAACGCCACCGCCACACGGTCCTGGCCATCGGCCGCGACATCGACCGCGGCCTCAACGGCGCCATCCGGGGGCAGCTGCTGGTTTGCCTCATCAACGGCGTGCTCACCACCCTGGGGTTGATGATCCTGCAGGTGAAGTACGCCGTGACCATCGGGCTGATCGCAGGCGTCTTCAGCATGATTCCCATCTTCGGGACGGTCATCAGCACCGTTCCCGCCGTGCTGATCGCGCTGACTCAGTCCTGGTTCGTGGCGCTGCAGGTGGTCGGCATGATCGCGCTGATCCACCTGATCGAGGCCAACTTCTTGAACCCCAAGGTGCTGGGGCATAACGCCGAGATTCACCCGGTCCTGGTCATCTTCGCCCTGCTCATCGGCGAGCATTACGGCGGAGCCATCGGGCTGATCTTCGCCGTCCCGGTGGCGGCGATCGTCCGGGCGTTGCTGACGTTCGGTTATCGTTTGATTCGCGGGCAGCTACCCGTGAGCGCGCACGCTGAGGACCGTGACGTCCGAGTGCTCTCGTAGGTCGAGCGCGTAGGGTCGGGGGACGACGACGCCCTCCGACTCGAAGACGATGTGGACGATCGGCCGCATCGGGACCGTGCGATCCAGACCGCTGACGAAGCCTTCCGCGCGGTTGCTCAGGGAAACGAAGCTGCCCAGTGGGTACGGCACCAGCAGCTTGATGAAGGTGTCCACCATCTGCGGGTTGAAGAGCGTCCCGCCCGCCGCCATGAGGAACTCGATCACCTCGCTGGGGGCGATCGGCTGGTCGTCGATGCGCATGTGCGAGAGGTTGTCGTAGGCGTTGACGATGGCGGCGATCTGCGCGAACTCGTGGATGTCGTTGCCCGCCAGCCCCGAGGGGAAGCCGAGTCCGTCCCAGCGCTCGTGGTGCTGGAGCGTCACGATCTTGCTCGGCGCGCCGAGCGCCCGGCCGAGCTGGCGCAGCATGTCGAAGCCGGCCCGCGCATGGGTCTGGTAGACCCCGTCGTCCACCGGCAGCATGCTCGTGTGAAGGGTGGCGGACTCGGGCGGCAGCAGCGATTTCCCGATGTCATGGGTCAGCAGGCCGATCGCAAGATCCGTGAGCTTGCCGTAGTTGAACTGCAGCTTCTGGGCCAGTGCCAGCCCGAGCACGGTCACGTTGACCGAGTGCGCGAAGAGGTAGGAGTTCTGGGTGCGCATCTCCGTGAGCTGGAGGTTCAGCTCCTTGTTGCCGACCAGATCGTTCACGATGGAGGTCGCCGCGTTGTAGAGGATGCGACGGCCAGTCCAGTCCTGGTCGAGCTTGCGGTTGGGCGTGCGGAAGGTCCGGAAGGCCTCGCGCACGGAGCCGATGGCCTCCGAGCGGGTGCGCTCGGAGATGGGCTCGCGGAGTTCCACCGTGGGGACCGCGGGATCCTCGACGTAGACCACCTCGTAGCCATAACGCTTGAGGGTGTCCAGGTAGGCTCCGGTCAGGGTCGTGCCCCGTTGGAGCAGGATCCGGCCATCCTCCGCGAAGATGGTGCGGCCGAGTTTCATGTCGGCTTTGACGTTCTCGATGCGCAGTAGTCTCACGCCAAGGGTTATACCCTTGCCCGCTTGCCTGCAAACCCTTTGAAATATGAAGATTAAGGGTGCTTGACGGACGCGTTCAGTTTGCTATAATGGTTTCCGCTTCGAGACATTCGGCACTGTCGCCAAGTGGTTAAGGCAAGCGGTTCATACCCGCTCATCCGCTGGTTCAAATCCAGCCAGTGCCACTCCTTAAACGACGCCCGGCCCACGCCGGGCGTCGTTTGCTATCTAATACCTTCCCCGAGGGGGTGTTCCAGATGCCAGACACCGTGCTCGCGCTTACGCAGGCCTTCATCGCCCGCCACCAGTTGCTGCCCGCCGGGTCGCGCATCTTGCTGGGGCTCTCGGGGGGCGTGGATTCGGTGACGCTGGCCGACGTCCTCCTTGCCCTGGCCCCCTCGGCGGGCTGGGAGCTGCATGCCCTCTACGTCCACCATGGCCTGCGCCCCGAGGCGGACGTCGAGGCTGTCGAGCTCGCGGCCTATTGCGCCGCGCGCGGCCTGCCTTACCGCACGGAGCGCATCGCGCTGCCCCGGGACGGCCGCAGCCCCGAGGAAGCCGCCCGCCATGCGCGCTACGCGGCCTTCAACGCCGTCGCCGCCGACCTGGGCACTACCCACCTCGCGTTGGCCCACCACGCCGACGATCAGCTCGAGACGGTCCTCTTTCGCTGGGTGCAGGGGGCCGGGGCCGGCGGGCTGAGCGGGATGCGTCCCATGCGAGAGCAGCCCTCCGGGCCGCCGATCGTCCGGCCGTTCCTGGAGATCCCGCGCGCCGAGATCGAACGCTACCACGCCGCCCGCGGGCTTCCCGCCTGGGAGGACGCCTCCAACCGCGAGACGGGGATTCCCCGCAACCGCCTGCGCCACCAGGTCTTGCCCGTCCTCAAGCAGCTCAATCCTCGGCTCCTCGAGGCGCTTCCGCTGCACCTGCAGGTACTTTCCGACGAGCATGCGTGGCTGCAGGAGGAGACCCGGCGCGCGGAGGCCCCCTGGCGCCGGCTGGAGCTGGAAGGACTGGTCGCGTGGGACCGGGAGGGCTTCCTGGCCTTGCCGCGCGTGCTGCAGCGCCGCGCGCTGCATGCGGCCTTCGGGGAGGTCGGGGGCAGCCTGAGGCGGCTGACGGCCCGTGCCGTCGCCCACGTCATGGAGCGCTGGGAGGCCGGGACGGCGGGGGCGATCGATCTCGCGGATGGCGTCAGGGCCGTCTTGCAGGGCGAATTCATCGCCCTGGATCGGGACCCGCAGCCCGTGGAGCCGATCCCGCTGGCGCTCGACGCCACGCTTCCGACGCCGGGGGGACTAGCCATCTCCGTGGAAGGAGGTATCCTGACGCTGAGTGTGCGACATCCGACCCCCTCGCGTGTCGGGGTGGAGCCTGCGGAGCGTGAGGGGGCGACGACCGTCGCCTTCGGCGCCGCGACGTGGCCGACCGATGCGGTCCTGCGGCGCGCGGACCCGCACGGCGATCGCTTCATGCCCTGGGGGCAAACGGGGACGCATGCGCTGAATCGGTTCATGACGCGCGCAAAAGTTTTCGAACCGCTCAGGCGGCGTCTTTGGGTCATCGCGAGCGGATCGGAAGTTCTTTGGCTGGTAGGGATGCGGAGATCCGCGCTCTTTCCCGTGACGGAGGGGGAAAAGACGGTCTTCACGGCCTCATGGGCAGGGAAGCAAGGTTTGACAACCCCCCCTTCCGTACCTACCATGAGGGCTGATCGATAAGGAGGATCACCGTTTGAATAAGGTTTGGAAGAGCAGCGGAATTTACATCCTGCTCGCATTAGTCGCCGTCGCCTTCATCACCTCCCTCTATCCTCGCGCGAAGGAGATCGAGAGTATTCCGTACTCGGCCTTCATTCAGCAGGTAGATGCGGGCAAGGTGTCGAAGGTGACCATCTCGAACGCTTCGAACGTCATCATGGCCGAGCTCAAGGGCGCCAGCCAGGGGGCGGAAAAGGTCAAGACCGTGGCACCAGCTAACGATCCGAAGCTGATCGAGAAGCTGATGGCCTCGGGCGTCGAAACCAACGTCAAGGCTCCGGACCAGTCCAGCTGGTGGGTCTCGTTGCTTTCGACCATTTTGGTTCCGGTGCTCATCATCGTGGGCCTCTGGATCTTCATGCTTCGTCAGGCGCAGTCCGGCTCCAACCAGGCGATGAGCTTCGGCAAGTCGCGCGCCAAGATGATGGTGGAGAACAAGACCTCGGTGACCTTCCAGGACGTGGCGGGCATCGAGGAGGCCAAGTCGGAGCTTCAGGAGATCGTGGAGTTCCTGAAGAATCCCGAGAAGTTCCAGGCGCTGGGCGCCCGGATCCCCAAGGGCGTGCTCCTCGTGGGTGGCCCTGGTACCGGTAAGACCCTGCTGGCCAAGGCCATCGCGGGTGAGGCCGGAGTTCCCTTCTTCTCGATCTCGGGTTCGGACTTCGTCGAGATGTTCGTCGGTGTTGGCGCCAGCCGCGTCCGCGACCTCTTCGACCAGGCCAAGAAGCACTCGCCCTGCATCGTCTTCGTCGACGAGATCGACGCGGTCGGCCGTCAGCGCGGCGCCGGCCTCGGCGGTGGTCACGACGAGCGCGAGCAGACCCTCAACCAGCTGCTGGTCGAGATGGACGGCTTCGAGCCCAATCAGTCGGTCATCGTCATCGCGGCCACCAACCGCCCTGACATCCTCGACTCGGCCCTCATGCGTCCCGGTCGCTTCGACCGCCAGATCGTGGTCGATCCACCCGATCTCAACGGCCGCGAAGCCATCCTCAAGGTCCACGTCAAGAACAAGCCCCTCGCCGAGGGTGTCGACCTCAAGGTCCTCGCTCGCCGCACCCCGGGCTTCTCGGGTGCCGACCTGATGAACATGGCCAACGAGGCTGCCCTCATCGCCGCCCGCAACAACCGCAAGGAAGTCATCATGGATGACTTCGAGCATGCCATCGATCGCGTGATCGCCGGTCCCGAGCGCAAGAGCCGGATCATCTCCGACAAGGAGAAGGAGATCATCGCCTACCATGAAGTGGGTCACGCCCTGGTCTCCAAGGTGCTGCCCCATGCGGATCCCCTGCACAAGGTCACCATCGTCTC
>JAKFCW010000063.1:0-2121 GCA_036676455.1 Candidatus Sericytochromatia bacterium
CGGATCACTTCGCACGGCTTTACGCCCGGGAGACGACCCTCAACACCTGGTAGCGCAACGCCGATATCTTCAAGGGAGGAAAGGCTAACGGCTCGGTAACGTTCTCAACTGATTTGACAGGGGGCAGGCGGCATGGTGACGGAGCGTTAGGCTGTGCAAGTTGTCGGCCTAATATCATTAGAGTTGCCCTCACCTAATCCGATTGCGGCCGCCCGCCCACCCCAAAAGAAGAGCCCCCTCCCCCGCCGAAGCGGTGAAGGGGGCTTTGGCCGGCCCGTGATCTAGACGGCGTCGCGGGTCAGGAACGGATACCGGTAATTCTTCGGCGGCTCGAACGTCTCCTTGATCGTGCGCGGCGACACCCAGCGCACGAGGTTCAGGTACGAACCCGCCTTGTCGTTCGTGCCCGAGGCGCGCGCCCCGCCGAACGGCTGCTGCCCCACGACCGCCCCGGTGGGCTTGTCGTTGATGTAGAAGTTGCCCGCCGCGTGCTCGAGCGCCCGCTCGGCCTCGAGGATCACGCGCCGGTCGCGCGCGAACACCGAACCGGTGAGAGCGTAGGGCGAGGTCTGGTCGACCAACGCCAAGGTCTCCTTCCACTTCTTCTCCGGATAGACGTGGATGGTGAGCAGCGGCCCGAAGACCTCCTCGCACATTGTCAGGCTCTTCGGGTCGGCGGATTCGATGACCGTCGGCGTGATGAAGTACCCCTTCGAGGAGTCGTAGGTGCCGCCGAACACGACCTTGTTGCCCTTGATCTTCTTGGCCGCGTCGATGTAGCGCACGATGCCCTCGTAGGCGCGCTTGTCGATGATGGCGTTGACGAAGTTGCCCGGATCCTCGGGGGAGCCGATTTCCACCGTGGCCAGCATATCCTTAAGAGCCTTGCGCACCTTGGGCCACTGGCTGGCCGGGATGTAGGCGCGCGAGGCGGCGGAGCACTTCTGCCCCTGAAACTCGAAGGCGCCGCGCACGAGGGCGGTCGCCACCGCGTCGGGATCGGCCGACTCGTGCATGAGCACGAAGTCCTTGCCGCCGGTCTCGCCGACGAGGCGCGGGTAGCCCTTGTACTTGGAGATGTTCTCGCCGACCGTCTTCCACATGGAGTGGAACACGGGGGTGCTGCCGGTGAAGTGCACGCCCGCGAAGTCCGGGTGGGACAGGATCGTGTCGGATATCTCGCCGGCCGGGCCGGTGACGAGGTTGATCACGCCCGGCGGCAGGCCCGCCGCGATGAGCAGCTTCATGATGAAGTGGGCGGTGTAGACCGTGGAGGTGGCCGGCTTCCAGACCACGGTGTTGCCCATCAGGGCCGGGGCCGTGGGCAGGTTGCCCGCGATCGCGGTGAAGTTGAAGGGCGTGATGGCCCAGACGAAGCCCTCGAGCGGGCGGTACTCGACGCGGTTCCAGACCCCGCGCGAGCTTTGGGGCTGGTTCTCGTAGATCTGCTCGGCGAACTTCGGGTTGAAGCGCAGGAAGTCGATGAGCTCGCAGGCGGCGTCGATCTCGGCCTGGTACATGTTCTTGGACTGGCAGAGCATGGTGGCCGCGTTGAGGGTCCAGCGCCAGTCGCCGGCCAGCAGGTCGGCGGCCTTGAGGAAGATCGCGGCACGGTCTTGGAAGGGCATGCGCGCCCAATCTTTTTTAGCCTTCAGCGCGGCGTTGATGGCTTTTTTGGTCTCGGCGGCGCCGCCCATGTGAAATTTGCCGAGCAGTTGATCATGGTCGTACGGCGAACGAATCTCGACCTTCTTGCCGGTGCGGACCTCCTCGCCGCCGATGATGAGAGGGATGTCGACCTTCTTCGACTTCATATCGTGGAGACGGGCGAAGAGCTTGGCGTGCTCCGGGGAACCGGGCGCGTAGGAGAGGACGGGCTCGTTGACGGGGGTGGGCACGAAGGATCGTGAGTTCATGCCGGGATAATATCACAAAAAAGCCGACGGAGCCCTGAGCGGGGGCAAGCCCCCGAACTCGCACCGGTGCGAGTCCGCGCCACCTGTCAAATCAGTTGAGAACGTTACCGAGCCGTTAGCCTTTCCTCCCTTGAAGATATCGGCGTTGCGCTACCAGGTGTTGAGGGTCGTCTCCCGGGCGTAAAGCCGTGCGAAGTGATCCGTC
>JAKFCW010000064.1:0-28179 GCA_036676455.1 Candidatus Sericytochromatia bacterium
CAGGAAGTCTCGCTGGACCTGGCGGCAGGCATGTCGCCCGTGCATGGCGAGGGCCTGGAAGTCGTCGTCCAGGACTCGTCGAAGCCCCTGTCGAAGGGCGAAGATCCCAACACGGCCATCGTGCATAACGACGACCTCCAGGCCCTGGCCCTGTACCGGCGACATGCCCGCCGCCAGGTCCAATGAGACTTCCTGCTTCTTGGCGAGGCGGATCTTGCCCGACTCCAGCTCTTTGATCTGCGCGCGCATCGTCGACAGCTCCTTGGTCAGCTCTTGGTTGCGCTGCTCGGAGGTCTTCAGCATGACGACCAGGTCCTCCAGCCGTCGGCTCGGGAACATCTCGCGTTGCTCGGATTGACTCTTGATTTGGGTGGTGACGAGAAACCCGACGATGATCGATACGATGGAGACGGGTAACTGCCAGTTCTTTTCCATGTCAGCGTTTGGAGTCGTAGCCTTTCACGACCGGGGACTCGGGGGATCGAAGGTCAACGTATTCTACCGCTCGGGATCCAGTGATGGCTAGGGGCAAGAGGTGTCGAAACACGTGAAGTTTCTCAGCGATCGCCCGCCCTTCCCCAAAACGGATATCGACTCCGTTCAGCTTCCCGGTCCATTCCCCCGCTTTACTCATGTCCACCGTGCCCGCCAGACCCCCGCCGTAGAGCGCCAGCTCGCGCAGCGCCCGCAGCGGCTCGCCGTCAAGACGACCCTCATGCAAGGGCGCGTTCAGCTCCAGCTTCACTGCGCCGGCAGCCTCGGGAAGCTTGAAGACCACGCCCTCGTAATCGACGACTTGCCCGTCTTTTAGCCGCGCCAGCGGCTCGCGCTCCCGGATGGTGACCTCGAGGCGCGCCGGAAACAGCCAGCGCCGCACCTTGGCGTCCGAGACGGCCGGGTTCGAGAGCACCTGCGCGCGGATCTCCTGGGGATCGATCCGGTAGAGCGGCTGCCCCTTGCGATCGGAAAGCTTCTCCGCGAGGGTCGCGGCCATCAGCCGCTTGGCGCCGACCACCTTGAGGTCGCCATGCCAGGTCCACTGCGGCATGGCCCAAAGTGCCACCGCGGCACCCCCCAGCACGAAGGCCTGGAGGATCCCCGCGAAGAGGTTAGGCCCCCGCTTGCGCCGGGTCACGCTTCGCCTCCGGGTGCCCCACCGACAGCCCGACGCCCACCACCTCCGGGTGCAACCAGAAGCCATGCAGGGCGTGAATCCGCTCCTGAACCCGCATGATCAGCGCGTTGACGTCCGCAGCGCTCGCCCCGCCCAGGTTCACGATGAAGTTCGCATGCACGGTCGAGACCTGGGCGCGGCCCACGGTCTCGCCCTTCAGGCCGGCCTCCTCGATGAGCTTGCCCGCCGAGGCCATCGCCGGGTTGGTGAAGACCGAGCCCGCCGACAGGCCCTGCGGCTGGCGCTCGCGCCGCCACTTGGACAGCGCCTTGACCTCTTCCTGGATCGCTTCCTGAGCTTTCGGAGTCAGCCGGATCACGGCTTCGAGCACCACGGCCCCGCGCTCGCGCAGGTTCGAGTAACGGTACCGGTAGCTCAGGCCCGATGCCGGCTCGGTGACGACCGAACCATCGGGTAAAAGCAGGGTCGCTTCCACCAGGATATCGGCCATGCAGGACTGATGGGCGCCCGCGTTCATGAAGACCGTGCCGCCGATGGTGCCGGGAATCGTCGAGAGAAACTCGACTCCGCCCCAGCCCGCCTGCCCTCCGGCCTTGACCGCCGCCATGGTCGAGCAGCCGGCCTGGGCCCGCAGCAGCCCATCCTCCACCGTTACGGCCCCGAACTTGTCGCCCAGCCGGATGACCAGCCCTGGAAAGCCCGCGTCGGCAATCAGCAAGTTGCTACCCTTGCCGATGACCATCCACGGCAAGGACTCGGTCCTGGCCCAGGCCATCAGCTCCGTGATCTCGCTGACGGACGAGGGCTCGGCGAAGTAGCGGGCAGGACCGCCGACCCTCCAGCTGGTGAGGGTGGCAAGAGGAACGTTTTCGCGAATCTCGGGCATGGCCATGGCGAGTCTACGCGGGAGCCGTCGTGCGGGTGGCGTCGGCCATCCGCAGGCGCTCCAGCAGGGGATCGGCGAGCTTGTTCACGTTGCCGGCCCCCATCAGCAGGACCAGGTCGCCGGGGTGGACATGGGCGGGCAGAGCCTCGAGCACGTCGTTGGCCGTGGCCCAGTGGAAGATCTCCCGATTGGGGTGAAGCTGGCGCATCCGGGCGATCAGGGACTCGGTCGTCACCCCGTTGGCGGGCTCGCCCGCGCCGTAGACGTCCATCAGCGCGAGGCCGTCCACGTCCCCGAAGCAGGTGGCGAACTCCTCGAAGAGGGCCGCCGTGCGCGAGTAGCGGTGCGGCTGGAACACGGCCCAGACGGGGTTGCCCAGAAGCTTGGCCGCGGCCAGCGTGGCGCGGATCTCGGTGGGATGATGCGCGTAGTCGTCCACCACGGTGACGCCCGCGGCCGTCCCGTGCGACTGGAAGCGCCGGCCCACTCCGGTGAAGTTCGAAAGTCCCGGCTGGATCTCTTCGGGGGCAAGCCCCATCAGGGTCGCGACCACGATGCCCGCCGCCGCGTTGGAGACGTTATGTCGACCCGAGACCCGGATCTCGAACAGGTTCTCGGCTATCGTGAAGCTCGCGCCAGCCCCGCTCAGCGAGGCCCTCTCGATCCGGTAGTCGGCGCCCTCGTCGAAGCCGTAGGTGAGGACCTTGGCCTTCAGGCGCGGCAGCAGCTGCCGCACGCCGGGGTCGTCATGGCAGGCCACCACCGTGGCATGGGTGGGGAGGGCGTTGATGAACGCCTCGAAGGTGTCGAGGATCTCGTCGAAGTCGCGGTAGTGGTCGAGGTGGTCGGCCTCCAGGTTGGTGAGGATCACCCACTCCGCGGTCAGGCGCACGATGGACTTGTCGGATTCGTCGGACTCGGCGACCAGGTAGGGGCTATGGCCCGCGCGCGCCGTGCCGCCGATCAGCGGCAGGTCGCCGCCCACCAGCACGGTGGGATCCCAGCCGGCCTTGACCAGAATCGAGGCCATCAGGCCGGTGGTGGTGGTCTTGCCGTGCGTGCCGCAGACCGCGATGGAGCGATGGGCGGCCATCAGCTGGGCGAGGACCTCGGAACGATGGTAGACCTTGAGGCCCCGCGAGATGGCCTCCGAGACCTCGGGATTGTCCACGCCCACGGCCGTCGACGTGACGATGGCCTGGGTGTCACCGAGGTTCGCGGCGTCGTGGCCCACGGTGATGGGGATCCCCAGCGCCTGGAGGCGGGCCACGGTGGCCGAAGTCGCCTGGTCGGAGCCCGTCACCTTGCCGCCGCGCTGGTGGATGATCTGGGCGATGGCACTCATGCCGACGCCGCCGATCCCGATGAAATGTAGCGCGTCCGGGGTGATCACAGGTGGGGTCCTCTCAATCGACAGTCAAAGGGGAGCCGGAGGCCCGGCTCCCTTTCTATACGCAAAGATCCGGGGATTCAAACCGGAGTCTCTAGCTTACAACCGAAGTAACAATTTGTCAGGTTTTTCTTAGGCTTCGGCCATTTCGAGCAGGCGCGAGACGATCGCCTGGGCGGCATCCGGCCGGCCGAACTTCCGGCTGGCCTCGCTCATCCGCGTCCGCCGCTCGGCATCCGACATCAGCGCCGACACCGCCGGGCCGAGGCCCGTGAGGTCGCGATCGTCGAGGCTGACCGCCGCTCCCGCCCCGCAGAGCGAGCGGGCGTTGGCGGGCTGATCCTTGCCCCCGAACTGAAAGGGAACCAGCACCATGGGCTTGCCCGCAGCCGTCAGCTCGGCCAGGGTGGTCGCCCCCGCCCGCGAGACGACCAGGTCCGAGGCGGCGATCGCCGCGGGCAGCTCGCTCAGGAATTCCACCAGCCGGTACCGAGGGGCATCGCCGTAGGCCGCGGTCAACTCCCGGACCGCCTCCACGTCGCCCTTGCCGGCCACGTGCAGCACGGCCCAGTCCGGATGCGCAAGCCACTCACCCAGGGATTCCACGGTTGCCCGGTTGATGCTCTTGGCTCCCAGGCTGCCCCCCGTGACGAGCAGGAGGTTGGCGACCGGCGGGAAACCGAGCCGAACGCGGGCTTCCTCGCGGCTGAGCCGGTAAACGTCGGGGCGGATCGGGTTTCCCAGGCACTCGACCTTGCCGGCCGGGAAGTAGCGATCGCTCTCCGGGAAGGTCGTGAAGACCCGATTGGCCACTCGTGCGAGGGCGCGGTTGGCGACGCCCGGAAAGACGTTCTGCTCGCAGATGACCGCGGGGATCCCCTCCAGGCGGGCCGCGATGACGGCCGGTGCGCTCACGTAGCCCCCGGTCCCCACCACGATTCGGGGCTGGACCTGCCGGATGATCCGGCGCGCCTCGCTGACGGATCCCACGAGCGCCTTGCCGAAGCGCAGCAGCTCGGGACCCAGCTTGCGCGGCATGCCGACGACGTCGACCGGGTGGAACGCGTAGCCGTGCTGCGGCACCAGCTGCGCTTCCATGCGGGTGGCGGTGCCCATGAAGGCGATCGCCCAGTCCGGACGCCGCGCCTTGATCTCGTCGGCCAGCGCCAGGGCCGGGTAGAGGTGGCCACCGGTGCCGCCGCCTGCGAAAAGCACGCTCATGCCAGGACCTCCCCACGCTTCAAGAGGCGCAACTGCGCCTGGCTTTGCCGAGAGACGTTCAGGATCAGGCCCACCCCGAAGAGCGTCACCAGCAGGCTGGTACCGCCCGAGCTGAGGAAGGGCAGCGGGATGCCGGTCGTCGGCAGCACGCCGATCACCACGCCGATGTTCGTGAAGGCCTGGGCCACGATCAGCGTCGTGATCCCCACCACCAGCAATTGATGGTACGCATTGTTCGCCCTTTGGGCGATGGCGAAGCCCCGCTGGGCCAGCGCCAGGAACAGCAGGACCGTGCCGACGGCTCCGACGAGCCCCAGCTCCTCGGCGATGACGGCGAAGATGAAGTCGGAGTGCTGGATCGGCAGGTAAAACAGCTTCTGCTTGCCCTGGCCGTAGCCCATGCCGAAGATGCCGCCCGAGCCGATGGCCAGCAGCGACTGGATGGTCTGGAAGCCGATGTCCTTGGGATACTTCCAGGGGTCGAACAGGGCCAGCCAGCGCAGGCGCTGGTACTCGGTGTTCCAGGAGTAGACCACGACGGCGATGGACCCCGTGACGGCCAGCGAGAGCATCTTCCACATGGCGGTGCCGTTCACCAGGAAGAGCACGAAGCAGGCAAGCGCCAGCATCAAGGTGCTGCCCAGATCAGGCTGGAAGAGCACCAGGCCGAGCAGGCCGCCGACTGGCAGTAGACACTGCCGGTACTCTTTGACGAGGCTCCAGGGCTTGTCCGAATGGCGGGCCAAGTAGTCGGCCAGGAAGAGCACGATGGCGATCTTGGCGAGTTCCGACGGCTGCACCGAGAAGGGCCCCAGCTTCAGCCAGCGGGTCGCCCCGTAAACCGAGTGCCCCATTCCCGGGATATGCGTCGCGATCAGCAGGCCGCCCGTGATGAGCATGATCGGCTTGGTCATGCCTCGCAGGCGGTCGAGCGAGAGCGTCATGCCGAGGCCCATGGCGAAGAGGCCGACCACGGCCCAGATGGCTTGCTTGCGGACGAAGACCAGCGTGTCGCCGCTGGTGTTCACCGCCATCGGGGCCGAGGCGCTGAGGATCATGAAGAAGCCGAAGACCGTCAGGATCAAGACGATCGTCAGCAGGGAGAGGTCAGGTCGCGAGCGCCAGCCTCGATTCAGCCGGCTCATGCCTGGGTGGCCACCTCATTCGCCGGCGCCTCGGCCAGCGCGTGCACCTGCTGCTTGAAGAGGCGCCCGCGCTCCTCGTAGCTGCGGAACATGTCGAAGGAGGCGCAAGCCGGCGAGAAGAGCACCACGCCGCCGTCCACGGCATGCGCGCGCGCCGCCTGCAGGGCCGACGGCAGGTCCGAGGCCATGGTGATGGCCTCGTAGCCGGCCGCCCGCAGCACCCGCTCGAAGTAGGGAGCGGCCTCGCCGAGCAGCACGGTATGCGCGACCCGCTTGGAAATGGCGTCGATCATCGGGGTGATCGCCCCGCCCTTGTCGCGCCCACCGGCGATCAGCACCAGCGGTTCGCTGAAGGACTCGATGGCCTTGATGGTCGAATCGTAGTTGGTGCCCTTGGAATCGTTGTACCAGAGCGCACCGTCGATCGTGGCCACTGGCTCGATCCGATGCTCGACCGCGCGGAAGTCCCGCAGGGCCAGCGCGATGATGCCCGGAGCGATGCCCGCGGCGAGCGCCATGGCGGTGGCCGCCAGGCAGTTCTCGAGGTTATGTGCGCCCCGCAGCTGGATGTCGGCGATGGGAGCCACCGGCACTTCGTCGCCGTCCTTGCGCCAGACGATCCAGCCGTCCGAGACGACGACGCCCTGGGCGATCGCCCCCGAGAGGCTGAACGGCAGCACCTGCGCCGTCAGCTCGCCCATCAGCGCGGAGAGGGCCGGGTCGTCGGCGTTGATCACCGCCCAGTCCTCCGCGTTCTGCTTCGCGAAGAGCCGCTTCTTGGCCGCGAAGTAGGCCTCGCGGGTGCCATGGCGGTTCAGGTGGTCGTCGGTGAAGTTCAGCCAGGCCGCGATATGCGGCCGGAAGGCCTGCACCGTCTCGAGCTGGAAGCTGGATACCTCGGCGATCAGCCAGTCGACGCTATCCTCGGCCAGCAAGACCAAGGGGTGTCCGATGTTGCCGCCCAGCGGGGCGTTCAGGCCCGCCGCCTTGAAGATCTCGCCGGTCAGGGTCGTGGTGGTCGTCTTCCCGTTGGTGCCCGTGATGGCCACGATGGGCACGGCATGCGAGTCCTGGCCGAGCCGGTAGGCGAGCTCGATCTCGCCGATCACCTCGACCCCGTCCGCCTCGGCGGCCTGCAGGACCGGCAAGCCGACCGGAACCCCGGGGCTGACCACGATCAGGTCGGCTTCCATGCACGCATTGGCGTGGCTACCCGCCTCGAGGTCCACTCCCTCGGGAAGCTGGGTCGCGATCTCGGCCAGCTCCTCGCGCGTCCGGGAATCGCTCGCGATCACGCGCGATCCCTTGGCGGCGAGCACCTTCGCGATCGCGAGACCGCTCTTGCCGAGTCCGAGCACGGCAACCCGCTTGTTTTGCCAATCCATGACACCTCCAGGCGACGATGCGCCCAACCTACAGTAATGCGATGGTCAAGAGGGCCATGAGGCCGCCGACCAGATAGAAACGTTGGACCACCTTGGTCTCGGCCCAGCCCGAGAGCTCGAAGTGGTGATGCAGGGGACTCATCTTGAAGATTCGCTTGCCGGTGGTCTTGAAAGACCAGACCTGCAGGATGACCGAGAGGGTCTCGGCCACGAAGATGATCCCCAGCGGGATGAGATACAGTTCCAGCCGGCCCATCACGGCGCATGCCGCGATCGCGGCGCCCAGCGCCAGCGATCCGGTGTCGCCCATGAAGACCTGGGCCGGATGGGAGTTGTACCACAGGAAGCCCAAACATCCCCCGACCAGGGTCAGCAGCAGCAAGGTGATGCCCCCGAGGCTGGAGAAGCTGGCGTACTGGGTCAGCAGCCATGCCAGGCCGGCGAAGGCGATCGCCATGGTGCCCGCTGCCAGCCCGTCGAGGCCGTCGGTCAGGTTCACCGCGTTGGTGGTCGCCACCATCACGAAGACCAGCAAGGGGTAGTAGAGCCATCCGAGGTCGAAGAGCGTGTGCAGCCCCGGAATCATGATCGTCGTGCCATGGCCCGAGAGCCCCAGGTAGAGGGCAAAGGCGACGCCGATGCCGATCTGCCCCGCCAGCTTCTGACGGGGCGAGAGGCCCTTGTTTGAGTGCTTCTTGATGATCAGGTAGTCGTCCAGCCAGCCCACGAAGGCGTAGCCCAGGATGACCGCCATGACGGCCAGGAGGTCGCCGCTGGGACGACCACCCGAGATCCAAGTGATCGCCAGGGTAACGAGCATGGCCGGAGCCACGATGATCCAGCCGCCCATGGTGGGCGTGCCGGCCTTGGCATGATGGGACTGGGGGCCTTCCTTGCGGATGCTCTGTCCGATCTTCCAGGACTTGAGGTAGGCGATGAAGGGCTTGCCGAGGGCGATCGCCAGGAGGGCGGTCGCGACGAGCGCGAGCGAAAGGGGGATCATCGAGGCGAGGGCTTCCCTTCTAGTGCTTTGACGACGTGCTGGATGAGGACTTCCATCTGCATGGAGCGCGAGCCCTTCACGAAGAGGCGGTCACCCGGCTTTAGCCAGGAGGCCAGGACCTCGGCGCCGGCGGCATGGTCCGGCACGTGCTCGGCCTTGCCCGGCAGGGCGCTTGCCACGTGCTTGGCCAGGTCGCCCAGGGTGACGACTCCTGCGATGGGCAATTGCGCGATCAGCTCTCCGAGCTCGCGGTGCGCCTTCTCGGCGTACTCGCCCAGCTCGCCCATCGCGCCGATGGCCAGGAAGCGGCGGCCGGGGGCTTCCTCCTGGCAGAAGGCCTGGATGGTCATGCGCATGGACTCGGGGTTGGCGTTGTAGGTCTCGTCGACGATGTCGACCCCGGCGACCGAAAGGGTCCGTGCGCGGCCCGGCAGCTCCTCGGGAGCGATGACCAGCGCCGCGGGCAGGTCGAGCCCGAGGTGCCAGGCCGTGGCGATGGCCGCCAGGGCGTTGGCTCGGTGATGGTCTCCGAGGAACGGCAGGGTCACGCGCGTCGCGCCGGCGTCCTTGGTAGGGCCGGCCTGCCAGCGGGCGAGGAAGGTCCGGCCTTGGCCCTCGGCCCAGACGGTGGCGGAGGGATCATGCAGGCTGAAGGTGGCAAGCGGACCGGGGTGATCGGTGGCCTGGCTCATGGCGAGGGCGTCGTCG
Organism: Candidatus Sericytochromatia bacterium; assembly: GCA_036676455.1. GTDB lineage: Bacteria > Cyanobacteriota > Sericytochromatia > S15B-MN24 > UBA4093 > UBA4093. The sequence continues at coordinate 8,874 of JAKFCW010000064.1, forward strand.
TGGTTGATGATCGCGGCCATGGTGGGGCCTCCGACGCGCAGCAGCTCGCCCTTTGCGCGGGCGATCGCCTCGCGGCTGCCCAGGCGGCCGATGTGGGCGGTGCCGACGTTGGTCAGGATGCCCACGTTCGGGCGGGCGATTGAGGTGAGGTAGGCGATCTCGCCGGGGCCGCGCATGCCCATCTCGAGCACGCAGGCCCGGGTTTCGGGGGGCGTCTCCAGCAGGGTGCGGGGCAGGCCGATCTCGTTGTTGTAGTTGGCATGGGTCTTGCCGACCGGCATGAATTGGCCCAAGAGGCTCGCGACCATCTCCTTGGTCGAGGTCTTCCCGGAGCTGCCGGTGATGCCGACGACGGTGAAGGCGTGCTTCTCGCGCCAGTAGCGGGCCAGATCGCCGTACGAGGCCAGCGTGTCCTGCACCCGGATGACGCCCATGCCCTTGGGGATGGCGACGTCGCGGCTGACGAGCGTGGTCGTGGCCCCGCGCCGGGCGGCTTCCTCGAGGAAGTCATGGCCGTCGAACTTGGCGCCCTTCAGAGGCACGTAAAGCGAGCCGGGCGTCAGCGAGCGGGTGTCGGTGGAGACGCCGGAGACCGGGCCGTTGCCCAGGCCCGCCGAGGGGACGCCTCCGGTGGCTTTGAGGATGTCTTCGAGGGTCAGCATTTGGTCCCGGTCCGTTTCGCCAGCGCGTCCCTGGCCACCTCGCGATCGTCGAAGTGAATCGTCGATTCGGCGAAGATCTGGTAGGTCTCGTGGCCCTTGCCCGCGATGACCAGGACGTCGCCGGCCTTGGCCTCCTCGATGGCGCGCTGGATGGCCTCGGCGCGATCCGCCACGGCGACGTGGGGGCCCGGGATGCCGGCGGCGACGTCGGCCATGATGGCTTCGGGGTCCTCCGTGCGCGGGTTGTCGGAGGTGAGGAAGACGCCGTCGGCGAGGCGCGCGGCGATCTCGCCCATCTGGGGGCGCTTGCCCTTGTCGCGGTCGCCGCCGCAGCCGAAGACCACCAGCAAGCGGTTGCGGGTGAACTCGCGGGCCGTCGTGAGAATGTTTTCCAGGCCGTCGGGCGTGTGGGCGTAGTCGACCAGCACGGTGAAGGGATCCTCGGGGCGGGTCACCAGCTCGACGCGGCCGGGCACGCCGCGCACGCGCTCCAGGCCCGCGACGCAGGTCGCCAGCGGGATGCCCAGGCTCAGCGCGCAGCCGATGGCGGCGAGGGCGTTGGAGACGTTGAAGAGGCCCGGCAGGCGCAGCGTCAGGGCCTGCTCACCGAAGGGAGTGACCAGCTTCCAGCGCGAGCCCGAGGCGGTCAGAGCGACGCCCTCGGCGCGCAGGTCGGCCGGACGTCCCGTGGCGGAGTACGTCAGCACCGGGACCCGGGCGTGCTGGGCCATGGTCGCGCCGTGCGCGTCATCGACGTTGACGGCAACCCCGCGGAAACCCGCCGACGGCTCGATCATGCCGAAGAGCTTGGCCTTGGCCTTGGCGTAGGCGTCCATGGTCACGTGGTAGTCGAGGTGGTCCTGGGTGAGGTTGGTGAAGGCGGCGGCGTCGAAGTCGGTGTGGGCCACGCGCAGCTGGTCGAGCGCGTGAGAAGAGACCTCCATGACCACGGCGTTGACGCCCGAGCGCTTCATGCGCGCGAAGATGCCCTGCAGCTCCAGGGACTGGGGGGTGGTGTGACCGGTATCCACGGTCTGGGATTCGCCGCCTTCCTGGTAGCGGCCGCCCAGGGTGCCGATGAGGCCGGTGGAGCGGCCGGCTTCCTGGAGGATGGCTTCGATGAGGTGGGTGGTGGTGGTCTTGCCGTTGGTGCCGGTGACGCCGATGATCTCCATGGCGCGCGAGGGGTTGCCGTGGTGCTCTGCGGCGAGCCAAGCGAGGGCCTCGCGGGTGTCGGCGGCATGGAAGACCGGCACGCCGAGGTCGGTAGGGTGCTCGGCGGCCCACGCGGCATCGACCATCACGGCGGCAGCGCCCTGGGCGATCGCCTGGGCCAGGTGGTCGTGGCCGTCGGAGCGCAGACCTTTGAGGGCCACGAAGATCTCGCCGGGCTGGACGCGCCGGGAATCGTAGGCGATGCCCGCCACCGGCGTCTCTGCGGGGCCTTCCCCGGAGAGGGACATGCCCGAGGGGTAGCGGCTATCGATATCAGCGAGCAGCATGCTTAGTCTCCGCGTGGGGGTCGGGGTGCGTTCCGCCCGCCAAGGGTGAGATCTCCTCGGGCTTGGGCGCCACTCCGAGCACCCTGAGGGTGTCGGCGGCCACCGCCTTGAAGAGCGGGGACGCGGTTTGGCTGGCGAAATGGCCGTTTTGCGGGCTATCCAAGAGGGCGAGAACCACGATCCGGGGCTTCTCCGCGGGCACGAAGCCGATGAACGACGTCATGACGTCGCGGGAGTAGCCTCCGCCGGTTTCCTTGGCCTTGTTGGCGGTCCCTGTTTTGCCGGCCACATTATACCCCGGAATCCCGGCGGATGTTCCGGTTCCCTCATCCACCACCCGCTGCATCATGGTCAGCATCTTGCGGGCCGTCTCCGGGGAGACCGCCTGGCGCGGAGGGGCGGGGGCGAACTCCTGGAGGACCTCACCCTTGGGCGAGAGGATCCGCTGGATGATGCGCGGCGCGTGGTAGGCGCCGTCGTTGGCCAGCGCGGTCGCCGCCGTCAGGATCTGCAGGGGCGTGACCGAGAGCGAGTAGCCGTAGGAGAGCGAGGCCTGGGTGATCTCCTTCCAGGGCAGCTTCGGCAGGCGGCCCCGGCCCTCGCCCTTGATGCCCGAATCGGTGTCTCGGCCGAACCCGAAGCGCGTGAGGGCGTCGCGGTGCTCGTCGGGGGTCATGCGCTGGGCGACCAGGATGGAGCCGACGTTGGAGGAGACCTCGAGGATCTGCGCGGGCGTCAGGTGACGGATGCCGGGAGGCGCGTCGTGGTCGGAGATGGTGTGCTTACCGATTTTCATCGTGGGACCGCAGGCGAACGTCTCCGACGGGCGCAGGCGGTTGAGCTCGAGGGCGCTGGCGATCGTGAACATCTTCATGGTGGAGCCGGGCTCGTAGGTGTCCTTGGCCGCCCAGTTCTTGATGGTCTGCCAGTCAGCGTCCTTGTAGCGGTTGGGATCGTAGGTGGGGTGCGTGGCGAAGGCCAGCAGGTCCCCGTTGGAGGGGTCCATGACCAGGACGGCCCCACGTTTGGCCTGCAGCTTCTGGATGGAAAGGGCGAGCTCGCGCTCGGCGATGTGCTGGATGCGCTCGTCGAGGGTGAGCACGATCTTGGCGCCGTCGGTGAGGACGCTTTCGAGCGGAGAGCCGGTGTTTTCGCGCAGCAACTCGCGGCCGCGGGCGTCGACCTGGATGTAGAGCTTCTCGGAGTCTCCCTTGAGCACGTCCTCGAAATCGAGCTCGATCCCCGCGAGGCCCTGGTTGTCGATGCCCACGAAGCCGATCAGGTTGGCGGCCAGGGTGTCCTTGGGGTAGACCCGCTTCTTCTCGCGTAGGACGCCGATGCCGGAGATCTTGAGCTTGCGGACGGTCGGGGCGAGGGTCTTGTCGTCGCGCTGGCGCGAGATCCAGCGCCAGTGCCGGCCCTGCAGCTTGTGTTCGAGCTCGGCTGTGGGCATGCCGAGGACCGGGGAAAGCTTGGCGGCGATCTCCCGGGGGCTCTCCTCGAACTCCGAGGGCTGGGCGTATACCGACCAGGAGTTGACGGAGACGGCGAGTTCCTGGCCTTCGCGGTCGACGATCTCTCCGCGCACGGTGCCCAGGTCGATCGCGCGCGTGCGCTGGTCGCGGGCCTGTGCGGCGAGCTTGGGGGCGTCCCAGACCTGCAGGAACGCCAGGCGCCCGGCGAGAATCGCCGCGCCGATGCAGAGAGTGGTGTAGACCCAGCCGCTACGGGACCGAATGATCTGAGGGCGGCCCATTAGTAGCCCTCAGGCGCTCCGAATGGAGCCCGTGCCACCCGGGTCTTGACGGCCATGGGAGGGGGAGGGGCGATGTAGAGGGCGGCGGAGGGGCGCACCATGCCGAGGCCCTTGGCGCTGGCCTCGATCTGATCCAGGGACTGGACGCGCGCCAGCTCGGTGCGCAGGCGCACGAGATCCTGGCGGCTGTCGCGGATGTCGCTTTGCAGGCGGGTGAGGCCGGCTTCCTGGATGACGGTGACGGTGTAAAGCGCGACGTTGGCGATCAGAGCGGCGACGAGGACGCCCGTGATGCCGAGCTTGCGCTTTTTGGGCTGGGGCTCGAGGACCGTCCACTGCTCGCGCTCGTCGAGGGGCGCGGTGCGCGGAGGGGCGAGGCGAGCGTTGGCGGAAAGCTGGGGCAGTGCCAGCGGCAGGGTTTCAGCCCGCCGGACCAGGGCGTTTTCCTTCGATATGGGCTCTGCCATGATTCCCCCTCGACCCTGTTGCGCGACGAGCCTCCGACGCGCCTAGATTCGTTCCGCCACCCGTAGCTTGGCCGAGCGCGACCGGGGGTTGGCCCGGACCTCGTCCTCCGAAGCCTCCCGGGGCTTCGTGGTGATGACCTTGACCGTGGGCACCGTCCCGCAGACGCAGATGGGCAGCTTCGGCGGGCAGACGCAGGTCTTGGCCATGTCCCGGAAGACGGTCTTGACGATCCGATCCTCCAGGGAGTGGAAGCTGATGACGGCGAGCCGTCCGCCTGGAGCGAGCTTGGAGATCGCGGCCGGCAGGACCTGTTCGAGGACTTCGAGCTCCCGGTTCACCGCGATCCTGAGGGCCTGGAAGGTCCGGGTCGCGGGGTGGATGCCCCCGGCCTTGTGGGCTGGGACCATCCGTTCGATGACTTCGGCCAGCTCCCGGGTGGTCCGGAAGGGCTGTTCTTGCCGGCGCTTGAGCAGGGCGCGCACGATGGCTCGTGAATGCCGCTCCTCTCCGTACCGGAAAAGGATATCGACCAGCTCCCGCTCGGGGAGCGTGTTGACCAGGTCTGCCGCGCTGGGGCCCGAATCTCCCATCCGCATGTCGAGGGGGCCCTCGAGGCGGAAGCTGAAGCCGCGTTCGGCGGTGTCCAGCTGGTGGGAGGAGACTCCCAGGTCGAGCAGGATCCCGTTCAACGGGGGCAGGTTCCACCCGGGCAGCACGTCGGCGAAGTTGCCTTGTCGCAGCTCGAAGTTGGAACCCAGCCGCGAGAGGCGCTCCTCGGCGACCGCGAGGGCCGCAGGGTCCTGGTCGACCCCGTAGAGAAAGCCCTCCGGCCCGACTTTTTCAAGCAAGGCGGCGGCATGGCCGGCTCCCCCCACGGTTCCATCCAGGAACCTCCCGCCCGGAGCGGGACGAAGCAGGTCGAGGACCTCCTCCAGGAGCACGGAAACGTGATGGAATCCGGCGTCTTTCACCGTACGATCTCCCTCGGGCGGGGTCTGTGACCCTCGCCACAGCCTGAGGCTGAAACCCAGACTAGATGCGGCATGAGAAGTGGGGGGCATCCTGCGGGATGCCCCCCGGTCAGTGGGCCTGTAAGCCGAGTTCTGTCCCCCCGCAGCGGGGGTGATCATCTCTCTGGGACGCCAGTTACCTGACGCCTCATGCGATCGTACCCGGGGAATCGGCGGGCCGCGTCATCTTCCCCTGTTTGATCTTGCTCCGGACGGGGTTTACCTAGCCAGCCGGTCACCCGACTGCTGGTGGGCTCTTACCCCACCTTTGCACCCTTACCCGACACCAATTGCTTGCCTGCTGAATCCGGTTTTCCATCGCGTTCCGCAATCCGTGTCCTGCCTCATTCCGGAACCGCCGGGGCGGCTTCGGGGCGCGTGCACTGGGAGTTGCGTGGCGGAGTGAAACTGCGAGTTCGTCCTTGCCGGTGGATCTCGACTAGGTCTTCCGTTGCGTGGAGGCTGCAGGTGTGTCGGGCGGTATCTTTCTGTGGCACTATCCTCGGGGTTTCCCCCACTGGGCGTTACCCAGCGTCCTGCCCTGGGGAGCTCGGACTTTCCTCAGGAACCAATTGGTCCCCGCGATCACCCGTCCCACTGACTCGGGCATTCTATCGCCTCGGCATGCGCCCGTCAAGGAACGATTAAGGGCGCGCGGGCGCTAGCGGCGGCGAGCCCAGCCCATCATCCGGCCCAAAAGTCCCATGCGAGCGAAAACCTGAACCTCGCCGTGCCCCTTGAGGGAGTGCGAAACCTTGAGCAGGGCCAGCAATCCCAGCTTCGTTCCCTGAGCGTTCTGCATCGTTCTCTCCTTCTGGAGCGTCGTCGCGGAGTCGTCGTCGCGGGGGCATCGGGGTGGCGTGGCCCTCCCGGGTTGTCCCCATCCCGTAAGGGCTTCTTAACATTCTTTCATATACTATCATGCGGAATTCGACTTGCCTACTCTTCATTCAATCGCTTGACTGAACGTTTGTTCGAGGCTATCATACGATGCCGAAGGTTGTCGACCGTATGTTCGATTTCGAGCCGACCGCTCGGCGACTCTTGCGTTCTGGCTGCGTTCACCCGAGGAGGTTGAAGTGATCGATTCGCGTTATGGGGCCAAATACCCGCGTCTGCGCCTGCTGTCGGGCAAGCGGAGGAGCTGGCTGCAGCGCTTCTGGGACGTCGAGGAGCTCTTCGAGCTCAAGCTCACCCTGCTCGGGCTCGTGACGCTTCTGGGCGCTTCCCTGGGCGTCTAGCGCACCGGCCTGCCGCCGCTCAGTCGAGGAGGACCGCCGCTTCGTCGACCTCGCCGACCCGCGGCAGGGTGAACCAGAAGACGCTGCCGTGCCCGATCCGGCTCGTCACGCCGATCGCGCCGCCATGGGCCTCCACCAGCGCCTTGGCGATCGAAAGCCCCAGCCCCGCGCCTCCACGCTCGCGCGTCATGCTGGGATCCACCTGAAAGAACTTCTGAAACAACCGCTCGAGATGATCCGCCGAGATCCCGATCCCGGTGTCGCGCACCTCGACGCGCACCTTGTCGCGCTCGCGGCGCACGGCGATGGTCACCTCGCCGCCGGCAGGGGTGAACTTGATGGCGTTGCCAAGCAGGTTCAACAGCACCTGGCCGATGCGGCTGGGATCCATGGGCACCCGCAGCGCTTCGCTGGGCAATTCCGTCCGCAGGGTCACCCGCGCATCCTGGGCTTGCGGCTGCACGAACGCCAGCTCTTCCTGGACCAGCAAGCCGAGATCCGCCTCCCGGACGACCAGCTTGAAGGATCCGGCTTCCAGGCGCGCGAAGTCGAGCATGTCGTCCACGATCCGCTGCAATCGCTTGGCTCCTTCCTGGATTTGGGTCACGAAGCCCCGCTGATCCGCCGTGAGCGGCCCGCCCACCTCGTCCTCGAGGAACTCCGAGTACCCCGTGATGGAGGTCAGCGGCGTGCGCAGCTCGTGCGAGGCGGAGTTGATGAAATCGCCCTTCAGGCGATCCAGTTCGCGCAGGGTCTCGATTTGATCCTGCTGCAGCCGTTCGTTCTCGACCCGCGCCGAGACCTCGATCGCGAAGAGCAGAATTCCCTTGACGGTCCGGTCCTCCTCGAAGATTGGCACCAGCGTGCAATCAATGTAAAAGGGGCCGTCGTCGACGCGGATGGGGTAACCCGTGATGCGGACCGATTCCCCGTGGTCCAGCACCCGATCGAACGCTGCGACGTCCGGGGCGACGTTCGGAAAGATCTCGAAAAACGAACGGTTGACCAGCCGCTCGGGCGCCATGCCCGTGATGCGGATATGTTCCGCGTTGGTCCAGCGCACGACCAGCGACTGGTCCAGGTAAAGAATGCCCACCGGCATCGAGGCGATGATGTGGTCGACGAGCGCCTTCTCGCTGGTCAGCTCGCGGTTGCGCTGGGCGATCTCGGCCTCGATGCGCTGGCTGTGGTCTTGCAACTCGGCGTAAGCCCGCTCGAGCGCCCTGGCCCGCCGGGCGGTCTCCGACTCGGCCCGCAGGCGCCTGAGCTCGCCTTCGGCGGGCTTCGCCACCAGCTTCAGCAGCGACTCGACCGCCCCGGGAAACGCGAACGGCTTGCGGTTGAGGACCGCGATCAGGCCGACGGGGCGTCCCGCTTCGTCGCGCAGCGCGATTCCGCCGTACGCCTCGACCTGCATCTCGACGAGCGCCGCGTCCTCGGGAAAGACCGACTGGAGGTTTCGCGAAACGAAGCAGCTCTCCTCGGCGAGCGCCGTCGCGCAGGGTGAACCGTGAAGGGGATAGCTGAAATTGTCTGCGATCTGGCCCTGGTCGTAGTACGCCAGGGTCCTGGCATGACCGTCCTCGGTGACCTCGGCGATCAGCACGTAGTCCATGGCCAGCGCCTTGGCGATGGCCTGGCTCAGGAGGCTGAAGAAGGCCTTCTCGGTCGAGCTGAGCAAGCTCTTGGCAAAGGATCGCAGGGTCGACTCGAAGCTTTGATTCACCCAGTGCTGGGGCGGTGTGAGCATGGTCTCCAGCTCATCGTTGCGGCGCTCCAGGCGGGCGATCGTCTCTTCGGCCGCCCTTAGCTCGCTGCGCAGCCGCAAAAGCTCGTCGGATGCCGCTTCCGGGATGAGTTCTCGGTTGATCATGCCGTCCTTGCCCCATCGGCCCTTTTCAAGGCCCGGTTGACCCCATAACAAGCGCTAGTTTACCGGACAAGTGGATGGAGGTCCAGCAAGGTTTTTTCGCTGCCTTGTCAAGCCATGCGGCGATGCCAGCCGGCCTTCTCGCCTGGTCGGTTGACGCCGCCACGCGTTCGCCCTTGAATGTTAGGCGGCACGTTTAACGGATCGGGCGAGGACGGTGACTCATGGATCTGGAACCTTTGAAGCAGGCCTTTTCGGCCATGGACGCTTGGCGCGCGCAGTGGCCGGCCTTCGAGCCCGCCCCCGAGGTCGCCGTTGCCCCCGAGAAGCTACAGCAGACCCTCGATGAGCTGGCCGAACGCCTTCGCGATAACTACCCTTTCTTCCATCCCCATTACGCGGGACAGATGCTGAAGCCCCCGCATCCGGTGGCGATGATGGCCTACACGATGGCCATGACCATCAACCCCAACAACCACGCCCTCGACGGAGGGCCCGCGACCGCGGCCCTGGAGCGCGAGGCGATCGCGCAACTGGCCGCCATGTTTGGCTACGCAGATCCGCTGGCGCACCTGACCAGCTCCGGGACCATCGCAAATCTCGAGGCGCTGTGGGTGGCGCGCTCAATTCACCCCTCCAAGGGCATCGCCTACTCCCGCCAGGCTCACTACACCCACTCGCGCATGTGCGAGGTGCTGGGCATCAAGGGCTTCCCTGTCGACGTGGACGCGTTCGGCCGCATGGATCTCGACCAGCTCGACCAGCTGTTGACGCGCGAAGCCATCGGGACGGTGGTCGCGACCGCCGGCACCACGGGCCTCGGGGCCGTGGACCCGATCGACCGCCTGGTCGAGATGGGGCGTGTTCGGGGCTTCCGCGTTCACGTGGACGCCGCCTACGGGGGCTTCTATCGGCTCCTGGCCGATCACGAACCGGCTCGCGTGCCCTCTGCGCCGTTTCGGGCGATCGCCCAGGCGGATTCGGTGGTGGTGGATCCGCACAAGCACGGGTTGCAGCCCTACGGCTGCGGCGCGGTCTTGTTCCGGGATGCGTCGGTGGGGCGTTTCTACAAGCATGACTCGCCCTACACCTACTTCACATCGGCGGAGCTGCACCTGGGGGAGATCAGCCTGGAATGTTCCCGGGCAGGGGCGGCGGCGGCGGCCTTCTGGGCGACCTTGCGCTGCTTCCCGCTGGCGGTGAACGAGGGCATGGGGCCGATTCTGCATGCCACCCGGAAGGCGGCGCTGGACTGGGCCGAGCGGATCGAGGCGAGTTCTCGCCTGCACCTGGTGATGCCGCCCGAGCTCGATATCCTGGCCTTCTTCCCGGTCCTGGAGGATATGTCAGCCAGTGCCATCAGCCGCGAGACGGATCGGGTCTTCGACGCGCTCATGGCCGACCCCACCGAGCCGCTCTACCTGGCCAAGCTGGTGCTGCCCAGGGCGCTGGTGGAGGCACGGGCTCCCGAGGTTCGCTGGGACCAGCCCGAGATCACGGTGCTGCGCTCCTGCCTCATGAAGCCCGAGCACGCAGCGGTGGTGCCGTGGCTGCATGCCCGTCTCGAACGGGAGCTTGGCACGCGCTAAGCAGGACTTGGCTCGTCCCCGCCTCTCTGTCCCAACCTTGCTCAGATCGTCGACATGTCGTATACCGTGCGTGTGTTCCCTCGTTTCCACTTGGAGGACCCCATGTCGCTACCGAAGCCGCTTCTTGTCGCCCCGTTCGTCCTCGCCGCGCTCGCCGCTCCCGCGGCCGCTGCCATCCAGCACGAAACCCTGACGTACCAGCATGCCGGTCAGACCTTCAAGGGGGATCTGGTCTACGACGACGCGATCGCCACGAAGCGCCCAGGAGTTCTCGTCGTGCACGAGTGGAAGGGCCTGGTTCCGCTGACCCGCCGCCAGGCCGAGGCGGTCGCGAAGCTGGGCTACGTCGCCCTGGCGGCCGACATGTACGGAGACGGCCGGATGGCCAAGGATAACCAGGAGGCGGCCAAGTGGGCGACGGCCTTGCGCCAGGACCGCCCCCTCATGCGCGCTCGCGCTCAGGCGGCTCTCGACGCGCTGAAGAAGCACCCGCGCGTGGACGGGGATCGGCTTGCGGCGATGGGCTACTGCTTCGGGGGTGGGGTCGCGCTGGAGCTGGCGCGTAGCGGCGCTCCCTTGCGCGGGACGGTGAGCTTCCATGGCAACCTGGACACGCCGAATCCCGCGGATGCCCGCAACATCAAGGGGCAGGTCCTGGTCTTGCACGGCGCGGACGATCCCATGGTTCCCGCCGAGCAAGTAGCAGCCTTCCAGTCGGAGATGCGAAACGCCAAGGTCGACTGGCAGATGAACACCTACGGAGGGGCGGTTCACTCCTTCACCAACCCCGAGTCCGGCAACGATCCTTCCAAGGGCGTGGCCTACAACGAGAAGGCCGATAAGCGCTCCTGGGAGGCCCTGACGAGCTTCCTCAAACGCATCTTCTAAGATGGCAAGAGGCCCCTGGGAGGGTTTCCCGGGGGCCTCTCGTCTTGATGGCTACATGTGCCACAGGGACTCGAGCACCTCTTGCTGGCGACGCAGTTCGCCGAGCTTGAACTGAACGAAGTCTTCCAGGCCCACCATGTCCGAGGTCAAGGCGAGCTCGATGTCACCATCCACCTCCATCGACGGCGCCTCGATCTTGGAGGCGAACTCGCGCATCAGGTCGAGCAGCAGGTGCACCTGCCCCACGTTGAAGGCCTCGGCCTCCACTTTCTTGGTGGTCTTGCGACGGGGCTTGGCGGTCGAAGTGGTCTTGCGACCACGGGTGGGCTTGGAGGAGTTGCTGGGGTTACGGCTATCCATGGCATCCTTCCCTTCTGACGTTCGAGTTCAGGTCGTCAAGGAGGATTCTAGGACCTTTCGAGAGGCCGCAAAAGGGCCTACAAACCGCAACAATATTAAGCAAGCAGGCTGTTTTGCCCGTCGCTGAGTTGTCACCGAGTTTACATCGGCCACGGTCCGCATCCCGGGCGCATGACCCCGATTCGGAACCGGGTTACGCCCTCATCGCGCCCGTTACGGCGCTCTTCTAAGCATTCTAAAGAAACCTTGCCGAATGTTTACCCCTGCCAGCTCTGAGCCAGGCAGCGCGCGGCTTTTCGCAGATCAGAGGCCGTGTTGAGGAGGTCGGGGCAAAGCCTCAGGGACGTGCCCCGCGCGTCGGTGTTGACCCCCATGGCTTTCAGCCGCTGGGAGAGCGCGGGGGCTTCCGGATGCGAGACGACGACGAAGGCGCCGTGGTCCTCGTGGCCCCCCACGGCGCTTACGCCCAGCGCTTCCAGCTCAGACACCAGCATGCGCTGCTGGCTCAGCGAGTAGGCGCGTAGCCGCGCGACTCCCAGCGCCAGCATGAGTTCCTGGCCCGCGCGGGCCTGGTAGACCGGCAGGATGGGCGGGGTCGATTCGAGGAAGGCGTCACCGCCGGGCCCGAACAGCGGGGGCTCATGGCGTTCGTAGCCGAAGGGATCCCGCTTGGCGAACCAGCCGGTGTCGAGCGGCACGAGGCTGCCGTCCAGGTGGCGCGGGTGCAGGTAGAGCCAGCAAGCCCCGGTGCCGCCCCGCAGGTACTTGTACGAGCCGCCGATGGCGAAGTCCGTGTCCAGCTCGGACATGTCGAGCGGCAGCACGCCCACGGCATGGTAAAGATCCAGCAAAACCCTCGCCCCACGCGCATGCGCCTGAGCGATTAGTCTGTCGAGCCCCGTCACGACCTGGCCGGAGCCGAACATGACCATCGAAACCACGATCAGGCCTGGCTCGTCGCCCAGGGCGTCCAGCAGGGCGTCCGCCTGGAAGCGTCCCGTCTCGTCGGGGTCGACCACCTTCAGGTCGATGCGGCCGGCTTGGGAGTAGACCTTGAGGATGAAGTCGATGGAATCGAACTCGCCGCGGGTGGTCACCACCCGCATGCCGATGGGGCTGGCGTTGAGCACCGTGCGCAGGCCCTGGCCGGCGCTGGTCTTGGGGGCGATGCAGTCCGGGCGGGGAGCTCCGATCAGCATGGCCGTCCGCGCGCGGAAGGCCTGGATCTCGCTCAGCCAGTCGTCCCAGGCGCCATCCAGGTTGCGGTACCAGGTCGACATGGCCTCCTGGACGTCGTCGGCGGCCATGTCGAGCGGGCGACCCAGCGAGTGGTTGGCGAGGTAGATCTCGTCGCGCGCGAGCACCCGCGTGAAGAGCGGGTGGACGTGCGCGACCAGGTCCTCCTCGCGGAACGTCTCGCGGTGCTGGAGGGCGGCCTGGAGGGCCTGGAAGGCGGGGCGCATCACGGCTGGCCGATCTCCGTGCGGACGTCGAAGAGCTCGGGGAAGAACGTGAGCTCCAGGGCTCGCTTGAGGAAGGCGACTCCCGAGGAACCGCCGGTGCCGCGCTTGAAGCCGATGGTGCGCTGAACGGTCCGCATGTGCCGGAAGCGCCAGAGCTGGAACTGATCCTCGATGTCCACCAGCTTCTCGCACATCTCGTAGGCGTCCCAGTGCCCGTCCGGGGACTCGTAGATTTGCTTGAAGACGGGGATCAATCCCTCGTTACGCTCGTAGGGCTGGGACCAGTCGCGCGACAGGCAAGCTTCGGGGATGGCGAAGCCGCGCCGGTGCAAGTGCAGCAAGAACTCGTCGTAGAGGCTGGGGGCATGCAGGACGGCCTCCAGTTCGGCCATCACGGCGGGGTCGTGCTTGAAGACCTCGAGGGTGGCCGCGTTCTTGTTGCCGAGCATGAACTCGATGGCGCGGTACTGCGCCGACTGGAAGCCCGACGCGGGTCCGAGGAAGTCCCGGAACTGGGCGTACTCGCTGGGCGTGAGGGTGGCAAGTACGGCCCACTGATCGAAGAGCTGGGACTGGATGTTCTTGACCCGGGTGAGGATCTTGAAGCAGGGATCGAGCTGGTCGGCCTGGATGGAGGCGATCGCCCCCTTCAACTCGTGTAGGATCAGCTTCATCCACAGCTCCGAGGTCTGGTGCTGGATGATGAACAGCATCTCGTCGTGATGCTCGCTCAGCGGGCGCTGGGCCGCGAGCAGCTGATCGAGGCAGAGGTAGCCTCCATAGCTCATCCGCTCGCGCAGGTCGAGCTCCATGCCGGATTCGAGGTCACGACGGTTCATCTTTCCTCACCTTCGAAGGCTGCGGTTGGCGTGTTTAACGGATTTTGGGCTGTAGCATCAAACCAGAAGGCATGCCCGCTGTCAATCAGAGCGCGTGGTTGACCGACAAGCGTGCGACGGCTACGATCGATGCCGGTGAGCGCCATGTCAAGCGAGGGGGGGCCATGACGCAGCAGGGAGTCTTCACGATCGACGGGTTTCCCTTGGCGTATCGTATCGAGGGGAACGGTTCCCCCATCCTCGTCGTGGGCAGCGCCCGCTATTATCCCCGGCTCTTCGCGGCGGACCTGGCGCAGGTGCTGAAGCTGGTCTACGTGGACCACCGGGGCTTCTCCGTGCCGATCGCGGCCTTGGGGACCGACGCCGCGGGGGCGTCGACCACCCTGGAGCGCGTGGTGGAAGACATCGAGGCCATGCGCCAGGCACTCGGCCTCGAGGATCTCGTCATCCTCGGCCACTCGGGTCATGCCTTCATGGCCGCCGAGTACGCCCTGGCTTACCCTGAGCACGTGCGCGGGGTGGCGTTGCTGAACACGGCGCCCACCAACAGTCCCGAGCGACAGCAGCAGAGTTTCGCCTTCTTCGATGAGGCGGCGAGTCCCGAGCGCAAGCGCCACTTCGAGCAGGAGTTCGCCAAGCTCGCCGGAGATCTCGCACGGGAGCCCGAGCGGCGTTTCGCCCATCTGTGCATCCGGGCGGGCGCGCAAGGTTTCTACGACTTCACGACCGACCGCGCGAGCCTATGGGACGATGTGCCCATGACCATGCCGATCATCGATCACCTCTGGGGAGAAGCCTTCGGCGCCTTGAACCTACTGGACCGGCTGCCCCTCTTGAACAAGCCGGTTTTCCTGGGTTTGGGACGTCACGATTACCTGGTCGGTCCCGTCTCGCTCTGGGATTCGGTCGAGGAGCGCTGCTCCCAGGTCACGAAGGTCGTCTTCGAGGAAAGCGCGCACAACCCGATGTTGGAACAGCCCGAGGCCTTCGCGGCGCATTTCCTCAAGTGGCTGGGCGCATGAGCGAGTCACGCCCGGGGGCCTTGCAACGAGCGGGGGCTGAGCCTTGACGATCCCCCTTCTGGCCACGAAGCTTCACCGGCCTGCGCCGCGCCGCTACGCGGTGGCGCGTCCCCGCCTGATCGAGCGCCTGGAGGCAGGCCTTCACCGGCGCTTGACGCTGATTTCCGCCCCGGCCGGGTTCGGCAAGTCGACCCTCCTCAGCGAGTGGCTGGCCGGATGTGCGCGTCCGGCGGCCTGGGTTTCGCTGGACGAGCAGGACGGGGACCCCGCCCGCTTCCTGACCTACGTCATCCAGGCGCTGCGAATGATCGTGCCCGGATTCGGTGAAGACGTGCTCGCCACCCTGCAACGTCCGCTGCCTCCGTCCATGGACGGAGTGCTGACGGCCTTGCTCAACGCGCTGGCGGCACTCGACGCGGAGGTCTTGCTGGTCCTCGACGACATCCACGCGATCGCGTCGCCGCCGGTCGATCACGCTCTTGCTTTCCTGGTCGAGCACTTGCCGCCCCAGGTGCACCTGGTCATTGCGACCCGGGAGGAACCGTCGTTGCCGTTGCCGCGCCTACGCGCCCGCGATCACGTGACCGAGCTGCGCTCCGTTGACCTGCGCTTCACGCTGGACGAGACGGCCGCCTTCCTCGACCAGGTCATGGGCCTGCGGCTCACGGCGGAGGACGTCCGCCGGCTGGATACCCGCACGGAAGGCTGGATTGCGGGCTTACAGCTGGCCGCGCTCTCCATGCAGGGGCATGACGATGTGGCGAGCTTCATTCGCACGTTCACCGGCAGCCACCGCTTCGTCCTCGATTACCTGGTCGAGGAAGTGCTGCAGCGGCAATCCGAAAGCGTGCAGACCTTCTTGCTGAGGACCTCGATTCTCGATCGCCTTTGCGGACCGCTCTGCGAGGCGGTGACGGAGCAGGGCGGCGGGCAGGAGACGCTGGCCGCGCTCGAGCGCGCCAACCTCTTCATCGTCCCCTTGGACAGCGAGCGGCACTGGTACCGCTACCATCATCTCTTCGCGGACCTGCTGAGACAGCGCCTGCTCAGCTCCTCGTCTGCTTTCGCCGAGGGTGCCCGCTTGGCGCAGGCTCACCTGCGAGCCAGCATCTGGTACGAGAAGAACGGCATGGAGCTCGAGGCCTTTCAGCATGCCGCCGCCGCACATGACCTCCCGCGGGCGGCGCGCCTGGTGGAGGGCGAGGGCATGCCCCTTCACTTCCGCGGGGCGGTGGGACCGGTCCTGGCCTGGTTGACATCCTTGAGCCGAGCGGAGCTGGATGCGTATCCCCCCCTCTGGGTGACGTCGGCGTCGATCGATCTCTTCGTCGGCCGGATGGCCGGGGTCGAAGCGAAGCTACAGGCCGCCGAGGCGGCTTTGCAAGGCTTCGAGCTCGATGACCGGACCCGCGACCTGATCGGGCACATCGCGTCCATCCGCGCCACGTTGGCGGTCGCTCAGCAGCAGCCCGAAACCATCTTGAGCCAGTCGCGCCGTGCCCTGGAGTTCTTGCATCCGTCAAACCTGCCGGTCCGCACCGCCACGAGTTGGACGCTCGGCCACGCCCATCAGCTGATGGGAGACCGTCTCGCGGCCCGCGAGGCCTATACGCAAGCCCTCGCCCAAAGCCAGGCGATCGGCCACCTCGTCATCACCCTCGCCGCCAACATCGGCCTGGGCAACCTCGAAGAAGCGGACCAGGACCTGGAACGCGCGAGCGAGACCTACCGCCGGGTCCTGCAACTGGCGGGCGACTCACCGCTGCCGGTCGTCTGCGAAGCCCATCTCGGTCTCGGCCGCATTCACTTCGCCTCGAGCGCTCTGGACGCCGCGGAACGCCACGGACAGCAGGCCGCCCAGCTGGCGAAGCAACTGGAGAACACCGACCGCTTCGCGGCCTGCGAGGAGTTTCTCGCGCGCGTGAAGCACGCGCGCGATGCGCTGATCGATGAGGCCGAAGCGCCACGTCTCGCCAAGGCGCCTCCTCAGCCGCTCATCGAGCCGCTCAGCGCTCGGGAACTGGACATCCTGCGCCTCATCGCCCGGGGCCTCTCGAATCGCGAGATCGCCGAGCAGCTCTTCCTTGCCCTCGACACGGTCAAGGGGTACAACCGCAGCATCTTCGGCAAGCTGCAGGTCCAGCGGCGCACGGAAGCGGTCGCCCGCGACCGCGACCTGGCCTTGCTGTAACCATCGAGATCCACACCAAAGTGGGGTGACGCTCGCTCGGGTCCCTCCTATACTTCGATCCGGTCGATCCGGCTCGAGGATCGCCCGGCCTGCCCGAAGGCAGATAGAGAGGAAGCATGATGAAAGCCATCGTTTGTACGCAGTACGGCCCCCCGGAGGTGCTTCGCCTTCAGGAGGTCGCCAAGCCGATTCCCAAGGACAATGAGATTCTCGTCCGCGTGCATGCGACGACCGTGGCTGCGGGGGATCTGCGGGTTCGCGGCTTCGACAGCCCGCCCTTGCTGTGGCTGCCCATGCGTCTCGTGCTGGGCCTGAAAAAGCCCAGGAAGCCGATCCTGGGGATCGAGCTGGCGGGTGAAGTCGAAGTGGTCGGCAGCAAGGTCACGCGCTTCAAGCCGGGGGATCAGATCTTCGCCTTGACGGGCATGCGCTTCGGCGCGCATGCCGAGTACGTCTGTCTTGCCGAGAACGGGATGGTGGCCCTCAAGCCCGCCAAGGTGAGCCACGAGGCGGCGGCCGCCCTTCCGGTAGGGGCGAATACAGCCTTGCACTTCCTGCGGAAGGGTCACCTCCGGCAGGGGCAGAAGGTCCTCATCTATGGCGCGTCCGGATCGGTCGGCACCTTCGCCGTGCAACTCGCCAAGCACTTCGGGGCGCACGTGACCGGTGTCTGCAGCACCGCCAACCTGGAACTGGTGCGATCGCTGGGAGCGGATGCCGTCATCGATTACACCCGGGAGGACTTCGCGGCGCGCGGCGAGACGTACGACCTGGTCTTCGACGCGGTCGGGAAGCTCAAACATGCCCAGTGCAAGCCGGCACTGGCTACGAACGGGGCCTACGTGACTGTCGACGGCCAGGGGATTGCCAAGGAACGCCTCGAGGACTTGATCTACCTGGGGGAGTTGCTGGAGCAAGGTGCGATCCGTTCGGTCATCGACCGGCGCTATGCGCTCGAAGAGATTCCTGAGGCTCATCGCTACGTCGAGCAAGGCCGCAAGAAGGGCAACGTCATCATTCGCCTGCTCGGTTGACCGGGGCCCCATGGGGGGCTAGGATCTCTTGATGATCCGGCGAAGGATCGTCGGGTAAGAAACCTCGCGCCGCCCCGGTGGAGCGAGACTTGCTCAAGGGAGGGCCCCCCCGATGAATGACCCGATGAATAACCCGATGGAGAACGGCTCGGGGCGCAAGCCCAATCGCTTGATTCACGCGAAGTCGCCGTACCTGCAGCAGCATGCCTACAATCCGGTCGACTGGTATCCCTGGGGCCCGGAGGCCTTCGAGAAGGCCAAGCGCGAGGACAAGCCCATCTTCCTGAGCGTGGGCTACTCGACCTGCCACTGGTGCCACGTCATGGAGCACGAGTCGTTCGAGGATCCCGAGGTGGCTGCGCGGCTCGCCGAGGCCGTGGTCAGCATCAAGGTGGATCGCGAGGAGCGCCCGGACATCGACAGCCTCTACATGACGGCCCTCCAGGCGATGACCGGGCAGGGCGGCTGGCCGATGACCATCTTCATGACCCCTGATGGCAAGCCCTTCTTCGCAGGCACTTACTTTCCTCCCGTCGACGCGCATGGCCGCCCCAGCTTCAAGCGCCTGATCGGCCTCATTCAGCACGCCTGGAAGACCAAGCGCGACGAGATCGAGCGCTCGGGCACCGAACTCATGGCGGCCATCCAGGAGGATCAGGGCCTCCACGGTCAGGGCTCGCTGGGCGTCAAGATGGTCGAGCAGGCGGTCGCTACCTTCAAGCGGCAGTTCGATCCGCGCGAGGGGGGCTTTGGCGGGGCTCCGAAGTTCCCCCGCCCGATGATCTTCTCGCTGCTGCTGCGGCAGTACGTTCGCCGGGGCGATCGCCAGGCCCTCGAGATGGTCGACAAGACCCTCACGGCCATGGCCCAGGGGGGCATTTACGATCAGCTGGGCGGCGGGTTCTCGCGCTACTCGGTGGACGCCCATTGGCGGGTCCCCCACTTCGAGAAGATGCTCTACGACAACGCCCTCTTGGCGCGCTCCTACGTCGAAGCTTACCAGGTGACGGCCAACGCCGAGCATGCCCGGATCGCCCGCGAAACCCTCGATTACGTCCTGCGCGACATGACGCATCCGGACGGCGGGTTCTACTCGGCGGAGGACGCCGACTCGGAGGGGCGCGAGGGCGCCTTCTACGTCTGGACTCCCGAGCAGATGGCCGAGGTGCTGGGGGAGGATGCCCCCTTCGCGATGCAGGCCTACGGGGTGACCCCCGAGGGCAACTTCGAGCACGAGGGCGAGACGGTGCTGCACGTGGGGGCGACCCCCGAGGTGCTGGCCTCCGCGTTCAATCTGAGCTTGCCCGAGGTCGGCGAGCGCCTGGAGAGCGTGCGCCGGAGGCTCTTGGAGGCCCGGGCACGGCGAATTCGGCCGGGGCTCGACGACAAGGTCCTCACCTCCTGGAACGGC
>JAKFCW010000065.1:0-15315 GCA_036676455.1 Candidatus Sericytochromatia bacterium
CAAAGTGCTTAACCTCGGTCAAGCTCCCCGGATTTCCGGCTTGCCAAGCCCCCGCAGCGCCCCTATCATGAGGCCATGCGCTTGCTCGGCATCGACCCAGGGACCGCCACCGTCGGCTACGGCGTCATCGACGTCGACGGAGACTACCGCTCCACCATGGTCGCCTTCGGAGTCATCAAAACCCCGCCCAAGATGCCCATGGCCGAGCGCCTGCGCATCATCTACGACGATGCCCGCGAACTCTTGGCCCTCTACAAGCCCGGCATCGTCGTCATCGAGAAGCTCTTCGCCTTCCGCAACGTCACCACCGTCATCACCGTCGCCCAGGCCCGCGGCGTCCTGACCCTGGCCGCCCACCAGGCCGGCTGCACGATCGCCGAGTACACCCCGATGCAGGTCAAGCAGACCATCACCGGCTACGGCCGCGCCCAGAAGATCGAGATCCAGGAGATGGTCCGCGACATGCTCGAGCTGAACGCCATCCCCCGGCCCGACGACGCCGCCGACGCCCTCGCCTTCGCCCTCACCCACGTCCAGTTCCTGCAAGGCGGCGGGGCGAGCGACGAGGACGAAACCCTCGACTTCGAACCGGAGCTCACGTGATCATCTCCCTGAAGGGCACGCTCGCCCACCTCGGCAACGACTACGCCATTCTCGACGTCCATGGCGTCGGCTACCAGGTTTTCCTCTCCGCCAGGCAACTGCGCGATCTCCCCGCCGAAGGCCAAACGCTCACCCTCTACACCTACCTCGCCCACCGCGAGGACGCCATGCTGCTGTACGGCTTCCCGTCCCTCGAAGAGCGCGAGCTCTTCCTCATGCTCACCTCCGTCTCCGGCGTCGGCACCAAGACCGCCCTTGGCATCCTCTCGGGGCTCAGCGCCTCGGACGTCGTCACGGCGATCGCCACCGCCGACACCAAGCGCCTCGCCAAGGCCCCCGGCATCGGCAAGAAAACCGCCGAGCGCCTGATCCTCGAGCTCAAGGAGAAACTGACCGCCAAGCGGACGGCCTTCCGCGAGGGCCTCGGCGCCCCCCTTCCCGCCTCCAGCCTCAGCACCGAGCTGCAGGAAGCCGAACTTGCCCTGCTTTCCCTCGGCTACGACCCCGACGAGATCGTCACCGCCCTGGCGCGCATCACCCCCGGCACCTCCATCGAAGAGGCCATCCGCGCCGCCATCGAACGCCTCAGCGAGATTTAAGCCGCCGCGGAAAAATCGACCCGGCACTGCTCCGGAACGCCCCGCGGCAGCCGGAACCAGAACGTGCTTCCCTTGCCCGGCTCGCTGCGCACGCCGACCGTCCCCCCGTGGGCCTCAACCTGTGCCTTGCTGATGCTGAGTCCCAGCCCCGTTCCTGCCTTCATCCGGGCCCCGGCCGCCAGCTGCGTGAAACGCTGGAAGAGCTTGGGGATGTCCTCCGCCGCGATCCCGATCCCGGTGTCCTCCACCTCGCAGAGCACGCCGTCCGCGTCCTCGCGCAACCGCACCTCGATGCGCCCGCCCTCGGGAGTGAACTTCATGGCATTGCCGATCAAGTTCGCCAGCACCCGGTCGATCCGCTGCGGATCCAGCACCATCCTCAATGCGGAGCCCGACACGGCGGCCTGCAACGTCAAGCGACGATCCGTCGCCTGCGGCCGGAGGCTCTCGACCATCTCCCGGACCCGCTCCGCCAAGTCCACCTCCTCGCAATGCAGCCGGAACGTGCCCGCGTCCAGCCGCGCGACATCCAGCAAGTCGTTGACCATCCCCTCCAGCCGCTCGGAGCTCTTGGCGATCTGCGCCACGAACGCCCGCTGCTGCTCCGTGAGCGAGCCCCCCAGGCCGTCCTCGAGGAACTCCGCGTAGCCCAGGATCGAGGTCAGGGGAGTGCGCAGATCATGCGAGACGGCGTTGACGAAGTCCCCCTTGAGCTTGTCCAGCTCCTTCAGCTTCTCGTACTGCTCGCGCAGCTTGGCTTCAAGGTGATGGCGCTCGGTCACGTCCCGGGAGATCACCATGACCCCGATCAGCTCGCCGTCGGAGCTGTAATAGGGGTACTTGGAGCTGTCAAAGATCCGATCGTCGCCCCGCGGCGTGTGAATCGCGATCTCGTAGGACAAAGGAGCCTCCGAGCTGAGGACCTCCTGGTCTTGCGCCTGGATCCGGCGCGCCGTCTCCGCGTCGAAGATCTCGCCGTCCCGCCGGCCGAGTATCTCCCCGACCGGTCGCCCCACCATCCTGCCGAAGGCCGGGTTCGCCAGGAGGTACTTCCCCTCGCGGTCCCGGATCATGATGAGGTCGGGAGAGGCGTCGATCAGGTTCCGCCGCTTCTCCTCGCTGTCCAGCAGGGCCGCCTCGACCCGGTCCAGCACCCCCGAGTTCCACCACAGCATGCTCGCGGAGATCATCACCATGCCCGTCACCAGCAGGCCGATCCCGGAGACGGGCTCGAGGCCCCAGACCCGCTGGCTCCAGACGCCGAGCAGGCCCAGCGCGATGGGTGCGAGCAAGAGGACCGGCAGCAGGCTGCGAAGCATCCGCCCTCCCAGGCCGTCGCTGCAGAGCACGCGCATGAAGCCCCGCGCGGGACGGGAGGCCAGCACCCCGGTCCCCAGCAGCAAGAAGCTGATGGCCGAGTACAGCGACATGGGCAGGTAGTCGCCCATGACGCGCGTGAAGGCCGCGTTCCGGAACAAGTGGCCCAGCAGCGGCAGGAAGGCGACGATGCAAGCGCTGAGCGCGAGCGCCTGCGCCAGGCGCTGCAATGCGAGCTTCCTGGCGTTCAACAGCAGCAAGCTGAAAGCGACCAAGAGGAAATTCGCCACCGAGTTGGGGGCGACGGAGTGGAGCCGCAGTGGCAGGTCCAGGCCCCGAGGGAACAAGACCTGATCGGGGTTCGGGGCGCCTTCGACGAGGAGTTCCAGCACCACGGCGACCATCATCACCACCACGGCCAGCGCGAAGCCGTGGGCCCAGCGCAAGGCGCGCGCGTCGACCGGCTCCGTGCGCTGGAGCCAGAGCGCTCCTCCCAGCAGGATCAAGCCCGCGGAGATCAGGGGATGCAGCACCCTCGGGGCCGAGAGGAAGGGCATGCCCTCGACACCGAGCAGCCAGCTGATGGCGATCAGCACGCCAAGCCCAATCGTCAAGACGCACGCCGTGCTGACGAAAGCGCGAAGCACCCTCACGTACCGTGGCTTGCATCGCACGCTCATCCGTGGCACATCCCTTCCGGAACGCTCCTTCAAAGCCGCCCGAGTTCCGCCTGGCGGATGCGCTGGCGGCTTCGCTGCCTCGGATTGAAATCTACATGAAGATCGGCAGCAGGACTACGGATGCCCCGTCGCTACGGTCAAAGCCCGAGGTCGAGGACGACCTGCGCCGGATCCTCCGCCACCCGGCGGCGGTAACAGAGACGCTGGAGCAACTGGGGAAGATCCCGGATGGACTTGCCTTGCCGCAAGAGCTCGGCCAGCACCGCGTGGAGCTCGCTGAGGTCGTAGGACTCGCGGACCAGGCGCAAGACCGCCGGCGCCCGCAGCGCGGCCTTTTCGAGCAGGAGCTCGACCTCGTCGTAGCTGAGAATCTGGTGAGCGTAGCCCTTGGCCACGGAGCGCAGGTGCTGCAGGATCACCGAGGTCGGCAAGAGCAGCAGGCATCCCGAAGCTGCGGCCTGGGGGGCCATGTCCTCGGGCAGCCAGACAGCCGCCTGTCCGCTGAGGGGCTCGATGGCCGGCAGGGCCCGCGCGTCCTGCGTCAGGGCCGCGGGGGGATTCAGCGCGAGCACGTAGCCGATCGCCAGGTGCCCTCCTGCGACGGGCAAGCCCCGCACCAGGATCCGGTACTCGCCAGCCCCCAGGTTCAGGTTGTCCCGGAACTGCACGCCCGGAAGCACGAACCCGGTCTCCATGGCCAGCTCGACGCGCATCTGCACGACCTGATCCATGAGGAAGCCGCCGGCCGAGGGCTCGACCAAGGTCACGACGTCGATCCCGAACTCGACCGCCACCGGCGCCAAGGGCAGGAGATCGAAGACGTTCTCGGGGTTGCGCAGGGCCGGATCGATCGTGCCGACCTCCTCTCCGTGGGCGCGCGGCTCGGGCTCGGCGAAGATCACCGGGATCGGCAGCCGCGGAGCCAGGGTCTTGGGCACCTGGGCCACCAAACCGCCGAGGCGGCGCAAGCGCCCCATGTCGGAGGGGGGAAGCCCCGGAGCAGCCCCCTTGCGGCGATAAGCGGCCTCGGCGAGTTGCTTCAACTGATCGAACTGGTGAAGGGCCGCGTTGGTGTCGAAGCGCAGGCGGTCGTCATTGGCCAGGGCCGCCACGATCCGCTCGACTTCCTCCGGGCACTCCGGCAGCATCCCGCTTGCATTGGCCTGGCCAAGCAAGGTCTCGGCATGCCGCAAGACCTCCATGCCCGGAGTGACCGTCTGAATCAAGGATTCAACGTAGCGAAGCGCCTCGGCGTCATCCTTGAGGACTTCCAGCTCGCCTTCCACCGTTCCCTTGCCCTCGATCACCGTGAACCGTTCGCGCGCCATGTCTCACTCCCTCCGCGTCGATAGTGCTTCGGACTGTATACCCGGTTGTTGCCCAAGCAGGCTGGCCTGGTGCGCAAGACATTGAAGCTGGCCGTGGGGCGGGCCTCCGCGCCCGCCATGGCTTTGATTGCCCGCCATGGCTTTGATTGCCGCCATGGCTTTGATTGCCCGCCCGGCATGGAACAGTCGTTCGACCCCGAGGCGTCCGAATGGTACAATGGGCCAGGAGATCCGCCCCGTCCCAGAGGAGACGCCCCTTGGCCATCGTTCCGTCCACCCCCGAGCCGCGGGAAGTGCTCTCTGCCGCCCAGCGCCCCGCGGAATCCATGCTCGAAGCCAGCCTCCGGCCGCAGTCGCTGGAGGACTACACGGGGCAGGAGGCGCTCAAGGACGGCCTGAAGATCGCCATCGAGGCGGCCCGGCACCGCGAAGAGCCCCTCGATCACATCCTCTTCTACGGTCCGCCCGGCCTGGGCAAGACCACGCTGGCCGGGATTCTCGCCCACGAGATGAAATCCCAGCTGCGGATCACCTCGGCGCCCGCCCTGGAGCGGCCCCGCGACGTGGCGGGCCTGCTGGTCGCCCTCAAACCGGGCGACATCCTCTTCATCGACGAGATCCACCGCCTCAACCGGCTGGCCGAGGAGATCCTCTACCCGGCCATGGAGGACTATTCGCTCGACATCACGATCGGCAAGGGCCAGACCGCGCGGATCAAGCGCCTTCCGCTGAAGCGCTTCACCCTGGTGGGTGCCACGACCCGCGCCGGGTCCTTGTCGGCCCCCCTGCGCGATCGCTTCGGGCTGATCCAGCGGCTCGAATTCTACCGGCCGCACGAGCTGGCGAGCATCCTCCTGCGCGCGGCCGGGATCCTGAAGGTGGATCTGAGCATGGAGGGGGCCGAGGCGATCGCCCGCCGCTCGCGCGGCACGCCCCGCATCGCGAACCGGCTGCTCAGGCGCGTCCGGGACTTCGCCCAGGTGCGCGCCAACGGCGAGGTGACGGCCTTGGTCGCCGAAGAAGCCCTCGGCCAGCTTCACATCGACGCCCTCGGGCTGGATCCGACAGACCGCCGCTTGCTGGAGCTGGTGATCACGCAGTTCGACGGCGGCCCCGTCGGGATCGAAACCCTCGCCACCGCTCTTTCCGAGGACGTCACGACCCTCGAGGACGTGGTCGAACCCTACCTCTTGCAGGCGGGCCTCTGGCGCCGCACCCCACGCGGCCGCACGGTCACGCCCCAGGCCTACCGACACCTCGGCCTGGCCGTGCCGCAGCAAGCTCTCGCGCTTCCGTTGAACATCCTGGACGAAAGCAACTGACGGAAAGCGTACGATCGATTATAATGGGTGCATCGGGGCGACCAACCTAGCTCCCGAGCATCTTGGATCGCCGAAAGCCCCCACCTGGGCTGGTCCCAATGGTGTGACCCCACGGCGCTGGTCGCAGCGTCGGAGAGAAAGGTAGCGAAATGGCGCAACAGCTCGCCTACTTCCAGGGGGAAATCGTTCCTCTCGAAGAAGCCAACGTCAATATTCTCACCCACTCCTTCAACTACGGTACCGGATGCTTCGAAGGCATCCGCGGCTACTGGAACGAGGACCAGGAAGAACTCTATATCCTCCACCTCGAGGCGCACTACCGCCGGATGGAGCGTTCCGCCAAGATCCTCAACATGAAGCTCCCGCACTCCGTGGAAGAGCTCTGCGCGATCACCATGGATCTCGTCCGTCGCTGCGGCTACCGCCGCGACATCTACCTCCGCCCGACCCTCTACAAGTCGGACCTGGTCATGGGCGTCAAGCTCCACGACCTCAAGGACGAACTCTGCATCTACGTGATCCCCATGGGCAACTACGTCGACGTCGACAACGGCCTCAAGGTCGGGGTCTCGTCGTGGCGCCGGGTCAACGACAACCAGATCCCCGCCCGGGCCAAGATCATCGGAGCCTACGTCAACTCCGCCCTCGCCAAGACCGAGGCCAACCTCAACGGCTTCGACGAGGCCATCTTCCTCAACGAGCAAGGCCACGTCTGCGAAGGCTCGGCCGAGAACTTCTTCATGATGCGCGACGGCGTCCTGATCACCCCCGGTGAGCACGACGACATCCTCGAGGGGATCACCCGCGCCTCCGTCATGGAGCTCGCCCGCAAGGAACTGGGCCTCGAAACCCAGATCCGCGCGATCGACCGCTCCGAGCTCTACATCGCCGAGGAGATCTTCCTCTGCGGCACCGGCGCCCAGATCGCCTGGGTCAGCGAAGCGGATCACCGCCCGGTCGGCAACGGCAAGCTTGGCCCCATCGCCGCCCAGCTGCGCGAGCTCTACGCCAAGGCCGTCCGCAACGAGCTCCCCCGCTACTCCAGCTGGGTGGAGGCGGCCTACGGTTCCAACGGAGCCACCCAGGCCAACAAGGAAGCCAGCCTCACCTAATCCACCGCGCTCAGAGGGCCCCGGCATGGCCGGGGCCCTCTTTTCATGCGAGGAAAACAAGAAGCCCCCTCAGTCTTCCGAGCCCCCATGGGCGTCTACCGATACCGCGACCGGGAGCGAGAACCAAAAGGTGCTCCCCTTCCCCAGTTCACTCCGGACTCCAATCGAACCCCCGTGAGCTTCCACGAGTGACTTGCTAATGCTGAGGCCGAGTCCGCTTCCCGAAACCTTTGCCTTCCCGCTCTCCAATTGAGAAAAGCGCTGGAACAACTTGGGCAGGTCCTCCGCGGCGATCCCGATGCCCGTATCCGTGACCTCGCAAATCAGATGCATTCCCTCCATTCGGGCGCACGTCACGATCCGACCCTCGGGCGCAGTGAACTTCATGGCGTTGTTCAGCAGATTGATCAGCACGCGCTCGATGCGGGTCGGATCCAGACGAACCCACATGGGGCGGCATGCCAGGGAGACTTCAAGCTGAAGGCGATCTTCCTCAGCCAAGGGGCGCAGACTGTCCACCACCTCATCGACCATCGCTCCAAAGTCCAACTCCTGGCACCGCAGGACCAGCGTGCCCGCTTCGATGCGGGCCAGATCCAGGAGATCCTCCACCAGGTATTCGAGCCTCTGGGTACTCTTCTTGATCTGGATGACGAACTCAGTCTGCCGGGGTGTCAATCCCCCGCCCAAACCGTCTTCCAGGAACTCGGCAAACCCAATGATCGATGTCAGGGGAGTTCGCAGATCGTGAGAAATGGCATTGATGAAAGTCGTCTTGAGGTGGTCCAGGGCTTTGGCCTGCTCGAGTTCGTTCGTGCGCCGCGTCAACGCCTCCTCGGTTCGTTTCATCTCCGAGAGATCCGAGACGAAGCCCTCGATGGACAGCAGATCTCCGGACGGCGCGAAGTTGCCCTGCCCCGTTTCCTCGACGAACTTCTCCGCGTTCGCGGCTGACCTCAAGCGGTAGCGAACCTGAAACGGCACCCGATGCTGCAAGGCCCGTTGAATCTGGGTCCAGACGTGCTCACGGTCCTCGGGGTGTATCAGAGAGGCATAACCATCCGGGTTTCCGACTAAGCTGGCGGGAGGATAGCCGGTGAGAAGAGACGCCCCCTCGCTCGCGAACTCCAAGGTGCGCTGGGGGTCACTCCGGCTGCGGTAGACCATGCCCGGGAGATTGTTCATCAAGGTTGCTAGGAAGCGCTGGCTCTCGTGTAGCTCGACCAAGCGTCTTTGGAGCTCGGGGTAGTAGCTCTTCCGTAGCGACGACTCTCCCAAGCCCATGATCTTCTCCCTCAGGGCAGGAAGATCCGGAGCTTCCTCATAGGGCATTGACATAGAGGCCTTCGATCTCAGCAAGGGTCGGGACCCTGGGATTCGTGGCCAAGCTCGGATCGCTCAAGGCCTGTCGCGCGAGGAAAGGAAGATCCTCGGCCGTGACCCCCACTTGGGCCAGCGTCTTCTTGATGCCGGCCGCCGTCCTCAAGCGGTCGATCTCGGCCAGGATGGCCCTCAGGACGTAGCGCGCCTCGACGTTGCGAATGGGGAGCCGCATGGCGTCGGCGATCGCCATGTAGCGCTCCGGAACCGTCGCAAAGTTGTAGGCGATCCCGGCCTCCAGGACCATGGAGTTGCTCAGTCCGTGCGGCTGATCGAGCAAGGCGTCGAGCGGATGGGCCATCGCATGGACGATGCCGAGGCTGGCGTTCGAAAAAGCCATGCCCGCATCCAAGCTCGCCAGCATCAATTGGGTACGAAGCTCGACATCCGAGGGCTCGGCCAAGCATGGCAGCAGATACGTGGTAATCAAGCGGATCGCCTCGAGCGCGAAGAGATCCGTCACCGGCGAGTTCGCGTTCGAGACGTACGCCTCGATGGCATGGGTCAAGGCGTCGAAGGCGGTATGCGCCGTCAACTCCGAAGGCATCGTCACCAGCGTTTCCGGGTCGATCAAGGAAACGTCAGGCACGATCGTCTTGCTCAAGATCGCCAGTTTTCGGTGATTGGGCTTGTCCACGAGGATGCAGAACTGGGAAACATCTGCCCCCGTCCCTCCGGTCGTCGGTACGCAGATCAATGGGGGGCTAGGCTCGGGGACCTGATCCACCCCGACGTAATCCAGAATGGAGTGATCGTTGGCTGCGACGATGCCGATTCCCTTGGCGCAATCCATGGCGCTGCCGCCCCCGACGGCCAAGAGCACGTTGCAGGCCTGCTCCCGGAAAATACGGGCACCTTCCATGACTTGCGCATCGCGGGGGTTCGGCTCGACATTCGCATAGATCAGGTAGGGGATACCGAGATCGTCAAGGCTCTGGCCGACCTCCTCGGTCCAACCAGCCGCGATCACCCCCGGATCGGTCACCAGGAGCACACGGACCGCTCCGTAGTTCCCAGCGTATCGCCCCGCCAAACGACGCGATTGAGGACCGAAAAGGAACTCGGGGGCGACGAACTTGCGAAGTTTTCCAGGATGCTCGGGCAACATCAGCCATCCAGCTCCACGTCAACGAAACGTGACCATCATACCTCCATCTCTCGGACAGGAAATCCACGGCCGCTCCGCCCCTCCCGGGCATGGCGATCCGGGCCTGGTGGTATGCCCGTCCTACTCCCCCCGAGCCTCGCTTGAAGGCTCAGGCGACGGCGAAGGCTCGACGGCAGCTTCGGGTGGCTGAGACCTCAATTGTCCAAGCGAGCACGGCCGCCCCGGACCCTTGTTTCCGGCAGGAGAATAGATACAGTGCTCCTCGTCGATAATGGCGACCGATGTGCCGCAGCGCGGACAGAACAAATCCTCGGGCTTGCGGGGTGCGTACGTGAGCCGGCTGCCACAATGCGGACAGAGGTAAGTGCTAATCTTTCGGGTCGTGCGGGGACGGTTGGCGAGCTCCTCGGCCTTACGCGAGAAGAGCCGGATGTCCTTTGGCAACGAGAGGAAGGCCTCGTAGTCACAACAATCGTTCGGGATGTCGCGCTCGTGCAGCCCGTACCCCACGAGCAACAAGGGGACGACGCTCAGGGCGGAGTAACGCTTCAAGCTCAAAAGCGGGATGTAGCCCAGGATGTCGAGTTCGGCTTGCTCGATGGAACGGTCGAACGCCTTGTTCATCCGGTACAGGACCGCGACGATCACGTCGGGACCGAAGCGAATCAGGCGCTCGAAATCGACGGGGATCACCTCGACCAGCACCTCATGCCGGCTCCCCCTGAGCGGTTCGGCCAGCAACTGTGCCAGCTCCTCAAAGGCATCGAGAATCGCGACCCTCGCCATGGCGCCCCCCGTCTCCGATCCCCCGCCATGATAAGCGCGCAGGTAGGTCACGGCATCGGCCATCTTGGCATAAGAAGTGCCGAGGATGAGGCCCTAAGCACCTCCGTGGCTTTACCAAAGGATCTCGATCTCTTAAGCCAGACTTAAGTGCAAGGACGCAAGATCCCCTCCCGTCCCCCCGATAACTAATTCAGGTCAAGGGATTAACACCTACTGAAACACTCGGTCGGAAAGGATGATGGTGAACAAGGTGAAAGCACGTCGCACGTTCGGAATCGTTGCGTTGGCGCTGGCCGCATCCGTCCTTGCCGGCTGCGGACGCCCCTACACCAGCCCCGACCCTTATGCGGGCAACTCGGGCGGCACTGGCTTCCCCTCGACCCCTCAGCTTCCTTCGGGCACCGTCGTCGGTCGCGTGGTCGATTCCCGCACCGGACTGGGAGTCCCCGACGTCGAGGTCTCGGTGCTGGGCGTCGTCCCCGCCCGCTCGACCCGCTCCAACGGCTCGGGCGACTTCACCCTGAACCAGGTCCCCGCCAACAAGGTCAAGCTTTCCCTCTTCAAGCAGGGCTACACCTACCTCGCCTCCTACGGCGACGTGGTCGTCGACGTCCTCGCCGGCACCACCGTGACCGCCCCCGAGATCAAGATCGCCCACCAGATGGACGCGGTGCCCAACTCCTTCGTGATGAGCTTCGGCAACCTCGACCGTCCCCGCGGCATCACCATCGACGACACCAACGGGTTCCTCCACGTGATGACCCGCGAGTCCTATCCCGTCAACTCGACCATCAACCTTCCCTGGCTCCGCGTCTGGGGCGTCCGCAAGTTCAACCTCAACGGCGGCCTCCAGGACAAGTTCGCCGGCAAGCTCTTCATCAACGACCTCGACGATCCCCAGGGCATCGCGGTCGACAAGGGCGGCAACCTCTTCATCGCCGACCCCGGCAAGAGCACGAACTCCATCCGCCAGTACGACCTGACCGGCAAGTTCGTTCCCCCCGCCGCCAACACCAACGAGTTCGCGGGCATCTCCAAGCCCTACGACATCTCGGTCCTGCGCACCGGCATCTTCGGAGTCTCCTCGGCCGGTAACAACCAGGTGAAGTTCTACGCCCAGGACCGTTCGACCCCCGCCGTGAACCCCAACAACGGCCAGCTGAAGCTCGAGAGCGCCTTCTCGACCGGCCTGCGCGGCCTCGCCGTCGACGGCAACGACAACGTCTACGTCATCGACGCCAACGCCGGCGCCGGCAAGGTCATCCAGAAGTTCGACGCCTACGGTCGCCTGGTGATGTACTTCGGTTACAGCAGCACCAGCCGCGCCGGTGGCCACTTCTCGAACCCCACCGACCTGGCCGTCGACAACCGCAACGGCGAAATCTACGTGGTCGACGCCGGCAACAACCGGATCCAGCGCTTCAACCACGACGGCTCGTTCCTCTCGGAGTTCGGCGCGATGGGCCAGGCCAACGGCAAGTTCAACTCGCCCCACTCGATCGCCATCGACAAGGAAGGCTTCATCTACGTCTCGGACACCAACAACAACCGCATCCAGAAGTTCGCCCCCTCGCGGTTGCAGCAGACCGGACAGAGCAGCCTCTAAATCTAATGCAAGAAGGCCCCCGGAAACGGGGGCCTTCTTGCTGTCCATGGACGAGAACTCAAAGCGCGCGCAGCGGCGCCACCGGCCGACGAAGGGTCCCGGGACTCAGTCCCTCCCTCAGCGCCAGCAAGAGGCCCGCCGCCTCCAGGTAGCTGGAAGCCTCCAGCGCCGGGATCCCGAGCTGATCGGGAGTCACCCCTCCCGCCGCGACTCCGGTCTTCACGGCGATCAGCGGGATGCCGCGCTCGGCGGCCACGAGCATCGGGATGCCCCCGCACGCCTCCCACGGCGCCACCACGGCGTCCACTCCGGCGATCGTGAGATCTCCCGCGAGCGCCTCGGCCAAAGGGAGGTAGCGCGGCGCGCGGGCCAGGCCCTCCAGGATGCATGGCAGAAAGGTCAAGCCGATGGTCTCGGCGGCGACGCGGGGATCCACGACGCCCTCCTCGTCGAACGGCTCGTAAGGCGCATGGGCGCACGGCACCATGAGCGCGTCAACCACCATGTGAGAGAGGATGGCCTCCAGGCCGCCGATCGGATCGGCTCCGGAGCCATGGGCGTAGGCCTCGGCGAGATCGACGGGGACCTCGGGCATGCGCGCCACGAGGGCGATCGCCTCGCCCCCTCCGCCCACTGCCTGCCGTGACGCTTCCAGCAGGACCTGCGGGTTCGCGATCTCTCCGTGGGTCGACCCGAAGGCACCGCCGGCAAGCCGCAGATCCAGCGGCTCGGAAGTCGACACCCAGCCGATCAGATCGACTCCAGCCACCGTGCGCGCGGCATTGGCCGCGTTGGTGATCCGGATCATGGCCCGCGGATCGTCAGCGACCGCGCGATCGATCACCATGACGATCCGGTTGGAGCGCGCGGGACGCAACGCCCACTGCCCCATGGCAAAGCGATCGAGGGCATGGCCCTCGACGTAACTGACGTTCGATCGCGCGCGGTACATGACCGCTGCATTGACGGCGTTGGGATGAGTGAGAAGCTGATCGCAGGCCGAAGCCAGCAGGTTGGTGGCCGGAGTCGCGTCACCTGCGAAGCCGCCCACCTCGCAGCCGATACCCGTCGGGACGATCTGCATGGCGATGAACGGTCTCAACGCAGCACCGCCCCTTCCACCAGGAAGCGGTCATCCCGGCAGGCGGTGATGGCCCAGCGAAGCGGGCGGCCGCGGAGGAGATCGGCGAGGTTCTTTTCGAGGTCGGCGGCCCGGATCCCTTGCTCCACGGGGATCCAGAGGGAGAAGGCGGCGATCACGCGGATCGGCTCAGGCGTCTCGCCGGTGGCGCGCCCCGTCGACGAGCTCGGCCGCAAGCTCGGCGCCCTCCTCCTCGGAGAAGAGCTTCGAGGAGTCGAGCAGGATGACGAGACGGTTGCCGACCTTGGCCAGCCCCGAGATGGCCGCGGAGCGGTCCCTTAGGGCGTCGGAAGGAGGATCGACCTGCTCTGGGGAAAGCGCCAGGACCTGGTGGACGCCATCGACCCGGAGGCCGAACGGCTCGCCCTGGGTTTCCGCCACCAGGATGCAGTCCTGCTCATCCACATGGGCCTTGCTCTGAAGCTTGAAGAGGAGGCGCAGGTCGAAGACCGGCAGGATTTCCCCGCGCAGGTTGACCAGGCCGACGACGTGCTTGGGCGCGTTAGGAAGCGTCGTGGTGGGCGCCATGCCCAGGATCTCCCGGGCTTGCACCAGCGGGAGGCCGTACTCCTCGGCTCCCAGGTAGAAAGTCAGTAGCTGGAAGGTGTCATTTGCCATGGGTCGTCGCCTTCGATCGGGTGCGGGGCTTCTTGCCGCCGTCCTCGACTCCGAGGTAGCGGTTCAGTTGCGTGCGGAGGCGCAGGGCCGCCTGGGTGTGAAGCTGGCAGACCCGCGACTCCGAGACTCCCATGACCGCCCCGATCTCCTTCAGGGTCAGCCCCTCATGGTAATACAGGGAGAGCAGGAGGCGTTCGCGCTCCGGCAGGGCGTCGATGGCCTGGCCCATCTGATCCACGAACTCCGCCTCTTCGAGCTGGGCCACCGGGCCGGGCTTGTCGTCGACCTGGGCGTCGAGCCACGTGACGCTGTGCCCGTCGTCGCCCACTTGAACCAGCTCGTCGAGCGAGAGAAACGGCGAGGTCGCCTCTCCCTGGACGGCATGCAGCTCCACCAAGGTGAGGCCCATGGCCTCGGCGATCTCCTCTTCGGAGGGAGAGCGGGAAAGCTTGGCCTCGAGCTGGGAAATGGCCGCCGAGAGCTCGCGCGCCCGGGAGCGCACGGAACGGGGAACCCAGTCCTGGCTGCGCAGCTCGTCGATGATCGCGCCGCGGATCCGCGTGATGGCGAAGGTCTCGAACTTGACCCCGCGATCGAGGCTGAAGCGCTCGATCGCGTGAATCAAACCGATCACGCCGTAGCCGTTGAGATCCTCCTGGTCGACCGTCGCGGGAAGGGTGACGGCCATGCGTCCGACCACGTAGCGCACCAGCGGCGCATACTGAAGAATCAGCTGCTCGCGCGCGGCGGCATCCTGCGTGGTCTTGAACTTTTGCCAGAGTTCGTTGACGCTCATGGCCCTATTGTACCCGTACTAGTCTTCCCGAACCATCTGCTGGATCACGCGCGTCGCCTTGGTCAGGTCGGTCGGCACGAACTCGTCGGCCGGAGGCGCCTCGTTGAGGGTGAAATCGATCATCCGCCCCTTCACGGGTGCTGGGGCCTTCCGGGATCCGGAGGTCATAATCAGGGCATCGAACCCCAGTCCCACCAGGGCCCCCACAAGTAGGCCGATGCTGACACGCACCAGGTAGGCCCCCTCCGAGAGGTCGGCGAACAGGGCGACGCAGGCCGTTGCGAAGCCGCAAAGGACGGCCAGGACGATCGCCCAGCTGCGGCCGTTCACTCGAGGATCTCCTCGGGACCGAGGCGGCGGCGGACGAAGAAGCGCTCGGAGGCGACCTCGTAGCGCACGGAGCGGCCCTGGTTGCCGCCGAGGTCCGAGGCGAGGAGGGGAATCTGACGATCCGCGAGGGCGCGCTTCACGGCCTCGATGTTGCGATCCCCGACGCTGAGGGCCGGTCCAGCCTTGAACATCTGGGACCCGCCGGCCATCTTGGCGACCAGCGCGGTGGGGTTCGCCCCCCGCAAGATGAGATCGCGGACCAGGCGAGGCACCGCCGTGTCGGCGAACTTGCCGGGGGCATCGCTCCCGTTGCCCTGCTTGCTGTCCGGCAGCAGGACGTGCGCCATGCCGGCTAGGCGGCTTTTGGGCTCGTAGATGACCAGGGCGATGCAGCTGCCGAGGCCGGGCACGACGAAGGAGGTCTCCAGGGAATCCGCGAGTCGGATCTCGGACATCCCCACATGCGCGAGCGTTTCGGCGGTCACCGGCCGATCATCCCCATGGCCTGTAGAAGCGTCGATAGCGACTCCGGGGTCGGCAGCATGAACATGAAGCCCTTGAGCGGGCCGCCGTTCTCGGCCGCGAACTC
>JAKFCW010000066.1:0-6912 GCA_036676455.1 Candidatus Sericytochromatia bacterium
CCTATGCACTGGCGCTGCTTCTGGCCCAGCGAATCGCTGAGGCTTACGACCTTCACGAACCCGACGACAAGCGGAGCTCACAAGAATGAAATGCGACACGAAGGTAGGTTGGTGCGTCTGCGGAGAGCGCCATGAGGGAATACCCCAAGGCTGGCTGAGACGGCGCTCCGGCAAACGGAATACCAGGCGCGGCCTGCGCACGCCGCTGCCAGGTCCGTTCAGATGTCCCTCGCCCAGGTTCTTCTGAAATGCTTGATCGTCGGCGATTCCTTAAACTGCTGGCGGGCGGCTTTGCCGCGGCCGCCCAAGGCGGGATCCCGACGGCTTTTCTGGCACCGGCGGCGAAGGCGGTAACGCAGGTCGTCGGAGCGGATCCAGATGGTGATTTCGCCTCAAGTCTTCTCGGACTTCTCGTGAATTCCAGGCGGACGTCGATGGGTCTCTATGGCGTGGACTCGACGCGGGCTACGGTTTATTGTCCCGTGTGGTCAGGCCGAAAGAGGATCGAATAGCCCGATGGGAGGTAGGATGTTTCTCTTCGCGATCGAGCCGCTCACGCAGTTCATGGTCGTCTGGCGGGACAGGGATATGTGGCACATCGATTATCGGGACACGGCCGGAACGAGGACGTACGACCTCTCCGAGGCCAAGGAAGCGGAGTCCCGGGCCCGCAGCCTGACGGATGATCCGCACGTGGTCGAGGTGCGGCTCCTCGAGATGGCCTCGAGGCCGGTTCTCGTCCTTCCGGGCGCGGGGAAGAAAAGTTAGCGCGGATCAAAGGGAAGGCGACATCGTGAAGATCGGCTTCGTCCGGTCCCGGAAGCCCTACTCCTCCTACGACGACTTCTGGAAGCTCGTGGCCCTCTCGGGGTTCGACCAGGCCTTGGCCGACGAGGCGGACCTCGCCGAAAGCGGCCGCCTCTGGGTCTGGCCCACCATGAACATGGAGTTCCTGGGCCGCGTCCTTGTCGCCGGCCGGAGACGGAAGGCCCGCGTCGCCTGGTGGTACCTCGAGCGACCAGACGCCAACCTGCCCGAAGGCGCCGATCCACGATCCGCCTGGAAGGCGACCGTGGCCGAGGCCATCGAGTCGGTCGACGCCGTCTGGGTCTCCGACCGCGAGCTCGCCAGGCTCGCGCCCGTTGCCGTCTATGCCACTCTCGGGAGCCACCCTGGCCTCGCCGAGGTCGCCAGGCTTCCGGCCAGGTACGACGTCGCTTTCATGGGCCAGAGGACGCCCCGCCGGGCGGCCGTGATCGAGGCCATCGAGGCCCGCAGCCTCTCCGTCACGCCAGACTGCTACGGCCTCGAGCGAGCCCGCGCGCTCGCGTCGTCGAAGATCGCCCTCGTCGTCGACCGCACCGAGCGCATGCGCGTGGTCGCCCCCCTCAGGTGGGCCGTCGCGGCCGCCTATGGGCTGGCCATCCTCCAGGAGGAACTCCCAGACCCCTGGCCCCTCGAATCAGGCAGCTCGATCGCGATGGCGCCGCTTTCCGGGATCCCGCAGGCGGCGGTCGAGCTTTCGGCGGGGGCGGCCTCTATCGCGCTCGGCCGCGCCGCCTGGCAGGTCCTCTGCAAGGATCTCACCTTCCGCGAGGGCGTCCTCCAGGCCGCGAGGTCCGCCCCGTGAGCTGGCTCGCCGCCGGAGCGCTGGGACTCGTCCTCCTCATGGCGGGGCTCGCCCTCCACCTCGTACGCCGCTCCGGGTACCGGGACGGCCTCGCGAAGGCCGCCGAAATCCTCCTTGCGTCGTGGGCCCGCGAGCCCAAGGACGCCCCCGCCGTCCTCGCTCCGGGCCAGATGGGCGAGGCGCTCCGGAAGATCCTTTCGCTCCTCGGCCGCCCGGGGAAGCGGCCTCGACCCGTCCTTTCGGCCCCGGAAACGTCCCCCTGCTCCCCCTGCCCCCCCTGCGGCCGCGGCGAGCATCGGGCCTGCCACGGCGGATATCTCGACGCCGGCGGCAAGGCCGCCTGCGGCTGCGCGTGCCCCCAGGATTTCGCTTGACGGGCGCGCGCATATCGGATATACAACATGCGTGGCGCCGGACAACATGCCGGCCGTTCTACTGCCTGGACGTTGGAGTCCCGCGGGCCGAACAACACGAAGGACGAACCGGAAGCGCGTGTTTTAGGAGAGAGCGAGATGGCCACCGCCGTGAGCGACGTGTCGCGCGAGGCCAAGCGGCGCCTCCGCCTCATCGTCGAGACCTACTACGACGTCCAGGAGGTCCGGATCGAGACCGAGCACCGGATCCGCCAGTACGCCGAGCACGAGGCTTTCGTGGCCGTCGTGGGAGAGGCCCGGGCCGAGGGGGCGAGGCTCGAAGGCATGGAGCCCTACCGCCGCGCGCTCCGGGCCGTTTCTAAGGAAGACCGTTTCATCGAGGCCTTCGGCGCCGCAGTCGCCAAGCTC
This sequence comes from Candidatus Sericytochromatia bacterium, assembly GCA_036676455.1. GTDB lineage: Bacteria > Cyanobacteriota > Sericytochromatia > S15B-MN24 > UBA4093 > UBA4093. Next base: position 2,413 of record JAKFCW010000066.1, read on the forward strand.
GTCGACGCCGAGCACCACAAAAGCGTGAACGAACTCATGAGGAAGCAGGAGCAGATCCTGAAGCGCCAGGCCATGGCCGAGATCGGGGGCTCGCCGCTCTGGACCACGTGGCTCTCCAGGGTCTACGGGATCGGGCCCTGCCTCGCCGGAGGCTTGATCGCGTGGCTCGATCCGACCCGGTGGCGCCACGAGAGCCAGCTCTGGAAGTACATGGGCCTGGCCGTCACGATCGAGAAGTGGAAGTGCTACGCCTGCGCCAAGGAGATCGACCACCACCCGAGCCTCGTCGGCCCCGACCGCCCGCACCCGAGCTGCCCCGATTGCGGGAACACCATGGGCGCGATCGGCCACGCCGACCGGAGGGAAAAGGGGAAGAAGCTCGGCTATAACCCGCGCTGCAAGGTCCTCGCGTACAAGATCGGAGAGAGCTTCGTCCGCTGCTCCGCCGAGAAGTCCGGCTACCGCCGGCTGTACGACCAGTTCCGCGCCAAACTCGCAAACGCCCCCTGCACCAAGGTCCATAAGGACGAGAGCGGCAAGGTCATCCCCTGCTTCGACGCCCACAAGCACGCGAAGGCCAAGCGCCTCGTCGTCAAGATCTTCACTTCCCACCTCTACCGCGTCTGGAGGGGGCTCCTCGGGCTGCAGGTCACCCAGCCCTACCCGTACGAGAAGCTTTCCGCGCCCGCGCCCGGCCAGCCCGAAACCGGCCCCTTCAAGTATTGGGTCGGCCACGATCCGGCCGGCATCATCGAGCCGATCTACGACGTGCCGCAGGATCTGTCCGCGGACGACTAGAAAGGCGCTCGCCGATGCACCAGGAAGAGCTCGAGCGCATGGCCCTCAAGGCCTGCGACACCCTGGCCGAGAAAATGCCGGGCGACCGGGTCGTCATCGTCTTCGTCGGAGAGCCCGGCGAGATCGTCCGCTACGGTCTCGCCTTCAGGGGCGACAAGCTCCAGGTCCTCGGGCTCCTGGCGCTCGGGACCTACCGGATCGAGAAGATGATCGTGGGGCACTAGAGATGCGCTACTTCCTCGATACGGAGTTCATGGAGGACGGCAGGACCATCGACCTCCTGTCGATCGCCCTTGTGGCCGCCGACGGGCGCGAATATTACGCCGAGGCATCTCACGATCCGACCAAGGCGAACGACTGGGTAAAGGCCAACGTCTTCCCGCACCTCCAGGGCTTGCCTTTCCTCAAGCCCAAGGACGTCATCCAGCGCGAGATCATCGAGTTCGTGGGCCCAGGGAAGCCGGAGTTCTGTGGCTACTACGCCGACTACGACTGGGTGGCCCTCTGCCAGCTCTTCGGCCGCATGGTCGATCTGCCGAAGGGCTGGCCCATGTACTGCATGGATCTCAAGCAGCTCGCCAAGGACTTTGGAGATCCGGAGCTCCCTAAGCAGACGAGTGCCGAACATCATGCCCTCGCCGACGCGCGCTGGAACCGAGAGGCCTGGGCGTTTCTAGAGGCCAGGTGCCAGGGTCTCGAGGCCCTGCTTCTCGAGTCCCTGAACACGCCGTTTTACGAGAAGAAGGAGGAGTGGGAGGCTTGGTGCCGTGACTTCCGGGCGCGGGTGACGAAGGCGACCGCGAGAACGCGATGAAGACCATCGACATCTCCAGGGACGTGGATAAGTATCTCTGTATGACGCAGGTCTGCATGGATGTCTCTCTCGGGGCCCTCGCGATGAAGCACGGCTCGATGAGGGAGGCGATCAAGGCCTGGAACCAGATGAAATACCAGGAGGCCGCACACAGGAACGATCGGTCGCTCGTGCGACCTGACCACGGAGGCGGCCGGTGAAGATCGATCGGACGTTCTACGCCGCGGTCGGCGCGTTCATCAAGGTAGCGGAATCCCTCGGGGCTGACTGGATGTTCATCGGCGCAGTTCCGCTCTCCGCATGGGGCCGGGCGCGCGCGTCGACGGACGCGGACTTCGTCGTCTCGGTCGACCTCATGGGTGCATGGGATCTCGACGAGAGCATGGCGAAGGCAGGATTCGCCAAGGTCGCTGGCCCCGGCCAGATCCCGCAATCCAGCCTTATCGTTTCGAACTACGTCTTCGAGAAATCACCGCTCCGTTTCAACGTCGATGTCTTCCTTTCGACGACCGAATGGGACCGCCTTGCCCTGTCGAGGAAGATCCGGATGCGCTTCGGAAAGGGAGAATACTGGATGACGACCGCCGAGGATCTCCTCCTCTACAAGCTCATGGCGTGGAGGAAACGGGACGTCGATGACGCGGCCTCGATCGTGGAACGGAGCGGGGACTCGATGGACTGGGACTACGTCCGCGAATGGGCGAAGAAAATGCGCGTCGAGCCGGTCCTCAGGCAGCTCCTCAAGGACCTCGGGAGGCGATAAGCACCTTCCCGGAATAAGGTGCGCCTAAGACGGAGGGTTCACGCGTGATGGTAACGGCGCTCCTAGCATACGAAAGGGACCGGAACAAGCGCCTCCAGAAGGAGGTCGTGGAGATCCGCGCTGCTCTCGGCGACCTCTTCGCGATTCTGGATCGTACCGATGTCTTCTGGATGCTCAGGGAACCGGTCAAGAATGAGGTACGGCGCGCGCGCAAGCTCCTCGGTAGACCTATCAAGGAGGGGGTATGATCCTCCAGGGCGTCCCGGCCGGCGATGGCGAGTGCTGGTGCTTCCTGGTCGACGCGGACACGTTCGAGCAGGTCAAGGGGCGGCCTCCGGAGCCCGAGGACGCCCATGCCGACACGAATAGGCCGCACGTCTTCATGCTCCATCCAGACGATCTCCTGGGAACAGAGCACGACGGCAAGGTCGTGGTGCTTTCGATCGAGATAATGCGGCGGGACCGGCTTTAGCGCCCTCGTACGGCAAGGCGACATCGTGAAGCGGAATGACAGGCTCTGGCGCGGCTTCTGGGTGGATAGCTCTCTCAAGACATCTTGGCTCGAGCGTATGAATGGGATTGCCAACGTGCGGATCTACGGGAGTTGCGCTGGACACGGGAGTATCCCACCGGCCATCTGGTACTCTCCGCCAGAAGGCGTTCGCTCTCTTCTTCTGGCTCTGAGTGACTTTCGCAAGATCGCTCGGGTTGAGTTTATGCGCGACGGCAGACTGTGGGTGATAGGACTTAAGAAGCCTCCGCGTGGGGGAGGATTCCGGACGCTGTCCAAAGCTCAATGGTGGCGGCACGTCTTGTGGCGACTGGAACGGTGGTATGGCAAAAAGGATAGTCCGGCAGAGTCGCTCAGAAGGTCATCATCCCGCCATTGGCCTGCGACTCTGGACCTCCTAAAAACGCGCCCCTTCATGGGAAGGCGACATCGCCGCCGGGTGAGGAGGAGGACGTAACGACGAGGCGGGCCGAACGTGCAGGAGGACGAGGAATGGACGCGCAGCGGCGGGCCGACTGTACAGGAGGACGGTATTGGTGCGCGCCTTTATGGGAGGCGACATCGCGCCGAGGAGGACGTAACGGCGACGCGGGCCGGGAACTACGGAAGACGACACGCGGGCGCGGGCCGACTATCAGGGACGACGGTGGAGGCGGGCGGGCCGATCATGGAGCTGGACGTCAACCCATCGCGGGCCGTTAGCGCAGTTGGACGTGCGAACTGCGCGGACCGAGACGGAGACAGGACATCGTTCCAACGCGGGCCGTCATGCGCAGAGGACGATCGAGCATCGCGGGCCGTTTCCAAAGGTGGACGTGCAAGCAGCGCGGGCCGTTAGCTCAACGGTAGAGCGAGCTCTTTATAAGGGCTGGATGGAGGTTCGACTCCTCTACGGCCCACCCGAAGACGAGCATCCCCGCGCCCTTACATGGGAAGGCGACATCGTGAGGAAGCGCCGAGGCTGGGCGCGGCTCGGCCGGGTGGGGCCGGGCACGGCGGGGTGCGGCTCGGCGGGGCCCGGCCTGGCGCAGGCACGGCTTGGCAAGGCGAGGGTTGTACTTTCTTGAGGATCTTTGATGAAGTTTGTGACCTGTCCTGACACAAGCTGAAGTGAATGTCTCGTTTATACGAGGCGCTGCTCGGACCGGCAAGGTAGGGCCGGGCTCGGCGGGGCGGGGCGCGGCCCGGCAAGGCGTGGCAGCGCGTGGCCCGGCAAGGGTTGTACTTTTAAGGAGAATATGCGTGGAAACCAGCGTCGATGTAAAAACCAGCGTGGACATGCAGGCGAAGCCTGAAGGGACCATCGAACAGATCAAGCGGAAGGTCATCGTAAGAGGCAAAACCCCGATCATGTTCGACCGGTACGCGGGCGATAACCAGACAGAACTCGAGCCGCAGCAGAAGATGTACTACATGGAGGACCTGAAGACGCTCTGCCTCCCGAACACGAACATTTCCTCGTTCCTGTCCGCGGAGAATACCGTCTCCGCACCTCGGAGGCTCTTCGGCAAGAAGTGGAAGGAGATCGCGCAGGCCTGCCTCAGCTTCGTGGAGATACAGCCTTTCCTCATCCCGTTCACGCGGAACGGACAGCCGATCAAGTTCGGACAGTTC
>JAKFCW010000067.1:0-108675 GCA_036676455.1 Candidatus Sericytochromatia bacterium
GAGTCCACCGTGCGGATGGCGTCCAACATGCGGGTAACGCCCAGGGCCGTGAACTCACCGGTCAGGACTGCCTGGTTCCAGGAAGTCTGAACAAAGCTCTGAGCCGCTAGGTTGTAAACCTCGGTAGGACGAGCAGCGCGCACGGCATCGATCAACGAAGCGCCATCCAGGAGGTCGCCCTGTAGCAGGGTGATCTTATCCATGAGGTGGTTAATCCGCTCGAAGCCCATCGTGCTCGAACGGCGGGTCATTCCATAGACCTCGTAGCCCTTCTCAAGCAGGAACTCTGCCAGATAAGAACCGTCCTGACCGGTGATGCCAGTAATCAACGCACGCTTCAATGCGATACCTCCAAACATTTTTATAGACTTCAACTGGATGGGCTAAAATCGGGCCTTCAAGGGGCTGGAGTAATGGCGATCAGTTTCACGGTTGACAAAACTAGAGAAATTCTCCAAAAATACTTGCTCACTAAAAAGATCTGCATTGCTTCTTAGGGTTTCTGTTTTCCATTCGGTTTTGATGGCGCGATCTACGGCATCGATTAAGGAAGATGGACTCAATTCATTGAAGAAGATACCAGTTTTTCCTTCAACTACCGTATCGAGCGCACCGCCTGCTCGATAGGCGATGACCGGTCGCCCTGCGGCATTAGCCTCCAACGGCGTGATGCCAAAATCCTCTTCACCAGGAAAAATGAGTGCTTTGCATTCCGAGAAGTATTTGGTAACGACGGAATCAGGTTGCCTGCCAAGGAATGTGATATTCGAGTGAGCCATTCGCTCGAGAACCGGGAGATCTGGGCCATCACCAATGATGATCAGGGGTAATCCTGTCTGGTTGAACGCCTTGATTACTAGGTCAATTCTCTTATAAGGAACCAGGCGAGAAACCACGAGAAAGTAGTCTCCTAGCCGTGTGGTCGGTGTAAAGCGATCGACTTCGACTGGGGGGAAAATCACTTCACTATCCAATCCGTAGCACGCTTTAATGCGGTTCTTGACCACAGTTGAAATGGCGACGTACTTGTTTGGACGATTTGCAGTCCTAAGGTCCCAGCGGCGGAGCTGGTTGACGACGACGGGGAGCATGAGCCGAAGCGGTCGGCTAAATTGCTCGCGCTCGACGTATCGGTCGTAGTCCCAGGCAAATCGCATTGGCGTATAGCAATAGCAGAGGTGAAGCGCATCTTTTCGAGTGATTGCTCCCTTGGCGAAGGCGCTGCTGCTGCTAATGACCAGATCGAAATCCCGCAAATCTAGGCTTTCGATGGAGAGTGGATAAAGGGGGAGGAACTTCTTGAAGTGTTTATTGACAGCAGGAATGTTCTGCATCCAGGAAGGCCGAATATCTGCATTGCGGAGCGTGGGCCAAAGCCTATCCTGATCGACAATGCTGGTGAAGATAGGGGCATCGGGAAACAGTTTGTGTAAGGATCCGACCACACGTTCGGCTCCGCCGAATTGATTCAGATAATCATGTACAATGGCAACCCGAAGATCCTGCCGAGGGCGGGTAGAGGTCATGCTCATCATCGGTGCACCTCTACTTTGTGATCGCTGACCTTTGATGTCAACAATTGGTCGTAAAATTCAAGCTGACGATCGCAAATGGTCGCCCATGAATAATGGTCTTTCACAAACTGATGTCCGTTTGATGCAATCTCGAGGAAGGCGGGATCTCCACCTAGCGCCCGGATGCAGTAGGAGGAAAAATCCTGGACCGATTCCGCCAGCAGCAAATGCTTCCCGCCTTCCAACTCCATCCCGGCCGCTCCCGTTTGGGTACTGATCACAAGCTTTGCACGCCCTAGCGACTCCAACAATTTAACTTTGATGCCTGCTCCAGCACGCATTGGGATCACGACCACATCCGCGCCTGCGAAGTAGGGATAGACATCCTTTACCGTTCCGGTAACCGTGATACTGTGGTCCTCTGCAAGTTTTTGTACCCTCGGGTGCGGATCAGCCCCGACGATGAGAAACTGCACGTTCGGAACGGCGGTCTTAATCGAAGGCCAAATGGACGTCGCAAACCAGCAGACCGCATCGATATTCGGCTCAAAGCTCATCTTGCCGCAAAACAGGATCGTCGGCCTCGAACCGAGCTCCTGGTGGAATGCGCTCTGATCCGGCTCTGGGATCGGCTCAACCTTGGCTCCGAGCGGTAAATGCAAGAGGTTGAGCTCTGGATAGCGCGCGTGGGTCCACTTTGTTTCATCGGAAGACAGAAATATGTAACCGTCAAATCGATTCTCGGTAAAGATGCGACGTTCGAACCTCCAGATTTTTGCTGCTTCAAAATAAAACGCGAACTTCATGGGCGAAACGGGTAGTCGTTTCGCGTTGCTCATAAACAACTTATGGTCTAGGTTGAAGCAGGAGAGACAAGTCACTGTGGAAAAGGGAGTATCGGGGAGGTATTGCGCCATGTTCGCTTGGTCAATCTGAATCACGTCAAAATGACGCTCAGCGACGACCCGATCGATCGCTTGCTGCAGTTCCGGGACGAATCGGCTCTCTGCGTAGTAAGGCTTGTGAGGAGCCCGTAGCAGTGGTCCGATTCCTTTCTTCCGTACGAAAAAGGCGTGCTCATCGCAATACTTGCCGAGCTCGTGGAGCCCTTCGAGTTCCTCGGAGGTATCCACGACACCCATGAGTGTAATACGGTGCCCCCTTCGGGAGAGTTCTACTATTTTTTCGAAGACGCCTATCTTGCTTCCTGAGTTCGGTGGGAATGGTGCTTCTGCAACGATCCATAAGATGTCCAAGATCTTCATTGTTCCCCTTACTTATCTCTAAAGTGCTGATCGTATCGAAACTCAGGGCTTCTGGGTATCGCGTCTTTGATGGTTATAGGACCATGCGAGCCCCATCAGGATCCAGTACCCGAAGAATCGTAACGAATCTGAATTTAAGCCGGATAGCAAGACTCCAATGATACTGATGATCAACGCAAGGCCCATTAGATCCGGTCCACCTTGACTCCGAGTATTCGCTTCATAGGTCCGGAAACAAGAGATGACCAATGCCAACCACAGGCCTACCCAAAGTGAAAGTCCAATATAACCTAATTCAGCAGCGAGTCTCGGGTAGAGTGCATGGACAGGCGGCCACGGCGTTCCGGCCATTGGATTCATCCACATCTGCACCTCATCGCTAGCAAAGGCCCAATCAGGCATATGCGCCGCGGCCACAAATCCAAACTGTCCCAACCCAGTGCCCAAAATCGGGTGGGCCGCTGCAACGTCTAGGGCGGCTGCTTGTGAGCCGAGTCGCGCGATATTGGAGAGATTCTCACCGTCGGAAAACGACGACATGACGGATGAAACTAGGTCGAGGATGGATACTTCTGAAAAGATGGTTTCAGAAAAAAGTAAGCCAGTCGCTCCAGCAGACGTGAGCAGAATGGCCGGGAGCGCCAGGGCGCGTTTCCCGATGCCGCTGAATTTCGTCTTCGAGATTACCAATGTGACAAAGAGGACGAGTTGGATGACACAGATGAAGTAGGCCGTTCGTGACCAGGTAAGAATGATCAAGAGGTTGAGATAGATGAAAAGCATTAGCCTCATCCAGGTATGCTTTCTTGTCGCCAGCAAGCTGGCCAATACCCAAGGAAGAGCGAAGCTGATGTACATTGCGAACCAAGATGCTTCCCCGCTCACTGAGCGAAGCCGCCCAAAGTAGGCCGAGACATCGTCGCCTCGGATATTGATGTCCCGAATGTAGGGATGGATGGCTTGGAGGATGTCCCGAGGACCATCAATCCCAGCGAAGAATAGAATCTCTAGAAATGAGTACGTACATGGAAGTACGAGCGAGAATAAGACCGCTCGATTAACGTCCTCAAGAAAACGTCCTTGTTTCTTAGTTGTCGAATAGATCACGACTGCCGTGATGACCATAAATGCAAGCAAGATTACTTGCAGGAGTGCTTTTTCAGGCCCATATCGCCCCTTGAATTCAGATTGCATGATCCATGGCATGTTAACAACGATGGAGATGCAGGAGCACAGGACGAATGCTAAAAGGGCCTTGGCTGAAAGATTGTTGGGCAGGCTAATCCGTGAGCCAGCCAACAAGCAGAGGAAAAGCAGTGGGATGGCGAGCAGGAATGGATAAAATGCTCCTTCTCTGGCCAACTCTCCAAAGAGGCTTTGAGAGTAGGGAAGGTCATTAAAAGGAAGCAGAATAATAGCGAGGCAAATTAAGAAGGAAAATATTTGGCCCATAACTATCAATTGGTTGGCAAGTGGAGGGCTGTGGGCGTTCGCAATGGGGTACCCACAAAGGTAGGGGCATCGGTTCGAGATCGGGTGGTCTTATTCAAATCAATTACCCGCATCGATCGTCATCTAAACAAGTTATCAGTAATCAGATTTACTCGATGTCCCCAATCTTCTCTGGCGGCATACTCAATACGAGCTTGTTTGTTCGCTGGATCGGCAAGTGCGACGCGAATTCCTGAGATAAATTCATCAACTGTGTTGCAAAGCGTTGCTGGTGGGTTTAGTTGATGCATTTCAGACCAATCAGAGCTGACTACCGGTATTCCGCAGGCAAGATATTCGTAAAGTTTCAAAGGATTGATCCCATGGACCAAATTGCCGTGATTTAATACATCGAAGGGGATTAATCCAACATCGCAATGTGCAAGATAGTTTGGTAAATCGGAATACCCCTTCTTTCCGAGAATATGGAGGTTGGGGTACTTGGAAAGCCTGCGTTTTGCGAGGTGATCGGGTCCAATCAGGACAAAAGAAACTTCTGGGAGAGCTAGGGCCGCCTTATTGATTAGCTCGAAGTCGAACCACTCTTCCATAGCTCCAACATAAACCGCAATTGGCCCAGGAATGGTCTTCAAATCAGACGGCATGGTCCCATTCCGGTTTGCGAAGTGAGCAAAGTTTACGCCATTCGGGACGTGCAGGACATTTTTTGGTTTCAGTTGCAACACGTAATTCAATAGATGTTTTGCAGTGTAAATGACGCAGTCAACGTTCTGAGCAAGATACGATTCAGCCTTAGCTGCAGCCTTGGTGTACTTGCTAAAGCTGGAGTAGGCGTCGGCAATTCGCAAGATAGATTTCCGATGCGAGACATGGTCAATCAAGAACGAGAAGTTGATGCTATCGAGGTAAAGTAGGTCCACTTGATCGAATCCAGTACGTGCCAGATAGCTCATGATGTTAGGGACCGAGAGGCGGTGCCAGTTGAACTGCACCCAGTCCCTGTCAAGAAGAGGCTTGTTGTGAGGCGTCAGGAGAGAAAGCGGCACGTAGGAAAAGACCTTCGAAGCTGCATCTTTGTTCCCACCTCGCAGGTAGGATTGGAACCGGGGTTTCAAATCATCGGTGTTTCGGCCCAGTAAGTGCAGCGGAGAGAGAGGATCTGACAAGTATAAGACCTGCCATCCTGCCATCGCAAATCGTTTGGCCAAATGATGACTTCCTACATGAAAGGGTGAGTCCCAGTGCTGACTACTTGCCATGAGAATTTTTTTCATTATTATTGCCTCTCTAGCCTGATGGTCCACTCAATGGCGTCGCTAGCGCTCGTCAATGTGATGCATTTATTGCTCAAGAGGATTCCGTAGGAAGGTGAATATTCGCTATCAACCACATTCCATTCCCCGGTGCTGCTTGAGAAAACGATTGTCATGGAATCGACGACCAATTTGATACCGTCGTCCTCTCGGTCTGGGATCAGGCCTGGCGCAAGGTGGAAGGATATCGTCTTTTCAACGGGCAACGGCAGCGTATCCGTACCCCGAATAAAATTATGTGCGAGCTCGATCTTGCGTTCGTGATTCGGTCCGAATCCTTGGTGGTAGCCTGCTACCTCGTCGTCGTCAAAGGTTATCAACTGAGCCTGAGCTGAGTTTTCAAGCGCGAATAGGCCCCGTATTCCCTTAGTCCAAGTGTTCTGTTCGTAGGATCGAAGGGCGAGGGTATTATGCTGCCAAGTCGACCGAAAATAGTTGCGCTTATCGGGGGCTGCCGTGTAGGTATAGCTTCCAGAGTCAACCAAGATCGGCTTCCCTGCAATTGAAAGTTCGATTGAAAGCATATCGTTGTGAGCATGGCCGCCACGCCCAAGCTGTCCGATGCTACCGCATCTAAATGCGAGATAAAGGTATGCGGATCGATAAACGTAGAGTCCAAAATCAGGGAATTCACGCCGTTCCATATTGGCGAGCAATGATATGTGCTCGGGGGGATGGTGCGATCGATCTGCAAGTCGGATTGCTGAGATCCCGAGGGCGCCTTGCTCTAATCGACGGCCTTGGGTAAGTGACGCAACGATCTCACCGTCCAACCAGGCATGAGTTTCAGTGCCTGGCTCAAAGAGCGCCTCAATGGCAGAGATTAGGTGCCCATGGTCGAGGAAATTTTCTACCAGTGAGTCCTCTTCTTGGCGTAGCGCTGGGTGGAATTTGAAGAATCGACCGTTGTCGTTATCACCGATTTGAAGATCATTGCCGTCAGGGGCTGCAGTCCATGCAGTGAAATGCGCAATCGCCTCCAGCCGCTCGACATACCAACGGGGGAAAATCCCATTGGTGCCGGTTCCGTGGTTATCTCGGAGAAGCGGATGATTTTTCAGCTTGCTTTGTCTATCTTCAGGCAGTCCCAGAATCAGAGCCGTACTATAAACAACCAACTCGGCTGCTAACCTGTGGTAAGACGTCGATGCTTCGAAGTTCGACCCGTCTGTCTGGAATTGCTTTCCCACTTCGGAGATCAATTCAGAGACCGCGAAGGCTAGCCAGTTATCGAGCTCAGCAGTCCCCTCGAGGTAAGCTGCTACAAATACGAGCCCTGCGATATTGGCTAAATAGTGGTTGGCTTTGAGGCCGTCATGGCTTTCAAGGTTCCCTATGATGTGTAACCCGTGGGCATAAGCACTTTGCTTGAGGGTCGACACGAATTGAGGATCAAACTTACTGCCATGGCCTGAGAAAAGATCAAAGGCAATCAACCAATTTGCAATGCGGATTGCAACGTCCATGGTGCAGGCCCAATTGGGTCCAAACCGCGGGGGATTCGAGGCGATGAAGTCGAGAATCTGGTCTTGAAACTCGCGTTGATAAGCTGCACCTTTTACCGGCTTATCATGGATGCAAGCCGCATAAGCCACTGCAAACTGGGCGAAGTGCTGCATTCGCGAAAGCTCCCAGGGCGCTTTGATATCGACTCCTTTAATTCGGCCGAATTGGATATCTTTGAACCAGGTACGCCCACTCCAGCGATATCCTGATTTATAGTCTTGGTGCCAATCAAGATGCCGATAAGTTGGCGAAATCATCTCCCAGAGGCTATCTGCGTAGGATCGAGCCCATCTCGGCAATTCCGATGACCCATAGCGGGCTGCCGAGTCGTTAGCGGGGCACATGAGATCCATCCATCCCGAGCCGAGCAGATCGTACTGATGCGCAAGGTATCGGTCCGAAAGCTGGGCGGCTTGGCATGCGATACGTGATAACGTCCGTTCGGGAACGGGAGTGATGATCGTCTGAAGGCGAACTCCCTCGACTATCCTGGGCGCGACATGCGTACCATGGCGCAGATCCTGATGACATTCTAATAAATTGATCGCCAGTTGCTTAGCCTTGCGTACTACTCTTCGGAAGAGGTTCAAGGATTACTCCCTACGTGGGGTGCCATGTGTCGGATCCTCTGGGCAATGCACCGAATCATGGGGCGCAATTAATCGCAGGACGTGCTTTCGACAGGTTTGTGTAGAATACCGGGTTGAAAACCTCTTCCCGATTCGCCGCTTGGGCTCAAATGCGATTCTATCCAGTAGTGCTGGGATGCTGGAATGATCTCTGTTCCTGCCTTATTGGGTACCGCCATTATACCGATCGATTTGTCTCCCTATCTCTATTTCAATCCAATCATTGGACTTGAGGCTTCCATCCCAGCGTACTGTCGAATCCTCGCTTTATGGTGCGCCGACCAAGCTGGAGACTTTACGTCTGATCGCAACGATTTCATCAGGATACCAAACTCCTAGAACAAAAGGAGCTAAAATGAAACTGACGAATAGAGTCAGGCGATAAATGATACTTGCAGCAAGGGGAAGTGAAGGTGATAGTAAGCCAAGGAGTGAAAATATTGCTAGAAAAAACAGGATTGCAGCAATCTTCTTCCAGTCGTAAGACAGGACAATGAACTTCCGCCCAGCAAGGTAGGATAAACATCCACCAAAGAAATAGGCAATAACTGGTGCGATTCCTGCTCCAAATAAGCCAAGGTTCGGAATAAGTAGCATCCATAGGAGGATGCACACGAGCGCCTGAATGAAAAAAATGCCACTGAAAATTTCGGTTCTTTTGCTCAGCAAGATTCCCACGTTAAACACATTTTGAATGACAAATAAGAATGTTGAGATCATTAGGGTTAGGCCAATATACTTTGCGTCCCCATATTCAGGTGGCGCAATGAGCGCAATGATCTCACTTGAAAACAGGGATATTGCAAAGAGCAAAGATGATGAAAGGAATGTGATGTAGGTAAGCGTTCTTTCGTAAAACGCCTTTGCAAATGGCTTTTTTTCTACTGAGAAAAGCATTGGTGGCCATATCATTTGAAATGGACGAAGTACTAAAATAGAGTAAATCAATGAAAATTTTATTGCAAGGTTAAATATCGCTACTTCTTTAGGCTCGAAATGTTGCTGTTGGATGAAATATAGCCCTCCACTGGAAAGAATGATTCCTGAGGCGTCTACAGCGGTTAGTGGTGCTCCGTATCTAAGAAGTTTCTTTACGTCTGACCAGGAAAATCGATTCGATATCTGTTTCCTTGCATTGTAGAACAAAGTAATGGTGGTTAGTGCTGTGCCGACTAGTTGCCCATAGACAATTGCTGAAATTCCCTGGTTATGAAACGATAGAAGATAAATAATTAACAATGATTGAGTGAAGGCGAAGGTAAGATTGATGCCTGCGTATTGAACAAATTTCTTTTCAGCACGGTATATCGAAAATGGGATTAGGTTTAGGATTGAAAGGGCGGCAGATGTTAGATTGACGTTAATTAGCGTCGAGTGTATTTGTAGTCCGAAAAGGTGCTTGCTTAGAAAATCGCCGACAAACAGCCATGCGGAAAGTGAGAGAGCCAACGTACTCGTAAGTGCAATTACTAAGGATGACGCGATTACTTGGCCTCTGGAAAGGGCGTCATCATAATGGTAATAGAACCTGAAAAGTGCAGATCCTATCCCAATTGTAAATATTGCAATTGCCATAGCTTTTGTAAATTCAAGGATTCCAAGAGAACCGAAATCAGCCATTGACAGATTTCGCGTGTAAAGTGGGATCAGTAGGAAATTCAGGACTTGAATGAGGCTAGAGCTTAGACCAAAGGTGATGCCGCCCCTCAGTGATTCGCCTACGCGCGAAATAAGTGAGTCGTTTTCGCCAAGTTGTGATTTTATTGACATTGGACCTTATCGGTAAATAGTTGAGCTATCAAACCAAAAATCATCTGTGGCCTTTGAATAGTCTGCTTGGTTTAATGCCTTTGAATAATAGTCCTTGGTATTTGTTGGCCAATAGTTGCCTTTGCCGGTTCCGTCTAGCCACCAAGGTTGCTTTCCGATTATGGAGTACGCAAGACGAATCGTGCTCGAAATAATACGTTTAAGGGCATTGTTGAAAATTATCCTAGGTGTGACGTTTTCCAGGAATCTCAATTTTGAAGTGAATTCTTGGCCAAATGGGTTAGGGTCAATAGCAAGCATTTTTAATTTCTTATTTAGCTCCACCTCAAGGCTATCAAGGTGTGAATAAACTTCGAATGCATCCCGGTTCCAGCGATCGATAAAGCGTTTGATGTGTTCACCTTGGGTAATATTGTGTGACTGGAGATATATGGCTTGGATGTGCTTTCCGTAATCGCCTGGGAATGATGCTGTATGGACATGAAGTAGTTTATTTCGCTCGTCAAAAATGACGGGTTTAGCTCGCTCATAAGGCATCAATTTTGGTTTGTTTGGCCATAAGGTTAATTGGCTATGGTCGTCATAGAGATAGAACCTATCAATCCCAATCTTTACCATTACAATGGCGCTCATGATGCCATGAATAGTTTGCCAATGCGGAGAAAACGTTAACGGGCGTATGTTAAATAAGTCGGTCGAACGGGCCGCTTCCGCATCGACGATAAAGAACATATCGTCTAGGTGCCCAAGTGGGCAATCAAGACGTGAGTAGCCAAAGCCGAAGCCCCTTCCCGCCGCTACGGCCTTATTCTCATACATCGTATCGATTATTTTGAGGTAGCATTCTTCGTCTAGCGGCCAAGCATCCGAGTGAACGTGCATGATCGTTCTCGGATTTTGTTCTAAGGCTGCTAAACACGATTTACGAATTGTATCGACGACTCGGTAAGTAAGGTTTGCTAAGGGTTTGTTCGACGAATATGGGACGTCATCGCCTTGTACATATGTGTCGATATCTAAAGAAGATAACTCTTTTTCTCCGTTAGGGTGGTTGCAGCATACTGTAATGATATAGTCGCGTTTCCAGTTCTTACGTATAATATCGACAAGAATACGAACCTCTTCAAACTTGTCGTAGACGGAAATGGCAATTGCATCTCGCTGAGGAATATTGCTCTCCATTTAGTACCGTTTGACCTTCCGAAAATCGCCAGCCAGATGGCTTACTTACTATCGAGACTGCTCAAGAATAATGAAAGTGCTTCAGGAGTCCCCATGTCCCACATTTCATCGGCTATTGAGATGTCAATGCGGAGATTTTGTGCGATAAGTTTCTCGTAAACGGAAATTACGTAGTATTCCCCATTGGTTCGTAGTTTTTCGTTAATTATTGTATTGCCTGTCGAGATAAACTCTTGTGTGCTCCTGAAGTAATAAAGGCCAGTGCTCGCAAGGTCTGAAATTCTCCGCTTTTCAGCAACCTCGATGACTTTTCCATCATCATCTACCTTTGCAAAACTCCATCTATTACCCTGCATTTTGGCAACCGAGATTATTCCCCGGCATTCAAATCGCTTATTCGTGATATCCTTGGCGATGTTTGATTTTACAAGTGTGTCGCAACTTGCAATTAGAAGATCTGATTCTACTTCCGCCTGATGGCGCAGTGCCTCAAGAACAGTGCATAGCTGACCCTCAGTTACTCCATCAAGCATGACTATCTCGAAGTTATGTTTGCCTAGGATTCCCTTTAATCTCTGGGAAATGGAATACTTAATCTCATGCTCTTTCAGCACAACAAAAATCAATTTCGCATGAGGGATAATATCCTGTAGACTACTGAGCGCCCAGGCGACCATTGGCTTGCCAGCAATTGGGATTAAAGGTTTTGGTATGTCGAAGCCCGATAATCGTGAGCCTCGTCCTGCCATTGGTAGCACGATATTCATCGTGCTTTGGCCTCGTTCAGCAATAGATCGTCACTGATGGCAGACCAATCAGAAAAACGTAGCGCTCGATCATCTATGTATACGTGGGCATTAGGTTTGCCAAAGTATAGCTCGTCGTACTCAATTCCGTGCTGTTCAAGCCAGTCGATTGTTAGCTTTGCGATGTTCTTCATTACTAGGCCAACGTTGCTATTACAGGTTGCCATATTCCTAGCCGTTTGGATAATAATATAATGTCCGTCTCTTCGAAGTTGTTGAATTCGTTCAGCTGCGCCTGGTAGAGGTAGTAAGTCCGAATAGCTTTCGGTCGCTTTTTTTATCGAGCAAATCGTTCCGTCTAGATCAATCACGATTCTCATTATTTGAATACCTCGTTTAATATTGACATTCCTGTCAAATACATCATTTTTTGACGGTTTTGGTGGTCTTTGTGGAGCGGTATCATCGAAATAAAAAGCAATCCTTCGATGAATCGAATGTCAGTCCAGTTGTACCCGTGGGATGTCACTAGGTTCTCAAATTTATCGCGAATAACTGTTTTATGGTAAGAGCCAAAAATTGTGCCTTCGAAATTATTGCCGTTTTCAGCAACTTCGAACATGTCAGCAATAATAAAATCGTATAATCCGCATACGCTGTGTGATAGTTTGGCGATATCGTATCGTGGGTCGCCATAAATACCCTTTTCCCCAAAACTTCCCCGGGGATCAATGAGGCGAATGATCTGATTGTTTACGTCATATAGGATATTGGAGAAGCACAGATCGCCATGCATGATCGTCATTTCTGCGGTATCGGCAATTTCATTCGCTTTGTCAATTATTTTTGGAAATAGAGCTTGTAGGTTTGTTATCTCGTTCCCGTTATAAGATATTGTTTGAAAGTCAAGCAGAGACTTCCAGTAGTCATCTTGAATAAGTTCCTGTACGCGTTCTTGGGTTTTTCGTAAGTAAATTTGCCTAGCTGATGTCTTATCTGATTGTTTTCGGTAGCCCTTAAATTCCTTGTGGATCTTCAATACATGTCGGAGAATCGAACTCCACGTGTCGTGGTGGATGTCTCCGTAGACATAAAGTTCAGAGAGCGTAGGGTATCCATAGTACTCTTGGGTAATTTGAACCTCACCATTAACCTGTTGCTTCGCTAAAATACGAGGTGTCAACACCTTAAGCTCGTCCGGTAAATTTATATACCAATCAAGCTCGTCTTGTAGTTTTTTCGTATTTTGGCTGATTTTGGTAATGGTGTTGAGTACCGGGTTAATGGAGAGCGAATTGAAATATCTTGGCTTTAGCAGGTTCCGTTTGGCATCCAATATGTTATCAATATGGCCAAAATCAAACCATTCCTCTGCGACTATTGCTTGAATGGGGTATGAGTCCTGATAGCGACGTAGAACAGCGCTAAGTTCACTTTCTGACGCTGAAATGCTTTGGTCAACGCAGTGCTGCAGGTATGCGCCGTTTACAAAGTGGTAGTAACCCGCCAGCGCTTGGCCAGTGCTACGAAGGATCTCTTGCTTATCAATGAAATTTACAATTTGACCATTAGCTGTAGTTTCTACTAAGCACCAACGGCGCGAGTCCTCGACGGCGGCTGTGTATACGAAGTCCCGATCGCTCGTAAATGGATCTCGAATAAGCGTATCGCCGAGAATCAGGCGTACAAGTCCCGATGGAGGTGACGTGGCTAGACCAGCTCGTAAGGATCGAACGATCGAGCCATCTCCGTAAACAATAGCAAGACGTATCTCCATTCTGTCCGAATATAGACGGTGGAGAAATTCTTTTAGGCGAACGTTCTGATCCTCTAATACAACGGTTGCACGCCGAATATTCTTTGATAAAAGGTCATCTAGAATCCAACCAATCACTGGTTTGCCATTAATTGGAATCATTGCGTTTGATTGGTTGATGCCTATCGGCAGGTTGATATTATTTGGTCGCCCACCACATAAGATTATAGTTTCTTGGTCAGCGCTTTTCATCATTCTGTTCATTACCAGAGGTTGGAATGCCCCTTTCTTGGGGATCTTCCGTTGCGCTAGTACAAACGTTCTCAGTCGGTATTCCAGGGATTAGCACAACTTTGCTTGCCTAATATTCCTTACATAGAACACACGTATTTAGCTATTGAAAACGTACGTACTTTCCATCGTTATTATACCGTAGGATGGATGCCAAGGCTGCGCTGAGGATGAGTCTTAGCTATTCTTAATGCCATGAGTTTCAGGTGTTTTTCCGTGTGTTCGGCGTGAAGGCGTCGGAGGCTTTGGTCGCAGGTTAGGATCTTCGGATTCTTTGTCCCGAAATAAGTGCTAAAGGTACAGTCATTTGTTACAATGTCAATGCTAAAGCGCCTGTTTGACAGGCAAAATTCAGCGGGGGCGAAAGTCCAGCGCCTTATGAGGTTGACGGGATCAGCCCCCTTACAAAGAGCCCTGGACAATGCCTTTTGGCGTGCCCAGGGCCTTGTGAGTCTGGCTGAGATTCAGCGATTGCGTCATTCGGTTTGACGAATCGCCGGATGCGGACCCGCACGTCCGGTGGTGTGAGAGGGAGGAGGGTGACCCTCCTCCCTACTCGATTGCGGCTTTTCCGTCCACTACCCTAAACAGGCGTATTGAGGAATCGCTACCAAGAGCCTTCCATGTTCAAGACCACACGAATGGTTTTGAACATGATGAGTAAGTCTCGGCGTAGCGACCATGTTTCTATGTATTCGAGATCAAGTTCGATCATTCTTTGGAACGTCGTCTTACTCCGACCGTTCACTTGCCAAAGGCCTGTGCAGCCAGGGGTGACGGTCAAGCGCCGCTTTTGCTCGGTCGTATATAGCGCGACTTCCTTGGGTAGCGGAGGGCGAGGGCCGACGAGGCTCATCTCGCCACGCAGGACGTTGAAAAGCTGGGGGAATTCATCCAGGCTCGTTTTTCGAAGGATGCGTCCTATCTTTGTCATCCTAGGGTCATTGACAATCTTGAATGTGATACCGTCCTTGACCTCATTCATGGTTTTGAGAGATTCAAGTCGCGCTTCGGCGTCAGTAACCATCGAGCGGAACTTGTACATCCAGAATTCTCGCCCGTCGAGTCCAACTCGCTTTTGCTTGAATAACGCTGGGCCTGGCGAGTCGAATTTTACCAGGAGGGCGATTAATAGTAGAAGAGGGCTAAGGAGTAGCAACCCCAGCCCCGCAGCGGTGAAATCAAAAATGCGCTTTGTTGTACCACGGATCCCATGGCGGGAAGGGTGGGGGGCGATGGCAGGTGTCCGAACCACTTGGGATTGGTTTAAGGGGATAGATTCCGTAGACAATAGCCTTCTCCGGACTGAATCGTCTCGATGAGACTTCCGTGGAACTGCGCCTATTGATCGTATCGTTCGTCGCATAGCCTTAGACCGATACAAATAACAGCTGAACTATAGGTAGTTTGGCCGATGCGTCCCATGTCCCCTGTGACTTGAAGCACATGGCAAACGTGATCTTGAAATAAGTACCATTCTCATGATGGTGGTTTTGCTCAGGCTTGCGCTTGTTATGGTCTGGCAATGGCTTGACCTTATTTTATCCCTCTGGAATGTCTGTGTCCACGAACTTGACGAAGCCTTCACGGTAATTGATATAGCTTTTTTTTATTTGCTTGATAGCAATGCTGAATATATTTTAGGTTAGTATCAAGCTGGCTTCCGGTTTGCTGTTCTTAACTCACTCGTAACTATTTGAAGATTGCCCAGACGGCCGCAGCCGCGAGGATAGTATTTACAACGTCTTGGAAGTTTGCGATGTAGAAGAACGACTCCGGAACGTGGATGACGTCCCCCTCCTGCAAGACGGGATCAAGGTCCTGGCGTCCTTCATGCATGATGCGGTACGCATCTACTTTGATGGTCTGGCTCTTCTTCGAATCGGCTCCGCTTCGCGTGACGGTTACCCCTCGGAGGTTGGCCTTTTGCAAGGGGCCTCCTGCCGAGTTAAGGTAGTCCGAGAGGTGGTAACCCGACCGGTAGGAAATCTTGCCTGGCTTGCCCACGTGGCCGTAGACATAGACCGCGCTGTCTTCGGTGGGGCTCTTGTTCACCGGTACAGCAACCAAGTCCCCGTCTTGGAGTTCGACGTTCTGCGACTCGTCATTGTCGTAAAGTAACCGGTAGGCATCCACTACCTGGGCGTCGCTTGCGCGCAGTTCACCTGAGCCCGAGCGGCGATAGATCTTGACCTCTCGCAGGCCTGCCGTGGGCTTGGGCCCCCCGGAAACCATCAGGAGATCTCGAAGTGTGTTTCCGAGCGTGAGCGTGTACTCGGCGGGATTGGCGACCTCGCCGGTGACCTTAACCCGGGTGCGACGCAATTCGACGTAGCTCTGGGTGTTGGATGGAACCGTGATCACATCGCGGTGCGCGAGCTTGATGTTGCAGCCCTTGTCACCTGAGAGGTCGATCGAGCGTTCCGCCTGAGGAACTGCGGCGTTGCTGGGGAACTGCGCGATGCTGGCCTGCGCCGGAGCTGCCCCGGTCTTCAGGCCGTTCGCGAAGCTGATCAGCGTGTCGATGGTTTCCCCGGGCAGGAATTCATACGAGCCGGGCTTGTGGACCGCGCCCTCGATCTTGGCGATGTGCTGGGCTTGCGGTACCACGATGACGTCACCCGCCTGCAGGCGCGGGTTCTGAGAGGCGTCGCCCTCGCGGACGAATTTCACCCAGTCCAGCGTGCGGGACTTCGAACCCTGCTTGAGGGTGATTTGCCGCAGCGAGCCCTCGGGTAGGGGACCGCCGGCTTTCGACAGGGCGGTGGCGAAGCGCCCCAAGGCGTTCATCGAGTAGGCGCCGGGATTCTTCACGAGTCCGGTCACGTAGACCTTGATCGTGTGGGTCTTGACCAGGAGCACCGAGACGTTGGCGTTCTTGACTCGGCCCGCGATGGTCTTGCTGATCTTGTCCTTGAGTTGGGTGGTGGTGAGCCCCACCACGGCGATCTCTCCGACCTGGGGCAGGTAAATCCGGCCTTCCAGGGGGACCACAACGGTCTGACCGAACCGCATGGTGTTGCTCCAGATGTTGATGGACAGCGTGTCGTTGATGCCCAGCGGATAGTCGAGGATGGCGCCGGGGGTGTCGATCGCCTCGTCGGCAGGAGAGACGAACGGAGTCGTCACGGCGGTCGTGCCAACCCCGACGTCGACGGACGTCGCCGAAGGGTCTGCTAGGCTCTGTGCCAGGGTGATAGGCGCGAACGCCAGGTGGCTCATGCTCGCGAGGAGTACCCAGCTAATAAACCAGTTTCTTGAAAGTCTCATGGATAGGCTGCCCTCCGGGGTGCGTGAAGATGATCATCACGCTAGTAAGCCTACCCTACCCACCTCGAAGCCGCAAATCAGGCTCAGGGACTTGGTTTTATGCTTGCTCAGCGTACGGGCAAGGATATTGGGATCTTTTCGTATTCCTCACGGATTTGGGCATCGGTTCCTTTTTATCTGGGTTCAGGTGCACAGGTGAGAGGGTGTGACTTCAAAATACTTAATGATTTTTATATCAATATGATGCTTGCCCGATATGTCATGCAGGAGGTGCTCCATGCCATTGAATGGCGGTCTGGGCTGGGCCTGGTTTCTGAATCTTGGTATTCCTGTCTTGATGTTAGGCTTTGCCTACGGCTGTGGGGGCGAGGCGTTCATCTCGGGTGAGCCGTTGCGTCCCGCGAGCACGGCCCTCGAGGGGCGAAAGCTTGCCGAGGGGCTGGCTTTGCGATGGGATGCCTCGGCGCGTCTGGTGACCGTGGCGGGCTGGCGCGTTCGGCGCGATGGACGTCTCGTCGAGAAGCCCAGCAGCCTCTGGGTCTATACGTTCAGCCGTCCGACGGATGGGGCCTATTACGAGGTGCGGCGGGATGGTCGCGGCACGGTGGATGCGGGGCCTGTAGCGGGATTGCAGGGGCAGGTCCTTTGGGGGGGGAGCTGATTGACGCTTGGCGGGTGGATAGCCCCGCGGTGGCCGAGCAGCTCTTGCGGACTCAGGTGCCGGTCAGCGAGGAGCTTGAGATGCAACTCACGCGGGACGGAGTTTGGCGGGTGAGCGCGGAAGATGGACGGTTCTTGAGGGAGATCCAGATCGATGCCGTGACGGGACGGCGCATTCTCTGAGGGGCTGTTCTTTGTTAAGATTTATCCCTGTGTGCCTGGACACAGCTGGAACGCCTGTAAAATGTTAGGGTTCACGCGGGGTGATCCGCGTCCTGTGCTGTTCAGGGCTATCGCTCGTCTCGTGGTGTATCCGCATTCGTCACTCCCGCGTAGGCGGGAGTCCAGTGAGCGTCATTCGACCCCGGAGGCCTGGATTCCCGCGTTCGCGGGAATGACGCCCAAGGGTGCGTTGATTTGCCCCTATGCAGCAACCTGGGAATACAGGGAAGATTAGCTTGCGCATCAAAGAAATCGACATCGACAACTTCAAGTCGTTCGCTCGGCCCACCAAGATTCAGTTCTTGGAGGGCTTCACTGCCATCACGGGCCCCAACGGCTCCGGCAAGAGCAACGTCATCGACTCGATCCTCTTCTGCCTCGGCCTCTCCAACTCCAAGGCCCTGCGCGCCGAGAAGCTCACCGACCTCATCAACCACAACACCGGCAAGCGCGAGGCCAAGGTCACCATCCGCTTCGGCGGGGGCACAGCCCCGGGGGGCAAGATCGCCGGGCCTGATGGGGCCGAGATCGAGGAGACCCTCGAGGCCGCCCGCCGTATCCGCGAGAACGACAACGGCTACGTCAGCACCTATTACCTCAACGGCAAGACCTGCACCCTTACCGAGCTCCACGACACCCTGCTGCGCTTCAAGGTAAGCCCCGCCGGCTACAACGTCGTCATGCAAGGCGACGTCTCGCGGATCATCACCATGACCGCCACCGAGCGACGCAAGATCATCGACGAGGTGGCCGGCGTCGCCGAGTTCGACGCCCGCGTCAACCAGGCCCAGAAGGAACTCGAAAAGGTCAACGAGCAAGAGGACAAGTTCGCCCTCATCCTCTCCGAGATCACCGAGCGCCTCGTGCAGCTCCAGGGCGAGCGCGACCACGCCCTCAAGTACAAGACCCTGCGCGAGGAACGCGATCGCCTCGAAGCCCTCTGCAAGCTCTCCGTCGTCTGGGACCTCAAGGCCAAGATCGCCGGCCTCGAAGAGATGATCACCTCCGCCGCCGCCCGCGAGGAGCAACTCCTTGCCGCCGTCCGCGAAGCCCAGGGGGCGCTGGAGCTCAAGCAGGGCGAGTACGAGGCCATCTCCGAGCAGATCCGCCAGAAGGGCGAGGACGACCTGCTGGCGTTGCAGACCCAGCTCGAGGAGACCAAGGGCCAGATCGAGCGCGAACGCTCCGCCCGCGAGTTCCTCAACACCCAGCGCGCCGACCTCGAACGCCTGCAGGAGCGCGACGAGGAGCAGATCGAGCGCCATAACGCCCGCCTGGAAGACCTCGACGATCGCCGCAAGGACGCCGTCGAACGCCGCCAGCGCTACGAGGACGACCTCGTCAAGGCCAAGCAAACCTACGAGGAAGCCAACAAGGAGCTCGAAGCCCTCTACTCCACCCACCAGGAGTCCGCCAAGAAGGGCGCCGAGCTGCGCGCCCGCTACAACGCGGTCAAGGATCGCTACAACGAGGTCTGGCGCGAAAAGCTCCGGATCGAGGACTCCAGCCACCGCGCCTCCGAGCGGATCGAGGCCTGGAAGGCCGAGCTCGCCACCCACCAGGACGGCATCAAGGGCCTGGATAAGGAGATCGCTGCGCTCCAGGGTGCCGTCGAGGAGTACCAGGCCCGCCTGCGCGAAGACGAGAAGGACCTCACCGCCATCGGCGAGCGCCAGCGGCAGGCCCAGGGCGAGCTGGCCGAGTTCGAGGCGTCAGCCAACAAGGCGCGTGACGCCTACTTCCGGGCCGATGCCAAGATGAAGGCCTCCGAGGAGGGCTCCTTCGGCCGTGCAGTCGAGACCATCCTCAACGCGGGGATTCAAGGGGTTCATGGGACGCTGGCCCAGCTGGGATCGGCCGCGGACGAGTATGCGTCGGCGCTGGAAGTGGCGGCCGGCGGTAAGCTTCGCTTCATCGTGGTGGACGACGACCGAATCGCCGCGCGTTGCATCGAGCTCCTCAAGGAGCGCCGGGCGGGACGCGCGACCTTCCTGCCCCTCAACAAGCTTCAGCCCCCGCGCCGGCTCATGCCCACGGGCGCGGACGGCGTGATCGGCTACGCCGTCAACCTCGTCGAGTTCGACCCCAAGTACGCGGCGGCCTTCCACCATGCCTTCGGCGAGACCCTGATCGTCCGCCACATGGACCATGCCCGTCCCCTGATGGGCAAGCACCGCATGGTCACGCTCGAAGGCGACCTGCTGGAGCGCTCGGGCGCCATGACGGGCGGCTCGGACGGCCGTTCGTCCAGCCTGCGTTTCACTGCGTCGATCGCCAAGGAGCTCGAAGAGGCCAAGGAGGTTTTCGAGGCCTCCCTCAAGCGGCTCGCCCGCCGCAAGGAATTGATCGAGACCATCGGGAAGGACGGCGAGGCCATCAAGCTCCGCCAGCGCGAGTCGCAGGACGGCATCCGCGAGAAGCAGTTCGAGCTCGCTGACCGCCAGCGCCGCATCCAGCAGATCCGCGACCAGATCGTCGGCATCGAGGGCCAGATGACCCTGGCCGAGACCGAGCACGAAGGCGTGGACGCCAAGCTCAGCGCCCTCGAGGAGCAGCTCGCCAAGCTGGACGAGGAGCAGGTGGACCTGGAACTCGCCATCTCGGACATCGACGAGCTGATCGACGACGCCCGGGTCGAGGAGCTGAGCTCGACGGTCAACCGGCACGACTTCACCGTCAAGCAGCTGGAGTCGAACCGCAACAACTGCGACTTCACCCTCAAGGAGATCCAGCTCGAGGAAGAATCTATCAAGCAGGCGATCGCCCAGCTGACCGACGAGATGACACGCCGCAAGGAGTCTTTCGCCGAGCTGGAGGTCAAGGCCCAGACCATCGACGCGACCCTCAAGGCGTGCGCCGACACCCTGAGCGCCCTGGAGCGCCAGCGCGACGCCATGCGCGAGCGGCTCGGGCAGTTGCAGGTGGAGCGCGAGCGCAAGACCGAAGAACTGCGGCAGGCCGAAAAGGTCGTCGCCGACAAGCAGAAGGACATGGACCGCCTGATGGAGGGCGTCAACGCCACCCGCTCGCAGGTACAGGAGCTGCTGCCGCAGCTCTCGGAGATGGAGAACGAGCTCTGGCTGGCCGGGATCGAGCCGCCCAAGGAGCCTCCCGCTCCCGTGCCCACCGAGGAGCTCAAGCGGCAGATCTCGCGCCTGGAAGGCCGCATGCGGGACATGGAACCCGTCAACATGCTGGCCATCGAGGCGTTCGACCGCGAATCCGCCCGCCAGGCCGACCTGCATGAGAAGGTCGACAAGCTTCGCGAGGAGCGGCTGTCGATCATGGAGCGGATCGAGCAGATCAGCTTGCAGAAGAAGACCAGCTTCATGCTGGCGTTCGATCAGGTCAGCAGCAACTTCTCGGACATCTTCTCGGAGCTGGCAGCTGGTACCGGCATGCTGGTGCTGGAGAACCCCGAGGACCCGTTCGACGGCGGTCTGATCATCCGGGCGCAGCCCAAGGACAAGAAGATGCAGCGTCTGGAGGCCATGAGCGGCGGCGAGAAGTCGCTGACGGCCCTGGCGTTCCTCTTCGCGTTCCAGCGCTACCAGCCGGCGCCGTTCTACGCCTTCGACGAGGTGGACGCGGCCCTGGACGGGGTGAACGCGGAGCGACTGGCGGTCATGCTGCAGACGCAGGCCCAGGTGGCGCAGTGTATCGTGATCTCGCACCGGCGGCCGATGCTGGAGCGCTCGGACCAGACCATCGGCATCTCGGCACGTACCGACGGCGCCACCCGGGTGCTGGGCGTGAAGTGGGGCGGCGGAAAGTCGGCCGAGACGGTCGTGCCCCAAGAGGCCGCCACCTAGCGATTCCGCTTAAAGGTTTCCTGTCAGAGAGAATCGGACCGCGTGGCAGCGAACGACGCCACCACCGTTTCCTCGGTCCAGCTCTCATCGCTGCACCGTTCGGTGAAGCTTGCCAAGGTATCGTTTTCACAGCCGAATTTCCAGCCGTTGATGAGCAGGTAGGCGTTGGTGGCCGCGACGGCAATCCGTTTGTTTCCATCCGCGAAGCCATGGATTTTGGCGGGCCCGAAGAAGAGGCCCCCTGCTTGCTCGAGAAGGTCGGCACCTTCGTCGTGGGCCTTGTTCCGAGGACGGTTGACGGCACTCTCCGCGAGGCCAAACCCTTGGGGACCGTTGAACCCTGGTTTGCCCCCACGCCGATCGATCGCCAGCTCATGGATCCGATGACGTCTTCGACTTCCAGCAGGCTTCCTCGGATCGGGGGCCCTCCTGAGTCTTGACCGTATGGGTCCTTGTTATGACTTCACAATGTTGCTTGATTGTGATATCAATACCATGCTTGCTCGACATGTCATGGGGGGGAGGTGCTCATGCGCACGACTGGCAGTCTGGGTTGGGCATGGTTCCTTAATCTCGCCATTCCGATGATACTGCTCGGCTTTGCCTACGGCTGTGGCGGCGAGGCGTTCATCGGGGGTGAGCCGCTTCGCCCCTCGAGCACGGCGCTCGAGGGGCGAAGGCTCGCCGAGGGATTGGCTTCGCGATGGGATGCCTCAGCGCGGTTGGTGGCGGTGGCGGGCTGGCGGGTGCGGCGGGATGGGCGCCTTGCCGAGAAGCCCAGCAGCCTCTGGGTTTACACGTTCAGCCGGCCAGCGGATGGCTCATTCTATGAGGTGAGGCGGGACGGGCGCGGGACGGTGGACGCGGGGCCGGTGGCGGCATTTCGAGGGCAGGCCCTCTGGGAGGAGCCGATTGACCTCTGGCGGGTGGACAGCCCTGCAGTGGCCGCACAGGTGATGCAGGCCCAGGTGCCGGTCGGCGAGGAACTTGAGATGCAGCTCACGCGGGACGGAGTCTGGCGGGTGAACACGGAGGACGGGCGGTTTCTGAGGGAGATCCAGATCGATGCTGCGTCTGGGAAGCGCCTCCTTTAGGGGGTGACCTTCGTTAAGTTTTGTCCCTGTGCGCCGAGCCACAGCCGGGGCGCGATTAAAATGGTAAGGTCCCCAGGCGTCGCCGTGGCGGATGATTGGGGAGGGAGGGCGTCATGGAACCCATATCGAGCATCGAGGTCGCGACGGTTTCGGTCGAGGCCGAGCTTTCTCCGGAAGCCGCCCTCACGGGCGATCGCGGCATCGACGTGCTCGTCGACCTCGCCAAGGCCGGCCAGATTGACCCCTGGAACATCGACATCATCGACGTCACCGACAAGTACCTGCGCACGCTGGACGTCACCAAGGAAGCCGACCTGCGCCTCTCGGGGCGGGCCCTTTTCTACGCGGCCGTGTTGCTGCGCCTCAAGAGCGAGGCCCTCGAGGAAGCCGACGACGCGGCCGTCAACGGCTTCGAGGACGATCACCTCGACTACGACGAGGACGACGGCGACATGGTGATCCGGCCCGCGATGAACATTCTGGACCGGGCGATCGCCCGCCGCACCAGCGCCAAGCAGCCCCGCAAGCGTCCCACCACCCTGGTCGAGCTGATCGCCGAGCTGCAGCGCCTGGAGCAGCTGGAGCGCGAGGGAGCCATGGAGCGGGTGGGCGCCATGCGCCGCGATCGCCAGGTCTCCGAGACCACCGAGCAGATGGTGGAGCGGCTGGTTCACAGCGAGGACCTCGAAGGCGACGTGGGGCGCCTGGAGCTGCTGCTCACCGAGTGGCTGACTGCCGGCAACGGGCTCACCTTGTCGGAGCTCTTCGAGTACCACGCGGATCCGCGCGGGACCTTCCTCGCGCTCTTGTTCCTGGACGCGCGTGGTAAGATCAACCTGATCCAAGAAGAGCTTTACCACGGCGACATCGCCATCACCCCGGAGAATCTGACTGCCCATGGCCAGGACCGCGCGGCGTAAAGACGCCCAGCTTCCGCTGCTGACTTCCAACGAGCTGATCCCGTACGTGGAGGCGGCGCTCTTCGCGACGGCCAACCCGATCAGCCTGGACGAGCTTGCCGACATGCTCGGCGAGGGCAAGCGCAAGGTGAAGATCGCCCTCGACCGCCTGATCGAGGATTACGACGCTCGTCCCAACACCGCCCTGGAGATCGACGAATCGGATGCCGGCTACATCCTCGCGGTGAAGACCTCCTACGGCAAGGTCGTGGAGCGGCTGGTTCCCATGGAGCTGAGCCAGGGCGCCCTGCGCACGCTGTCGCTGATCGCGGTGAAGCAGCCTATCTTGCAGACGATGCTGATTGAGCTGCGCGGCAGCTCGGCTTACGACCACATCAAGGAGCTGATCGAGCACGGGCTGATCGTCAAGGAGCCTCAGGGGAGGTCCTTCCTGTTGAAGACCTCCCCCAAGTTCGCGGATTACTTCAAGGTCGACAAGGAAACCATCGAGCGGCACCTCGATTCGCTCAAACCGGAGAACGACGCCTCCGACGCGTAAGCGCCCCGGATTCCCGCTTTCGCGGGAATGACGGAGTGTCGTCACCCCCGCCCCCCGTTTTCACGGGGGTGACGGGCGGGGGTTCAGTGAGTGGCTTTATAAGGTGGTGACCTTCCTCAAGCGCTCGGCGGTTTGCGGCGAGAGCTCGTGCAGCGCGCGAATCACCTCGTCCAGGCTGGAAATCGGCCGCATGTCGATGATCGCCTGGGCCAGGCTCGGGCCGATCCCGTTGATCTCCTCGAGCTCTTCCTTGCCGGCCGTATTCAGGTTGATCAGGTGCGCCCCCGAGCGGGCGGCCTTGTCGAAGGCTAGCGGGTTCATCTCGCGCACGCGCAGGTCGTCCTGGGCGCGCTGCCGGCGCGCTGCGCGGATCATCCGGTCCTGGGTCTCCAGGCGGCCTTCCTGCCAGCGCTGCATCAGCAGCTGCAGCGGCAGCCGGACGGGAAGCGTCGCGAGGTTCCAGGCCATCCCCACCAGGTCGGGCCCCCGGCGGTACTCCGGGCTGGCGGCCACCTGGGAGAGGCGTGCCTTCAGGTGAATCTGGTTGGTGTCGGGCGAGACCTGATCCACCCAGTCGATGGGGATCAGGACGTCGCGCTGGAAGAGGAAGCCGCGTCTCACGATCAGGTGCGTGATCTCGTCCGAGTGCGGCCGGACGCCGATCATGTCCAGCTGGCCGGCGATGCCGTCAGGAGAGACGACCTCGGCCCCGGGCATGTGGTCCAGCGCGCTGAGGTCGCGTAGCGTATCGGCGGACGTGTGTTTTGCCGATGACTCTTTAGCGGGCGTCTCCATGCAGTCCTCCTCCATCCTCACTCATCGACAGGTTACAAAAAGTAAAGCGCGCTGACAACCCTCGCTTCCCATGCCGTGCGGGAGCGGGCCCGCCTTTTGGTAGAATAGGGAACGAATCAAGCCTTTCATCGAGGGAGACCCATGACCGTGACCGGATACCAGCCTCAACCGTCGACCTATGCCGTGACGAATCCCGAGGTGCGCCTGCGCTTCGCGCCCAGCCCCACCGGCTACCTGCACGTGGGCGGAGCCCGCACCGCCCTCTTCAACTGGTTATATGCCCGCCACCTGGGCGGAACCTTCGTGCTGCGCATCGAGGACACCGACGTCGCCCGCTCCACCGAGGAGTCCGTCCAGGCGATCCTCGACGGCATGACCTGGCTTGGCTTGAACTGGGACGAGGGCCCCGGCGTCGGCGGACCCTACGGTCCGTACTTCCAGATGCAGCGCCTCGATACCTACGAGACCGCCGCCAAGCAGCTGCTCAACTCCGGGCACGCCTACCACTGCTTCTGCAGCAAGGAAGAGCTCGAATCGATGCGCGAGGCCGCCACGGCCAAGGGCGAGGCCTTCTCCTACCCCGGCCGCTGCCGCAACCTCGTGCCCGACATCGTCCAGAAGTACATCGACGAGGGCCGCAAACCGGTCATCCGCTTCCAGGTGCCCACCACCGGTGAGACCGTCCTCGACGACCTGGTGCACGGGCCCATCACCTTCCGCAACGACCAGCTCGACGACTTCGTCATCGTGAAGGCCGACGGCGTTCCCACCTACAACTTCGCCGTCGTGATCGACGACGCCCTCATGAAGATCTCGCACGTCCTGCGCGGGGATGACCACGTCTCCAACACCCCCAAACAGATCCTGATCTACCAGGCGCTCGGCTACGCGCTGCCCCGCTTCGGCCACATCCCCATGATCCTCGGCTCGGACCGCGCGCGCCTCTCCAAGCGCCACGGCGCCACCTCGGTCATGGCCTACGAGGAGGCCGGCTACCTCTCTGACGGCTTCGTGAACTACCTCTCGCGCCTCGGCTGGGGCCACGGCGACCAGGAGCTCTTCACCCGCCAGGAGCTGATCGACTTCTTCGACATCCCGGCCATCAACAAGACCGCCGCCGTCTTCGACTCCGTCAAGCTCGACTGGGTCAACTCCCAGTGGCTGAAGCTGACGCCCGCCGAAGAGCTGGCCCGCCTGCTGCGGCCCCGCCTCCTCAAGCGCGGCTGGCTGGATGCCAGCAAGCCGGATGGCGGCAAGTCCGACGCCTGGCTCGCGGCTCTGGTCGACCTCACCAAGGAGCGCACCAAGACCCTCGAGGAGATGGCTGACTACGCCAAGTTCTTCTTCGACGTCGAGCTCGCCTACGACGCCGAGTCGGTCCAGAAGTTCCTGACCGCCGAGACTCGGCCCATCCTCGAAGGCCTGATCGATGCGTTCTCCGCCGAGACCGACTGGACGGCCGCGCGCATCGAAGGCATCTTCAAGGACCTGGCGACCAAGATGGGACTCAAGGCGGGCGGCGTCATCCAGCCGGCCCGCGTGGCGCTGGCCGGATCCAAGGTCAGCCCAGGCATGTACGAGACCGCCGAGCTGATGGGCAAGGAGCTGGTGCTCAAGCGCCTGCGGCATGCCCTGACCCTGATCTAAATCTTCCGCTTCAAGTCGGGGCTTTTTCGGTATACAGAAGAGAGCATCCAACGGATCTTCTTAAGGGTTGGGTTGGATGCTCTAAGCCCCGGCTTGGGGCGGATGCGACCGCCACTCCAATCGCCAGCAGGAGTCTCATGTCGAGCCTGGATCCCCGATCCCTATCCCCCCTCTTTCCGGCTGCCCCACTGGTTTTGGGGGGCTTGCCCTACGACGCCGTGGCGGGCGTGCCCCTCGCCGAGGGTGCGGGCGGGCGCTTGCTGCGCGACGACGAGGCCTTCTGGCGCCAGGCTCAGGACATCCTGGGGGAGACGTATCGCCGGCATGCCCAGCAGAGCTTCGGGGCGGAGCTGGGTCGGACGGCGATCGCCGCCGAATCCCTTGCCGAGGCGCTTGCGACCTCTGACGAGCCGGTTCGCCGCACGATGCTCTCCGAGGCCATCGATCTCTCCGGAGAGGTCGTGAGACGCGTCCCCGGTGCGACCGACTCCGCCGCCGAGACCGCGGCGATCCGCCTCGTACCGCCGGTAGGCATCCCCGTCCGGGTCTGCCGCTCCAACGGGATCGTCGAGGAGAACTGGGTCCTGGCCCGCATGGAGGCGCGCGGACGCTGCCTCCTGCAACGCGGCACCTACACCAAGGCCATCGGCTTGCTCGAGCTCATGACCCTCAACCCCGAGCTCGTCCCGGTCGGCACGCCCGTGCGCGTCCCGCGCTCCAGCGGCGCGCTCGACAGCGGCTGGGCCGTCAGGAGCATCGAGCGCGGCCTCTTGATCGTCTCGAAGCCCGGGATTGGCACGAAGGGCCTCACGCCCGAGCAGTTCTTCGCCGCCAACCCCACCCTCGTGATGACCGACGCCGAGGACGTGACCACCTCGCTGGTGACGCCCGCCGTGGGTAGCCCCGTGCGGGTCCGCCGCAGCAACGGGGAGCGCGAGCCCGGCTGGGTCGTCGCCGACCACCTCGACGGCATGCAGGTCCCGGTGCGCCGCGAATCGCTCGAGGGCGTGCTGGAGAAGGCGATCGCCCTCGAAGAACTCCTCGAAGACAACCCCCTGCTCATCCCCGAGGATCTGCCGCTGCGGGTGAAGCGCTCGAACGGCTCGCTCGACGATGGCTGGCTGGTCAAGGGCTTGGCCGGGGAGCAGGTTTTCCTCGAACGCCCGGACATCGGGGAGAAGGTCGTGAGCTCCGAGGATCTGATCGCCTGGAACCGGGACCGCCTGCTCAACGAGGTCTCCACGGCGGTGGGGCCCGAGCTCGCGACCGAGGAGGGGCTGGCCCAGGCGGAGCGCTTCCGGAAATGGGGCCGGCTGGAAGAGCGCGTCGTGGATGGCTACTGGGACGGTGCTCCCACGGGCGGGCGTCCTGCTCTGGTGGTGCATCGCGGCAAGGACATGGCCCTGGCGTCGGGACTGGCGTTCGCCCGGGAGCTGCTGGGGCGGCCCGAGCTGGAGCGCATTCACCGGCTGGCGGAGGTGGTCTGGCAGTACATGGGCGAGGCGGCCTCGAACACGCTCTTGGGAGGCATCGGTCCTCGCGACAACCAGGGCGTCTTGCTGGGGGACGTGCCGCGGATGCTGGGGGCGGGCGGCAACCTCGCCCGGGCCTTGATGTTCTCGGTCATGGCGTTCGAGGCGGGCCTGAGCGCCACTTTGGTCCGAGGTGAGCTGGTGCTGCCGGGCGTGCGGAGCGGGCATGTCTGGTGCGAGGCTCGGCCGGCAGAGGGTTCCGCCCTGTTGATCGATCTCTCGGTGCTGCCGCCGCCTCCCGGCTACGCTTTCCCCCCGGCGGATCACCCGGCCATCCGGGCCTGCTACGTCGCTCCGGGAGGGCCCGCGCATGCCTAAGATGACGCGCGGGACCGGCCGGCTGAATCCGGGCGATCGCCTCGACGGCTACACGGTCCAGGAGCCCTTCGCGAGCGGAGGGCAGGCCACGCTCTTCCGGCTGGAGACGGCTTACGGCGATCGCGCGCTGATCAAGCTCGCGCGCGGAAGCGCGGTCGATCCTCTGGCCGGAGGCACCATGGACGTGGGCTTCGCGGTCGCCCTGCAGTTCCGGACCGGCGTGGTGGGACCGTCCTGGCTCACGCCCAACCAGATCCTCGACGCCGAGATCGCGGTCCTCAAGGCGGGCAAGGATTCCGCGCTGCCGCGGGTCATCTCCACGGGAACCCTGGTGGATCGCACCTACGTCTTGCTCGAGGAAGTGCCGGGCAAGACCTTGCGGGCCTGCATGGATGACCGGGATCCCCCGTCGTTCGATTGGTTCCTGCGGCTGGGCGAGACCCTGTCGCGGCTGCAGAAGTCCGGGCGCCTGCCGTACCACGGGGACCTCAAGCCCGAGAACGTGATCGTCACGCCGGAGGGTGGCGTCGTGCTGCTCGACCCCACCTCGGGCATTCTTGCCGCGCAGGGCCGCGTGACCACGCCGCGCTACTACCCGCTGCTCACGCCGGATGACCGGCCTGCCTTCGCCTTGATGCTGATCGAGGCCATGACCGGTGTGGCGTTGATCCAGGACGACCCGCCGTACCCCGTCCAGGCCGTGAGCCCGGTCTTCGAGGCCTGGATGGCGGGCCTGCGGGCGATGGGCCGGGAGCGCTTCGCGCGGGCCCTGCGGCACATTCCACGCCTGGAGGACATGAGTCTCTTCCTGTCGGCGGACCTGGGCCGTGTGCTGCTGCGGGCGCTCTACCTCCGGCGCGGGGAGGGCGGGCTGCTGGGCGTGGACCCCGGGTATCCGGGCTGGGACGATTTCCTTGCCGATCTTCGAGCGGCGCAGGAGGGCTGATGCTGGCCATTGACGAGGGAAACCGGGCACTCGCCGCGGGGCAGTACGAGGAGGCGGTTCGCTGTTACAAGCGCGCGGCTTACCAGGCGCCGGCCTCGCCGGAGCCGCGGCTGCTGATTGCACATGTCTATCTCCAGGCGGGGTTTCTGGCCGAGGCGATCGCCGAGTTCGAGGCCGGATCGCGGATCGCGCCGCACTCGGCGCGTCCCTTGCTGCTGGCGGCGATGGCCGCCGAGCGTGCGGGCGAGGGGGCGCGGGCGCGGGACTATCTGAGGCGGGCGATCGCGCTCGAGCCCGAGCGGAGCGCCTTGCGCTACCAGCTGGCGACGAGCTTGGCCGAGGCGGGCGAGCTGCCGGAAGCCATCCGGGAGACCCATGGCCTGCTGCAGAAGGACCCGGAGTGCCTGCCGGCCTTGAGCAACCTGGGCTGCCTGCTGGCGCTGCAGGGGGATCGGGAGGGGGCGATCGCCTGCTTCGAGCGGGTTCTGGCGCTCTGCCCCGGTGACCTGGTGGCGACCTATAACCTGGGACGTGAGCGGGCGCGCCGCGGCGATTTCACGCAGGCGGGCCAGCATCTCCAGCAGGTGATCGCGATGGCCCCCGAGTTCGGAGAGGCCTACGCCCTCCTGGGGTGGATCTCGCTGAGCCAGGGGCTCTTTATCGAGGCGGAGCGGGCGTACCGCTCGGCGCTGGAGAAGGGCTTCGACACGCCCGAGGCAAGGCAAGGGCATGGCATGGCCAAGCAGCAGCTCGGAGCCTAACTTGTCCCCCCGTCAAGGGGGACAATTAAGGGAACGCCCCCTCGCCGATTCTGGCGAGGGGGCGTTGCGTCATGCGGAGCTAGTTGGACCAGACGGCCTCGAAGGGGCCCCACTGGCCGTTGGCGCCACGGGCGTGGATCAGCAGCAATTGCTTGCCGCTCATGGCCGCGGGAGGCAGCATGCCGGCGGCGGTCATGCCGGAGGCGTTGAGGCGCGTGCCGGTGCCGTTCTGGCCGGGCTTGCCGACGAAGACTTCCACCTCGGCGAGGGAGGCCTCCGCGTTGGCGTTGAGCTGGCCGTTGCGGACCGAGACCGACTTCAGCTCGGGGCCGAAGACCGCCGAGGGGTCGTCCGCCAGCTTCAGCATGTACAGGGCGCCGGCGCGGTTCTCGTCCCAGAACTTGGGGACCTTGGAGTACGGGGGGTCGAACCCGTCGCCCCAGGTGCCGATCTCGGTGGTGTAGGACAGGATGCCCAGCTCGCCGAAGGCCCAGTCGGTGGTGTCGCCGGAGGTCGGGTAGAGGGCGACCGACTGCTTGGGGTCGTAGCCGCTCATTTCGCCCAGCTTCTTGCCGATGGCGGGAAGGCGGTTGTCCGGGGGAGCGACGTTGGTGTGCCCCCAGGGCCAGAGCACCAGATTCGAGAACGAGTGGTAGCTCATGAGGAAGGACCACTTGCGCTGGCGGACCAGGTCGCGGACGGCCTGGGTCTCGGGCTCCGAGAAGCCCTCGGGGCCGCGGAAGGTGGCGCCGCGGGCGTTGGTGTCGGCGCCGGGGCCGCCCCACTTGTAGCCGTAGTTCCGGTTCAGGTCGACGCCGGGGCCGGAGGGGCCGTTGCCGGGCTTCTGGTTGGTGTAGGTGGTGTTGGTGTTCTTGCGCCAGTCGGCACCCTGCTCGGCGAGGGCATGGCCGTCGGGGTTGACCATGGGCACCAGCCAGATCTCACGGTTCTCCACGTAGTGGGTCAGCTCCGCGTCCTTGCCGTAGCCGTCGAGCAGCAGCTTGGCGAGGTTGAGCACCATCTCGGGAGTGACCAACTCGCGGGCGTGGTGCAGGCCGAGGTAGATCACGCCGGGTTTCTGCGTGGTGTCGCCCTTGCCGATCTTGAGCACCCAGAGGTCATGGCCCTGGCCGCCCTGCTTCTTCTCCCAGGAGTCGCCGAAGTCCTCGAGGCGCGCGAGCTGCGGATAGCGGCTGACGAGGGCCTTCAGTTCGGTGAGCATCTCGGCGTTGGTGTGGTAGCCGGGGTCGAAGGTGTTGTCGAGGCCGGCCTTCTCGGGGAGGTAGGTGACGTCGAGCTTCAGCTGCTTGATGAGCTGGAACTGGCGCTGGCCGATCGAGCCGATGACCCGCTTGCCGTCGACGCCCCAGATGTCCATGCCGGCGTCGGCCAGCTTGCCGATCTGGGCGGGGCCGGAGGTGGAGACGATGACCGTCGCCTGCTGCTGGCCGTCCGCGAGCTTGGCCTTCAGCTGGGCCTCGGTCCCGGTGCGCATGCCGCCGGTGGATGGGGTGCTGAAGCCGCAGCCGGTCAGCAAGCCCAGGGTGAGGGCGAGAGCGATGCCGGTGCGCCACGCGAAACGGTTGGCCATGTTTTCCCCTCCTTAATACTCTTAACCAGAGCTTAAGCTTATTCTAAAGCTCGGTTAAAAGTAAAGAGGAAAGTTGATCGTCATTCGCTCGCATCGGCCGCAAAGCGACGCTTCGCCTTGTGAGCGGGCGATCATCAGGGTAAAATCCTTTAGCGCCCTACGGCGTCAGCAAAAGGGAGGGCGCATGATCGATAACACCATCCTCGAAGCCAACGAGAAGGTCCGCGGGGTCTCCGACAAGTTCACCACCATCCTCGACGAGGTTCGGCAGGTCATCGTCGGCCAGTCCCACCTTCTGGACCGCCTGCTCATCGCCCTTTTGGCCGATGGGCACATCCTGCTTGAGGGCGTGCCGGGCCTCGCCAAGACGCTCTCCATCTCGACGCTTTCCCAGGTGCTGGCGGCCGACTTCCGGCGCATCCAGTTCACCCCGGACCTCCTGCCGGCCGATCTGCTGGGCACCAGCATCTTCGACGCCAAGAAGGGCCGCTTCCAGACGAAGCACGGCCCCATCTTCACCAACTTGTTGCTGGCCGACGAGATCAACCGGGCGCCTGCCAAGGTGCAGTCGGCCTTGCTCGAAGCCATGCAGGAGCGGCACGTGACCATCGGCGGGGAGACCCGGGATCTGCCGCAGCCCTTCCTGGTGCTCGCCACTCAGAACCCCATCGACCAGGAGGGGACCTATCCGCTTCCCGAGGCGCAGCTCGACCGGTTCATGTTCAAGGTGAAGGTGGGGTATCCGTCCAAGGCCGAGGAGCTCGAGATCATCGAGCGGATGACGGCCCCCAAGCCGAAGCTCTCTCCGGTGGCCGACATGGCCCTGGTTAAGGAGGCGCGCGAGATCGTCGCCAAGATCCATGTCTCGGACAAGATCAAGCGCTACATCGTGGACATCGTCTTCTCCACGCGCCAGCCCAAGGACTGCGGGCTCGACCATCTCACGCCGCTGATCGCCTACGGCGCGAGTCCGCGCGCCAGCATCTACCTGACCATGGCCGCCAAGGCGCATGCCTTCCTCAAGAAGCGCGCCTACGTCATGCCCGAGGACGTGAAGGCGGTCGTGCCGGATATCCTGCGCCACCGCATCCTGCTCTCGTACGAGGCGGAGGCCGAGGAGGTCTCGGTGGACGACGTGATCCGCCGGATCCTGGCGGGCATCAAGGTTCCCTAGGGGCGCCCTCCGCTCGTCATTCCCGTGAAAGCGGGAATCCAGTGGACCCCCGCTTTCGCGGGGGTGACGGTGCAAAGAAAACATCCCCCCGTTCGCTGAGGATCGGGGGGATTTCAGTTAGTTACTCGGGACCACGAAGTCGGGGCTGAACTCGGGACCCGGTTGAGCCGGTTGAGCCGGTTGAGCCGGCGCGGCCTTCTTCTCGGGAACCGGAACCGGGCCGGTGACGGGCCGTCCGATCGGAGCCCCGATGGGGGTCGGGGGACCGAGGTTGATCTTGCCGTCGTCCTTGTGGACCTTGAGCAGCAGGGTGATCCGGCGGTTCTCCTCCGCGTACGGGTGCTTCGGGTCGAAGAGCTGACGGTCGGCAAAGCCCACCACCTGGGCCACGCGGCCGGCGGGAAGGCCTTCCTGCTCGAGCAGCTGGCGCACCCGGTCGGCGCGCTGGGACGAGAGGCTCCAGTTGGAGCCGTCTCCCTGGTAGGGGAGGGCGTCCGTGTGGCCGCCGATGACCACGTCGTTGGGAACGCGCTTGAGCAGCTTGACGACCTCGCCCAGGATCTCGCGCGAGCGCGGGATGGGCTCGGCCGAGCCCACGGGGAAAAGCACCTGGGAGCGATGCTCGATCAGCGAGATCTCGATGCCTTCCGGAGTGCTCCGCAGCTCGACCTGGTCCATGTACTGCGGCATGCGCTCCTCGAGGAAGGCCTCGAGGGCATTCTTGTACTCTTCCCGGCTCTTGATCAGGGGCAGCGGCTCGAAGGTGAGCTCTCCCTCGCTGGCTCCCGAGGACAGGAGGCCGTTGCTGCCGGCCTGTCCGCCGCTGAGGCTCATGGGGTCGCGGAAGTACTCCGCGAGCTCCTTGCGCTTCTCGGTGGGGATCATGTTGATGAGCCAGAGGATCAGGAAGAGCGCCATCATCGAGGTGACGAAGTCGGCGTAGGCGACCTTCCACGCCCCGCCGTGGCCGCCGCCGTGGCCCCCGCGCTTCTTGCGTGCCATTACTTGGCCGCCACACCCGGGGCCGGCGCCGTGCCGCCTTCGAGGATGCTCTCCAGCTCGGCGGACGTGGGCCGCGAGTGGCTGAAGACCGCGTTGCGGGCGATTTCAAGGGCCAGGGACGGGGGCGAACCGGAGAGCGAGACCAGGACGGCTTCGCGGATCACGCTGAGGTAGCGTTCCTCGTCCTTCTTGCGGGACTCCAGCGAGGAGGCGATGGGCTGAATCATGCCGTACGAGAGCAGCAGGCCGAGGAAGGTGCCGACCAGCGCGGCGGCGATCTTGTGGCCCAGGACCTCGATCGGGGCGTCCAGGTAGCCCATGGAGATGACGATGCCCAGAACGGCGGCGACGATACCGAGGCCGGGCAGGGCGTCGGCGATCTTGGTGAGGGAGCCGACCTGCATGGCGGATTCCTCGTGGTGGGCCTCGAGGTTGATATCCATGGCGGCCTCCACCTGCGAGATCTCACCGCCGTAGCTGACGGAGAGCTTGATGGAGTCCGTGAGGAAGGCCATGGCGTGGTGGTTGCCCAGGAGGCCGGGGTAGCTCTTGAAGAGCTCGGAGTTCTCGGGCTCGGCGAGGTCTCCCTCGATCGACAGCAGGCCCTCGCGGCGCATCTTGTTGAAGAGCGAGTAGAGCGCCTGGAAGAGCTCATCGAAGGCCTCGCGGCCGTAGGGGTTCTTGCCCATGAGCTTGGGCAGGTCCTTGAGGAGGGACTTCTGAATCTCGGGGGGAGTCCCGGCCAGGAAGGCGCCCAGGGCCGCGCCCCCGATGATGATGTACTCGGGGATGATGACCAGGACGCCGAGGTTGCCCCCTTCCATGACGTAGCCGCCGAGGACGGAGACGAAGACGACGAGCAAACCGATGATTAGAAGCATGGAACCTCACCGAAAGGTTTGGGTAGTTCTGAAGAACTATTCCCTGCTCGGCAGGAATTTACACGGTGATCCGGTGGGTTTACAATCTTTCACCCGCACGCCCGCTCGTTTGCATGCCATCCGGACCGCCGGCAAGCGGGATTTTCGGGTATGCTAGGGTATCGCCCTCTCGCTGTCAGGACCTCATGCTGCGACTGAGAAAACCCCGCCCCAAGCCAGAGCCTCCGCGCGACGACGCGATGCCCGACACGCAGAGCCTCGCGAAGCGGATCCGGCGGCTTGAAATCAAGACCACCCGCCTGGTGAGCAACATCTTCGGCGGGGAGTACCAGTCCGTCTTCAAGGGCCGGGGCATCGACTTCGACGAGGTGCGCGAGTACCAGGAGGGCGATGACGTCCGGCTGATCGACTGGAACGTGACGGCCCGGATGGATCGCCTCTTCGTCAAGAAGTTCGTCGAGGAGCGCGAGTTGACCCTGATGCTGGCGGTCGACGTCTCGGCCAGCCTCGACTTCGGCTCGGTCGATCGCCTCAAGCGCGAGCTGGCCGCGGAGTTCGCGGCGGCGATCGCCCTCTCCGCCCTGCAAAACAACGATCGCGTCGGGCTGTATCTCTTCAGCGATCGCCCCGAGCGCTTCCACCCCGCCAAGCGCGGCCGCCCCCACGTCCTCAAGCTGATCCGCGAGCTGATCGCCCAGCCGACCAGCGGCCGGACGTCGTACCCGCAGTCGCTCGATTACTTCCAGAAGGTGGTCAAGCAGCGCTCGGTGGTCTTCTTGCTCTCGGACTTCCTGTCGCTGGACTTCGAAGGCCCCCTCAAGGGCCTCTGCGCCAAGCATGACGTGATCGCGGTGACCCTGTCGGATCCGCGCGAGCGCGAGCTGCCCGACGTCGGCCTGATCGAGGTGGTGGACCCCGAATCCGGCGAGGCCATGCTCATCGACACCGGCGATTCGCGGGTCCGCACCCGCTACGCCGAGCGCGCCAGCGAGCTGGCCGAGCGCCGCTCGGCGATCTTCCGGTCCCTGGGGGTCGACGAGCTGGTGCTTCGGACGGATCAGTCCTACATCAAGCCGCTCGCGCAGTTCTTCGAACGCCGTGCCCTGCGCCAGGTCCGCCGCCGGAGAGCTCCATGACGCCTACTCGAATCCTGAGCAAGCCTGCTGCCGTCCTGCTGGCCTGTTTTCTACTTGCCGAGACGCTTCCCGCTCAGGCCCAGGCGAGCGTCGGGGATCGCGCGCCGCTGCCCGTGGGCCTGCAGCCGAGCCTGCTCGATGCGCGGCCCAGCCTGCTGAATGGCACGCCGCCGGCCGGGACGGCGCCCGCTCGAACGGTTCTGCCCGATGCGGACGACTGCGGCTGCGATCCCCCGCCTGTGCTCCGCCTGCAGGGTCCCGCTAAGCAACCTGGTGACACCCCCCATTCCCAGCCTATGAGCCGCGGGCGCTCCCCCCGGCAAGGGGAGACAGAACAGCGGACGCCCGCCACGTTGACCCTCGTTCAGGATGGTGACGTGCTGCGCCTGGAAGCCGACACGATCGAGGGCCTGCTCGACGACGGTCCCCTGGAAGCCCGCGGCCGAGTGAACGCCACGTACGGCACGCTCTTCTTGCAGGCGGATTTCCTGAGCTTCGATCGCCGGACCGGCGAGGGCCTCGCCTCGGGCTCGGTCGTCGTCGTCCGCCCGCCCTATCGGCTTCAGGCCGAGTCCTTGACGTTCAACACGGAGGCCAAGACGGCGGAGGCTCGCCAATGGCAAGGCTGGATCGAGGGAGAGATGCAGGCCCAGGGCCGGCTCCTGACCATGGATGCCTCGCGCTCGGTGGCCTATGACGCCTCGCTGAGCCCCTGCCTCGCCGACGATCCGGGTTACCGGTTCGACTTCTCGCACTTTGAGCTGACTCCCCAGCCGGAGGGGCGCAGCACCATCGCGGGCTGGAATACCGTCGTGCGCCTGAGCGGAGTGCCGGTCTTCTGGCTTCCGTACTTCCGGGCCAGCCTGCCCTTCCCGAAGCTGCCCGAGCTCTTCGACGGGCCCGAGATTCGCAGCCAGCTCCAGGCGGGCTACGATGCCCTCGACGGCATCTACCTCGCGTCGAGTGGGAACTACGAGCTCGCGCCAGGTTGGACGGGCCGGATCCCGGTTCGTGCGACGCAGCAGCGGGGCATCACGGTGGGGATCGAGCAGCGCCTTCCCCTGCCGATCGCCGAGGGCCGCTTCGATGCGATGCTCACCACGCCTTTCCCCGGTACACCCGCAGGTCCGGGAACTCCTGGCGCGTTCTTCCCCGGTCCGCGGGCCAACCTCTCGCTCTTCCGCGACCTGCCGGGCGGCACCGGCATCATGAGCGTGGGCTACCGGACCGATGTCGGCAACCCCTTCCGGATCGGCCCCTTCGCGCCCCTCAGCAACACGCCGGTCTCCCGGCTTCCCGAGTTTTCCTACTACGGCATGTCTCAGACGACCGGCCCGATCCACTGGTCGCCCTCGGCTCGCCTGGGCTACCTGATCGAGGAAGGCGGCGCCTCCTCCCCGCTCGCCGAGCTGGCTCTCAGCGGCGGCGGCCCGGAGTTCTGGCTGCCGGGACGGATCCGCGTGGCCAGCTTCGGCTCCCTGCGCGGGAACGCGTATCGCTCCTTGACGCCCGCGGAGCTCACCAGCGGCGACGGTTTGCTCGGGCGGATGGCGCGAGGTGTCGGCCAGGCCGGACTTTCCGCTTCCACCGAGCTGCTGGGCTTCCGCATGGGCGGATCAGCGGAAGTAGTGCGGGTGCTGTCGTCCACTCCGACCGACTTTGACGGGACGCCTTTCGGGCACGATACGATCGCTCCCCAGGATCGCCTGGTGGGGAGCGTGCAGCGCCACGTCTTCGGTCCCTTCAGCGTCGGGGCGGATGCCGTCGTGGCGCGGCCTCACGGGCCCGCAGGGGCGCTCGACTGGGTGCAATCCGATATGAGCCTCAACCTGAGCTATCAGGTCAACTGCGTGAGCGTTCACGTCAACTACAAGCCGTTGATCAAGGGCTGGGGATTCTCCTACGTCGTGACCACTTTCTAGGGTGCCATGGGCCGGGCCCATGGGGCGGGCCTCCGCGCCCGCCTGATACCTTCCATCCCTACTTCCCTGCTGCTTGCGTCGCGCTTTTGCTCTACGATGGGCGCGGTGGATCCCGTCTCGTAAAGGAGGGACTCGATGGATCGCGATCGCATGCAGCCTTCCCAACAAGCCTCGCTGAACCCCGATTCGAACGCGGACCAGCCTCAGGACGTCGGAGTGGGCACGGTCCTCGACGCCGTGCAAGGTTGTGCCTTCCCGGTATCGAAGCAGGAACTGATCGACACGCGCGGGGATCAGGACGTCGAGCTTCGCAGCGGCTCTCGCGAGAAGCTCAGGGTCATCTTGCTACGCACGGACGCCGACGAATTCCTCTCGGTTACCGACCTGGTCCAGAAGCTCACCCGCGTGGTCTAGCCCCCAACCGCTACGCTCAAGCCGCTTCGGGGTAGAATGAGGTAGCGCCTGCGGTTGTTTCGTAGCGCCTGCGGCTAGGGTTGGGAAATCGAAGCTGACCCGTAGAAACGACCAGCTAGGAAAGAGCCTTCGGAGCGTGGCCACGTGGCACTGATCAAATCCAGCCAACTCGTTCAAAAGGGCACGGCCGTCGTCGCCGGCGACTCCATCCAGACCGCCGACGTCGAAGCCCTGGTCCCCAAAACCCCTGATCCGGCGCTGTCCGCGCCCTTCGATCAGGGGCCGATTGGTCTGGGCGTCGACATGGGCCACCCGCTCGAAACCTCGGATCCCCAGGATGGCCATGCCGCGGAGAGCGCAGACGCTGAGCAGGAACTTCAGGCGACCATTCCCGCGCTGGACCCGTCCCTGGCTCCCGACGCCGATGACGTCGCGCCCGCCGAGGAGCAGTTCGAAGCGCCCCCCGAGCCCTCTCTGCTCGATGACTACGACGCGGCCCGCGACACGCTTTTGGAGCAGGCCGAGGGCGCCGCGCAGGCGGTGCTCGAGGAGATCCAGGCCGGCTTCGATACCGAGCTGAACCAGACCGTCGAGGCCCAGATGGGCGAGGCGCATGCCGCCGTCGCCGAGGCCTACGAGCCCGGCAGCCCGGAGGCGGAGGCGGCCATGCAGGCCGTGAGCGGCAACGTCGAGCGCGCGGCTCAGGCGATCGCCCGCCGTAACGCCATCCTCGACGTCAACCGCAACCGCTGGCAGCACATGGCCTCCGCAGAGGAGCAGATCGCAGCCCTCCT
Organism: Candidatus Sericytochromatia bacterium; assembly: GCA_036676455.1. Lineage (GTDB taxonomy): Bacteria > Cyanobacteriota > Sericytochromatia > S15B-MN24 > UBA4093 > UBA4093. The sequence continues at coordinate 38,854 of JAKFCW010000067.1, forward strand.
CGACAACTACCACGCCCATCTCGCCGAAGAGCCCCCGCTCGAGGACCAGGTCATCGCCCTGCTGGGAGAGCGTGAAGCCATCCTGGCCGAGGCACGCCTGGCCTCCGAGCGGATCAAGCAAGAAGCCCAGGCTCGCGCCGCAGGCATCGTCCAGGAGGCCGAAGCGGCCGCTGCCCGGACGATCCTCGACGTGGAGACCCGCCGCCAGCAGATTCTCGACGAACTCAAGCAGCAAGGCTACTCCGAGGGCTACCAGGAGGGGCGAGCCCAGGCCGACGAGGAAGGGGCCAAGATCATCAACGAGGCCACCGACAGCCTCAACCAGATGGCCGGAGCGCTGCGCGAGGCGGTGAAGAAGAATGAGGAGCAGATCCTCAAGCTGGCCATCGGGATCGCCGAGAAGATCATCCACGACGAAATCGTCGTCCGTCCGGACACCGTGCTCAAGACCATGGACGAGGCCCTCGCCAAGGTCTCCGACCTCGAAGAAGTGATCGTCAAGGTCAACCCCGAGGACCTGCCCACCGTCCAGACGCAGGAGGAGGCCTTCCGCGATCGCCTCAAATCAGTTCGTAAGGTCGAGTTCACCTCCAGCCCCAAGATCCAGCGCGGCGGCGTCCTGATCGAGACCGGCTCGGGCACCGTGGACGCCCAGATCAAGACCCAGCTCTCGGTCATCCAGGAAGCCTTCGAGTTCGTGCGCAAGGAATACGCCGAGGAACCCCTCGACATGACGGGAGGAAGCTAGCGTGGCAGAGCGGGAGTTCGGCTTCGAGGCCTACAACTTCGCCCTCGAGGATACCGTCGCCATCCGCCCCCGCGGTCAGGTGGTGCAGCTCGTCGGACTCGTCATCGAGGCCGTCCTGCAAGGCGTCCGCTACGGCGAACTCTGCTACATCTACTCGATCGACAAGTCCAAGGTCTTCCCCGCCGAGGTGCAGGGCTTCAAGGCCCGCCGCGTCATGCTGATGCCCCTCGTCGAGATCGAGGGCCTGGGAGCCGGCTGCGAGGTCGTCGCCACGGGCCGCATGGTCTCGGTCAAGGTCGGACCCGGCCTCCTCGGCCGCGTCGTGGACGGCCTGGGCAACCCCATCGACGGGAAGGGCCCCTTGATCGCCGAGACCACTTACCCCCTGATGAACCAGCCGCCCAACTCGATGACCCGCAAGCGCATCGATACCGTCATGCCCACCGGCGTCCGCGTCATCGACGGCTTCCTGACGCTCGGCGAAGGCCAGCGCATCGGCCTCTTCGCGGGCTCCGGCGTCGGCAAGAGCACCCTCCTGGGCCAGATCGCCCGGAACTGCAAGGCGGACATCTCGGTCCTTTGCCTGGTCGGAGAGCGCGGCCGCGAGGTCCGCGAGTTCATGGAGGAATCCCTGGGCGAGGAGGGCCTAAAGCGCTCGGTGGTCGTCGTGGCGACCTCCGACACCTCGAGCCTGATGCGCTTCAAGGCCCCCCTGGTGGCGAGCTCGATCGCCGAGTACTTCCGCGACCAGGGCCTGCGCGTCTTCTTGATGATGGACTCGATGACCCGCTTCGCCATGGCCATGCGCGAGATCGGCCTGGCCATCGGTGAGCCTCCCGCGCAGAAGGGTTACACGCCCTCGGTCTTCGCGCTGATCCCCAAGCTGCTGGAGCGGGCGGGAACTTCGGACAAGGGCTCCATCACCGCGATCTACACCGTCCTGGTGGACGGCGGCGACATGGACGAGCCCATTGCTGACGCCGTCCGAGGCGTGCTGGACGGCCACGTGGTCATGCTGCGCTCGATCGCGTCGCAGGGCATCTTCCCGGCGATCGACGTCCTGCAGAGCGTGAGCCGTCTGATCAGCTTCCTGGCGACCAAGGAGCACTACGCCGCCCAGATGAAGGTCCGCCAGATCATGGCCGACTACCGCGAGGTGCAGGACCTCCTCAACATGGGTGCCTACGTCCGTGGCTCCAACCCGAACTACGACAAGGCCATCTCGCTCTGGGACCAGATCAAGGGGTTCCTCAAGCAGGGCATCCACGACAACGATCCCTACGAGAACACGGTCAAGACCATCCTGATGCTCGGCTCGGACACCTCCGCCGCCAGCATGTTCTCCTGATCCCCTCGTCATTCCCGCGCAGGCGGGAATCCACCGAGTTCACGCTGGATTCCCGCGTTCGTGGGAATGACGATCTAACGTCTACTGCACCGGCAGGCTGAACCAGAAGGTCGAGCCATGCCCGAGCGTGCTGCGGACCCCGATCGCCCCGCCGTGGGCCTCGACGATCGCCTTGCAGATGCTCAGCCCGAGCCCGGTCCCGCCGCGCTTCATTCCGCTCTTGAGCTGGGAGAAGTGCCGGAACAGCTTGGGGATGTCCGCCGGAGCGATCCCCTCTCCGGTGTCCTCCACCTCGCAGATCACCCGGTCCCCTTCGAGGCGGGCTGCCAGGCGGATCGTCCCGCCCGGCAGGGTGAACTTGATGGCGTTCGTCAACAGATTGATCAGCACCCGCTCGATGCGCTGGGCGTCCATCGAAGCGATCAGCGGGGTCTCGGGAGAGCCCACCGACAACGTCAATCTTGCCTCTTCGATCTGGGGCCTCAGGCTCTCCGCCACCTCCAGGAGCTTGTCCCGGAGGTCCGTGTGGCCGAGGGTGAGCTTGAAGGTGCCGGCGTCCAACCGGGCGAAGTCGAGAAGGTCGTTCAACAGGTATTCCAGGCGGCGCGCGCCCTTGTGGATCTGCTGGACGAACTCGACCTGTGTGCCGCTCAGCGTGCCGCCGATCTCGTCCTCGAGGAACTCGGCGTAGCCCATGATGGAAGTCAGCGGCGTGCGCAGGTCATGGGAGATGGCGCCCACGAAGTTCGTCTTGAGGCGATCGAGCTCCCGGGCTTGATCCAGCTCGGCCTGACGCAGCGCGGCCTCCTGGATGGTGTGGTGGAGCTCGGTCGTTCGCTCCTCGACGGTTCGTGCGATCCGGGAGTTGCGGGTCGTCTCCGCGAAGATGTAGGCGCTGAGCACGGCCGTGATGAGCAGCCCCCCGAATAGGACGAACCAGTCCCCCGGAAACTCGTCGTCAGTGAGGGGGATCGTGGGGTACAGCTCCAGGTTCCACTTTCGCCCTCCGAAGTCGATGACCGTCTGGTAGCGGATGGTGGGCGCCTCGGTGAGCACGGGGCCCTTGTGGAAGAGCTGCTCGGGCTTGGCCGGATCCGTGCGATCGCTCAGGGTGACGCCGATGCCGTCGACACTGAGGCCGCGTAAGGAGGCCTCCACCATGTCCCCGACCCGGAACACACCCTCCGCATAGCCGAGCAGCCTCTCGCGCCGTTCCTCGACGGTCTCCGGGATTCCGCCCTCGTAGACCGGCAAGAAGAGGGCGATGCCGGCCTGGTTTGCTTTCTCCTGGATCAAGGTGAACTGCCGGCTGGCGACCTCGACTCCGGTGTCGCGCGCCTTCGATAAGGCCTCGACACGGGCGGGAATCAGCGGATCATGGCCGAGGGCGCTCTCGTTGCCCACGTACGGTTCGACGAAGTAAACCGGGAAGTACTCGCTGCGCCTCGGAGCCGGGATGAGCTTTCCGGTCGGGTCGCGATCGGTGAGCTGGAACCTGGCGAAACCCTCGCGTCGGGCTGCCTGCTCGTAGGCATCGCGCTCGGCATCCGGGATCCGGGGGACCCATTCCAGGGCCTGGATGCCGGGGTTCAGCTGGATCGGCCCCTCGCTGAAGATGCGGAACGAGTTGCGTTCGACCTTTTCCGACGCGTCGAACAGCCGCCGGACGGAGCGCAGGACATCCACGTAGCGGTCGATATCCTTGGAGAGCGAGGCCGAGATGTTGACGGCGTCTCGCTCGAAGCGCGCCTGGCCCAGACTGAGCTCCCGGTCCTGCGTGTAACGGAAAGAGACGAGCGTGGCCGTGACGCCGACCCCGATCACCAGGTAAACCGCCCAGAAGCGGAAGAAGGGCTTGCGTCGCTTGCTGGATTGGGCGTCGTGCTGCACCGGGCCGATTCCTTTGACGTCTCTGGGGTCACCACGGGACAATGAAGCTGATTCGGGTCATCCGTTCTTACTACTTCTACTGCGTATTCGGCCGCTTTGCAACCACGAATTCAGGCCCCCGCTTGTTGACACCCCCGCCAAGCGCCGCCTATACTCGGGGCTATCTCGTTCTTGGCGCCTTGTCGCCGAGAAACGAGGCTCTGGAGGGGAGAAGTCCGGTGTGAGTCCGGCGCTGTCCCGCAACGGTAAGGGAACCATCCCAAGCCCGATCGCCCGTCCATGAGTCAGTGCAGGTAACGCTCTTCGAGGCAAAGAGCCGGCACACGGGCCATAAACCCCTGAGTCGTTTTGCTTTTTGCCCTCTTGCGAGAGGGCTTTTTTTCATGCGGATTCCGCTCATGGCCGCAGGCATGATCGCCTGCCTGCCAGGTATCGTTCACGCGGCCGAGGTCCTGGAGCTCGAGCCGGTGGTCGTGCGAGCCACCCGGCCGACGTTTCCGACCCAGCCCCAGCGCTTGAGCGTGCTCCAGGCGTCGGAGATCCAGCGCTCGGGCGCCGTCAACCTCGCGCAGCTGCTGAAGCACCAGTCCGGCCTGGCCGTTCGCGAGTACGGCGCCGTCGGCTCGCTCTCGACCCTCACCATGCGCGGAGCCCTCGGAGAAGGCATCCTCGTCCTGCGCGACGGCGTCAAGCTCAACAGCCCGGAGCGCGGAGGCGTCGACCTCTCTGCCGTCTCTTTGCTGGGCGTAAAGCGGGTCGAGATCCTCCACGGGGCCGCCTCGGGGCTCTACGGCTCCGAGGCCGTCGGAGGGGTCATCAACCTGGTCTCCGACGAGTCGCCTTCCAACCGCCTGGAAGCGGGCCTCGGCACCTATGGCTTCACCACCCTCTCCACCGAGGTGAGTGCCCTGCTGGGTGAGTCCCGCGCGTCTCTTGGCCTGCGCCGCAACACGGCCGCCAACGATTATCCCTACGTCTACCGAGACGCCGTGGCTGCCCGTACGAACGACGCGCTGGACGGCACCGAGGTCTGGCTTGGCGTCGAGCGCCCCGTGCCGGACGGCAACCTCCGGGCGAATGCCACCTTCAACCGCCAGGACAAGGGAGTGCCGGGGTCGGCTAACTTTCCCTCGCCGCAGGCGAACCAGCTCACCACCACGGCCCAGGGGAGCGTTCGCTGGAACCAGTGGGTGCTGCCGGCCCTGGAGCAGACGACCTCGCTCTCCTATCACCACGCGGACTTGTTGTTCAGCGATCCGCAGTCGATCTACGGCACGAGGTCCCAGAGCCAGTTGAACTCCACGGATCTGCAGAGCCAGTTGCTCTGGCTGACGGACGCCCACGAGACGCGCGTCGGGGGCGGCCTGCGCCTGGACCGGGTGCTCGGCACGAACGTGGGGAGCCGGGAGCGGACGCTGGCGAGCGCCTTCGTCCATGACACCTGGTTCGTCACGCCTGCGCTGACCGGCTTCGGCAACTTGCGCCTGGATCATCTCCCGGGCTTCGGCCTCGAAGCCAGTCCCCGCCTGGGGCTTGCCTATCAGCTCAGCGAGCCGCTGAGGCTGCGTGCGTCCCTGGGACGCGCCTACCGTGCCCCGACCCTCAACGACCTCTACTGGCCGCGCCTGGGCAATCCCGACCTGCGTCCCGAGCGCACGGAGGTGTACGAGGTGGGCCTGGATGCCCAGCACGGGCCCGTGAGCGTGGAGAGTACAGCCTTCCTCAACCGGGGGGCCGACACGATTCTCTGGCAGCCGGGGGCCGGCGGGGACTGGTCGCCGGTGAACGCGGGCCGCACCGAGACCAAGGGCGTCGAGGCGAAAGCCTCGTTCCGCCTGAGCGAGCAGCTCTCGCTGGCCGGGAGCGGCACCTGGTTGTCGGCCGTCGATGCCAGTCCGACGGGGGCGACTGCGGGCAAGGCCCTGCTTTACCGGCCCTCGGTCCTGGGGAATCTCACCCTGACGGCTCAGCCCCTGAAGGCTCTCACGCTGGTCGTTGGTTGGTCGCTCACGGGCGAGCGCTTCACTACGGCTCAGAATACCGAGAGCCTGCCACCCCATGACCTCTGGTCGGCAAGCCTCGCATACGCCTTCAACGAGCAACACACCTTGGTCTTGCGGGGCGAGAACCTCGCGAACCGCTACTACGTGCTTCAGCCTTACTACCCCATGCCGGGCAGGACCTTCACGGCCTCCTGGTCCCTTCGCTTCTAAAGGAGCCTCACCATGCGTTTCACTCGTGCCCTCCCCTTGATGCTCTCGCTTTCCCTCTTCGCGCTGACCGGCTGCGAAGGTCTTTTCACGGCTCCGAATCCGAACCTCGGGAAGACCGGCTCCCAGGAGCAGGAGACCAAGGACGTCACGGATGAGACCAAGCCCACGACGACCTACATGTACGTGATCAACGGGGTCGGCAAGACGATCGACGAGATCAACCTCAAGACCATGGCCGTGACCTCCAACATCATGAGCACGGGGCTCTATCCCAACCAGCTGACCAGCCGGGGAGTCCTCACGTGGCTGGTGAACTCGGGCGACAATAATCTCGTCAAGCTGGACCTGCGGGCCCGCAAGGTGCTCGAGACGATCAACCTCGCCAACGGCTCCAACCCCTCGACCCTGAGCATGATCGGCGAGGGCAAGGGATTGGTCACCAACAACATGACGGGCAACGTGGCCTTCGTGGATCTCGAGACCAAGGCCGTCGAAGCGACCCTAGCCCTGCCCAAGGGAGTGCCGTTCTTCGAGCCGGCCATCGTCAACGGCAAGGCCTACGTGGGGGCCGTGGAGGCGAACTACGACAATTATCCCGCCATCACCTACACCTACTCGGCGGTTTACGTGGTGGACCTCGCCACGAAGGCGATCGCCGAGACCATCGAGCTCGACGCGGATGCCAACCCCGGCAACGCCAGCGTCGACCCGTCCGGCAAGATCTGGATCGCCGTCAAGGATGGTCTCGTGAAGATCGATCCTGCGACCGAAACCGTGACCAAGAGCCTGACCTTCGGTGAGCCGGTCACCTGGGTTCGCTATCTCAGCGCGACCAAGGCCTATGGCTCGATTTACGGCGGCCTCATCTCGTTCAACCCGTCGACGGATGAGGTCCTCAGGTCGTCCGCGAACAAGATCCCCGTCGCCAGCGACTGGGGCGCCTTCAAGGTCTTCGAGGGCGTGGGTTACGTCTCCAGCCAGGCCAGCAACTCCATCACCGTGGTCGATTTCGCGACCGAAGCAGCCTCCGGCTCGCCGATCCCTGTGGGGAACGGTCCGCAGGACCTCACCTTCGTGACGGTCGAAGACTAGCAAGCAGCCCAAGTCAGGGTGCTTGTAGGGCGGGCCTCCGCGCCCGCCATGGCTTCAACAGGGGTGTTTAGCAGGCTGCCCAAGTCAGGGTGCTTGTGGGGCGGGCCTCCGCGCCCGCCATGGCTTCAACAGGGGTATCTAGTAAGCAGCCCAAGTCAGGGTGCTTGTGGGGCGGGCCTCCGCGCCCGCCATGGCTTCAACAGGGGTGTTTAGCAGACTGCCCAAGTCAGGGTGCTTGTGAGGCGGGCCTCCGCGCCCGCCATGGCTTCAACAGGGGGATCTAGCAGGCTGCCCAAGTCAGGGTGCTTGTGGGGCGGGCCTCCGCGCCCGCCATGGCTTCAACAGGGGTATCTAGCAGGCAGCCCAAGTCAGGGTGCTTGTGAGGCGGGCCTCCGTGCCCGCCATGGCTTCAATTATGAATTAATAATGTTATATTTAATGTTATATCAAATCTGAGCATTAGAGGGCCCCATGATGAAGAAGGCTGCCTCTGATTCTTTATCGGTTTATCGCCGGCGACTGCCCCACTGGCGGAAGCAGGGGGCGACGTACTTCGTGACGTGGCGCTTGAATCCCTTGCAGGCCGACCTGGAGACCAAGGAGCGTGAGCTTGTCTTGCGCTCCTTGCGGCATTTCGATGATCAGCGCTACGAGATGTTGGCTTATGTGGTGATGAACGACCACGTGCATACCTTGGTGACGCCTTGGGAAGCTCACCCCCTGGAAGCCATTGTTCATGGTTGGAAATCATACACCGCCAACCAGATGAGGCGGGTGTATCAGCGCCATGGAAGGATCTGGCAGGACGAGTATTTCGACCGCCTGATTCGTGACGAGCACGAACTCCTGCAGACGGTCGGCTATATCCTGAACAACCCCATGCGGCGCTGGCCCGACTGGAAAGACTATCCTTGGGTTGGGCTACGGAGCTTTCTCAAGTAGTGGATTGATTGAAGCCATGGCGGGCGCGGAGGCCCGCCCCACAAACCCCAATAAGGTAAGTTCTTGCCATGGTGCGCCCCACAGACTCCAAAGAAGGAAAGCTCCCGAGAGCCCGCTACTCGGCCTTTGGGGTGAAGTCCAGCGAGGCGGAGTTCACGCAGTAGCGCAGGCCCGTGGGCGCGGGGCCGTCCTCGAAGACGTGGCCCAGGTGCGCGCCGCAGCGCTGGCACATGATCTCGGTGCGAACCATGCCATGCGTGCGGTCCACCTGGGTCGCGATCGGCTCATCGGCGGTCGGCGCGTAGAAGCTAGGCCAGCCGCAATGCGCGTTGAACTTGGTCTCCGAGGGAAACAGCGGCTCTCCGCAGCAGACGCAGGTATAGGTCCCCGCTGCCGAGTGAAGGTTGTACTCGCCGCTATGCGGGCGCTCGGTGCCCTTCTCGCGGGTGACGTGGTACTGCTCGGGAGTGAGCTGGGCGCGCCATTCCGCCTCCGACTTCTGGATCTTATCGGTCATGGAGGTCCCTCCTTCAGGCTTCTTCGTCTTCAACCAGCATCAGCCAGCGTTCCGTGACGGCCTCGAGCTGGGCTTTGAGCTGAGTATAACGCTCGGAGAGCTCTGCGGCCCGCCCGGGGTCTCCCTCGTAAAGCGCGGGGTTGCCCAGGTCGGCCTCGGTCTGGGCGATCTGGGCTTCCAGCGAGGCGACCTGAGCCTCGGCATCGACGATGTCCTGCAGGCGCTTGCGGGCGTTGTTGGTGTTCTTCTTGGGCTTGGCCGCCGCCGACGGGCTGGCCTCGGCCTTCGTCAGAGCTTGCTGCAGGGCATCCCGGCGCTGTGCGTCCTCGCGCTCGGTCTGGCGCATCTCGGCGAGCTTGTCGCGGGTCTCGGAGTAGGTGCCCAGGAAGAGCTGCGGCTTGCCGTCGGTCCATGCGAGGGTGTGGGTAGCGACCTGATCCAGTAGGTAGCGGTCGTGCGAGATCAGCAGGACCGTGCCCTCGTAGGTGCGAAGGGCCTCCGCGAGCATCTCCTTGCTGGCCAGGTCGAGGTGGTTGGTCGGCTCGTCCAGCATCAGGAGGTTGGAGGGCTTCATCAGCAGCTTGGCGAGGCAGAGCCGCGCGCGCTCGCCGCCGGAAAGCTTGGCGACCGGCTTGAAGACTTCTTCTCCGGTGAAGAGGAAGCGTGCCAAGAGCGCGCGCGTGCGCTCCAGCGTCCAGCCATCGACCGTGTTGTACGCCTCGTTGAGGACCGTCTGCGATTCGTCGAGCTGGTCGGATTGGTGCTGCGAGTAGTAGGCGGGCTTCACGTTGTAGCCAAGCGAGACCTCGCCGTCATCGGGTTCCTCGACCTGCGCCAGGATCCGCAGCAAGGTGGACTTGCCGCAGCCGTTGGGGCCGACCAGCACCAGGCGCTGCCCGCGATCCAGCTTGAGTTCGACATCCGACAGGATGGTCTTGCCGCCGTAGGCCTTGCTCACCTCGCTGGCGCGCAGGACAGCCTGGCCCGAGGGCGGGGCCGGCGGGAACCGGAACTTGACGGTGTTGGCTTCCGTGGGAGCCTCGATGCGCTCGATCTTCTCCAGCTGCTTCTCTCGGCTCTTGGCCTGGGTGGAGCGGGTCGCCGACGCGCGGAACTTCTCGACGAAGGCCTGCTGGCGCGCCAGTTCGCGCTGCTGCCGGGCGTAAGCCGCTTCCTGGGCCGCCATGCGCTCTTTTTTGAGCTCGAGGTAGCCCGAGTAGTTGGTGGGGTAATCGGTGAGCTTGCCGTTCTCCAGCTCGGCAACCCGGGTGACGACACGGTCCAGGAAGGTCCGGTCGTGCGAGATCAGCAGCAGGGTGCCGGGATAGCCGCTCAGGTAGCCTTCGAGCCATTCGATGGCTTCCAGGTCGAGGTGGTTGGTGGGCTCGTCCAGCAAGAGGAGGTCGGGGGCCATCAGGAGCAGCTTGGCGAGGTTGACGCGCATCTGCCAGCCGCCCGAGAAGGATTCGACGGGGCGCTGGCGGTCGGCCTCTGAGAAGCCGAGGCCCGAGAGGACCTTGCCGATCTCGGTCTCGGCGGTGTAGCCGCCCAGGCGTTCGAACTCCTCGGTGAGGTGGGCTTGCTCGGCCACGAGCGCGTCGAGCTCATGGGCGTCGGCGTGGTGGATGCGATCGGCGATCGCCGCCAGTTCCCGGTTCCTGGAGGCGATCGCCTCGAAGGCCGTCCACATCTCGGCTTGCACGGTCCGGCCCGCGACTCCCGGCAGCTCCTGGGCCAGATGCCCGATCTGGGCGCGGGGGCGCAGCGAAACCTTGCCGTCGTCCGGATCGAGCTGGCCGATCAGGATCTTGATCAGGGTGGACTTGCCGGCGCCGTTGGCGCCGACCAGGCCGATCCGCTCGCCGGAGCTGACGTGCCAGTCGACCTTGTCCAGGACGGTGCGGGTGGGAAAGTGCTTGGAAAGCTGGGAAATCGTGATCATTCCCGCATTCTATCACGGATGGTGGGCCATCCGCGCCGGGGTGCCAGTGGGGCGGGTCTCTTGTGGGGCGGGCCTCTTGTGGGGCGGGCCTCCGCGCCCGCCATGGACGCGACCCCCCTCGGAGGGCTACAATTCCCTTATGGATTCTCTGTTTAATCAGCCGCGGGCGCCCTTCAACCCCTCAGAACCGACCTCGCTCTTCGACGCGGCCAGCCCGCAAACCGCTGCCCCTCTCGCCCACCGGATGCGCCCGCGCAGCCTGGACGACTTCCTCGGCCAGCAGCATCTCCTTGGCCCCGGCACCCCGCTGCGCGACTTGCTGGCCAAGGACAAGCTGCCGAGCCTGATTCTCTGGGGGCCTCCTGGCACCGGCAAGACCTCCCTGGCACAGCTGATCGCCACCCAGACCCGCCGGGTCTTCGTGCCCTTCTCGGCGGTCACCGGAGGCCTTCCCGAGCTGCGCAAACTGCTCCAGGAGGCCAAGGACCGCCGCCGGATGGGGCAGGGTACCCTGCTCTTCATCGACGAGATCCATCGCTTCAACAAGGCCCAGCAGGACGCGTTCCTGCCGCATGTCGAGGACGGGACGGTGGTGCTGATCGGAGCCACCACCGAGAACCCCTCCTTCGAGCTGAACGCTGCGCTGCTGTCGCGCGCGCGGGTCATGGTGCTGAAGCACCTGGACGAGGCTTCCGTGCGCGAACTGCTGGAGCGCGGGCTCACCGACAAGGAGCGCGGCCTCGGATTGCCTGCCGACCACCTCACGGAATCGGCCAAGGCCCTGCTGGTGGAGTACTCTGGCGGAGACGCCCGCTCGGCCCTCAACGCGCTCGAGACCGTCGCCCCTTTGTCCGACCGCAGCCCGGAGGCGATCGTCCAGGCATTGCAGAAGCGCCTGCTGCCCTACGACAAGGGCGGCGAGCAGCACTACGACGTGATCTCGGCGTTCATCAAGACGGTGCGGGGCTCGGATCCGGACGCCGCGCTTTACTGGCTGGCGCGCATGCTCGAAGGCGGCGAGGACCCGGTCTTCGTCGCGCGCCGGCTGGTGATCCTGGCCTCCGAGGACATCGGGAACGCCGACCCGCGCGGCCTCATGGTCGCCACCTCTTGCATGCAGGCGGTGCAGCTGCTGGGCATGCCGGAGGCGCGCATCCCCCTGGCGCAGGCCACGACCTACCTCGCGGCGGCGCCCAAGAGCAACGCCAGCTACAAGGGAATCAATGCCGCCATGGCCATGGTGCAGAAGGTGCCGGCCTACCCGGTGCCCTTGCATCTGCGCAACGCGCCGACCAAGCTCATGAAGGAGCAGGGGTACGGCAAGGGGTACCTGTACCCCCACGATCATCCCGGGGCCTGGGTCTCGCAGTCGTACTGGCCGGAAGGCATGGAGCCCAAGCGCTTCTACGTGCCCTCCGATCGCGGAGACGAGGCGCGCCTCAAGGCCCGCCTCGACGAAATCCGGCGCCGCAAGGGTTAGTCTTAAGCTAGTGTAGAACGCTGGTCCGGTCAGCTGCCTGGCTGGTGGCCGGCATCTGGTAGATCTCCTCGACCTTGCGCTGGTGACGCCTCAATCGGGCCAGCATGTACCAGATGTAACTGGCCAGGCACTGGTTGTCCGCCTCGAAGAAGATCTGCGCCGAGTCCCGGATCTGCCGGGAATGGACCGTCAGGTGACGCGAGTGCTCCTGCGCCAGTTCTTCCAGCAAGATCTGCTCCGCACCGTTGGCGGCCGGTAGGTAATGCTTGAAGCTGCCCATCCTCGTCCCCCCCTTCTCGAAGAGGGCCACGGCCCTCGCCCGCTCGTCATCGCAGCGGTTCTGGGGTGTTTCTGCAGGAAGGCTCTGGCTTTTGACTGGCGTGATGCTGGCAGGTGAGGCACGTCCCTTCGTGCTGCTTCATATTCTTTAACGAGAGGGTTGGGCCTGTCAACAGGCTAACCCACCATCACATCCGGCCTAAAGCTTGTAGTGAGCGATGCTGCGGCTGAGTTGATCGGCCAGCACCGCGAGTTGCCGCGCTCCCGCCGAGACCTGATGCATCGAGGCGGTCTGTTCCTGGGTGGTCGCGGCGACTTCCTGGGCGCCGGCGGCCGTCTGCTCCGAGATGGAGGCGATCTGGTCGATGGTGGAGACCACGCGGCCCGAGCCTTCCGCGAGTTGCTGGGAGGCTTCCGAGATGCGCCCGATCTGGTCGTCGGTGCTCGAGGCGGCCTCGACGATGCGCCCCAGGGCGCCGCCGGCCCGGTGGATGACCACCACGCCGTCGTTCACCTCGGTGGTGCCCTGGTTCATGGTCGCGACGGCCTTCTCGGTCTCGGCCTGGATCTCCTGGATCATCGAGGCGATCTTGCCGACGGCCTCGGTACTTTGCTCGGAAAGCTTGCGGACTTCCTCGGCGACGACGGCGAAGCCCCGGCCCTGCTCGCCCGCTCGGGCGGCCTCGATGGCCGCGTTGAGGGCCAGGAGGTGGGTCTGGCCGGCGATCCCGTTGATGATCTCGAGGATCCGGCCGATCTGCTGGCCGAGGTCGCCCAGCCGCCCGACGACGGTCGAGGACTGCGAGACCTTGTGCCGGATGGAGTCCATCTTGGCGATCGCCTCTTGCAGATCCTGCCTGCCCTCCTGCGCCGCCTGCGTCGTCCGCACGGCTGCCTGGGCCGCCAGCTGTGCGCCCGCCGCCACTTCCTGGGCCGCAGTCGAGATCCGGGTCATCTCCGTGGCCGTCCGGCTGACGCCCGTGACCTGCTCACTGGTGCCCACCGCCAGCTGGGTGATGGTCTCGGCGATCTGCTGGGTCGCATGGAACGTCTGGTCGGAGGCCTGCTGCATGCTCTGCGAGTGCGACACCAGGGTCTGGGCGGTCTCCCGGGTGTGGCCCACCAGGCTGCGCATGCCGTCCACCAGGGCGCGCACGGCTTCCGCCGCTTCGCCCAGGCTATCGTCCACGCGCTCGGTACAGGTGAGATCGCCCGCCGCCGCGGAGCGCGACAGTTCGACCAGGGAGTGCAAGGGCTGCATGGACCGCCGGTAGGCGAACTCCAGGGCCAAGAGGCTGATCAAGGTGAGGCCCGCCGCCGAAGCGAGGCCCGCCAGCGGGCCTCCCAGGTGGTAGCCGATCAGCGTCCCGAAGGTGCAGGCGATCGTCGTCCCGGCCGACGTCAGCTGGAACCGCGCGAAGCCGGCGGCACGCTTGGTCTTTTGAGGTGCCGGGGGCGGAGCAACAGGCTTCGGGGCGGGGCTGGGGCTGAGGGCGGGCAAAGTGGACTGATCGAGCACGTCGGGAACCTCCTTCGTCGACGAAGGCATTCTACCCCAACCCCCCGCTTCCCTACCAAACGATGGGGGCCCTCCCGGGCATGCTAGAATCGAGTCGCTCGTCAGGAATGTTCGCAGGAGGTGTTGGTGATGCGACTTCGTACTCTTTCCGTCGTTTGCGGCGCGGTCATGGCGCTGACGGCTTGCACGACGCCTCCCATCACCACGCCGACCACCACTTCGACCGTCACCATGGCTGACATCGCGCCGCTCATCACCTACGGGCCCGCGGTTCCCGTCCCCGCTGCCGGCCCCTTCAACGTTCCGGCCATCGGTATCGACGTCCCTGCCAACGCCCGCAGCCTCACGCTCACCTCGGCGATCATGAACCTCGACGTGGAGAACCAGATGAAGGTCCCGGTCAACCTGCGCATCTTCCTGAGCGGCAGCCGGGACACGGCCTACGACGAGGCCAACCTGCTCGGAGAGGTGAGCATTCCCCCGCAGCAGAGCCAGCGCATCAGCCAGCCGGTCAAGGACCCGAGCATCTTCAAGGCCGAGAAGGTCTGGGCGGGCATCACCTTCAGCACCCCGGGCTCGTCCGGTCAGTTCGTGGACATCGAAAAGTCCGACGCCATCATCGTCCACACCAGCGCCACCGTGCAGGTCAAGCTCTTCTAGCCTGAAAATTTATCTCGCTCTTCATGCGTGACCCGTGAGCGCGGGGCACCTATACTGTCTCCTGCGCGGGGGAGAGGGTTGCTCTCGAACCCCCCTCGCCGCCGGGAGGTGCTCATGGCCAAGGTGATGATCCTGGACGATCTGCAGGAGACCATCGACCTCCTCGCCCCACCCCTGCACGCTCAAGGGCATGAGGTGCTGACCGATGTCTCCCCGATCGACTTCGAGCGGATCATGCGGTTCAAGCCCGACGTCATCACCCTCAACCTGTACCGCAAGTTCGAGGCGTTCGACCGCCCGATCCGGACCATCGAGGAGGACGTGGATGGCTACGCTCCCCTCATCGAGATGGAGGGGTATCCGGCGATCGGCGTCATCCCCATCATCCTGCTCGGGAATTGCCTGCAGGAGAAGGACATTCCCACGTCCATCAACTACGATCTCTTCCTCAGCTTCCCGCGCGACGTGTCGCTTTACTTCCCGAAGGTGATCGAGATCGCGACCACGGTGAAGAGCCGCCGCCGGATCAGCGAGTTCGTCTGCCCTCACTGCGGGAGCCGCCTCACCTTCACCCCGCATCGGCAGGACGACCTTTTCTGTCCCCGCTGCCATACCGCGGTCGCCATCGTCGACCACGAGACCTGCATCGCCCGATCGAGCGAAGGGAACTCCCTTCCCTGCGACATGAGCGCGCTGAGGCCCCCGCAGGCGCTTCCGGGCAAGCCCGCCGGGTGAGGGCCTTGCCTCGCAATCAGAGTGAAACGTCCGCGATTTGCTGGATCCGCCAGAGCGAGTGGTAGATGCCTCCCCGCTTCAGCAGCTCGGCATGCGTGCCGATCTCCTGGATCCGGCCCGACTGCATGACGACGATCTGGTCGGCATGCTGGATGGTCGAGAGGCGATGGGCCACGATCAGCGTGGTCCGGCCCTTGGAGACCGTCTGGAGCGCCTCCTGGATGATGCGCTCGGATTCCGAGTCGATGTGGGCCGTGGCCTCGTCCAAGATCAGGATGGCCGGATCGTAGGCCAAGGCCCGGGCAAAGGCGATCAGCTGCCGCTCGCCCAGGCTCATGTTCGCGCCGCGCTCGGCCACCTGGGTCTCGTAGCCTTCCGGCAGCCGCATGATGAAGTCGTGCGCCCCCACCAAGCGGGCGGCGCGCTCGACTTGCTCGTCGGAGAGGTCCTGCCCGAGCTTGAGGTTCTCCCTCAGGGTTCCCGTGAAGAGGAAGACGTCCTGCTGGACGATGCCCACCCGCCGCCGTAGCATCTCCTGGGGCAGGTCCTTGACGTCGATCCCATCGATCGTGACGCGGCCTTCCTGCACGTCGTAGAACCGGGTCACGAGGTTCAGGATGCTCGACTTCCCGGCGCCGGTATGCCCCACGAAGGCCACGGTCTGGCCGGGTTTCACGAAGAAGCTGACGTCTTGAAGCACCCAGTTGGGCGGCTGGTAGGCGAAGCGAACCTTCTCGAAGGCCACGCCTCCCACGATGCCCGCGGGCCGTACCGGCTCGGCGGCGTCCTGGATGCCCGGAGGCGTGTCGAGTAGCTGGAAGATGCGCTCGGCGGACGCCATGGCGGCCTGGAGGATGTTGAACTTCTCGGCCAGCTCGTTGATCGGGTTGAACATGTTGCGGACGTACGAGGTGAACAGGTAAAGCACGCCGACCGACAGGCCTGCCTGCAGCACCTGGTTGCCGCCGTACCAGAGGACCAGGGCCATGGCCAGCATGGCGAGCAGGTCCAGGATGGGCCGGAAGAACGAGTACAGGACCAGCTGGCTCATCCCCGCGCGGTAGTGCGCCTGGTTGACGTCCTTGAACTCCGAAAGCTGCTTGGCCTCGCGGTTGAAGAGCTGCACCACGCGCATGCCGTTGAGGTTCTCGGCGATGAAGGCGTTGATTCGGGCCAGGATGGTGCGGACCTCGCGGAAGGCGATGCGGGCGCGACTGCGGAAGATCCAGACGGCCACGCAGACCAGCGGAAGGACCGTGAAGACCACCAGCGCCAGGCCTGCGTGCAGGCGCAGCATGACGATCGCCACGCCCACGATCAGCACGAGGTCCTTGAAGAGGTTGACCAGCACCGAGGTGTACATCTCGTTGAGGGCCTCGGTGTCGTTCGTGACCCGGGTGACGAGTCGTCCGGCAGGGTGGCGGTCGAAGTAGCTGAGGCTCATCTCCTGCAGGTGGTCGAAGACCTCCTGGCGAATGGTCTTGATGATCTTCTGGCCGGTTTTCTGCAAGAGCAGGGCCTCGCCGTAGGTGATGGCGAAGCGCGCCACGAGGACGCCCAGGAAGCCGGCGGCCAGCCAGACCAGCTTGGGGACGTAGGACGCGCGCAGGGCCGGGGACAGGGCCATGGCCGGGGTGATGATGTCGTCGATGGCGATCTTGACCAGGTAGGGCAAGGCGAGGCCGGCGATCGAGGTGAGGGCGACCAGCAGCAGGCAGAGCGCGAGGCTTCCCGCGTGCGGCCGCGCGTAGGCGAGTAGCCGGCCCAGGAGCTGGGTGTCGAGTTTCTGGGCGAGGGCATCCTCGTCGTGGATGCCGGTGGATCTGGCCATCTAGCCCATCCTCTTCGATTCGGGGGGCGCGTCTTCCAGGGAGCCCTCTTCGAGGGTGGCTTCGAGTTGCTGCAGCTCCCAGAGCCTCCGGTACTCGCCGCCCTGTGCCAGCAGCTCGGCGTGCGTGCCGCGCTCGACGATGCGGCCGTGCGCCAGCACGATGATCTGGTCAGCGTGCTGCAGGGCGGAGACCCGGTGAGAGATCAGCAAGGTGGTGCGCCCGCGCATCACGGGCAGCAGCTCCGAGAGGATCCGGGCCTCGGTGCGGGTGTCGACCGCCGAGAGGCAGTCGTCCAGCACCAGCATGGGGGCGTCCTTGAGCAGGGCGCGGGCGATCGAGACGCGCTGGCGCTGGCCTCCCGAGAGCGTGATGCCGCGCTCGCCCAGCATGGTCTCGTAGCCGTCGGGCAGCTCCTGGATGTCGCCGTCCAGCTGGGCGGTCTTCGAGGCGCGAAGCACGTCGCCAGCTTCTGCCTCCGGGGCGAAGGCGATGTTCTCGCGGATCGAGGTCGAGAACAGGAAGGCGTCCTGGGGCACCACGGCGATCGCTCGGCGCAAGGCCCCTGGATCGAGCCGGTTCACGTCGGTCCCGTCGACCAGGATCGTCTCCTCGGGCGGGTTGAAGACGCGGGTGAGTAGGCTCGCGAGCGTGCTCTTGCCCGAGCCGGTCCTTCCGACGATCCCCAGGGTCTCGCCGGGCCGGACGTCCACGGAGACGTCCTCCAGCACCGGCGGCAGGTGAGGCGCGTAGCGGAAGGTGAGGTTGCGGATCGACAGCGCGCCGTGCCAGGACGCGGGCGTGATTGCGCCCGGTAGCGCGCGGACCTCGGGCACCTCCGCGAACAGGTCTTGCAATCGGCTCATCGATGCGGTCGCCCGCTGGGCCATGTTGATCACCCAGCCCAGCCCGGTCATCGGCCAGACGAGCATGTGCAGGTAGGAGGTGAAGGCGATGAACTGGCCGAGCGTGATCTCGCCTTGCAGCACCAGCGCGCCGCCGTAGGCGATGCAGATCAACGTGCCCGCGCCGTCGAGCATGCCGACGAGCGGTTCGAAGAGGCTTTGCAGCCGGGTCATCCGGACGAAGTTCTCGAAGTAGTGCTGGTTCTCGCCGGCGAAGCGCCGCTTCTCGGCGTCCTCCTGGGCAAAGGCCTTGACCACGCGGGCTCCGGAGACGTTCTCCTGCACGCGATCGCTCAGCGCGCTGAAGGCGGCCTGCACGCCCTTGTAGCGATCGTGGACCCGGCCTCCCAGCCGGAACTGGATGAAGGCCAAGAGGGGCAGTGGTAGGAAGGCCGCGAGGGTGAGTCGCCAGTCGATGGCAATCGCCATCACCGCCAGCGTCCCGATGCTCATGACGACCGCGTCCCAGCCCGCCATGACCCCTTCGCCCGCCAGCGCGCGCACGGCGTTCAGGTCGTTGGTGGCATGCGCCATGAGGTCGCCGACCTTCTTGCGGTGGTAGAAGCTGGCCGACAAGCTCTGGAAGTGGGCGAACAGCCGCTCGCGCAGGTCGCGTTCGATCCGCCGCGCGGTCCCGAAGACGTACATGCGCCACACGAACCGGAAGATGGCCACCCCGATGGCAACGGCCAGCACCAGGAGGGCCTGGCGTGCGACGCCCGCGGCATCGAGCTGACCCAGCCGCAGACCGTCGATGAATTGGCCGGTGATCCAGGGGATGGAGAGCTGGCCGACGTTGCAGAGGGTGAGGGCGAGGACTCCGAGCAGGTAGCGGGGCCAGTACTTGCCGAGGATCCGGGCCAGTTGCAGCAGGGAATCACGCATGGCGGCGGGCTTTCTAGCGGGCGGGCGAATCTCTTGTGATCCGCTCGATGCCGCGATCGTAAGGGAACTTCGAGGGGGCGTCAATGGGCAGTGGCACGGGCGTCTCTGCCTGTGGCACGGGCGTCCCTGCCTGTGGCGCGGGCGTCCCTGCCCGTGATACTCACCCCCCGCAGCGCTTGCAGGCCGTGAACCCCTTGGACTTGGCCTCCGCCGCCGACTTCAGGACGATCCGGTTGGCCGCACCGATGCTGGCGCCCGAGCTGCAGCTCTGGTCGTGGAAGACCCGGCTCTTGGCGTTGGCGATCACGGAGGTGGCGCTGAGCGCGCCCTCGGCATGCGCGCCCGAGGCCGTGGCGCCCGTGGCCCTGGCGCCTGTGGTCCGGGCTTCACGCGCGGGGGCCGCATCGAGCGTTCCCGACTGCTTCGAGCCGCTGCTGGTCCCGTTGCGCTTCTCGCGCCGGAAGTCGCGCGGGCTCTGATCGAGACCGCTGCTCGGGTTCCAGATGCCCCGGCCTTCCTTGCGGGCTTGCTCCTGCGCCTTCTTGAAGGTCTCGACGTGCGCGACGTTGGGTGGGTAGGTCAGGAGCATGGCATAGCCCTGGCGCACGAGCTCGTAGTTGATGAACGTCTTGCCGACGTAGGCGTAAGCCAAGAGCCGCCCGTACTGGTCCCGCGGCTGGACGTCGGTCTCGAGGCGCACCATCTTGCCGAGGGCCAGCCGCTCGGTGAAGGCCTTGGCGCGCTCACCCCACGGCTCCTGGGCCATCTCGGGGGTGTCGATGCCCACGAGGCGCACCTTCTCCTGGCGGTTGGGATCCACCTGCACCACCAGGGTATCGCCGTCGGAGACTCGCACGACCTTGCCTTGCAGCGCGGGGGCGCCGCTCGCCGGAAGGGGCAGCGCCAGCAGCGCCGCGACCAGCAGACCGCCCAGGATGGCGCGTCCCTTCCCCGTGATCAATGCAAGCATCCGTGGTCTCCTCGTTTCGTCGTTCGCGCTGCGATCAGCCCTCAGCACCGTATCATACCCACTCTCGCCCCCTCACTCCCGAGCGATCTCTCATCACCAGGCCCCAGCCTCGTTACCGAGAGTAAGCACTTGTCGCTCCCGTGGAAGCGGGAGTCCAGTAGGTGTCACCCATCACCGGGGGCCTGGATTCCCGCTCCCGCGGGAGCGCCCGCAGCTAATCGAGACGTATGCCCATGCGTGCGTTGGGCCGTCCCCTTGCGCCGCTTGCGGGGGCAAAAGGCTTGTAGGCACGCGGGATCTGGCCTTATACTGGTTAACGGGCTGTTCTACCCGCTTGCGCGGGGCGACCCGCGGCGAAAAGAGGCAAGCCAAATTAAAGGAGTTGCGCGTGATTCCAGCGGAGCAATCCCCGGCGGAGCAAAACCCTCCCCAGCGGGGCCACCTGATCGTGATCGGGGGAGCCGAGTCTAAGGAACTCGACAGCCAGATCCTGACCACGGTGGTCGACATGGCCGGAGGTCGCGACGCCGTCATCACGGTGATTGCCACCGCCTCGCTGAGCCCGCAGGACCGTTTCGAGACCTATTCGCGCCTCTTCAAGGGTATGGGCGCCCGCGAGGTCCACTTCCTCGACATCGAGAGCCGTGAGGACGCCAACAACCCCGCCAACGCCGAGCTGGTCTACCAGAGCACCGGCGTCTTCATGACCGGGGGCGACCAGTCCCGCCTCTCCTCGATCCTCGGAGGCAGCGAGGTCGCCAAGGCCATGCACCGCGCCCACAAGCGCGGCCTCCTGATCGCCGGCACCTCCGCCGGTGCCTCCGCCATTTCCGAGCACATGATCGTCGAGGGCGGCCAGGGCCTTCACCCCCGCAAGCACATGCTTCACCTCGCGCCCGGCCTCGGCCTGCTGCGCCGGGTCGTGCTCGACCAGCACTTCCTCCAGCGCCAGCGCATCGGACGCCTCCTCTCCATCGTCGCCCAGAACCCCTTCATCCTGGGCCTTGGCGTCGACGAGGACACCGCGATGGTCGTCTGCCCCAACTACGACTTCAAGGTGATCGGCTCCGGAGTCGTCACCATCCTCGACGGCCGGGCCATCTCCCACTCCAACGTCACCACGGCGGCCGCCGGCGAGCTTCTGGCCATGGACGGCGTCAAGCTGCACATGTTGCCCTCGGGTTTCGCCTACAACATCGAAACCCGTACCCCCCTGGGCGCCGACTGGACCTGCCGTTGCCCCGTTCCCGCCCAGACCGCACCCGCGCCCCGGGTGGACGAAGCCCTGCGCTAAGCCCCCTCGCGTCCCATTTCCCGCGAATGAGCCCCCCATCCCCGGATCGCCCCCTTCCCGAACAGGAGAAGAAGAAGCCGTGAAGATCCTCGAACGTCGCGTCCTCCGTGGTCCGAACATCTGGTCTCCTCGCCCGGCCTACTGGCTGGTGGTCGATCTCGAGGACCTCTACGACATCCCCTCGTCAGCCGTTCCCGGCTTCACCGAGAAGCTGACCAAGCTCATTCCCTCGCTCTCCGACCACCGTTGCTCGCTAGGCTACCGGGGCGGCTTCGTCGAACGGCTTCACGAAGGCACCTACATGGCCCACATCCTCGAGCACACCTTGATCGAGCTGCAGTGCCTCGCGGGGATCGACGTGGGTTTCGGCAAGGCGCGCGAGGTCAAGGGCAAGCCCGGCCTCTACAACGTCGTCTTCTCCTACAAGCTCGAGAAGGTCGTCGAGGAAGCCATCCCCGTCGGCGTCAAGCTGATCGAGACCCTCGGCCGCGGCGGCGACATCGACCCCGCGGAGTTCGCCGAGGACCTCTCCAACCTCAAGTACTGGGCCGAGCGCCACTCCCTCGGGCCCTCCACCGCCGCCATCGTGGACGCCGCCAAGCGTCGCGGCATCCCCGCCACCCGCATCACCGACGAGGCCTCCCTCTTCCAGCTGGGCCTCGGCAAGTACCAGAAGCGCATCCAGGCCGCCCTCACCTCCGAGACCAGCAACATCGCGGTCGGCATCGCCTCCGACAAGGACCTCACCAATGCCCTGCTGCGCGAGGCCGGCCTCCCGGTGCCCCGCGGCGAGGCCGTCACCACCCTGGCGCGCGCCCAGGAAGTCGCCCGCCGCATGCGCGGTTCGGTGACCGTCAAGCCGCACTTCGGCAACCAGGGCAAGGCCGTCTCCTGCGACCTCACCACCCCCGAGCAGGTCGAACAGGCCTTCAAGTGGGCCCGCGAGTACGGCCGCTCGGTGCTGGTCGAGCAGTTCATCCGCGGCCAGGACCACCGGGTGCTGGTCGTCGGCGATCAGGTCGTCGCCGTCGCCCGCCGCGTGCCCGCTCAGGTGGTCGGCGACGGACAGCACACGATCCGCGAGCTGGTGGACATCGCCAACCAGGACCCCCGGCGCGGAGACGGCCACCTGAAGCCGCTGACCCGCTTGAAGCTGGACGCCGGCGCCATGGCCGTGCTCGCCAAGCAGGGCCTCGATCCGGATCACGTGGCCAAGACCGGCCAGGTCGTCCTCCTGCGTGAGAACGCCAACCTGTCGACCGGCGGCTCGGCCATCGACCTGACCGAGATCATCCACCCCTCCAACGCCGCCCTTTGCGTCCGCGCCGCCAAGAAGATCGGCCTCGACGTCGCCGGCATCGACGTGGTCTGCGAGGACATCTCGGTGCCCCTCGACCAGCAGGGCGGGGCCATCATCGAGGTCAACGCCGCTCCCGGCATCCGCATGCACCAGCACCCCTCCGAGGGCGAACCCCATGACGTGGGCGCCGCCATCGTCGACATGCTCTTCCCGCCCGGCGCGCCCGTCACCATCCCCATCTACTCGGTGACCGGCACCAACGGCAAGACCACCACCACCCTGATGGTCGGCCATACCCTCCGCCAGGCGGGCATCCGCACCGGCGTCACCACCACCGAGGGCATCTACCTCGACGGCAAGCGCATCAGCAAGGGCGATTGCACCGGCTACTGGTCGGCCCGCACCGTGCTCACCGACCCCACGGTCGAGGCGGCCGTCCTGGAAACCGCGCGAGGCGGCCTCTTCAAGCGCGGCCTGGGCTTCGAATCCTGTGACGTCGCGGCAGTGCTGAACATTCACGACGATCACCTCGGCCAGCACGGCGCCGAGACCCTGCGTGACCTCGCCCGGGTCAAGGGCCTGATCGTGAAGTACTGCAAGGGCACCGTCGTGCTGAACGCCGACGACCCGCTGGTGCTGGAGATGGCCGAGCAGGCGCCCGAAGGCACCAAGGTCGTGCTCTTCAGCATGGAGGACCACAGCACCGCGATGGAGGATCACCTGGCGAAGGGCGGCGAGGCCGTCTACCTGCGCCGTGGGATGATCATGGTCGCCCGGGGCGAGCACCGCATGCCCCTGGTCGAGGCGGCGCTGCTGCCCGTCACCATGGGCGGCCGGGCCCGCCACAACATCGCCAACGCCCTCGCGGCGGTGGCCATGCTGCTGCACTCCGGCCTGAACAAGGAGCAGCTCGTCAACGGGCTCAGCACCTTCCAGTCCACCATCGAGCAGAACCCCGGCCGCCTCAACATGGTCCGCGTGCGTGACTTCACCGTGCTGATCGACTACGCCCACAACCCCGCTTCCTACCGGGCGCTGGGCGACACGGTCTCGCAGATGGACCACAAGCGCCTGATCGGCGTCATCACGGTGCCCGGCGATCGCTATGATGAAAAGCTCAAGGAGTCCGGCGTCATCTGCGCCAAGTACTACGACGAGCTGGTCGTCCGTGACATGACCGACCTGCGGGGCCGTCCTGCCGGGGAAGCCGCCGCGATCATCCACCAGGCGGCCCTGGACGCCGGCATGGCCCCGGAGCACTGCCACCTCATCCCCGATGAGCCGACGGCCATCCAGTTCGCGCTGGACATGGCCCAGGCGGGAGACCTGGTCGTGATCGGGTGCGCGGACACGGAAGAGGCCATCAGCTCGATCCTGGAGCAGGCGGATGGCTTCGGCCCTGCGCCCAGCCTCCCGGTGGTCCTGCCGAGCGTCTAGATCGGATCAGACCTCGAGGGGGGCAGGGGCGATCGCCCCTGCCCCCCTCTTCTCTCTATAGCTAACGTCGTTTCTGCAGGTCAGCGAGCTTGACGATTCAACCGATTGACGACTGTCTCGCGGCTAACGCTCGCTGCCTTACGAAACAGCCGCGGGCGCTAGGCTCCCTTCGCACCGGGGTAAGGCTTGCTCGCTTGCGGGTATAACGCCAACGCCACGCCGAAGGGAGAATCGTATGCCGCCTATCCTTGCTAGAGCCGGTCTTGCCGCCCTGCTCACCGTCATGGCCTTGCCCGCTGCCGCCAATGCGGAGTCTTACCGCCTGGATTCCCGTCTCGCCCTCGACCCTTCCCCGCGGCTGGAAGCCACCAGGCCCGCGAACCTGAAATCCCCGGCCCTCTCCGTCGGCCTCAGCGTCGCCACTCCTCTGGCGCTCACCACGCTGGGAAGCGGCATGATGGTGCTCGGCGGCGCCCCCAACGACTTCAACGCGCTGGGCATCCTAGGGATGGCGGTTTGGGCTGCGGCCCCGGTGGCGCTGGGAACCGGCCAGGCCTATGCCGGAGATCCGCAGCGCGGCCTCTGGGTGGGGCTGGGGACGTACGGGGTGATGACCGGCAGTTTGCTCTTGGGCCTGGGAGCGGCGTATGCCGTCGCGCCGCAGGCCATGTCGGCAGGGGGCCAGTCGGCGGGCATGGGCTATGCCCTGCTGGCGCTTCCCATCGCCTCGGCCGTGATGGCGGGTTACACGATCTGGGCGCTGGTGGACGCGCACCAGACCGCTGTTCGTCACAACGAAGCCGTCGATACCGCCCTGCCGTGAGCCGCCCGCAAGAGGGACGAAGCGCTTGCGGGCCGTTTGATAGCCATTGGGGAGATCAGGTATACTCAAGGGGCGGAGCTGCGGCTCCGGCCCTTGTTTTCAAGCTGTAAAGAAGGTCCTCATGCTCAAGACGGCAGTGACCAAATCAGGCATTGACATGTCTTCGATCCCCGACACGATGAAGGCGATCGCCAAGACCGAAGCGGGCCCTGGCGCGAAACTGATCACCGTACCGGTCCCCAAAATCGGTCCCCGCGACGTGCTGGTGAAAGTCGACGCCACCGCCGTCTGCGGCACCGACCTGCATATCTACACCTGGGACGCCTGGAGCCAGGGCCGGGTCAAGCCCCCCCTGACCATCGGCCATGAGTTCGGCGGCACCGTCGTGGCCGTCGGCGAAGAGGTCCTCGACGTTTCTCTCGGCGACTACGTCTCGGCCGAGACCCACGTCGTCTGCGGCACCTGCTACCAGTGCCGGACCGGCGCCAAGCACATCTGCTCCAACACCCAGATCCTGGGCGTCGACATCCCCGGCTGCTACGCCGAGTACGTCGCCATCCCCGCCAAGAACGCCTGGAAGAACGCCGCCACCCTGCCCCTCGACTGGGCCCCCCTGCAGGAGCCCCTCGGCAACGCCGTTCACACGGTGCTGGCGGGTGACGTCGCCGGCCGCACGGTCGTGATCAGCGGCTGCGGCCCCATCGGCATCATGGCGGCGGGCGTCGCCAAGGCCTGCGGCGCGTCCGCGGTCATCGCCATCGACATCAACGCCTACCGCCTCGACCTGGCCGGCAAGATGGGGGCCACCCACCTCATCAAGGCCGACGAGCAGGACGCGGTCGCCGCCGTCCTCGCCGCGGTCCCCGGTGGAGTGGACGTCGTCTGCGAGATGTCCGGCAACGCCAAGGCCATGCGCGACGGCTTCAAGATGATCCGCAATGGCGGCCGCTACTCGATCCTGGGCATCCCCTCCCAGGACGTGCCGCTGGACATCGCCGAGATCGTCTTCAAGGGCGTCACGATCCAGGGCATCACCGGCCGGAAGATGTACGACACCTGGTACCAGGTCGCCAATCTGCTGAACTCGCGTCAGCTCGACCTCACCCCCATGATCACCCACCGCATGCCCCTCGAGGACGTCGAGGCCGCCATGGACCTGATGAAGGCCGGCCTCTGCGGCAAGGTCGTACTCACCCCGTAGACAAAGGAGTCTCGCATGTCCTATAACCCGTTGGCCTACCTTGATGAAGAGCTGGACGACCTGAAGGCGCGCGGCCTCTACCGCCCGCTGCGGGTCCTGCAGGAGCGCCAGGAGGCCGAGACCGTCTTTGACGGCAAGCGCGTCATCAACCTCTCCTCCAACAACTACCTGGGTCTCACCACCCACCCGAAGCTGATCGCCGCGGCCCACGAGGCTATCGACAAGTACGGTGCCGGCTCGGGCTCGGTCCGCACCATCGCCGGCACCATGAGCCAGCACATGGAGCTCGAGGCCAAGATCGCAGCCTTCAAGCACACCGAGGGCGCCCTGGTCTTCCAGTCGGGCTTCACCGCCAACGCCGGCACCGTCTCGTCAGTCCTCGGCAAGGAGGACGTGATCATCTCGGATGAGCTCAACCACGCGAGCATCATCGACGGCTGCCGCCTCAGCCGCGCCAAGATCACGGTCTTCAAGCACAAGGACGTCGCGGACCTGCGCCGCGTGCTCGAAGAGACCAAGGGCAAGTACCGCCGCACGCTCGTCATCACCGACGGCGTCTTCTCGATGGACGGCGACGTCGCGCCCCTGGCCGACATCGTCGAGGTCGCCGAGCAGTACCAGGCCATCATCATGGTTGACGACGCGCATGCCTCGGGCGTCATGGGCAACCAGGGCCGCGGCACGGTCGATCACTTCGGCCTCCACGGCCGGGTCCACATCCAGGTGGGCACCCTGTCCAAGGCCATCGGCTGCCTGGGCGGCTACGTGGCCGGCTCGCGCGCGCTGATCGACTACCTGATCCACAAGGCGCGGCCGTTCCTGTTCTCGACCTCGCATCCGCCGGCCGTCACGGCCGCCGCGATGGCCGCCTTCGACCTCCTGCAGGAGGATCCCACGCTCATGGAGCGGCTCTGGGACAATACCCGCTACTTCAAGGCGGGCCTGGAGGCCTTGGGCTTCGATACCGCCGGCTCGGAGACCCCCATCACCCCGGTCATCGCCGGGGATGCGAAGCTCGCGATGGAGCTTTCCGATCGGCTCTTCGCGGAGGGCATCTTCGCGCAGGGCATCGGCTTCCCCACGGTTCCGAACGAGAAGAGCCGCGTGCGGACCATCGTCACGGCGACCCACACGCGCGAGGAGCTGGACGCGGCCCTGAAGGCCTTCGAGAAGGTCGGCAAATCGCTCGGCCTGATCGGCAAGCCCGCCGTCGCCCGCTAAATCGATTCCAAGCAAAGAGCGGCCGTCCGAAAGGAGGGCCGCTCTTTGACTTGGGCTGACGCCGGGGCGTCAGAAAGCGTTGGCCTCGAGGGCCGGGTCCAGGGACGCGCGCTCGATCTGATCGATCGGGAAGGGAAGGATCACGGCCTTGACCTTCCTGGAAACCGGTTTCGCGCTTCTCAGGAAGTGGGATTGGCACCGTGACGAGCAGAAGTAATACTGATCGCCCTCATGGAGGACGGGGCCCAGAGCTTCGTTCTCGGCGAGAATCTGCCCGCAGACCATGTCCATGTGCATGGTGGGAGGGAGCCAATCAAGTCCGTGCGCCATTGCTAAACTTCCTTTCGATCCTCATTGGTCGATGGGTCGCCTGGGTCTCTCTCGGTCCAGAAGCCGTCGCACCGCATCTGCGCGGCGCTTCCCCCGGAAGAGCGTGACCGCTCTCCCGCAACTCACTCGAGGGTCCGCCTTCAGGCATCACCCTCGGGGGCCACGATCCGGACTGCATGGAGGGTCGTTGATCGGAGGTCCGAGCGTCGGGTCGGCATCGACCCCTCGGATGGAGTCATTATGACCTTTTAGTGAAGTAATGTAAAGGGGTAAGCGGTTTAAGATTGGGAAACCCAGGCCCGACGCGCCCGTCCCCGTGGCGATGGTATGAACATAACGCCGCCCGCTTTCCGGCGCTTCTCCCTGACGTGACGCCCGCGTTAAGCCGCAAGCAAAGGCGGGCCCCCGGCCGCTGCCGGAGACCCGCCAAACGCTCTCTTGGAGCGATCTTCGTTGCTACAGGGCAGCGAGCTCTGGCATGGAACCCTGAAATGAGAGGATCACGGCTAACGCTCGCTGCCTTACGCAACAGCCGCGGGCGCTAGGCGACTCGCGTGCCTAGAAGACCTCTTTCACGATGTCGCGGTCGATCAAGCCGGCCGCTTCCCGCGCCTTGGCATGGAAGCTCGAGGGCACCCCCGGCACGTCCCGGAACTGCTGCAGCATGTCGATCACCTGCCGGAAGTGCCGCACCAGCTGCCCCTCGTCGATCCCCGACTCCTCGATCAGCTCCGACCAGACCCGGCCTTCGGCCCAGGCCTGCGTCAGGCCCACGTAGTCGGTCACGACGTTCAGGGGCAGATCCTCGAGCCCCTGCCGCTTCAAGGCCTTGTACAGCCCCTTGGTCGTCTTGGCCAGCTCGTCGACCAGCAAACCCAGCTGCGGGTCGAAGCGCATCGGACGCCAGAACATCCGCCCCCGGATCGGCTCCGCCACGATCATCGAGGTCGCCGCCGCCAGCAAGGGCGGACTCATGGTCAGCATCAGCTCGGACGTCAGGGCCTCGGAGGCCACCAGCTCGTTGGTCGTGCGCAGGTTGGCCAGCGCCACGCCCCGGGCCAGCAGCTCGCGACCGCGCACGTAGCCCGCGTCCTCCAGCAGCCGCACCAGCGCCTGGAACTGCCGCCAGTGGTTCGAGTGGATGGCCTCGATCTCCTGGTCGTAGCGCGCGATCTCGGCGTCCAGCATCTGTGACAGCTTCACGTTGTCCATGCAGCGCTTGTTCTTCACGCAAGGCGTCGCCGGGTGCTCTTCGATCTGCTTCAGCAGCCCCTTCAGCTTCTCGCGCGCCTTCGTGATCTCGGGCGGCTCCGTGATGGGGGCCAGTAGCGCGTCGAGGTCCAGCCCGGTCTCGGCTTTCCACTCGTTCCAGGTGGGATGGTAGTCCCCGGTCGAATGTTCCTGCTGGTAGCTGAGCCGGCTGGCCTTCTGCAGGACCTCCGGCGGGAATCCCGTGGCGGGCGCCACCGGCACGGCCATCACCAGGTGGCGGGTGCCCAGCCGCGAGAGCGTGCGGGGCTCGACCAGGACCGTGTACTGCATGTCGCCGGACTTCACCTGCTGCCGATCCAGGAGAATGGCGATCTGGGGCGTGGGCATGCCGCCCCGGTGAACCAGCAGCCAGCCTCCGATGGGAGTCTGGTTGAGGATGCCGATCGCCGACTCCCGCGACAGGTACTGCCGCTCGCCCACCATGCTGGACAGGCGCTTGCGCAGCGAGTCGCGCTGGTTGCGCAGCACCTGGTGCTCCTCGAAGACGTCGAGACTGAGGGGCTCGCCGGTCTGCGGGTTGCGGATCTGGATCGATTCGCGTTTGGCTATCGCCCGCCGCCGCAGCTCGATCAATCGGTTGGCCGCATCCGAGCTCTGGAACTGGCTGAAGCTTTGCTCGACGATCCGCCGCGCGGCCTCGGCTTCGTAGCGGTGATGCAGGTTGATCACCATGTTGAAGTTCAGGGTGAAGCGGCTGCGCAGGGGCTCGGCCTGGGTCCGGACCAGCTGGCCCACCTCGATCGGGCTGTAACGGTGGCTGGAGAGGACCACGCCGTAGCCGACCGGGTCCATGCCGCGCCGGCCGGCGCGCCCCATCATCTGGTGGAACTCGCTGGCCGCCAGCATGCGGTGGCCGTCGTCGGTCCGCTTGATCAGCGTCGCCATGACCACCGTCCGGGCCGGCATGTTGATGCCCGCGGCCAGGGTCTCCGTCGCGAAGACCACCTTGACCAGGGCCTTCTGGAACAAGCGCTCGATCAGGAACTTCAAGGGCGGAAGCAGGCCCGCGTGGTGCGGCGCCGCCCCGTAAGGCAGCAAATCCAGCCATCGCTTGGTGTTCACCGAGCCCAGCATGCCGGGAGTGGCTTGGACGGCTTCTTTCACCATCTCCTCGATCTGCCGGCGCTCGGCGGGCGTGGTCAGCTCGAGGTCCGCGGCGATCACGTCCTTGGCCTGGGCTTCGCAGCCCATGCGGCTGAAGACGAAGTAGATGGCCGGCAGCATCTTCTTTTCCTTGAGGTCCTTGACGACGGTGACGGCGTCGGGAGGCTCGACCCAGCCGTCCTGTGAGAAGCGCTTCACGGCGAGGCGGCCGTGCTGGTTGAAGAGCTTGGTGACGTTGGGGGTCGCGACGTAGGACTCCAAAGGCACGGGGCGCTCCGCGTGCAGGATGACGGTCATGGGCTTGTGGACCTGGCTGACCCAGGTGGCGAGCTCGTCGGCGTTGGGGATGGTGGCCGACAGGGCCGTCACGGTGGTTTGCTTGCCCAGGAAGACGATGGTCTCCTCCCAGACGGTGCCGCGGCCCTCAGCGGCGATGTAATGGGCCTCGTCGAGCACGACCTGGCTGACGTCGGCGACCGAGGCGGGGTCCATGTGCAGCATGTTGCGGAGGATCTCGGTGGTCATGATCAGGATGGGGGCGTCCCGGTCGATCACGACGTCGCCGGTGACCAGGCCCACCTGGCCGGGCAGCGCGGCCTTGAGGTCGCGGTACTTCTGGTTGGAGAGGGCCTTCAGGGGAGTGGTGTAGATGCAGCGCTTGCCCTGCTTCAGGGCGAGGAAGACGGCGAACTCGGCGACCACCGTCTTGCCCGAGCCCGTGGGGGCCGAGACCAGGACCGAGTTGCCTGCCGCCAGCTCGCGGATGGCGTCGAGCTGGAAGGGATCGAGGGGAAAGGGTTGGCTGGCCTGGAATTCTTCGACCAGTCTGTCCGGCGTGGTGTCAATCATGGTGGGTTTGCCGACCTTTCTCTTCCCGCGCTCGTCCCGTGGTCAAGCGGTCTCGAGCCGCGGCGCTCCGGAATTTCCGGGCTGCAGCGCGCGTTTGCGCGCTTGCGGAACCGGAGCCGGTTGCCGCGCGCGCATGCTGCGAGGATACCACGCCGAGATCGCCTGGCCAATGTCCAAGCGGGGGCGAAGGGGACGTCATTCCCGCGCAGGCGGGAATCCAGCGGGCCAGCAGGGCGGACCCGTGGGAACTGCCAGAGCAGCTGCGATTGGGGCGGACCACGGGGATCAGCCGAAGGAGCTGCCTGTGGGGCGGGCCACCGGGATTAGCCAAAGGAGCTGCCTGTGGGGCGGGCCTCCGCGCCCGCCACGGCTTCAATCCCCGATGCTATAATCAGGCCATGTGGACCATCGAGGCGGAAAAATGGGAGCAGGGCTACTTGGCCGTCTGCGGGCTCGATGAGGTCGGCCGCGGCCCGCTGGCCGGCCCGGTGGTGGCCGCCGCGGTCGTGCTGCCGCGCGCGGGCGATCCCGACTTCGCAGCCGCTCAGCAGCGCCTGCAGGGCCTGACCGACTCCAAGCAGCTGAGTGAGCGGCAGCGCGAGCGCTTCGCCGCCCTCATCACCGAAGTGGCCCGTGCTTGGGCGATCGCCGAGCTTTCCCCCGCCGAAATCGACCGCCTCAACATCCTGCGCGCCTCGCAAGAAGCCATGAAGCAAGCGCTCGCCAAGGTCCGGCGCAAGCTCAATCCCGACGTCCTGCTGGTCGATGGGCACCTCAAGTTGCCGGGCATCCGCAAGCCCCAGGAGGCACTGGTGAAGGGGGATTCGCGCTCGATCTCGATCGCCGCGGCCTCGGTCCTGGCCAAGGTCCACCGCGACCACTTCATGGAGCGGCTGCACGACGAGTTCCCGCAGTACGGCTTCGACCGCCACAAGGGCTACCCCACCCGCGAGCACCTGGACGCCCTGGACGCTCACGGGCTCACGCCGCATCACCGCCTCAGCTTCGGACCCTGCGCGCGCCTGCGGCAACTGACCCTGTTCGACGAAAAAGTCCCCCCTTTCGGGGGGACCGGATAGGGAAGATTAGACCCTCGCCGAGACGGACGTCACCTGGGTGAAGTAGGCCTTCAGGACCTCTTCCATGGGCTTCTGACCGGGCGCCCACTCGATCGGCCGCTGGATGAAGAGCGTGGCCGCTTCCTTGCGGATGGGGTTGAACCAGTCCACCACCGAGAGCTTCTGGACGTTGATCTCGGAGACGCCCGAAAGCGCCTTCATGACCTCCGCCGGCTCGGCCTCCTTGAAAGTCTTGTCGAAGAGCACCAGCTCGTCCAGCGCCGTGGCCCAGTGACCGCCCACCGGCCAGACGATGTGCACAGGATGCCCCGCCTTCTGGGATACCTGCTGCTCCACGTCCGGGCGCAGCTCGCTCAGTGCCTCGGCCGCACGTTTGTCGATGGCGTTCGAGAGAAAGGGCAAAACCCGCGCCAGGCCGATGTTGGACAGGCCCTCGCGCGCCGCCGCCAGCGCCCCCTGCGCCGCATGGGCGTTCTTCGAGGAGATGGATCCCAACCGATCGAACGCGAAGAGCGACGTGCCCCACTGCCAGGCCCCCTTGATCACCCGCAACGGATGGGTCAAAGCATCCATCAGCTCGAGCCCCTTGCGCGGATCCTTCGGAACCACTCCAGCGGCACTCGGAGCCTGGGCCGACACCGGCGCTGCCGCCTGGATCGGCTGGGCAGCCGATTTTGCGGGAGAAACGATCGGCGAGGGGGCCTTCGGAACCTGCACTCCGTAGGTTCCGCCTGCCCTGATCGGCATGCTGGCATAGCTTTGAATCGCCATGACGCCCTCCCTCTTGCGAGTTAACAGCCCGTGAACGGCACGGTGAGCCGTTTCTAGCCTGGTTGTCGTGAGCAGGGAGCGGGATCTTTCCCTGCCCTCCAAAGCTTAAGCGAGGCTTAGTTTGGGCTTAAGCTTTTGGGCTGGGGGCGTCCGGGAGGATTGCAGTATGATTGTCTTGTTGACTGTCGATCGTTATCCTGCTGTTTTTTTACGGCGTCATGGCCCAGTAGCCCCCTTGTGTTCGGCGTTTCGGCGACGTGAGCGGATGGCCGCGGGCAGACCGCTCAGGAGTGTCTTAAGATGAAGTCCTTTTCCCGGTCCCTCGGGCTGAGCCTGGCGGCGATTCTGGCGATCGCCTCACCGATCGACGCGCAGACGTCCTCCGTGAGCCCCAAGGCCGTGAAGCCGAGTCTCGGGACTCCGGCGCCGGCCTTGCGCAGCAAGCCCTCATCCACCCCTAAATCCGCCCTGGAGCGGCAGGTGGACGGCCTTCTCGCGGAGATCGCCCAGCTCGAGAGGGCCTACGCAGAGGCTCAGGTCCTGCTCGCCAGGAAGCAGGAGGAGCTCCGCCAGGCGAACCCCCTTTTCGCGCCCCAGGACGAGTTCGAGAGTGACGCCGAGTACGTGGCTCGCAGCAGCCAGGCCAGACCGCTCTTGCTCGATCTCGAGAAGGAGCACCTCGAGCCGATCCGCACGAAGCTGGCGGCCCAGCGCTCGGAGCTGATCAGCACGAGGGAGGTCCAGGTCTCGCTGGAAAGTTACGACGCCAACAACGAGATTTATTCGATGCGCGTCACGCATCTCGCGTTCAACCGGGAGACGCATCGCCTCGCCGTGCCCCTCGCCCGGGATCGCGCGCGGCTGCTCCACCAGAACCGCGATCGGATCCAGGCCACCGGATTGCTGGCGATCGATCCGGGCCAGCAGGTTCACTTGACCCGCGTTCGGATCGACGAGCCGACCACGGGCTTCGAGACCGTGGCTGACTTTCGCGAGAGCCTTCGCCTTTCGGGCAGGGACGTGGTGGCCATCAGTCCGGATGGTCGCCTCGTCGCCACCGTCGCGAACCGGGATTACGCCGTCGCGCTGCGGGTGATCGACGTGGCGGAGGGGCGTGAACGCTACGCCATTCAGCTTGACCAGGAGATTACCAGCCTCAAGTTCAGTCCGGATGGGACCTACCTCGCCGCGGGCCTCAGGGGCGGCAAGGTGATGGGCTATCAGCCCTCGACGGGGCGCAAGCGCTTCGAGCTCACCACGGAGAATACCGTTTGCGCCTTCGATATCACGTCGGAGGGGGAATACCTCGCCACGTCCTCCTACGGGGGGATCGTCGAGATCTTCAAGGTCGGCACGCAAGCGCGGCTGGCCAGGTTCTCGACGGACGGCGAATGGCAGCCGCTGGCGCTGAGCTCGGACGGGAAGCACCTGGTCACGGTTTCCGACGGGGGCGGCTCCGGGAGTGACGTCAGGGTCTTCGATTTTGCCACCCAGGCCGAGGTGATGTCCTTCCGGCACGAGGACAAGGTGGGGGCGATCGCCTTGAGCCCGGATGGGAAGACCCTCGCGACGAGCTCGGGGTACAACCGCGACCACTACGTGAGGGTCTTCGATCTCAAGACCCGGCAGCGCCTGTTGAATCTGCACCAGGAGGATGCCGCGAGCGGGCTGGCGTTCAGCCCCGATGGCAAGGTGCTGGCCGTGGGGGCGGGCACGCATGCCAAGGCCTACGACGTGGCGTCCCAGGCGGAGGTCTTCGCCATCGCGCAGGACGCGCGCGTCGAGGCCCTCGCGTTCAGTTCGGATGGCCGCTACCTGCTGACTCCGCACGCGATGTACCGCACGCTGATGGCTCCCCACGAGCCCCTCACCGGGTTCTAGCGGGCAGCCAGGCTTTCTGAGGGGCTCGGTGCTACTCCTGGACGACGATGCCCAGCAGGCCGGCGAGCGTGTACGAGAGGGCGAGCGCCTGATTGGAGTCGATCACCGCTCCGCGCAGGTCCTCCGCGCCGATTTGCAGGCCGTCCAGCCGTGAGCCGCGCAAGTCGGCACCGTCCAGCTTGGCCCCGCGCAGGTTGGCGCCGGTCAGGTCGCAGCCCACAAACCGCACTCCTCGTAGATCCGCGCCCAGGAAGTCGGCTTCGACGAGCTGGCAGTCTTCGAAGCCCACGTCCCGGAAGGACGCGTAGCGGAACAGCGCCAGGTTTGCCTTGCAGCGCACGAACCGGACGTCCATGAGCTTGGCTTCGCTGAGCTGGAAGCCCGTCATCCGGCAATCCACGAACTCGGCCCGGTCGGCCGTCAGGTAGGGCCAGCGCGCGTTCGAGCAGTCGGTCTTGACGATTCGCACGTCCTTGAGCCGCAAGCGAGGGGCGTCGAGCCGGGTGAACGCGGACTGTTCGATCAGCACCGCGTCGAAGGTGGCCGATTCGGCCTCCTGGTCGGTGAGATCCCAGCCGCTGAGGGCCAGCTCGGAGAGCTGGGCATCCGGCGCGAGGCGCTCGGGCGGCAAGAGGGTCATCTCCAGCTGGGTCGGCAGGTCGGGGGGCGAAATGCGCTGGGGGCTCGGGCGCTTCCTCATCGGCGGGTTGCGGGGGACTGCGCGCCGCCCGTGAGCGGGTTGAGCGAGCTTTCCCTCAGGCCCACCACCGAGCCGCTGGCGGCCTCGACGCCGATCGTCAGGGGGCCGTCACCCAGGTCGAGGATCCAGACGGGCAGCCGCAGCAGCTCGAAGTAGGGCAGCAGCGCGAAGGTCGCGTCCTCGGTCAGCCAGGGTTCGCCGCGGGCGATCAGGGCGTCCTTGAGGCTCGTCATGGCCGCGGGGCTGTCGATTCGCCAGTTTGCCGGGAAGTCCGAGGGCTCCTTGTAGGCGTTGTAGGCTGCTGGCGCCTGCCGGACCGTGGGGTTGCCTCCGAAGATGGGCACGGAGACTTCCCATGCATCGAGCTTGGTGGGATGCGTGAAGAGGTAGTTCCAGGCGCCGCGCTGGATCACGCCCGTGGTGTCGGTGAGATCCGCGGTGTAGACCAGGTAGAGGCGGTAGTCGGCGCCCTTCTGGCTGGTGATGACCTTGGTGGCCTCGCGGGCGTAGTAAGCGGCCGTCCCCTCGCCGCCCGCGGGCACGTTGCCCGGCAGCAAGGTCGCGTCCTGGGGTGAAACCGCCGAGGCGGTGGCCCCGCCGGTGGCGATCGGCACGTCGGCGGCCAGCAGGTTCAATTCGTCGAGCAGCTCCGTGCGGGCTTCCTGGACCTTCTCCTTGGCGACCTCGGGCTTGAGGAGCTGGGGGATGAACCATCCCAGACGCTCGGAGAGCCACTGCGAGGCGTTCACGGCGCCGTAGGTGGCGATCGCTCCGCCGGCCAGGGTCAGCAGGAAGGCCTTGAAGTCGGTGGCCGGGTAAGGGGCGATCCGGGCGGGAGGCAAGCCGGAGGTCGGAGCGCGCTCGGAGCCGTAGAAGTTGTCGTAGAAGACGAAGCCGCCGACCGGAATCATGGCCGTCCAGCCCAGCTGCCACAGGGCTCGCCGTCGGAGGTCGGCGCGCAGCTGTCCGGCCAGTTCCTCGTCCTCGACGGTCTCGGCGAGCGTGAGGTCCCCGATGCGCCGGGTTCCCTGGAAGAGCTGGTAAGAGCCGGACGCGGGCTCGCTCAGGGTGATCTCGCGCTCCCGGAACTCCTGGATGCGGCCGGTCTTGTCGTCGGGGATGTCCGCCAATGCCGGGGTGGCCAGCATGAATGAGAGCGCCAGGGCGACGAGCGGCCTGACGAGTGGCGTCCAGGTCTTTCTGTGGTTGGCGGGCATGCTCTGGTTTCCCTCCGCGGCGATGACGCCCCATTGTACCACCGGAAGGACGCTCGCCACCCGTCGAGGAGGAAGGACGCGTGGGGGGCGCGTCTTCGCCGTTGGGCCCGCCCTCATGGCGGCAGGCGGAACGATTTCGACTGGCTTTACATTCTGTAATCCGTAGTTTACCCGGATATGAGGGCAGCAAGCAAGGGTAATAATGTGAAGAAGTCGTGTTTTTTGAACGCAGAAGTCCGAAATTACCGACCTATTCATCCATGGAGCTGGGATTTGGGGGCTCTTCAGCGTGAAATGACTGTTCTTGGTCTTTTGCTTGAGCTCACGTTCGCTTCTTGCTTGAGGGCTCGTAGGGTATTTGGATGCTTTTGATGATGGTCCATCAGGAGGTTGCTGGATGAGAGCTCTCGCTGTTCCCCTTCTCGCATGCATCGCGCTGTCTGGCTGCGCTTCCACGCATGTCCAGCTCACGGCTTCTCCCGGAGACGCAGAAATCGTCGTGGACGGAGAACCGAAGGGAAAAGGGACGGCAAGGCTCGATGTGGGGCCCGAATATGACTTCCCGAGGTCTTATCGCGTCAAGATTTCGCGGCCCGGTTACACGTCTGTGGAGTCGACGATAGCCAATAAGCCCAACTACACGGCCATCGGGGCGGCCTTGCTCGTCGACGCCCTTTTCGCCTACTGGGCCTTCTCGAACGTCCCCACGTCCGATCGGCAGATGCGGAGCTTTTACGCGACCTTTGGCACGCTTCAGCTGCTCTCGATGCCGGTGGCGTTGTTCAACCGCAACCAGTTCGAGAAGCAGTACGAGTTCAAGCTCGAGCCTGATGCATCCGCCGCGCAGTAGGCATGCAGTCGCTCCCTGATGAAGGACCGTTTTGAGGAACTCAGCCGCATGGATCCCCGCCGTCCTGGTTCCAATCTTGACTTCCCGCTCAGCCCTCGCTGGGCGCTGGAGCACCTGATCGTCTCGCATCTCTTGCGGAGCGTGCCGCATCAGCGCACCTTCAAGACCTTGTAACTGATTAAGGAGCAACCCGTGATTCGTGCCCCCCATCGTTCTTGGCTCGCCCCCGTGCTCAGCGTCCCCCTCATTCCACTGCTTGCGGCCCTCACGGGTTGTCCGGGGGCGACGACTTCTTACGCACCCTCTTCCTACGTGCCGTCGACCGGAGCGACGGGGGCCTCGCCGACTCCGACGCCTCCCGCGGAGGAGCGGAGCGTCTCCGGCACCCTCTACGACGATGAGACGGGCATGCCTCTCGTGGGGGCGGTCGTCTATCTCGGAGGACGGCTCGCGAAGTTCACTGGCGCTGATGGTACGTTCACGGCCACCTATTCGGCGGCGGTCGCCACTCCCTCGCTCACCCTGGCCAAGTCGGGTTACGCGAACCTGACGGTGCACGGCCATGCGGGCGGGCCCTTGGCATTGCTCCGTCCCGTCGCGTCCGACGCCGCGTCAATGGCCACCCGGAGTATCGCGGTCACGGCTCCCGGAGGGAGCGCCAGCAAGGTGCTGGTTTCGGTGGCGGTGAAGCGCGGGGGGTACGCCCACGCGAGGTCGGAGGCCTTCAAGGCCGTCGACCTGTCGGCGGCAGGAACGGGTAGCGTGGACGTCGCCCTTCCCGATGGCCAGGCGACCGTGCTCGCCTACGGCTTCGACGGCAACCTCGCCGGATCCAGCCAGGGACCGGTCGGCGACTTGCTCTCGGTCGAACTCACTCCCACGGCGGATTTCGGTGCCTGTTTGCCAGCCGTTCCGGCCTTCAAGACGGACAGCGTCACCACGGTCGGCTACTACTTGACCTGGCCGAGCGATTCGCCGGTCGTGGAGAACCGGGTCGAACTCGCAATCCTCTCGGGCTCCCTCTTGAGCCTCGGATGGGCCCTGCCGCCCGTGGAGAGCTTCGGTATCCCCGGGGCCTCGTACATGCTGATGGCCGACGCGGCGACCTCGAACGGCAACCGCTTGCAGGCGCGCCACGAGATCCGGAACGTGAACCCGGGTGTCCACGCGCTGACGTGGTTGCCGGAAGCCTCTTGGCTTAATTACCGGCCGGGCTCGCGGGAGCCTGAGGTGACCTTCCTCGTCTATCCGCAGGAGCCGGTTCCCGGAGCGAATGCCCTCGTCTTGGATATGTTCGATACCACCACCAAGCAGCAGACCTGGCGCGTCGTCGCGCATCAGGCAAGCTCCGCGAGCGTCGAGGTCCCGAACATCTTTCCTTACGGCCTCAAATCCGGAACGCAGTACGGTGTCCGCTTGAACGCGGCGATCAATCCGGACCGGCTCGACCTCCCGGAAAAGGCCGTGACGTACGGGACGCTGTACGGCGCCACCTACGACAAGCCGTCGAGCACGGCCACTTACCGCTTGTCCACCGGTGCGCCGGAAGCGGACGCTCCCGCTTCCGGCGAGGCCGCGCTGGAGCCGCTCTTGCTCGCTCCGACGCCCGGAACCCTCGAGCGCCCGTTTGCCCGGACTGAAGCGGAGCGTGTCATTCGTGCCCTGCGGGAAGCGAAGCGATAGCCCTCTCGCTGGGGTTGAGAGCCTTCGACGGATTGACCGTCGGCTATCGCTGGTCGCACACAGAAAAGAGGTCCCATGAAACGTCGTCGCATCGCAATCCTCTCCTTGGCCGCCGTCTCCCTCCTCGCCGTGACGGGCTGTCCGGAGGCTGCCGTGTCGCCCCAGACTCCCTCGGGAGAGGAGACTCCCGCAACCCCGCCCGGTACGCTCGCCGGCACCTTGTACTCCAACATCGGGACTCCGGTGGCCGACGCGACGGCCTTCGTCGGGGAACGGACCGTCAAGACGGATGCCCAGGGGAAGTTCGCCTTCTCGGATCTGGGCGAAGGGCCTTACACCGTGACCTTCCTCAAGGATGGGGCCTACCTTCCCAATACCTACATGGGTTTGAAGGGCGATGAGAAGGCCTTCATCCTCAACCTCGACTGGGGGGCGGAGAATCCCGACCTCACCGAGTACGAGATCACCTTCCCCAAGGCGGACCTGCCGCAGCAAGGGCTGGAGGCTTCGGTTGGAAACGCGAATGTTGCCATGCGCCGTAGTCTCTACGCCTCGAGCGGCGAGGCGATCGCCAGCGCGTCGATCCGGACGGCCCCCGGAGCGGTCGAGGTCATCCTCACCAGCACGGACGGAACCTTGATGGCGCGCAAGCCGATCACCGGAAGCGCGGGCGGCAAGACGACGGTCGCCTTCAGTGCCGCCGAATTGGCCGCGCAGACGCGCGTCGAGCCCCAGCTCGCGATCGAGCCGACCCCGAATTTCACCCGCTTCGAGCAGGCCATGGTCGGTGTCTACGGGGAGGGCTGGACTTTCAGCGGGCCCAACGTGCTCGCGTATCAGTCCAACAAGACGCACGTGCCCAGCGGCGCGATGGAGGGGATGAAGGGCTACGAGGTCTTCCTCGGATCCTACTCCGGCGCCGGGACCTCGGGCTACCACGCGCGGATCGCGGCGACCACGATGCCGGCATCCATCGGGCCGATCCGCCTCCTCGATCCCCCGCAGCTGATCGCTCCGACGGGCGGAACGGCCTCGATCACCCCGACCATCACCTGGCAGAGTCCCGCCGGAAAGGGCTACACCTCGCAGATGGTGCTGTTCTGGGGGAAGGAGTCCGGTGAGCCGACCTTCCGGCCGCTGTGGTACGTCCACCTCGCGGACGGAAACGCCGATCGCCTGACCCCCCCGGCCTTCCCCGCCGCCCTTGCGGAGCGCTACCCCCTCAAGGCGGGCAAGGACTACTCGTTCGAATACTATGTCCGCAAGGACACGCATCCGACCTTCGGCCCTGATTTCGCCGGCGAGTCCTATTCGGCTTACGCCAACGGGTTCTTCAAGGCCGAGTAGCCGAAAGCCGCCCCTGAGGTCTTGGCGGGTTTGACGAGGACTTCGGGAAAAGTTTGTAGGCTCGGCGTCCCGGAGTCGCCTTAAGATGGCCCCAGACGAAGGCTGAAAGGAGGTCCCCATGAGGCGCCAGGTCGTTCCGCTTACCGTTCTCGCGGCGATGCTCGTTTCCGCGGCCCCCGCCGCGGCCGTCCCGGATTCCGGGCTCTACTACCAGCCCATTCCCGGTTCGTCGGGTAACATCCAGCTTGGAATCCCCCAGGGCGTGCTCCAGATCGACTACGCCCCGTCGCTCATGGGCATGCAGGTCCTTCAGGGGGCCCTGCGGCTTCCAGCGCCCCTCTTCGATGATCCGATCGCGCTCCACGGGCTGATCGGGTACCGCCAGATCTGGGGCTTCGCCGGCAGCGCCTCGCCCGCCACCAACGGGGGAGTCGAGGTCGGGCTCAGCGCCAAGCTGCCGCTCGACCGCCTGGCCGGATACGGCAGTCCCGTGAGTCCGTTCGGCCTGTATGCCTTCGGCCTCTACAACCAGGTCGTCATGGGGAACTACCAGTGGCAGTTCAATACCTCGGGCCCGGCCCTGGTCTCGTACGGCGCGGGCGTCACCTACGATCTGCCCACCGGAGCCCTCCTCTCGCTCGGCCTCGAATCCTTCGCCCTGCCGTCGAGTCTCGGCAGCTTGTCATCGGGGGCGCAGAGCTTCAGCGGCCTGATCGTGGGGTATCGCTGGTAAGGGATTCCCCCGGATTGATTGCCTCCTGAGCTGCTTCTTGCTAGGATTTGGCAAGGATGCAGCGTCGACGAAGGGGGGCAAATGGCCGAGTCGCAATCGCAACAGGAAAAGCAGGACTCCCGCTTGGGGCAGATTCTGCTCCGGCGCGGCCTCTTGAGCCCGTCGCAGCTCGAGGCGGCCCTGGAAGCCCACGTCCGTACGGGCGAGAAGCTGGGTGAGACCCTGGTCCAGAGCGGGGTCATCGGCGAGGAGGACCTCCGCGCGGCCCTGCGCGAGCAGCTCCAGAACGCGCGCCTCGGCCAGATCCTCCTGCGGATCGGCGCGGTGGATCCCGCGGCCCTGCAGGCCGCACTCGACGAGCAGACCCGGACCGGGCAACTGCTCGGCGAGATCCTCATGGCCCACGGCGCCTGCACCCAGGAAGCCGTCGACTGGGCGCTCTCCCAGCAGAACCTGGAGCGCCGGGTGGGTCAGGTCCTCTTGAACCG
The DNA here is from genome assembly GCA_036676455.1 of Candidatus Sericytochromatia bacterium. Taxonomy (GTDB): domain Bacteria; phylum Cyanobacteriota; class Sericytochromatia; order S15B-MN24; family UBA4093; genus UBA4093. The sequence continues at coordinate 80,388 of JAKFCW010000067.1, forward strand.
CAAGCTCGCCACCCCCGAGCAGGTCGAGCATGGCTTCGCGGTGCTCGCCACCCAGCCCGATCGCCTGCTCTCCGAGATCATGGTCGAGCTGGGCTACCTGACCGCCGAACAGCTCCACATGACCCTGCGCTTCCATCTCCAGGAGCTGCGTCTCGGCCAGATCCTGGTCAAGCAGGGTGTCTTGAGCGACGAGCAACTCAGCTTCGCCCTTTCCCACCAGACCGTCACCGGCGGCCTCTTGGGCGGCTCGCTGCTGGCCCTGGGGCTCTGCACCAACGAGCAGATCGCCCGGGCACTCGCCGAACAACTCTCGCTCTCGGTTTGATTGAAGCCATGGCGGGCGCGGAGGCCCGCCCCACAAACACCCAGCCAGGCCTGCGCACAAAAAGGCCCGCCCCACAAACACCCAGCCAGGCCTGCGCACAAAAAGGCCCGCCCCACAAACCCCCTGTTAGGCCTGCGCACAAAAAGGCCCGCCCCACAAACCCCCTGTTAGGCCTGCGCACAAAAAGGCCCGTCCCACAAACCCCCTGCCAGGCCTGCGCACAAAAAGGCCCGCCCCACAAACCCCCTGTCAGGCCTGCACACAAAAAGGCCCTGTTTGTGGCGCGGGCGTCCCTGCCCGCGAAGGCTTCAGTCCTTCAATCCGCCCTACTAGGCCGCTCGCCGCGATCAGGGTACAATGATGGGGTTTGGGACGATCGAAGAGGGATGAGCGTGTCGCGCGTCGTTGTATCGGGCTACTACGGTTTCGGCAACCTGGGGGACGAGGCCATCCTCGCCACCATCGTGCAGCAACTGGGCTCGCAGTCGGAACTGGTGGTCCTCTCGGCGGATCCCGCCCGCACGGCGGTCGAGCACGGCGTGAGAGCGATCGGGCGCACCGACATGGCGGCCATCGTTCACGAACTGCGGGGCGCCTCTCTTTTCCTCAGCGGCGGCGGCGGCCTGATGCAGGATGTCACCGGCCCCTTTTCCGTCGCTTACTACGGCGGCCTTCTCAAGCTGGCCCAGTGGATGGGAGTGCCTACCATGGTCTTCGGCCAGGGCGTCGGCCCCCTTCGCGCCCCTTTCAACCGCATGCTTGTGAAGGCCGCCTTCTCCGGCACCCGGGTGATGACCGTCCGCGACCGGGCCTCCGTCGATCTGCTCGGCGCGATGCGCCTGCCGCGCGATCGGGTCGTGCTCACCGCCGATCCGGTGCTTTGCCTCGAACCCGCCGACCCGGGCCGGATCGCCCAGATCTGGGCGGGGACCGGCCTGCGCGCGGACGTACCCACTATCGGCATCTCCGTGCGGCCCTGGCATACCTGGTTCGAGCGCCAGTTCAAGGTCTTCTCCACCGTCATCAGCCACGTGGCCTCAGCTTGCGGCGCGCAGGTCCTGCTTTTGCCGTTCCAGCAGCCCGGTGACGAGCGGATCACCGAGGAGCTGCGCGATTGCCTCTCGTACCGCCCCGATGAGCAGGTGCCCGCGGTGGCGATGCTCGACGAGGTGCTGTCGGCCCAGGAGATGCTGGGACTGATCGGCCGCCTGGACATGGTGGTGGCCATGCGGCTTCACGCCGTGATCATGGCGGCGGCCTCGGGCGTGCCGGCCGTGGGCATCGCCTACGATCCGAAGGTGGCGCATTTCTCGGCGCAGTGGGGCTTCCCGGTGATCCCCTCGGTGGAGGCCCTCGAGGACGCGGCGCGCCTGGAAGAGACGCTGCTGGGCCTGTGGCGCGATCGCCACTCCTTCCGAACCCGGATGCAGGGCGCCGCCATCGAGATCGTGGGCCGCGCGCGCCTCAACTTCGAGCATGCCGACCGGATCCTGGGGTTTCACCCCGAAGCGCAGAGGGTATAGCCATGACGGACGTTGCCGTGAATCGTTCCGAAGTCGTGGGTTTGCCGGTCGATCCGGTCAGCCTCGATGAGGCCCTTTCCCGGGTGGGAGCCCACCTCAAGGATCGCCAGAGCCTGCGGGTGGTCACGATCAACGCGGAGATGGCGATGCAGGCCCATGCCGATCCCGAACTCGCCGCCATCATCCGGCAGGCGGGCTTGGTGATCCCCGACGGCTCGGGGGTGGTCTGGGCCCTGCGGCGCCAAGGCCGGCGGGTCGCGAAGCTGGCGGGAGTGGACTTCGTCCGCCACCTGGCGCGCTATTGCGCCGAGGGCGGGCACCGGCTCTTTTTACTGGGAGCCGCTCCCGGAGTGGCCGAGACCGCGGCGGAAGCCCTGAAGCGGCTGAATCCGAGCCTGATCGTCGCCGGAGTGCGGGACGGCTTCTGGAAGCCCGAAGAGGAACCCGCCGTGCTGCAGGCCATTCGCGAGACGCGTCCCGACGTGATCCTGGTGGCGCTGGGCGTGCCGCGCCAGGAGAAGTGGATCGCGCGTCACCAGGAGGCCCTGGGCGTCCCGGTGGCCATGGGAGTGGGCGGATCGTTCGACGTTTTCGCCGAGCGGGTCCAGCGGGCTCCGCTTTGGATGCAGCGCCTGCATCTCGAGTGGCTCTTCCGGCTCTACCAGGAGCCGTGGCGCTGGAGGCGCATGGCCGGGACCCTACCCCGATTCGCGTGGCTCGTGCTGCGTGGCGCGAAGGAGAGGAAAGCCGCGTGATTAAGCTCAAGCAAGTTTCCAAGGTCTACCCCACGGGGGTCAAAGCCCTCCAGGGGCTGAACCTGGAGGTCCAGGCCGGGGAGTTCGTCTTCCTGGTCGGCCCGTCGGGCGCCGGCAAGTCCACCCTCATGAAGCTGCTTTACCGCGCCGAGGAGCCCTCCTCGGGTCAGGTCCTGGTGGGCGGGGTCGACATCACCCGCCTCTCGCCGGCCCAGCTGCCGGGCCTGCGCCAACGGATCGGCGTGGTCTTCCAGGATTACAAGCTTTTGCCGCAGCGGACGGTCTTCGAGAACGTCGCCTTCGCGCTCAAGGTGCTCGGCGTCAGCCGGGTCGAGATGCAGAAACGGGTTCGCTCGGCCCTCGACCTGGTGGGCCTACGCGACTCCGCGGACTGCCTCCCGCATCAGCTCTCGGGCGGCCAGCAGCAGCGGGTCAGCCTGGCGCGCGCCATCGTCAACACCCCTCCGCTGCTCATCGCGGACGAGCCGACGGGAAACCTGGACCCCGAGACCTCGTGGGAAATCATGCGGCTGCTCACCAAGATCAACATGCACGGGACGACCGTCGTGGTGGCCACCCACAACAAGCTGGTGGTGGACAACATGCGGCGCCGGGTCGTGACCATCGACCACGGCCGACTCGTGCTCGACCAGGCTAGAGGAGTGTATTCGGTTGGAGTCAATTAAGCGGTACTGGCGACAGATCGGCTTCATCGGCGAGGAGGCCCTCGCCTCCATCACCCGATCCGGTTGGATGAGCTGGGTGGTCGTCATGACCATGGCCGTCAGCCTCACCATCCTGGGCGGCTTCTGGCTGCTCTCGGACGATCTCTACGGCCTCGCCCGCTCCGTGGGTTCCAAGGTCGAGATCATGGTATTCACCAAGGACTCCGCCAACGTGAGCAAGATGGCCAACGACATCCAGGCGATGGACGGGGTCCGCGAGGTCAGCATCATCCCCAAGGACGAGGCCTGGGCCTCCCTGCAAAAGGAGATGAAGGGCCGGGTCCGCTTCGATGCGTTGCTGGAGAACCCGCTTCCCGATACCGTTCGGGTCAAGGTCCTGGATGCCGATGACACCCCCGAAGTGGCCGCGGCGATCGCCGAGATGGAGGGCGTCGAGGACCTCAACTGGGGCCAGAGCCTGCACGCCAAGATCCAGCAGATCGCGACCTTCACCCGCCTGATCGGCATCTTGGTCACGGGCCTGCTGATGGCCGCGACCTTCGCGGTCATCGGGAACACCATCCGCCTGGCGGTCCAGAGCCGCCGCAAGGAGATCGAGATCATGCAGATGGTGGGGGCCGGCGAGGCCTTCATCCACTCTCCCTTCCTGCTGGAAGGCATGATCTTCGGCGTGGCGGGCGCCCTCTTGACCGGCGGAGCCCTTGCAGGCTGGCGTACCTTCATCATCACCAAGCTCCAGGAGCTCTTCCCGTTCGTGATCCTCAACTCCAGCCCCATGGTCGTCGTCCAGATGCTCGGGTACCTGGTGGCGATCGGCGTGGGAATCGGGGCCCTTGCGAGCTGGGTCTCGGTTCGTCGACACCTCAGGCGCCAGAACACCTAGTCACCGAGGAGTGGGGGTCGACACCCCCCTGTGGTCTCCCCAGACGAGGAGACGGATCCCGGAGGGGGACCCATGCAGCAGCCTCCCCGTAACCCACGGTTCCCTCAGCGCCCCGAGGACGGCGACCTGCCTCCGCGCGTGACTCCGCCTGCGCCCCGCACGGGGCCGATCAACCCTGACGATCTCTACGACATGCAGCTCGGCCCGGGCGATCCGTACGTGCGGGCCGCCTTCAACCGGATTCAGCGCCAGAACCCCGGCGGCTCGGCCGCCCTGCGCGACACGGACGGGACCGACTCCCTGATGATCGCCAAGACCGCCAAGCGCAGCCGGGCCCTGAACTTCACCGTCCAGGGCATCGTCTGGAAGGCGGGGTTCGCCAAGGAGCTGGAGCAGACTCCCCTGGGGCAAGCCGCCCGCTGGAAGGTGCTGCCCCCCGGGACCGTCTCGGATCCCAACGGCTGCACGCTGAGGTATGTGGACGCCGGCATCGAGCAGGTCTTCCGCGAGCTGATCCCGCCGGCATTGCTGGACGCGGGCGATCGGATGTACGGCATCGTCCGCAAGCTCACCCAGATCGCCATCTTCTACTTCCCGCGCGACGAGGGAGCCACCGCCGGCGTGATCGCCCATTACGGGGACGGCCCTGCGGCGCGCAGCCACTACCTCTACCTCCAGACCAACATCAAGAAGGCGGATCCGGCCGTGCTCGACCAGATCCTCCAGACCTTCCAGATGGCGATCCCCAAGGCCGAAGCCCAGGGGCAGAAACCGAAGCCCGTGGACTTCTGGCAGGAATTCGAGCGGTCCATGTACCAGATCCGCGCGACCTACCAGACCTCCGCCCTGCACCAGAACTCGGCCAAGGCGAAAGCCCAGGCCTCACAAGGGCTGAAGAAGGCGGGGGATCGGCTGGAGAACGCCCTGAGCGTCTTCGACCGCCTCGAGCAGGGAGTCATCTGGCTCGTGAGCCTGCCCATGCGCGGGATGATCTCCCTGACCCGGGGCATGACCCGCCTGCTGGTGAGCATCATCCAGGCCAGCGATCGCTTCTTCAGACGCTAGCCCGTCCTTCTCGCGAAAGTGGGAATCCAGGCTTGACCCTCACGTTACGTCAGCCCTTACCCTGAAAGGGTGGGAGGTGAGCGCCATGTCTTATACCGTCACGTCCGTCGCCAAGCTAGCAGGGGTCAGCGTCCGGACGCTGCACCACTACGACGCGATCGGCCTGCTGCGGCCCGCCGCCTTGAGCGAGGCGGGGTACCGCCAGTACTCCGACGCGGACCTGGAGCGTCTTCAGCAGATCCTGTTCTTCCGAGAGCTGGAGTTCAGCCTGCAGGAGATCAAGCAGATCCTCGAGCGACCCGACTTCGACCGGCGCGCAGCGCTCCTCACTCACCGCACGCTGCTCATGCAAAAACAAACCCGGCTCCAGGCCATCCTCCGCTCGGTGGATCAGACCTTGGAGGCCATGGAAAGGGGCGAAACGATGGAAAAGGACGCGATGTTCGAGGTCTTCAACGACCCCAAGCTGAAGGAATACCAGCAGGAAGCGCGCCAGCGCTGGGGAGGCAGCGAGGCCTACGCCGAGTCCGAGCGCCGCACGCGCGGCTACTCCAAGCAGGACTGGGTCGACCTCAAGGAGGAGATGGGTGCGGTCACGACCGGGATCGCCGCCGTGATGGGCCAGGACCCCGGCTCGCCAGAGGTCCAGGAGAAGGTCGGTGCCTGGTTCGACCTGATCAACCAGCGCTTCTACACCTGCACCCCGGAGATCTTCCGGGGGCTGGGCGAGATGTACGTGGCCGATCCGCGCTTCACGGCAACCTACGAGAATGTGAAGCCCGGCCTCGCGCAGTTCGTCCGGGATGCCATGGTCATCTACGCCGATCGCCTGGAGGGCAAGACCCCCTAGAGGGGCTTGGCTCGCCGCGTTCCGCCGGGATTGATCGACCGGTTGTAAAAGCCATGTTTGGCGAAGGGAGGCTTCTGATTAAGCCTCCCTTCGCTTTTGCGTAAGTCATGCCATGAGCGCGATCATGCGGGTATAGCGATCAAGAGTATCGCGTGTCGTGTGGTCGGGAGGAACGTGCATGGAGATTCGTCCGTCGAGCCTTTCGCGAACGGGGCCCCTGGTGTCGTCCCCTTCGGCTCCGCTCGTGGCCCAGGAGGCGTCCGCATTGGCGCCGGCCGTTACAGACGCAGCCGCCGGGCCTGCGCTGGGCGGAGACGCTCTGGATGGGGCCGCCCTGCGGGCGGATGAGGCGACGGCCTCCAGCCTTGCTCTCGCGGACATGGGCGGAGCGAGTCCGCTGGATCCCTTCGTGGCGGGCAATGCGCAGGCGATCGCCGATCTATCGAAGCTACAGGCCGACGGCAAGCTGACCCCCGAGGTCATGGCAGGCTTCACGCAACTCGCGACCCAGCCCTTGGCACCCGGCATCGACCGCGCGGACCTGATCGCGACCGCCCTGCGCCAGCTGGCCGACCCCAGCTCGGTCAACCAGGGCGACAAGTTCACCTGCGCACCCGCCGTCGTCCAGACCATGGTCGCCAAGGACAACCCCGCCGAGTACCTGCGTCTCGTCGCCGGCCTCGCCTCTCCCGAGGGCACGGTCACCCTCCAGAACGGCGCGACCCTCACCCGTGATGCCAACTGGCTCAGCGACCCGACCCGTTCGGTGATCGACAACCTCATGCAGCCCGCCCTGATGCAGCTCGCATCGGGCTCTTACGACTCCGCCACGGACTCCCGCAAGACGGCGACCGGTACCGGTCAGGGCCTTTACGCCGCCGAACAGGACAAGCTGATCGCGGCGGTCACCGGCCGCAAGAGCACGTCCGTCTCGGGATCCGGCCCGGAGGTCATTGGGCAACTCGGCAAGGCCACGGCTGCCGGCCAGAACGTGCCGGCGATCATCACGTACCAGGGTGCCAACGGCGAGCTCAAGGGCCATGCCGTTTTGGTGGAGAGCGTGAAGAATGGAAAGGTCACCTACCTCGATCCCAAGGCGGGACGCAAGACGGTCAGCCTCGAGGAGTTCCAGGCCAAGCTGCAATCGGTGAGCCTGCCTGACGAACTGGTGACCCCCAAGCTGGCCTCCGCCACGATGAAGTCGGACGAGGGCTTGCTGGCGGGGGGCTTCTTCAAGAAGCTCGCCAAGGGCATCAAGAAGGCGGTCAAGGGCATCGGGAACGCGTTCGCCAAGATCGGCAACGCCCTCAAGAACACGCTCTACAAGATCGTGGACGTCATCGGCCCGGTGCTGCCGATCCTCTCGGTGGCGGCATGGCTGATCCCCGGGGTGGGACCGATCATCGGGACGGCCCTGAAGATCGCCCAGGCCGTGGTGGCCGGGGTGAACGCGGTAAGGGCGGCCGAGTCGGGGGATATCCTCGGGGCGCTGGCAGCGGGCGCGTCGGCGTTCAGCGGTGTTGCGACCGGGCCCGCGGCGGGCGTGGCGGCGAAGTTCGCCTCTTACGCCAACACGGCGCGCTCGGCGGTCTCGGCCCTGAAGTCGGGCAACGTCGCGGGGGCCCTGGGGGCGATCGCCTCCGTGACGGGCAACCAGAACCTGGCGACGGCGGCCAACGTCGCGAACGCCGTGCAAAACCAGGACATCGGCGCCGCCCTGGGAGCGGTGGGCTCCGCCACCGGCAACCAGACCCTCAACCGGGCGGCGGCACTGGCCAGCACCGCGCAGCAGATCAAGCACGCCGTCGACTCCAAGGACTTCCTGGGCGCGGCGATGACGATCAACGGGCTGGCCGTCGACGCCAAGATCCTGGATGCGGGCCAGGGCCAGGACGTCCGCCGCTGGCTGGAGCGAGGCCAAGCGTTCGATCAGGCACGCCGAACGGGAGACGTCGGCCAGCTGGTGGACCTGGCGGCCAAGACGGCGGGTGAGCTGGGGGTGGTGACTCCCAAGGAGTACCGGAAGATCGCCCCCGATCTCAAGCGGGGCCTCGATCTCTACCAGGCGGCCAAGCGCGGGGATGCCGACGCGGCCATTCGCCTGGGTTCTCAGGCCCTCTCTCGGACGGGCTGGTTCGCGCCGAAGACCACGGCGACGGCGCAGTCGCTGGTCCAGCAGGTGCAGCCGTTGAGGCAGGCAATCGCGAGCAAGGACTACGGCAATGTCGCGAAGCTGGCGGCCCGGATGGGGTACGACGCCGGCGTGCTGGGGCTATCGGATCCCGAGGCGCTGGCGAAGGTGGAGGCCATGGCCTCGAAGGCCGCGCGTCTCAACGAGGGCCTGGAGGCGGCGCGCCGCGGCGAGACGCTCAAGGTGGCCGAGGTCGCGGACGAGGTCTTCAACCAGGGTCGCCTCCAGCGCGAGCTCGATGAGCTGAACGAGCTGAAGGAGGCCTACGAGGCCAGGATGAGGGAAGCCGTCAAGCCTAGCGGGCAGAAGGTGAAGTAGCGTGGCGAAGCGTCAGATCAAGAAGACCCAGACGCTCTTGGGGGCGGTCCTGGGCAGCTCCCGGCGCGGCACCCGGGATTTCAGCCGGGTTCTCGAGGCGCTGCGCGCCGGCAAGGGCGACGTGGTGGTGGAGGTGCCCTGGGTCTCGGGCCATTACCAGCAGCTGATCCTCAGGCGGCTGGAGGGGGACCGGGTTTACTTCTACAACCCGTTCAAGGGCGATCTCTCGACGCCCTTCGAGCGGCGCTCCGAGGAGGAAGGCGAGAGCGCCTTGCTGGCCGACCTGGAGGCGCATTTCACGCGTGGCAAGGGTGAGGCGCTGCTCCCCTAGGGGAGCAGCGCCTGCGGGGATTGGTGCCTGCAGCTAGTTTAGCGCCTGCGGCTAATCTAGCGCCTGCGGCTAATCTAGGGAAGCTGGGGCATGAGGTTGGCCATCTCGATGGCCGTGACGGCGGCCTCGTAGCCCTTGTTGCCGGCCTTGGTGCCGGCGCGCTCGATGGCCTGCTCGATGGTGTCGGTGGTGAGCACTCCGAAGATCACGGGGACGCCGGTCTTCAGGGCGATCGCCGCGACGCCCTTGGCGGTCTCACTGGCGACGAAGTCGAAGTGGGGCGTGGAGCCGCGGATCACGGCGCCCAGGGTGACGACGGCGTCGAACTTGCCGGAGGCGGCGACCTTCTGGGCGACGACCGGGATCTCGAAGGCGCCGGGCGCCCAGTAGACCGTGACGTCCGCGTCGTGGGCGCCGTGGCGCTCGAAGGCGTCGAGGGCGCCACTGAGCAGGCGCGATCCGATGAACTCGTTGAAGCGGCCGATGACCACCGCGAACTTCCGGCCTTCGGCGAGGAGCTTTCCACCGACCATCTGGGGCATGGAGGGATCCTTTCTACGTTAGAGCCGTCGTGACGGCGAGACAGCGTGAGAGGGGCGCTAGCTCAGCATGTGGCCGAGCTTCTCGGCCTTGGTCTCGAGGTAGCGCTGGTTATGGGTATTGGCGGGGATGCGGATCGGCACCCGGTCCTCGACCAGGAGGCCGTAGCCGTCCAGGCCGGCCACCTTGCGCGGGTTGTTGGTGAGGAGGCGCATGGAGGTGATGCCGAGGTCGACCAGGATCTGGGCTCCGACGCCGTAGTCGCGCAGGTCCGCGGGGAAGCCGAGCTTGAGGTTGGCTTCGACGGTGTCGAGGCCGCCGTCCTGGAGCTGGTAGGCGTGGATCTTGTTCAACAGGCCGATGCCCCGGCCTTCCTGGCGCAGGTAGACCAGCACGCCCCGGCCCTCGGCGGCGATCGCCTCCAGGGCGCGGTCCCGCTGTTCGCCGCAGTCGCAGCGCAGGCTGCCGAAGGCGTCGCCGGTGAGGCACTCGGAGTGCATCCGCACCAGGGTGCCCGGAAGGGTCGGGTCGCCCATGACCAGGGCCACGTGGTGCGAGCCGTTGAGGAGGTTCTCGTAGCCGACGATCGTGAAGTCCCCGAACTTGGTGGGAAGCTTCGACTCGGTGCGGCGGGTGATGTAGCGCTCCTGCTCGAGCCGGTAGGCGATCAGCTTGGCGACCGAGGTGAGGAGCAGGCCGTGCTGGCGGGCGAATTCCTCGAGGTCGGGCAGGCGGGCCATGGTGCCGTCGGGGTTGAGGATCTCGCAGATGACGCCGGCAGACGTGAGGCCGGCGAGGCGCGAGAGGTCGACGGCGGCCTCGGTGTGGCCGGCGCGGCTGAGGACTCCGCCGGGCTTGGCGACCAGGGGGAAGACGTGGCCGGGGCGGCGGAGCTGCTCGGCGTGGGCGTCGGGGGCGATCGCGACCTGCACGGTATGCGCGCGGTCCGCAGCCGAGATGCCGGTCGAGCCCGCGACGGCGTCGATCGAGACGGTGAAGGCGGTGGCGTGCGGATCGGTGTTGGTCTGGACCATGGGCTCGAGGTGGAGCTGCGAGGCCTGCTCGGGGGTGATGGCCAGGCAGATCAGGCCGCGGCCGTAGGTGGCCATGAAGTTGATGGCCTCGGGGGTCGCGAAGTCGGCGGCGACGATCAGGTCGCCTTCGTTCTCGCGGTCCTCGTCGTCGGCGACGATCACGATCCGGCCCTGCTTCAGGGCCTCCAGAACCTCGGGGATCTCGGCAAAAACGCTCATTGATCAGCTATCCATGAATCCGCACTCGGCCAGCTTCGCCCAGGTGAGGCCGCCCTTGGGGGCGGCCGCCGGCTGGATGTAGGCCGAGAGCATGCGCTGGACGTATTTCGCCAGCATATCCGCTTCCAGGTTGACCGGGTCCCCCGGGGCCAGGTCCAGTAACAGGGTCTTCTCCGCCGTGTGAGGGATGAGGGTCACCGTGAAGGAGTCGCTGGAGACCTCGTTGACGGTGAGGCTGGTCCCGTCGATGGCGATGGATCCCTTCGGGACGAGGAAGGGAGCCAGCTCCGCGGGCATGGCGAAGGTGAGCTTCCAGGCTTCGCCGAGCTTTTGGCGCGCCTCGAGGGCGCCCACGCCGTCCACGTGGCCGCTGACGAGGTGGCCACCGAGGCGATCGCCCAGGGCCAGGGCGCGTTCGAGGTTGAGCTTGCGGCCTCGTTGCCAGCCGCCGGCGGCGGTGGCCTCGAAGGTGGTGGCGGAGACGTCCGCGGTGAAGCGATCTCCCCCCAGGGACGTGGCGGTGAGGCAGATGCCGTTGACGGCCACCGAGTCACCCAGCTTGAGGCTGGGGGCGATCTCGGGCGCGCCGATCACCAGCTCATGGCCCCGGCGGGCGATGAGGGTGCCGACTTCTTCGATGAGGCCCGTGAACAACCTGACTCCTCCTAGAGCGATCGTCGTTGCTGCAGGACAGCGCGCTTTGGCATTCTTCGCCCATCCATGCGGCTCACGGCTAACGCTCGCTGCCTTACGCAACAGCCGCGGGCGCTAGGGGCGCGAAAGCTGTCCTCATCATACGCTGCCGCCCCCTTCGGGACAAGATCTGAAGCCCTTGGGGGCATGGAAGCCCTTGCGGGCATGGAAGTCATGGCGGGCGCGGAGGCCCGCCCCACAACCTCCATGAAATGTAAGCATCCGGGAGTCCCCCAACCCGGGTGTCCGTGGCGCGGGCCTCTGCGCCCGCGGGGGGTGATCAAGTCAGTGGTGCAGGCGTCCCTGCCTCTGCATGCCTGGAATCCACCAGTTCCACTTCCCCATCAGCCGCATCAAGGCCGGGACCAGCAGGAAGCGCACCACGGTGGCGTCCAGCACCAGCGCCGCCGAGAGCCCCAGGCAGACCTCCTGGGTCTGGGGCGAGGACGAGGTGATCCCGGTGGCGAAGACGCCCAGCAGGATGAGGACGGCTCCGGTGATCAGAGAGCCCGAGCGGCTCATGCCCTCCACGATGGCGTCTTCCAGGTCCTTTCCGCGCAGGTAGGCCTCCTGGATGCGGCTCATGATGAGGATTTCGTAGTCCATGCTCAGGCCGAAGGTCAGGCAGAAGACCAGGATCGGCACGAGGTTGGTCACGGCCCCGTTCACGGGCGTGCCCAGGAGGCCGCTCAGCCAGCCCTCCTGGAAGACCAGGACGAGCACGCCCAGGGCGCCGACGATGGGGGCGAAGTTGATGACGGCGGCCTTCAGGGGGATGACCACGCTCTTCAGGGCGACGGTGAGGAGGACGAGTACGCCGAGGACCACGGCGCCGAGCATGAGCGGCAGGGGGCGGTAGAGCTCATGGGTGAAGTCCTGGACCCGGGCGACGACGCCTCCGGCCAGTAGGTCGAACTCGGGGTGGGCGGTGGAGTAGGCCTGAACGGAATCCAGGATGGCGCGGGTGTCGTCGAGGGCCATGAGGTCGCGCGGGGCGACGGCCAGCAGGGTCACGTCGCTGCCGTTCTTGGTGTTCACGAGGGCGTCCAGCCCCTGAGAAGGAGCCCAGGGGCCGAGGCGCTGGACCAGGCCGAGCGCGGCCACGTACTCCTCGGTCGTGAAGCCGGGTCTCCAGGTGGTGAGGCTGGTGACCTCGGCGACCCGCGGGTGGGCTTGCAAGCTCTCGGTGAGGGCTGCGACGTAGCGGACGGCCTCGGGTTCGAGCACATTGCCGCCGGGGCGGGCTTTCACGGCCAGGATGACGGGCATCAGCTCGCCGCTCCAGCCGTTGGCGGCGAGGCGCTGGTAGCCGACGAAAGACTCGGAGTCCTTGGGGGCGATCGCCTGGACCGGCTCCCAGAGCTGCATGCGGCTCGCGGGCACGGCGAGGCTTCCGACGATCACTAGAGACAGCGCAAGGTAGCGCCAGGGGTGCCGGACGACATGCCTCGCAAACGGGGCCCAGTAGCGCTCGGGGTCGAGCTTGCCGATGGCGCGGGCCAGGGGGCGCGGCCAGTCCAGCAGGGCCGGCTTCAGGGTGAGCAAGGCGGGCACCAGCAGCAGGGTGGTGACCAGCGAGATGGCGATCACCAGCACGAGGTTGAGGACGGTCACCCGGCTGATCGAGACGTCGGGCAGGGCCAAGGGCAGGAGGCTGGCGGTCATGACGAGGGCGGCGGTGACGATGGTGCGGCGCGGGTGGTCCAGCGTGGCGGCCAGGGCGTCGGCAGGCGTGGCGCCGTGACGCTGCTCCTCGCGGAAGCGTCCCACCAGGAAGATCGCGTAGTCGATGGCCAGGGCCAGGCCCAGCAGCGAGGACAGCACCCGGGAGACGGGAGACATCGGCAGGCCGAGGAGAGCCATGGCAGCGTTGAAGAAGAGGATCGTGCTGGCGCCGACCAGCAGCGGGATGAGGGCGGCGCTGAGCGCTCCGAAGATCAGCACCAGTACCACCAGGGAGACGAGCAGCGAGAGCGACTCGCTGCGGCGCGAGTCGTGGCGGCTCTGGGCCTTGGTGTCGTGCTGGAAGGCGGTGGACCCGCTGAGCCATGCCTTGAAGCGTCCCTGCGAGAAGCGGGAAACCGCGTCGCGGATGGCCGGGGTCAGGTCCTGAGCCTTGCTCAGGCTGACGGAGGGGTCGAAGGAGACCTGGAAGAGCCGGACGGGACGCTTGGTATCAGGCTTGACCTCGAGCACGCTCCGGATGGCCGGGATGGCGGCGCGCAAGGCGGTCTCGAGCGCGGGCGCGTCCACCGGTCCTTCGATCACCAGGCCCGCGGTGCTGCCGAGCTTCTGGCCGAAGTCCCGCTCGAGGAGGACCTCGACCTGGTGCGCGGGCGTACCCGGCGCCCCCGAGAGGGTGGTGTCAGGGATCGACACCGGCCGAAGCACCAGGAGCAGCGCGGCCAGGACGATCGCGACGAGCCAGCCGCCCAGGACGAGGCGGGGGTTGAGAGCATCTAAATCAACCCATCGTATTGAAGCCAGTCGTGCCGCTAGGCGGCGCCAGGGCAGGATTGATTTAGGCGCTCTAGATGGCATACGACTTGACGGAGAGGGGAAGGGGCTCGGGCTGAGGGGGAACGCGCAGCATGGCGCGGAGCTCGTCGAGGGGGGTGGCCCAGTGCTCTTCCCACTTCACGCCGAGGAAGCACTCAGCTTGCTTGCCCATGGTCCAGCCGAGGATGGCACATTCCATGAGGTCTCCGAGGCGTTCGGGCTCCCGGATCGTGGTGTAGAGGAAGCCGATTCCGAGCAGGAGGGAGTTGAGGGGGATGCGGTTCTGGGCGACGTAGAAGGCGGAGATGGCCATCTCTCCGGCGCCTTCGGGCGGGAAGCCCAGGACCAGGTGGTGGATGTCATGGGTCTGGCGGGCGCGCATGCGCAGGTAGGAGATGTCGTCGTCCTCCTTGTCCTCGAGGGGCGGGTAGAAGACGACGTCGAGCTTGTGGCGCGTCATGTAGGCGCCGAACTCGTGGCCGAGCGTGCCCGGGGAGTAGGTGGCGAGCAGGGACTCGGGGTCGACGGGAGCCGGGTTGAGGTAGCGCTCCGTCATCAGGGCCGCCGCGGAGGGGGTGGCGCGGAGGCTGGCCAAGGCCAGCTGCATGCTCTTGTGGTTCCGGAAGGTGCGCGCCTTGAAGATGGGGGAGATGTCCTTCGGGTTGACGATCAAGCAGCTGAAGCGCAGTAGCAGGAGCACGACGTCTCCGAGGTTCGCCAGTTTGGATAGCAGCTTCCGCATGCAGCCTCCTGTGAATCGCAAGCCTCTCTTTCATACCCTTGCTCCCTGGGCGAGTCACCTGGGGCATGCGTCACTCCCGCGCAAGCGGGAGTCCAGTGGATTCCCGCTTGCGCGGGAATGACGACCAGGGCTGCGCCCCCTTGGACTCTCGTGGGGCGGGCCTCTGCGCCCGCCATGCACCGAAAGTTTTGGCCGCTTCGTTGGTATAATGACCTGGCATGACTGATTTCCGCGTGACTTCACCCCCTCAGACCCTGACGGCGCTGCTTCGGCAGCGAGCCGAGGAGCATGGCGATGCCCTGCTGGTCCACCTCGCCGAGGATCGCGGCGGGGAGGTCCTGCTGACCTACCGTGGCCTCCTCGAACTGGCTCAGGATGCCGCAGCCGCCTTGCAGGCCCACGGCGTCAAGCCGGGAGACCGCGTCATGCTGGGCATTCCCACCGGGGTCGACTTCCTCAAGGCCTTCTTCGGCATCACGTTCGCCGGTGCGGTGCCGGTGCCGTTCTATCCGCCGGCCCGTACCAAGGGAGTGGAGGACTACGAGGCCCACCTCGCGGCCTTGATCCGCCGGGCTGACCCTCGCATGGTGCTCGCCATGGACCGCGCGCGCCTCGTCACGGAGTCGGCCGCCCTGGCTGCCGGGTCCCGGGCGCTCGTGCTGGCCCCTGACGCTCTCAAGCCGGGAGGCCTCTACGTGCCGCCGCCCGAGGACCCGCAGGCCCTGGCCCTCATCCAGTTCACCTCGGGCAGCACCCGCGCCCCGCGGGGTGTCATGCTCACGCATGAGGGCTTGATTGCCAACATGGCGGCCTTCATCGAGGCGATCGCCCTGAAGCCCGAGGATCGGACCGTCTCCTGGCTGCCGCTCTATCACGACATGGGCCTGATCGGCACCCTCTTGATGCCTCTCTACGGCGGGATCTCGGTCATGCTGATGTCGCCCCAGGTCTTCCTGCTGGACGTGAAACGCTGGCTCTGGGCGATTCACCGCTTCCGGGGCACCATCTCGACCGCTCCCAACTTCGCCTACCAGCTCGTCCTCAACCGGGTCACCGACGCCCAGCTAGAGGGCATCGACCTGTCGAGCTGGCGCCTGGCCGCCTGCGGAGCCGAGCCCATCCTGCCCGGCACCCTGGAGGCCTTCGGCCGCCGCCTGGCCCCTTACGGCTTCGATGCCCGCGCCCTCACGCCCGTCTACGGCATGGCCGAGGTGGCCGTGGCGGCCTCCGCACCGCCCATGGGACGCGGCATGTGGGTCGACCGGATTTCCGCCGAGGCCCTCGAGTCCGAGGGGAAGGCCGTGCCGCTCTCGAACGGCGCCGAGGCGCATGGCGCCGGGATGCTCGGAGCCGAGTCGCGCGAAGCCCAGGTCGTGTCGGTGGGGCGGGTGATCCCCGGCTACCGCATGCGGATCGCCACTCCCGAGGGCCAGGAGCTTCCCGAACGCACGACCGGAGAGATTCAGCTCCAGGGGCCGTCCGTCATGCGCGGCTACATGGGAGACGCCGAGGCCACGGCCGCCGCCTTCGTGGACGGCTGGCTCAAGACCGGGGACATCGGCTACATGGTGGGCTCGGAGGTCTTCATCGTGGGCCGCATGAAGGATCTGATCCTCAAGGGTGGCCGCAACTACGCTCCCCAGGACTTCGAGGCATTGGCCTCCGAGGTGGAGGGCATCCGGCAAGGCTGCGTGGCGGCCTTCGGCACCGCGGATCCTGAGACCGGCACCGAGCGGATCGTCGTCCTCGCCGAGACTCGCCAGCCTCCGGAGGAGTATCCGGCGCTGGCAAGGGCGATCGTCGCCCGCATCTCCCAGGCCCTGGGCATCCAGCCCGACGAGGTGCTCCTCGTCGATCCCGGGGTCCTGCCCAAGACCTCCTCGGGCAAGATCCAGCGGGACAAGGCCCGCCAGAATTACCTCAAGGGCGGCCTGTCGGCCCCCGTCGAACCCGGCCTGCTGACCAAAACCCGCATTGTGGGCCGTGCCATGGCGCAACGCGTCGCCGCACATCTCGTAAGGAATGAAGATGCCTGACACCAAGACCGAAAACACCACCAAGGAGATCCTCGCCCTCCTGCAGGAGGTCCTCGTGGACGCCGGCATCGACCTGCCCCCCCAGGAGCTGGGTCCCGAGACCTCCCTCACCATGGACCTGGGCATCGACTCCTTCCACCTCGTCGAGATCGCCACCCGCGTCGAGGTGGCCTTCGACAATCGCTTCACCCTGGTCGACTGGGTCGTCGATCAGCAGGACGCTCCGGACCCCGCCTTCACTCTCGCCTCGCTGGTCGTCTTCATCCAGGCCCAGTTGGCCGAACTAAGCGCTTAGCCCCCGGTTTCACCTCAAGGAGTTCCCGATGCCCGCCCTTCCCGTTCGCATTCTCGGTACCGGCAAGGCCCTGCCGGCCAAGGCCGTCACCGCCGACGACATGGATCGCCGACTGGGCCTCGCGCCGGGCACGGTGGCCAAGCAGTCCGGAGTCCTCACGCGCTACTTCGTCGACGGCGAGACCACCAGCAGCATGGGGGCTCAGGCGGCACGCTCGGCCCTCGAGGCGGCCGGGCTCGAGGCCTCCGACCTGGATGCCATCGTGGGCGTCTGCGGCGGCCAGGAACAGGCCATCCCCTGCACCGCCTCGCTGGTCCAGAAGGCCTTGGGCCTGTCGACCTCGGGCATTCCCTCCTTCGACGTGAACTCGACCTGCCTCAGCTTCGTGACCGGCCTCGACGTCGTGAGCCACCTGATCGCCTCGGGGCGCTACGAGCGCGTGCTCCTTGTCGCCAGCGAGATCGCCTCGGTCGGCCTGAACTGGAACGACCGCGAGTCCGCCACCATCATGGGCGACGGCGCCGCCGCCGCCGTGATCGGCCGCGCCAAGGAAGGCGAGACCTCCCGCATCTTTGGAGCGCGCATGGAAACCTACAGCGAAGGCTCGGAGATGACGCGCCTGCGCGCCGGAGGCACCCGCTACCACCCCCGGCAGGCCTCGGACCTGAAGGCCTACGTCGACGAGTACGCGCTCTTCGAGATGGACGGCAAGTCCGTCTTCAAGTTCACCTCCCAGAAGCTTCCCGGCTTCGTGGAGCGCTTCTTCGAGCAGGTCGGCTCGTCCCTCTCGGAGGTCGACATGGTCCTGCCCCACCAGGCCAGCCCCACCGCCATGTGGCTGGTCCAGCGCCGGCTGGGCGTCTCGCCCGAGAAGTTCATGGTGATTGCCCCCGAGTTCGGCAACACCATCGCCGCGTCCATCCCGATGGCCCTCCACGAGGCGATCTCGCGCGGCAAGCTGAAGCGGGGCGATCGCGCCATGCTGCTCGGAACCTCGGCCGGCTTCTCGATGGGAGCCTTGTTGTTTGAGTATTAAGGCTAGTTCTCGCGTCCTGCTCACGGGTGGGCGGGCGCCCGTCACGCTTGAGCTGGCTAGGCTCTTCCATGCCGCGGGCCATGAGGTTCACGTGGCCGAAAGCCTGCCGCAGCACCTCTGCCGCGCCTCCAGGGCCGTGCACCGCAACCACCTCGTCCCGCCTCCGCGCTTCGAGCGCGAGGGCTTCCTCACCGCGCTCGAAGCCATCGTCCAGGCGGAAGGCATCGACCTCCTGATCCCGACTTGCGAGGAGGTCTTCCACGTCGCGGCGGGCCACGGTCGCCTCTCCTGCGAGGTGCTGGCCCCACCGCCCGAGCTATTGCGCCGCCTGCACAGCAAGTGGCAGTTCATCGTCGACCTCGAAGCCCGCGGCCCCCAGCACATGGCCCTCCGGATCCCCCGGACCCTCCTCGTGGAAGGGGCGGATAGCCTGAAAGAGGCGATCGCCTCCTTCCCGGCCGGCGCCCGTATCGTCTTCAAGCCCGTCTTCTCGCGCTTCGGCACCCACGTCCTGATCCACCGCTCCGGCGATCCCCTTCCCGACCTTGCCGCCACACCCTCCCAGCCCTGGGTGGCCCAGGAGTTCGTGCCGGGACCGATGGTCTGCACGTACGCGGTGGCGCGCGAGGGGCGCCTGCTGGCCTTCGCCGCCTACCGCGGAGACTACACCGCCGGTCCCGGCGCCAGCATCTACTTCGCTCCCTTCGAGCATGCGGCGCTCGGCGCCTGGGTCCGGGAGTTCGTCGCCGTCGAACGCCTCACCGGCCAGATCTCGTTCGATTTCATCGAATCGGACGGCCAGTTCTACCCCCTGGAATGTAACCCCCGGGCCACCAGCGGCGTCCACCTCTTCGGACCCGAAGACGGCCTCGTGGAGGCCCTGCTGGGAAGTCGCGACGCCACGGCCCGCCCCCGAGCGACCACGCGGAGCATGCTTGGCCTCGCCATGATCGCCTACGCCTTACCGAAAGTGCGTTCTCTCGGCGCCCTGGCGTCCTGGACCACAGCCTTCCACTCGGCTCAGGACGCCCTCTTCAGACGGCAAGATCCCAGGCCCCTCTGGCAACAGGTCATCCTGCTCGCGAGCCTAGCCCGGATCGCCAAGCGGGAGCGGATTTCGCTGATCGAGGCGAGCACCTGGGACATCGAATGGAACGGAGATACATGAAAGCACTCGTGACCGGAGCCACCGGCTTCCTTGGTAAGCGACTCGCCCAAAGGCTCGCCGCGGACGGCCATGAGGTCGTGGGACTCGGCCGGAACCTCGACGCCGGCCGCTGGCTGGACGCGCATGGCGTTCGCTTCGTCTCGGCGGATCTCGCCGACCGTGACGCCATCCTCGCCGCCTGCCGCGAGCAGGAAGTCGTCTTCCACTCGGGAGCGCTCTCGTCGCCCTGGGGCCCTTACCCCGCCTTTTACAAGTCCAACGTCGAGGGCACCCGCAACGTCATCGAGGGCTGCCGGACGCACGGGATTCGCCGCCTCGTCCATGTCTCGACTCCCAGCCTCTACTTCAACACCGAGGAGCGCCTCGACGTCTCCGAGGACGATCCCCTCGCGGACAAGCCGGTGAACCACTACGCAGCCACCAAGCGCATGGCCGAAATCCTCGTCGACGCCGCCCATGCCGATGGCCTGCCGGTCGTGACCATTCGCCCGCGCGCCCTCTTTGGCCCCGGAGACACCACCATCCTGCCTCGCCTCATCCGGGCCAACGAACGTGGCGCCCTCCCCCTCTTCGGCCCGGAGGGCCCCTGGGTCGACGTCACCTACGTGGATAACGTGGTCGATGCCCTCCTGCTCTGTGCCTCCGCCTCCGACCACGTCCTGGGCAAGAAGTACAACATCACCAATGGCGAGACCGTGCGGATGCGCCACCTGCTATCGAAGCTCTTTGCCGCTCTCGACGTCCCCGCCAACTTCCGCCCCATGCGCTATCCCATCGCCTACGGGCTGGCCGGAGCCATGGAAGCCGCCGCCAACGCCTTCATGGGCGGACGCGAACCCCTGCTCACCCGTTACTCCGTCAACGTCCTGGCCAAGAGCCAGACCCTCGACATCTCGGCAGCCCGCCGAGACCTGGGCTACACCCCCCGATACTCCCTGGACGAGGGGCTTTTAGAGTTCGTCGCCTGGTGGAAGGAGGCTCATCGTGCCGGTTAAGCTTCGCATGATCCAGGCCGGGTACTGCACCCACCCCGAGCGCGTCGTGCTCGAGGGGGGATCCTGGCAGTCCTGCCGTTTCCCCGCCATGGTCGGCGTGATCGAGCACCCCGAAGCGGGCCTCATGCTCTTCGACACGGGCTACTCCGAGCGCTTCCATGAAGAGACCTCCAGCTTTCCGAACCTCCTCTACGCCCGCCTCACGCCCGTCTACTACCGCCCCGAGGACTCGGTGGTCCACCAGCTCGAAGCCCTCGGCCTCCGCGCCGAGGACGTCCACCACGTGATCCTGTCTCACTTCCACGGCGACCACATCGCGGCCCTCGCCGACTTCCCCTCCGCGCACTTCCACTGCTCCGAGGACGGCTACTCGGCATTGCGCTCCCTCAAGGGCATTGCGGCCCTCACGAAGGGCTTCCTGCCGGGACTGCTGCCCGCGGACTTCGCCCGCCGCATGCAGCCCTTCGAGACCCGCCCCACGGTTGATCTCGCGGGACGCCTGGAGCCCTTCACGACGGGCTACGATCTCTTCGGGGACGGCATGCTCGTCGCCGTTCCCCTGCCGGGCCATGCCGAAGGTCACTACGGCCTGCTGGCCGAAACCGAGAAGGGACTGGTCTTTTTGGTGGGAGACGCCTGCTGGACCAGCCAGTCCTTCGCCGAGCTGCGCCTGCCCAGCGGCCTGGCCCAGATGATTTTTTCGGATAAGCGGGCGTACGCCGAGACCCTGCGCGGCCTGCACCGACTCAGCCAGGAGCGGCCCGAGGTCTTGATCGTGCCCAGCCATTGCCAGAACCTCTGGGAGTCCTTCGAACGCGAGGCTCAGGCATGACTGCCAAGGGCATTGCGCAGATCTTGTGGCACTACGTCCAGACCCGGTCGCGGCGCTTCGAGTCGCGCGAGGAGCTGCTGGCCTGGCAAGACCAGCAGGTGCGGCGCCACCTGAAGCGGATCCTGCCGCGATCGCCCTTCTACCGGGAACGCCTCGCCGACGCCCCGCCGGGGCTATCGAACTGGCGCGACTGGCCCACGATCGACAAGGCCGAGATGATGCGTCACTTCGACCGCCTCAACACGGTCGGCGCCCGCTCCGAGGAGGCCTTCGCCGTCGCGCTCGAGGCCGAACGCTCCCGCGACTTCGCCCCCATGCTCGGCCAAATCACCGTCGGCCTCAGCTCGGGGACTTCCGGCAACCGTGGACTCTTCCTCGTATCCCCCTCAGAGCGTTTCCGCTGGGCTGGAACGATGCTGGCGCGCCTGTTGCCGGGATCGATTCTGGATGTGAACCGCGTGGCGTTCTTCTTGAGGGCGAATAGCAACCTCTACGAGACGGTGGGAAGCTCGCGAATCCAGTTCGAGTTTTTCGACCTCATGGAGCCGCTCGACGCGCATGTCGCGCGGCTGAATCGCTTCCAGCCGACGGTGCTGATCGGGCCGCCGTCCTTGCTGCGCTTGCTAGCCGAGCATCCGGGATTGGCGATCGCCCCCGTCAAGGTGGTCTCGGTCGCCGAGGTGCTCGATCCGCTCGACGAGCTTTGCCTCAAGGAGCGCTTCGGCGGGATCATCCACCAGGTTTACCAGTGCACGGAGGGCTTCCTCGGGGTGACCTGCGCGCACGGCACGCTGCACCTCAACGAGGACCTCGTGGCCTTTCAGCGGGCGGTCCTGGACGCCGAGAGCCGGAAGTTCATCCCGATCCTCACGGACTTCTCGCGCACGACCCAGCCCATCATCCGCTACCGCCTCAACGACATCCTGACGGAGCGCGCCGACGCTTGTCCCTGCGGCTCGGTCATGACGGCACTGGAGCGGATCGAGGGTCGCTCGGACGACCTTTTCTACTTCCCGTCGAAGGGCGCGGAGCGGCTCGTTCCCGTTTTTCCGGACTTCATCCGGCGCGCGGTCATGGAGGCGGCCCCCGAGGCGATCGAGTACCGGGTCTGCCAGCTCGGCGAATCGCTCGTCGAGGTTTCGCTACGCCTACCACCGGAGCCGAGCGACGTCGAGGCCCGCGTCACCACTCGCGTGGCCCAGCTCGCCGACGCGCTGGGGGCGGTTCCGCCCGCGGTCACCTTCACGGCCTACGAGACGCACCGCTCGGATCGCAAGCTCCGACGGGTGGAGCGGCGCTTCACCCCGTAGGGGACTTATCCCATGGCGATTTCGACGTGGTAAATCGTCGCGCGCTCGGGCGTGTCGGCCGGCAGGGCCTCGTTACCCAGTAGCAGCAAGGTGGAGCGAGAGGCGAGAAACCCTCGCATCTGCTGGATGAGCGGATCTCGCCGATCCAGGGCGAGTCCCAGGAAGAGCGCGCCTTGCTGGCGTGCGCGTGCCAGATTGGCATGCAGCAGCGGGATGAAGGCCTGCTCGTCGGCCACGCAGAGGTTGGTGGCCGCGAGGAAGGGCAACGCTTCTCCCGCCTTCGGGAAGCGCGCAAGCCCCAGCAGGCCTCTGCCAGCGTTCCAGAAGCGACGTATCCAGTGCTGCGAGGCGGTCTCGCCGGAGAGCATGAAGCGCCGCACGGGGCTCATGTCCCAGCCCGCCAGGAAGCCCTGCAGCTTGCCGGTTTCATCCTCGGCGAGGGTGTAGGCGTCGATTCCCAGCCCCGGGGAGTCCATGACCCAGGCCTCCCACTCGTCGGCGGTGAAGCTTCGCGAGAGATCGCGCCGGGGGGCGACCTGCTGCCAGAGGGCGTGCATGCGGGGCAGGTCCGCGACCGTGGCCTTTCGGGTGCGGAGCTTGCTGGCGGGGGCAGGCAAGGTCCATGGGAAGACGAAGAAGAGCTCGACCTCGGCGATCGGGCGCATGTGGGCGATGCCGTCGCGTCCCAGGTGGGCGTTCATGGCGAGGCCGGCGGGGTTGTCCGCCATGACGGCGGTCACGATGGGGGCGTCAGGGCCCAGACGCTCGCGGGCCGCACGGATGCCTTCGCGCATGAAGCGATCGCCCAGTCCCTGGCCGCGGACGGAGGGATCCAGGCGCAGGTCGCCGGTGTACGCGATCTCGCGGGGCCGTCCCGCGAGGTGGACCCGGTCGAAGAGGACCGAGAGCAGCCCCACGATCCGGTCGGTCTCGGCGATGAGGACACGGGCGTCGAAGCCCTGGAGGCGGCTGTAGCGGAAGAAATCGGGGCTTCGATCGACCCGGTAGGCGAAGGCCGCGCTGCCGACCGGCTGCCCCGCGAAGAACGAGGCCAGCTCCGCAGCGTGCTGGGGGCCGGCCGGTTGGATGGGGGTTTCGGAGTGTTTCTCGATCAAGGTTCCCTGCGGCAAGTCCAAGGCTAATCCAGGTTGAAGGCGTTGGACTCCATCTGGACGTTCAGGCGCGCGTTATCGATCTGGAGCCGCATCAGCAGGGTGTTGCCGCCGTAGAGTTCGCGGAAGGCCGGGGTGAAGGTGTCGACGTAGATGCCGAAGACCTCGTGGGTCACGCCCCGCAGCTTCATGGGGGAGTCCAGCTGGATGACGGCCACCGGGCGTCCCTTGAGCATGCCCTCGCTGAGGAGCTGGTGCTTGGCCTGCGCGTGCAGCAGGGTTGCGTAGAGCTGGTCCAGGGAGGTCTCGTTGATCCGGTAGCCGCGGCTGTCCTTGATCCGGTCGTCGGTGATGGCCAGGCTGGTCTTGAGCCAGAAGCCCATCAGCTTGGTCTTGACCGCGACATCCGAGCCGCCGTTCCAGACGAGCTTGGTACCGACGGTGCCGCCATCGTTGGCCTCGAGGATCTCCATCGAGGTCTGCTTGGGCTTCTGGAAGCGGTACTTGGTCTTCATCGAGGTGGTGGTGCCGTTGTCCTTGCGGAAAAAGGCCACCAGGTCGCAGGCCACGTTGTTGTTGCGCGCATGAGCTTGCGCCACCAGCTGCATCAGCTGGAGCACGCGGGCCTGGTCCTGTTGAGGATTGTTGGCGCCGGGCTGGGGTTGGTTGAGGTTGAGGTCCTTGAGCTTGCCGCCGCGATCGACGACCTTGCCCGCAGGATTCACGCCGCACCCGGTCAGCACCATGGCCACGAGCGCGAGACTCAGCAGGGATTTGACTCCGATGCCCTTTTTCATGCTCCGCTCTCCTTGACCTGATCGGTGATGACGTGTGGACGGTTCGTTAACATGATTGTCGTCCTGGAGGGGGGCAATTGTTCTTATCACCAGGTTAATCCTGGCGGAAGAACTGGTTAAGTCGGAGCGTGAAACCATGGAGCGTCAGGGGCGCTCAAGTCAGGGTGTTTGTAGGGCGGGCCTCCGCGCCCGCCACGGCTTCGATCGGGTGCCAGGGGGTGCTCACCCCTGCATGTACATGGTTCGCCACTCGGTGTAGAAGTCGAGCGCCGACTGTCCCATCTCGCGGCCGCCGAAGCCCGAATCCTTGATGCCTCCGAAGGGCAGCTGGATCTCCGAGTAGATCGACGAGCAGTTCACGTGCAGCAACCCCGTCTCCGCCTGCTGGGCGTAAGCCAGTGCCGAGGCGATGTCGCGGGTGTAGAGGGCGCTGGAAAGCCCGTAGGAAACCGCGTTGGACACGGCGATCGCCTCGCTGAGATCCTCCACCTCGATGACGGCCAGCACCGGCCCGAAGATCTCTTCCTGCGCCACCGTCATCAGGGGCGAGACCCCCGTGATCACCGTCGGAGCGTAGAAGTAGCCGTCACGCTCCACGCGCTGCCCACCCAGGGCAACCTTGGCGCCTTCTTGCTGGGCGATCGCCACGTAGCGCTCCATCCGGGCCAGGGCGTCAGGGGCGATCACGGGGCCCACCTTGACCTCGGGGTCGAAGCCCGAGCCGACCCGGTAGCCGGCGGCGAGTTCTAGCAGCTTCGCAAGGAGTTCGGCCGAGACGCTACGCTGGACGATCAGGCGGCTGGTGGCCGTGCAGCGCTGGCCGCTCGAGCCCCAGGCGGCTGTGGCGATCTCCCGGGCGGCCAGGTCGAGGTCGGCGTCCTCCAGCACGATGGCGGCGTTCTTGCCACCCAGCTCGAGCTGGACCTTGGCGAGGCGCGAGGCGGCTGCGGCGTTGATCTTCTTGCCCACGGCGGTGGACCCGGTGAAGGAGATGGCACGGATCAGCGGGTGCGAGACGATCTCCTGGCCGACCGAGCCGTTGCCGTGGACCACGTTGAGGACCCCGGGGGGCAGTCCGGCCTCCTGAAGGGCCTCGGCAAGAAGGACGGCGCAGAGCGGGGTTTGCTCGGCGGGCTTCAGCACCAGGGTGTTGCCGGCGATCAGCGCCGGGGCGGCCTTCCAGGCGGGGATGGCGAAGGGGAAGTTCCAGGGGGTGATCAGGCCGACGACGCCCAGGGGGCGACGCTGCGTGAAGGCCAGCATGTTGGGAAGGGCCGAGGGCACGGTCTGGCCGCCGAGGCGGCGGCCTTCGCCGGCGAAGTAGCGCATGACGTCGAGGCCGCGCCGGATCTCGACACGGGACTCGGCGAGCGGCTTGCCTTCCTCCCAGGTCAGGGCGTAGGCGAGTTCTTCGGCGCGGGCTTCGAGCAGGTCGACGGCGCGCTCGAGGATGCGGGCGCGCTCGGGCGCGGGCATGGCGCTCCAGGCGGGAAGGGCCGATTGGGCCGCCTCGACGGCCGCTTGCACCTCGGCGGGGCCGGAGGCCGGGAAGCGGGCGATGAGTTCTTCGGGGGACGCGGGGTTGAGCACCGGGAAGGTCGCGCCGGAGTCGGTCGCCATCCAGGCCCCGTCGATCAGGTTGAAGGCGTGGCGCGTCAGGGCGTCGCGGAGGCGCGGGGGGACGGTGGGGGTGGCGGTCAGCATGGGCGCATCCTCTCTGGTGAAGGGAACAGCTCATTGTACCTCCACGGACGCATCGGGGCGGCTCGTTTGGGTGAACGGGGGGCCGGGGTACAAGGGCAGGAGAGTTGCTGTGGGTTGAGGAGCGCATGAAGAAGACCGTCCTGCTCGGCGCCCTGACCTGGGCGATGATGGCCCTTCCCGGGGCCGCCTATACCGTCAACCTGTCGAGTTCGTTCGTGCCGGAGTTCGGACAGTTCGAGATCCTCGAGTACCTGAACTATTCTCCCTACGAGCTGAAGATCATCAACGGCGAGACCTTCATGGCCAACCCGGAGGACGCGCCGGGCTACCACTTCGCGGAGGCCTGGACCAGCCTCGAGGTGGGGCTCGGCGAGGGCGTGAGCACGTCTCTGGTGGTGCCTTTCGACGTCTGGAGCCAGTTCGACGGCCAGGACGGGGCCTCGGGACTGTACGATCTCACCTGGACGCTGTCGCGCAGGCTCTGGGAGGCGGAGACCCATAGCGGCCGGGCCCGGCTGCGGGTGGACCTCGCGACGGGAAACCCCGACAAGGGGCTGGGAGCGGGAGTGCCGGGCCTGGGGTTCGAGCATGCCAGTGATTATAAGCTCACTCCGCAGCTCACGGCCTACCTGAACCTCAACTACTTCTACCGCCTGCGCCAGACCAGGGTCGACGAGCAGGGGGCGCTGCTGACGAGCTGGTCCGGACAGCGCTTCCAGCTGAACTCGGCGCTCGAGTGGACCCTCAACGACTCCTGGTCCGTGATTCTCGAGCAGATGGGCACGTGGCAGGAGCCCTCCCAGGAGAACCGGCAGCCGGATGCGGAATCGGGCTCGACGCTGGTTTTGCTGGCTCCGGGTTTGACCTGGACGCTTTCTCCGCAGCTGGCGTTTCAGGCCAGTGTCATGGTGCCGATGCTGCGTCAGGGGTACCAGGACGCCTACCGATGGAGCGCGATCTTCGGGACGGTCCTGGACTTTTAGCGCGCCCGCGGCCGCGCCTGACTACCAAACTATCCCAGAAAGATTGGCCATCCGAGCCGAGCGGAATCGGCCCCGGAGGGCGAATGCTACTTGGGTAGGCGAGTCGGATACCGGGGGCGCCCCCCCCATGGGTCCGAGAAGACTCCGGGAAACCTCCGGGAAGACTCCGAGATGGCTCCGGGATGGGCACGTGAAGGAGAAAGCGCAGGATGGCCATGACCACATTTGGAACCAACCTCTTCCGAGTGGCGAGCACGTCCAATCCGGCTTCGGTGGCGGGCGCCATCGCGGGAACCATCCGGGAGAAGGGGCGCTGCGAGATGCAGGCCATCGGCGCGGGCGCGATCAACCAGGCCGTGAAGGCGATCGCCATCGCGCGCGGCTACGTCGCTCCTTCGGGCATGGACCTGGTCTTCGTCCCGGCCTTCCTCGACATCGAGATCGGCGGCGAGGAGCGCACCGCCATCAAGTTCGTGATCGAACCGCGCCACTAGCGTCGCGCCCCGCAAGCCCCATCGTCGGGAGCGGCTCGAACAGAGCCGCTCCTTGGCGTAACATCACGCGTCATTCCCGCGCAGGCAGGAATCCAGCCCCCGGTGTCGGGTGACGCTCACTGGACTCCCGCTTGCGCGGGAGTGACGCCCAACCTGACGCCTCGGACGGCGCTCACCCCCTTGCTGGGAGCGTCTTGACGCCCTTAACCCTCGAATGATATGCTGGAAACCTTGTTTTAGCACTGGGCGTGTACCGCTCAGACCCGGTTCTCAAGTGTCGCCCCGCGCGGCCACCGGTCCTGGCGTGTCTCGCAACGAGGAGGAAAAGCCCACTCATGTACGCCATCATCGCCACCGGCGGCAAACAGATCCGGGTTGAAGAAGGCCGCTACGTCGAGATCGAGATGCTCGGCGCCGAGGTCGACGAGACCGTCACCTTCGATCAGGTGCTCCTGGTCTCCAAGGACGGCAACATCACCATCGGTGCCCCCATCGTCAACGGCGCCAAGGTCACCGGCAAGGTGCTCCGCCACGGCAAGGGCCCCAAGGTCATCGTCTACAAGATGCGCCCCAAGAAGCACTACCGCCGCAAGAACGGTCATCGTCAGCCCTTCACCCGGGTGATGATCGAGTCCATCAGCCTCTAAGAAAGGACCCTCGCTCCAATGGCACATAAAAAAGGGGTAGGCTCCACCCGTAACGGCCGTGACTCTAACGCGAAGCGCCTGGGCGTCAAGAAGTACGGCGGCGAGCTCGTCATCCCCGGCAACATCATCGTTCGCCAGCGCGGCACCCAGTTCCACCCCGGCGACGGCGTGGGCATCGGCAAGGACTACACCATCTTCGCCACCGTCGAAGGCCGCGTGCAGTTC
>JAKFCW010000068.1:0-3135 GCA_036676455.1 Candidatus Sericytochromatia bacterium
GACCTCGGGGTTGCCGAACATGACGCCGACCTTTTCGCGCAGCTGGTTGATGAAGATGACGATGGCGTTGGACTTGCCGATGGTGGCGGTGAGCTTGCGCAGGGCCTGGCTCATGAGGCGGGCCTGCAGGCCGACGTGGGAGTCGCCCATGTCGCCTTCGAGTTCGGCCTTGGGGACCAGGGCGGCGACGGAGTCGACGACGATCAGGTCGACGGCGGCGGAGCGTACCAGGGCGTCGGCGATCTCGAGGGCTTGCTCGCCGGTGTCGGGCTGGGAGACGAGCAGGTTGTCGATGTCGACGCCCAGGCGACCCGCGTACTGGGGATCGAGGGCGTGCTCGGCATCGATGAAGGCGGCGACTCCGCCGGCCTTTTGAACCTGGGCGACGACCTGCAGGCTCACGGTGGTCTTACCGCCCGACTCAGGGCCGTAGATCTCGACCACGCGGCCGCGGGGCAGGCCGCCGACGCCCAGCGCGATGTCCAGCGGCAGAATGCCGGTGGAAACCGCCTCGACCTTCATGCGGGCCGAATCTCCCAGCTTCATGATCGAGCCCTTGCCGAACTGCTTCTCGATGCCCGACAACGCGAGCTCGAGCGCCTTGCGCTTATCCGAGGCCATGTCCTTCGACGAGACCACATCCTTTGCCATGCACGGGCTCCTTTTCCAACCATGTTTTCCAAACATGAGAGAGGGGGAAATCGAACAAGAGCAGCATATCGAATTTTTGTTCGATTGGCAAGACCTTGGCGCCGGATCCGAGCCCGGACCTGGGCCGCGATCGCCAAAAGGGCCGAGAGACGCGCGTCTCCCGGCCCCTAGCGCCCGCAGCTTTTGAATAGAAATGTCTTCACTCCATGTATTCGACCAGCTGGCGCTCCAGCATGGCATGCTTCAGCTTCGCGAGCGCCTTGCCCTCGATCTGCCTCACCCGCTCGCGCGTCACCCCGAAGATCCGCCCGATCTCTTCGAGCGTGTGCACATGCCCGTCCTGCAAACCGAACCGCAGCTCCACCACCTCGCGCTCCCGCGCAGACAAGGTCTCCAGGATGCTGCGCACGTCCTCCTGCAGCAAGAGCTGCGCCACCGAGCTCGCCGGACCCGGAGCCTCCCGGTCCACGATGAAGTCCCCCAGCGTCGAGTCCTCCTTGCCAATGGGCGTCTCGAGCGAGATCGTGTCCTTCACCACCTTCTTGATCTCGGCCACCTTCGCCACCGGGATCTTGGCCTCCGCGGCCACCTCCTCGTCCGTCGGCGGGCGTCCCAGCCGCTGGGTCAGCCGCTGCGTGATGGTGCGCAGGCGATTGATTGTCTCGACCAGGTGCACCGGGATGCGGATGGTGCGCGCCTTGTCCGCCAGGGCCCGCGTGATGGCCTGCCGGATCCACCAGGTCGCGTAGGTCGAGAACTTGTAGCCGCGATGGTAGTCGAACTTCTCCACCGCCCGGATCAGCCCGAGGTTGCCCTCCTGGATCAGGTCCAGGAAGGACAGGCCCCTGCCCAGGTACTTCTTGGCCACGCTCACGACCAGGCGTAAGTTGGCCTCGATCATCTTTTGCCGCGCGCGCCGGCCGATCTCGCCCCCTTCGCCCATCTGGCGGGCGACCTCGACCTCCTCGCGCGCCGAGAGCAACGGGATCGCGCCGATCGATCGCAGGTACGCCTGCACCGGGTCCGCGGTCTGCACCCGATCCGGCTTGAGCTCGTCCTCGGCGTGCTCCTCTTCAGTCGCCTGTGCCTCCTCGATGAAGCTGACCCTCAGGCTCGGCTCGCCGTGATCGTCGAGCTCGTCGAGCTCCTGCCCGGTCGGATCGGAGACATCCTGCAAAAGCTCTTTGAGGATTTGGGGTTCGGTGTCATGCTCAGCCACGGTCGCCTCCTCTTTGAGCCTGGGCATCCGGCCTCGCGGCCTTGCTGGCGGCAAGTCCCGAGAGCCCCGAGAGCCATGATAGCCCCGCGGCGGGAGGATACAATAGTCGAGAAGGCGTCAGGATGCGGCTTTCGGCGATCGCCCCGGAGCCCGGCTTACGTCTGGGCCGGGGCCGGCAAGTAGGCGCGGACTGTCTCCACCAGCACCTTGTTGCGGTACGGCTTCGAGAGGAACCCATCGCAGCCCGCAGCCTCCGCCGCGTTGCGATCCGAGTTGGAGGCCTTCGCCGTCACCACCAGGATCGGGATATGCGCTGTGCGCGCATCCGATTTCAGCTCGCGCGAGGCCGAGAGTCCATCGAGCACGGGCATCAGGATGTCCATCACGATCAGGTCGGGCAGCTCCGCACGCGCGCGCTCGATGCCCTCGAGGCCGTTGTTGGCAACGATCACCTCGTACCCCTGGTTGCGCAGGATCACCTCCGCCACCTCGCGGTTGGTCATTTCGTCTTCGACCACTAGGATCTTTTGCGCCATGGCGTTCTTGCAACTCCTGCCGAAGATGCCTCGTCCCTGTAGCACCCGGAAGCCTGACATGACATGAGCTAGTCGCATTATAGCATACCGCCCTCGCGTCGAACGGCCGTCGTAGCGCGCGCGCACGGCCTCTGCGCCTCGCATAGGCCGTGCGGCCACGGGCCGCGCCTCCGGCTGAAAGCGGCACCCGCGGCCAATCGCTGTGCATGCGGCTTGACGTTGACCCTGCGGCTCGGCGCTATCGCTACAAGAGCGAGACCGGATCGACGTCCACCGCCACCCGCAGACCCGATCCCCGCGGAATCCGGCCAGGGCGCAACGCCTCGCGAAGCGAGCGCCGGGCCTCGTTCAGATCCGGCGTCTTGAGCAGCACCTGCACCCGATACCGCCCCCGGATCAACGAAATCGGCGATTCAGCCGGCCCCAGCACCGTCAGCCCCTCCGCCTCTCGCAGGGTCGCTGCTGCCGTTTCAGCGGCAGCCCAGGCCGGAGGCTGGGATTCGGCGCTGAAGACGACGTTCACCAAACGCTGAAACGGGGGGTAGCGTAAGGCTTCGCGGTCCGCCACTTCCCGGGCGTAGAAGCCGTCGTAGTCATGCGTCCGGGCGAACTGCAAGCTCGCATGCTCCGGGGCGTACGTCTGCACGATCACCCGGCCCGGCACGTCCCCGCGCCCCGCGCGGCCCGCCACCTGCGTGATCAGCTGAAACGTTCGCTCGGCCGCACGAA
>JAKFCW010000069.1:0-52471 GCA_036676455.1 Candidatus Sericytochromatia bacterium
GAGCGGAGAAGCCCTTCTCGGCGAAGAACTCCTGGTCGGCGACCGTGAAGGGAAACTCGGTGCCGCAGTCCGCGCAGATGATCGTTTGCTCGGAAAAAGACATGAACCTTCCTTTTTTGCTGGAGGATGGGACCCGTCCCCCTGACTCATGAACGGGCTTCCCCGGCGTGGCCGGTTCGCGTCCCGCGCAACCCTTGGTGAGCGATCGATGGCGATCGTCAAGTGTCCCGTTCCCATCGTAACACGTTTCCAGGCGCCTTACCACGCCCGGATCGCCTCGTATCGCGTCCGGGCAGCTTTCGCGCTCCGCGGCGCCGGTGACGAAACTTTGACGCGGCCATGGCGGACGCAGGACAGACAATCACTCGCTGCGCGCTTAGACTGACTTCAGGCAGACACGGTCCCTGCCGAGCTGGAGGTGCCATGAGCGATCCGACGATTCCCCCCATCAAGCCCGTCCTGCGGGGCGTCTCCCATCAGGTCGCCTTCTTCGTGGCTTTGCTGGCGGGGGCTTTCCTGATCATGCACGCGGCCAGCCCCGAGGCGCGGGGCGCGGCCCTGGTCTACGGAATCTGCATGGCGACCATGTTCGGGGTCAGCGCCCTCTACCACCGCCGCAACTGGGGCGAGCGGGCGCGCCTGCAGATGCGCCGGCTGGATCACTCGGCCATCTTCCTGATGATCGCCGGCTCCTACACCCCGATAGCCAGCCTGGCCCTGCCCGACGCGAGCGGCGGCCCGTTGCTCGGCT
The DNA here is from genome assembly GCA_036676455.1 of Candidatus Sericytochromatia bacterium. Lineage (GTDB taxonomy): Bacteria > Cyanobacteriota > Sericytochromatia > S15B-MN24 > UBA4093 > UBA4093. The sequence goes on from JAKFCW010000069.1 coordinate 752, forward strand.
TGCTCTGGGCGCTCACCGTGGCGGCCATCGGCCAGAAGTTGCTCTGGCCGCATGCGCCCAAGCCCTTGTCGGTTTCGCTCTACCTGCTGATCGGCTGGGTGGGCCTGCCGTTCCTGCCGCAGATCGGCGCGGCCATGGGGACCCGCGCGATCGCCCTGATCGTCTCCGGCGGCGTGATCTACTCGCTAGGCGCCATGATCTACGCGCTGCGCCGGCCGGATCCGTTCCCGCAGGTCTTCGGCTACCACGAGGTCTTCCACGCCCTGGTGATCGCGGCGAGCGTGCTGCACTTCGCGGCGATCGCCCCGCTGTTCGGCTAGCCTTTCCTGCAAGGCGCTAGGGGGCCTGTGACTCCTGGATGGCCGCCCTGACCTCGGCTTCGAGGCGGGGCGGCTTTTGCTCGGCAAGCGTGAAGAGGCGCTGCCACAGGGCCTCATGCGGGTCGCTGCGGAAGCGCAGCGCGTCGGAACGGTCGTACCATTCCTGCCAGACGCCCTGGATCCTTTGCCAGGTGCCCCGGTTCGAGTGCCACCAGCTCCGGGCCGCCGCGCAGCGCGCGTCGTCCACCCTCACGTAACGGTTCTCGCCCCGCTCGGCGACCAGCGGCACGAGCTTCCCGTCCTCCAGCTTGATCTTCTCGTTGCGCTGGAGATGGGCCCAGCCGTCGGAGGTCAGCTGGTGGCGGTTCTCGCGGGCGAGAACGTCGTAGTCGCTGCGCTGCGTGTACTCCCGGCGCGGCAAGGGCGACCATGCCCGCGACACCCAAGCCGACGAGCTTGCTCCATGCGACCAGACCCCGACCCCCTCGTACCTCGGGCCGTCATCCACCTCGTAGACCCGCTGAGCCCAATGACCCCGCGCGTCGGCGGGCGTCAGCGAGCGCTTCTGCCAGCGGCCGCGGCCCTGGTACTCGAAGAGCATCGAGGGCTCGTAGTCCCAGACCTGCCGCCAGTGCTTCTGCACGCCTCCTCGGCCGACCAGGATGTGCTGCAAGGAGAGCGAGCGCTCCGAGACGCGGTCCGCCTCCACCCATTCCAGGCCCTTGACCTCCTTGGGAGGCCGCAGCGGGTAACCGGGCTTCAGGGCCCGGGTCTCGGTGTAGGAGTAGGTGACCTCGAAGCAGCCGCATTGCGAGAGAATCGCGGCGCGGTCGCGCGCGTCGGGCACGTCCCCCGGTCCCGCGAGCAGAAGGGCGCCCAGGGCCGCCAGCAGGTGATCGATCATGATCGTTCCCTCCCTACCTCCTCCCGTTATCCCGCCATCCCGTCTCGGCCACAATGGGCACGATGGCTAACCTTGCCGTCCCCCTTGCCAAGATGCCCCTGCGCGATCCAGCATGGTCATGCGCCCGCCCGCGTGGGCAGTCCTCCTCGCTTCCGGAGAATCGCATGCCTTCACCTCAAAAGGCCCAGACCGGTCTGGGCTTCATCTTCGTGACCCTACTGCTGGACGTCATGGGCGTCGGCCTGATCATCCCGATCCTGCCGCAACTGGTCGAAACCCTCACCGCCGATCCCACCGCGGCGGCGCGCTACTACGGGGCCCTCTTCACCACCTTCACCCTGATGCAGTTCCTCTTCGCCCCGGGCCTCGGCGCGCTTTCCGACCAGGTCGGCCGCAAGCCCATCCTGATCCTCTCGCTGGCCGGCTCCGCCATCAGCTACCTGATGATGGCCCTCGCGCCCTCCCTCACCTGGCTCTTCATCGCCCGCGCCCTCGCGGGCATCGCCGGCGCCAGCATCACCGTCGCCTCGGCCTACATCGCCGACGTCTCCACGCCCGAGACCCGCGCCCAGAACTTCGGCCTGCTCGGAGCGGCCTTCGGCCTCGGCTTCATCTTCGGTCCCGCCATCGGAGGCCTGCTGGGCAACCTGGACATGCGCCTCCCGTTCTATGCGGCCGCCGCGATTTCCCTGATCAACGCGGTCTACGGCCTGCTCGCCGTGCCGGAGTCCCACCGCGCCGAGAACCGCCGGGCCTTCACTGCCGACAAGGCCAACCCCTTCTCCTGGATCCGCCTCCTGAAGCGCTACCCCGTGGTCATGGGGCTCGCCATCACCCTATTGCTGACCAGCCTCGCCCAGAACAGCCTGCACAGCGTCTGGGTCCTCTTCACGCAGTACCGCTTCCACTGGAACCCTGGCCAGAACGGCCTCGCCCTGGCCTTCGTCGGCGTCACCGCGGCCGTCGTGCAGGGCGGACTGATTCGCCTGATCGTGCCGAAGCTAGGCGAGCGCAACTCCGTCCTCTGGGGCCTCGGCATCAGCGCCGTCGCCTTCCTGCTCTACGGCCTGGCCACCCAGGGCTGGATGATGTACGCCGTGATCGCCATCGGCGCGCTGGGCGGCATCGCGGGCCCCGCCGTCCAGGGCCTGATCGCCAGCCAGGTCAGCCCCGACGAGCAAGGGTCGGTCCAGGGCGCCCTGGCCAGCCTCATGAGCCTGACCGGCATCGTCGCCCCCCTGTTGGCAAGCGGCCTGTTCGCCCACTTCACCGCCAAGACGACGGCGATCGCCATCCCCGGCATCTCCTTCTTCGTGGGGGCCTTCCTGCTCGTCCTCGGCCTCGCCAACGCCATGTGGCAGTTCGCCAAGCACCCGGCCCCGGCCCCGGCCGCAAGCCCGACCCCGGTCGCCCAGGCCTGATCCCACGGCGTTAACCGCCGCCAGGAGGCACCATGAACTCCGCTCCCCCGCTCTGGCATCCGCTGCGCCATGACGCCTTCCGGGCGTTCTGGCTGGCGTCCCTGGTCTCGAACTTCGGCACCATGATGCAGAGCGTGGGCGCCGCCTGGCTGATGACCTCCCTCTCGGCCTCGCCGGTGATGGTCGCGCTGGTCCAGACCGCCGTCAACCTGCCGACGTTCTTCTTCGCCCTCTTCGCCGGAGCGCTCGCCGACATCGTCGACCGGCGCAAGCTGATCCTCGTCACCCAGTCCTGGATGCTCCTCGCCGCCCTGGCGCTGGGCCTCCTCGCCCTCACCCACCTCGCCACCCCCTTCTCGCTGCTCCTGCTCACCTTCGTGCTGGGATCCGGCGCCGCGCTCAACGCCCCCGCGCTGCAGGCCATCGTGCCCGAGCTGGTCCCCAACGACGAGCTCAGCGAGGCCATCACGCTCAACTCCGCCGGGTTCAACCTCGCCCGGGCCGCCGGCCCCGCCCTCGGCGGCCTCGTCGTCGCCTTCGTGGGCGTGGGAGTCACCTTCCTCCTCAACGCGGCCTCCTTCCTGCCCATGCTCGCGACGGTCTTCCGCTGGCCCACCAAGGCCCCTGCCAGCACGCTACCCACCGAGCGAATCAGCGCAGCCATGCGCAACGGCCTGCGCTACGCGCGCCACTCGCCCGACATCCGGATCGTCCTCACCCGCGCCTTCGCCTTCATCGTCTTCGCCAGCGCCCTCTGGGCGCTCATCCCCCTCATCGCCCGCGTCAGCCTCGGCACCGGCCCCACCGGCTACGGCATCCTCCTGGGCTTCTTCGGCACCGGAGCCGTCCTCGGAGCGTTCGGCATGCCCCAGCTTCGCCTCTACGCCTCGATCGACCGGCTGCTGACCATCGGTATCATCACCTACGCCCTCGCCATGATCGGCCTGGGCCTCAGCGGCACCCTCTGGCTCTCGGGTCTCGCCATGCTGGCCGCCGGAGGGGCCTGGCTCTTGATCCTGTCGAGCTTCAACACCAGCATCCAGTGGGCCGTCCCCCCCTGGATCCGCGGACGGACCATGGCCCTCTACCTGCTGGTCGTCTTCGGCACCCTCTCCCTGGGAAGCCCGCTCTGGGGCGCCCTCGCCGAAGCCACCAGCCTCGAGATCGCCCTTCTCGCCGCCGGCGGCGGTTTGCTGGTCTCCCTGGCCGTGGTCTCCCGCTACCGGCTCAGCACCATCGAACGGCTCGACCTCAGCCCCTCCGCCCACTGGCCCGAGCCCATCCTCGCGACCCAGCCGGCTCCCGACGAGGGCCCGGTCATCATCACGACCACCTACCAGATCGATCCCGAGCGGCGGGACGAGTTCCTCGCCGCCATGCGCGAGGTCAAGCGGCTTCGCCTGCGCAACGGCGCCCTGCGCTGGGAACTGATGCGCGATCCCAACGATCCCGCGCGCTTCCTGGAGACCTTCGTCGACGAGACCTGGACCTCGCACATGCGTCTGCACCAGCGCCCCACCCAGGCCGACCGCGAGATCGAGGTGCGCGCCTGGGCCTTCCACGTGGGCGATCGCCCCCCCGAGATCCGCCACTACTTCTCGGAGCTCCGCTGACCTTCCGATTCCCTAGTAACCACGGTTGCCAAGCCGCTTCGCCTGTGGCAAGGTGACGAGGGAAGGCCCCCGCTGCAAAGGAAGGGATCATGTCCGCCGAAACCAAGCCCATGCGCTCCGACATCGCGATCGCCCAGGACGCCCAGCTGGCGCCCATCACCGAGGTGGCGGCCCGGATCGGCCTCGAAGCCGATGATCTCGACCTCTACGGCAAGTACAAGGCCAAGATCTCCAGCCATGTCTGGGAGCGCCTCAAGGACCGCCCCGACGGCAAGCTGATCCTGGTCACGGCCATCTCCCCGACGCCGGCCGGCGAAGGCAAGACCACCGTCACCGTCGGCCTGGGCGAAGCCATGCAAACCCTGGGCCTGCGCTCCATGATCGCCATCCGCGAGCCCTCGATGGGGCCGGGCTTCGGCATCAAGGGGGGAGCGGCCGGTGGCGGCTATGCGCAGGTGGTCCCCATGGAGGACATCAACCTCCACTTCACCGGCGACTTCCACGCCATCACGACGGCGAACAACCTGCTTGCCGCCATGATCGACAACCACCTGCATCACGGCAACGCCCTCGGGATCGACCCGCGCCGGATCACCTTCAAGCGCGTCCTCGACATGAACGACCGCGCCCTGCGCTCGGCCGTCCTCGGCCTGGGCGGCCGCCTGAACTCCGTGCCGCGCCAGGACGAGTTCATGATCACGGCCGCCTCGGAGGTCATGGCCGCGCTTTGCCTCGCCACCGACCTCATGGACCTCAAGCGCCGCTGCGGTGAGATCATCGTGGGCTACACGCATGACGACCGGATCGTCCGCGCGCGCGACCTGGGGGCGCAGGGCGCCATGGCCGTCATCCTCAAGGAAGCCATCAAGCCCAACCTCGTGCAGACTCTCGAGCAAAGCCCCGCCATCCTGCACGGCGGGCCGTTCGGCAACATCGCCCACGGCTGCAACTCCGTGGCGGCGACCCGCCTCGCGCTCAAGCTGGCCGATTACGTCGTCACCGAGGCGGGCTTCGGCGCGGACCTCGGCGCCGAGAAGTTCATCGACATCAAGTGCCGCATGGGAGGCTTCCGTCCCGCCGCGGCCGTGCTGGTCGCCACCCTTCGCTCGCTCAAGATGAATGGCGGCGTCTCCCTGGGCGACCTTCAATCGGAGAACCTGGAGGCCCTGGCGCGCGGAGCATCCAACCTCCGGCGGCATCTACGCAACGTGACCCAGGTCTACGGATTGCCTTGCGTGGTGGCGCTCAACCGCTTCCCCTACGACACGCCCGCCGAGATCGAGATGATCCGCCTGATCGCCCGCGAGGAGGGCTGCGACCTGGTCGAGACCGAGGTCTTCGCCAAGGGCGGAGAAGGCGGGCTGGAGCTGGCGCGACAGATCGTCTCGCTCTGCGAGAAGCCCTCCGAGATGCGCTTCGTCTACGAGGACGCGGATCCGCTGGACGTGAAGCTGACCAAGGTCGCGACCAAGGTCTACGGCGCGGACGGGGTGGACTTCAGTCGCGACGCGCGACGCATGCTCGACCGCCTGCAAGCCGAGGGCTTCGGCACGGCTCCGGTCTGCATCGCCAAGACCCAGTACTCGTTCTCGGACGACCCCAAGCTGCTGGGAGCACCCACGGGCTGGCGGCTGACGATCCGGGAGGTGCGCGCCTCGGCCGGGGCGGGCTTCGTGGTCGCCCTGGCCGGCGAGATGATGACGATGCCGGGATTGCCCGCCGCGCCCGCGGCCATGCGCATCGACATCGACGCGGAGGGACACATCGAGGGGCTCTTCTAGCGTCCGAGGCTGTCAATCACGCAGGCATCAAGGCGCCAAGGCCTCGCCGTCCCCGGCATCCACCGGAACGTCATGCATGCGCCAGAAGGCACGGCTGATGCTCAAGGAATCCGCATCGAGGTGAAGATCGTCGAGGGGCTCGTCCTCAGCCGGAGGCTGGGGATCTCGCCCCCGAGTGCCCGGCTGAGCGCCACTACCGCCTCCGTGATTGGACGCTTCGTGGCTGATGATGCCGTAGGCGAACCGGATAAAGGCGTCGAACATCGTGACCACCTCCTCATTGAGGTACGTCCTCCGTTGTCAAGATCCTTATCCCCGAAAAACGTTTAAAACTTCCCTAAGCTTTTCAGGCGGTGGGCTGGGTCTTCTCGCTCATGCCCTCCTGGCGCCAGCTTTGCGGCGACATGTCGAAGGCCTGGCGGAACTGGCGATGGAAGTAGTTGGGGTCCTGATAGCCCAGCGTGGCGGCGATGCGCTGCACCGACCAGTCGGTGGCAGAGAGCAGGTGCTTGGCCTCGTTCATCTTGAGCTCGAGGATCCATTGCTGAACCGTCTTGCCTGTCTTGAGACGCATGCGGTTGGTGAGGTAGGACGGGGTGTACTCCGTGGCGGCGGCGACCTCGCGCAGGCTCAGGGGCTCGCGCAGATGGGCCTCGATGAAGTGAAAAGCCCGCACCAGGGGCGGCTCGCCGGCGATCGCCTCGGCCACGCCTTCCGGCAGCCCCAGGCACGGCGTCGCCGGCTCCTCGGCATCTCCCGGCACGCGCAAGAGCTGGGCGCGATGCGCCAGCGCCCGCTCGATAACCTCGTCGAGTCGCCGCAAATCATGCAGGGGCTTCTGGAGGAAATCGAAGCTGCGCCCCTCGCGCAAGGCCGCGATCGCATCCTCCATCGACGCCTCGCCGGTAAGGAAGATCACCTGCACCTGCGCGTCTCTGGCCTTCACCGCGGAAAGCAGGTGCAAGCCGTCGCAGCGCGGCATCTTGAGATCCGTGAGCACGACGTCGAACGCCTGACGCGCGATCAGCTCCAGCGCCTCGAGACCGTCCCCGGCGGCCATGACCGCGTGCCCCCGCAAGACCAGCCAGTCGTAGATCGTGAGCCGCAGGTCCTCGTCGTCCTCGACGACCAGGACCCGGGTGCGGGGCGTCGTGATCTCATGTTCCGTCAAATCTGCCATAAGCTCGCCTCACACCTCCTTTACTTATCCTTTACATACCCTAAAATGACCGTATATCTGCCCCTCAGGGGCCCAATATCCCCACAACCTGCCTTTTGCAAAGGAATGCGAGACCCTTGATCGCTCAAGCCCAGGACCCTCGGCATCGCCAGGCGTTCGGTACCTTCGAAATCCTGGCGTTCGTTGCTGCCGCCTTGCTGGCGGTCTATGCCGCCATCATGCTGGTGACCGCCGTTTCGTGGATCGAGCGGCCGTTTCCGGGCTTCACCCTGCTGCGCGGTCAGAAGGTCGATTTCCAGCTTCCGGAATCCTGGTCGGGAGCCTGGGCGGGCCTCCGGCCCATGGATCGCATCCTGGCGGTCAACCAGCAGCCCCTCATCTCCAGCGAGGACCTCTACGCGAGGGTCCGCGCCCTGCCCGTGGGAACGCCGTTGACCTACACCGTCGCACGCAGCAGCTGGAACGGCAGCGAGACGACCTTCACCCGGAAAATCGAGACCCAGCGCTTCCCGTCGCTGAGCTGGTACGTCATCTTCCTGGGGAACTGGCTGACGGCGATCGCCTACCTCGCCGTCGGAGTCGTCGTGGCCCTCCTGAAGCCCGGCGATGACACTGCCCGCATGCATCTGGGCCTCTGCCTCAGTGGCAGCTTCCACTTCCTGACCCTCTTCGACTCGACCGCGACCTACGTCTGGCCCAGCGCCGTCCCCAGCCTCCTGGGGCTCTGCGTCTTCGGCGCCTTCGGTATCAACCTGGCGCTGCGCTTCCCCCGCCCGCTCGACCTGCATCCGGACAAGTTCCAGGCGCTGGTCGTGCTCTCGGCCACCGCCTTGGCGACCTTCAGCATCCTCACCTACGATTACCCGGCCTTCGCGCAATGGAGCTACACCTTGCCTTGCGCCTTCGCCGGCCTGGGCGGCTTCTCCGTCCTGGGCAACACCGCCTGGACGGTTTTCAGCCGCGAAAGCTCGACTCGCGAACGAACGCAGGCCCGGAGCATTCTCTGGGGGTCGCTGCTGGCCATCGTGCCTGCCATGGGGCTCATCTTCGCCCTGCTCGCAGGCCAGAACGGCCTGCTGTTGAGCGTCGGCGCCTTACTTTCCGCCATGCTGCCGCTCGCAGTCGGCATCGCCATCGTCCGGCACGGCCTGTTCGACATCGATCTCCTGCTCCGGCCGTCGCTTACCTACGGGCTCATCTCCGGGCTGCTGATCACGCTCTACTTCACCGTGCTGAGCGTGGCAGGCGCCCTGATCGGCGAGCGCTCCGCCTTCACCAACCTGACGGCGACCGTGATCGTCGCACTGGCCTTCGCTCCCTTGCGCGACCAGACCAAGGCCTGGCTCGATGGAACATTCTTCCGTTCGGCCTACGACCCCGACGCCGTGCGCGCCGCGTTCACCCGGCAGGCGCAAGAGACCCTCAGTAGCACCGAGCTGGGCGAGGCCTTCTTCAAGGTCCTCGACGACACTTTCCACCCCACCTACCTGGCCGCCTTCGAGACGCTGGACAGCGCCCCGCACTGGAGATTCATCGGAGGATTCGGAGAGCTAGGCGCAGGCGGAGTGGTCCAGCCATCGGACCTGCCGGCGGCCGAGACCTTCGAGCTGCGCGTGCAGAACGAGGTGAACCGGCTCGTTCTCGTCGGCCCCAAGCGTTCGGAGCTCCCGTACACCCGAGCGGATCGCCGGCTGATCCAGGAGATCGTCCAGGCCCTGGCCACCCGTCTCAACGTCTATGCCTACATGGGAATGGAGCAGCGCCAGGCCCGCCAGATCGAGGTCCTCAAGGAATCCAAGGCCATGCAGGAGCAGTTCCTGAACCTGGTCAGCCACGAACTCAAGACGCCCATCAGCGTCATCCTCGGGGCGATCAACACCCTGGGGCTGCACGGGAAGCTCGAGGCCGATCCGGTGCTCGAAACCTACATCGGCCGGATTCACCGCAATGCCGAGCAACTCAGCCTCTTGCTCGGGGACCTCTTGAACGCCGGGCAGCTACAGGCAGGCCAGTTCATCCTTCAACGGCGCCCCCTCTCGTTCGGGGCCGTGGTGGAGGAGGCGATCGCCGATCTCGCTCCCCTCGCCGCCCAGAAGCGGCATCAGCTCAGCACCCGTCTGGATGACGACCTGCCTGAAATGGAGGGAGATGCCCAGCGCCTCGGACAAGCCTTGCGCAACCTGCTGGCCAACGCCATCAAGCATGCCGGAAGCGACCGGTCCATTCGTATCACCGCCATGCGAACAGACGCTCACCTGCGTTGCGAGGTCTCGGACACGGGCGAAGGAATCGCTCCGGAGGACTTCGCCAAGCTCTTCGAGCGCTTCACGCGCCTGGAAGGGACGCGCGAGCGGGGTGCGGGCCTGGGGCTCTTCATCGCCAAGGCCATCGTCACGGCGCACGGCGGCGAGATCGGAGTCCAGAGCGAGCGCGGGCGCGGCACCACCTTCTGGTTCACGCTTCCCCTCGGCATGCCAGAGGCCGCACTGCCCCCGGCGTCCCTCGAGGTTTAGCCGACGAAGGCCTCCTCCAGGACCGGAGCACGCATCATCAGGATCAGCATCCCGGCATGCGACAGCACGCTCAGAAGCATATAGCCAGCCAGGATCTTCAGCATCCCATCCTCCCCCCGGACGCCGCTAGGCGCCTCATCCCCCACGAGGTAGCTCAGGGCTCAAACGCCCGAGGCCTGCCGCACCTACCCAGCAGCATAGGTAAAGCGAGACGGGCCTTGCTATGGACGATTTATCGATCCGATAGGAGGAACTTTTGTTCTTTGAGGTGAGAGGCGTCGAAGCGAAAAGGGGCGCCTCCCGTTCCGGAGGCGCCCCCAGGAGCTTGGCTACATGGCCGCCTTGAAGAGGCCGATGACCTCGTTCAGGTTGGCCTTGCGGGGGTTGGTCGCCATGCAGGCGTCCTTCTGAGCGTTCTCGGCCATGACGGGGAGGTCCTCCTCCTTGACGTTCAGGGCCTTGAGGCCAGCGGGAATGCCGATGTCGGCAGAGAGCTTGCGGATGGCGGCGATCGCCTTGGCCGCAGCCTCCACCGTCGACAGTCCCGTGATGTTCTCTCCCATGGCGACCGCGATGTCCGCGAAACGCTGCGGGCAGGCGATCAGGTTGAACTCGCAGACGGCCGGCAGCAGGATGGCGTTGCAGACGCCGTGGGGGAGGTTGTAGAAGCCGCCCAGCTGGTGGGCACAGGCGTGGACGTAGCCGAGGCTCGCGTTGTTGAAGGCCATGCCGGCGAGGTACTCGGCATAGGCCATCTTGTCACGGGCTTCGAGGTTCTGGCCGTTGGCCACCACGGGGCGCAGGTACTCGGAGATGAGCCGGATGGCCTGGAGCGCACACGCATCGGTGATGGGGGTGGCGGCGGTGGAGACGTAGGCCTCGACCGCATGGGTGAGGGCGTCCATGCCGGTCGCGGCCGTCAGGGCGGGGGGCTTGCCGACCATCAGGACCGGGTCGTTGATGGCGATGTTGGGGGTGCAGCGCCAGTCGACGATCGCCATCTTCACGTGGGTGTCCGTGTTGGTGATGATGCAGAAGCGAGTCATCTCGCTGGCCGTGCCGGCGGTAGTGTTGATGGCCAGGAACGGAGGCATCGGCCGGGTGGATTTATTCACCCCTTCGAAGTCCCGGATGTCGCCGCCGTTGCCGATGACCAGGCCAACGCCCTTCGCGCAGTCATGCGCGCTCCCGCCGCCCAGCGAGACGATCCCGTCGCAGGCATGCTCGCGGTAGACCGTTACCCCGTCCGCCACGTTCTTGTCGGTGGGGTTGGGCTCGGCGCCGTCGAAGATGACCGCCGACAGGCCCGCGGCTTCGAGCTGGGTCTTGATCATGTCGGCGACACCCATCTTGGCGAGGCCGGCGTCCGTGACGATGAGCAGCTTGGTGGCGCCGAGCGCTCTTGCCTGCTCGCCGGTCTCCTTGGACGAGCCGACGCCCATCAACGAGACCGTGGGGATGAAGAATCCGAAGGTTTGATCGGCCAGGGCCATGCGTGGTTCCTCCTCATGGACGGCTCGCGGACAACGCTGTCCGCGATACCGATGGTGCCTTGCTATGCTCTCCGGGGGCGGGTCGCCTCCGGGACGTTCTGCCGTAACCCCGGCCCCGCTCCCTGGAAGGGATAGGGGATCGTGGGTGGCTCGGAGGAATCAGACGGCAGACAGCAGTGCAGGGAGGAAGCCGACGAAAAAACCGCGAGCCCATTGAAACCGCGCCGATTGCTTGGCTTCAATGCGGGTAATTATGCGGACCTCAGGACTTTTCATCATCCGTATAAGCTACGTCAACCCGTTCAAGCGCCGGGGGCGGATCGTTTCCGATCCGCCCCCGGCGCTTGAACGAGATGTCGAGGCGAGCTAGTAACCGACCGCGAGCCCGCCCTTGCGGGGATCCGCCCAGCCTTCGAGCGTGCCGTCGGGGCGGCGCAGGATCAGCTGGGCGTCGCCCAGCCACGCCCGGACGTGAATCGGATGGCCCATGGCCTCCAGCGCCTTCAGGGTCTCGGGGGCGAAGCCGTTGGCCTCGACGTCGATGGTCTGCGGCAGGCCCTGGTGATGGAAGCGCGGAGCCTCGATCGCCTGGCGGGCATTCATGCCGTAATCGATGACGTTGGTCATCACCTGGAGGGTGGTGGTGGGGATGGTCGAGCCGCCGGGCGTGCCGACCGCCATCAGGAAGCGGCCCTGCGCGTCGAGCACGATGCTCGGGCTCATCGAGCTCAGCATGCGCTTGCCGGGAGCAACGGCGTTGCGCTCGCCCTGCACCAGGCCGTAGAGGTTGGGCGTGCCGGGCTTGGCGGCGAAGTCGTCCATCTCGTTGTTGAGGAGCATGCCGGTTCCCGGCACCACGATCGCCGAGCCGAAGGCGCCGTTGAGCGTGTACGTGTTGCTGACCACGTTGCCCTGGGCGTCGGCCACCACGTAGTGGGTGGTCTCGGGGACCTCGCCGAGGCCCGGGCGGGTGGAGAACTCGGGGGTGGCCTTGTTCAGGTCCACGGTCGCGCGGCGCGCCTTCAGGTAACCGGGATCGAGCAGCTGGGCCAGGGGGTTCTTCACGAAGTCGGGGTCGCCCAGGTAGGTGTTGCGGTCGGCGTAGGCCCGGCGCTCGACCTCGGCCAGCAGGTGCATCATCGCGGGCGTGTGGTAGCCGAGCTTGGCGAGGTTGTCGCCTTCCAGCATGGTGAGGATCTGGGCGAGCAGCATGCCGCCGGAGCTGGGCGGGGGCATGCTGATGACCTTCTTCCCGCGGTAGGTGAAGGTGATGGGCTCGCGCCACTTGGCCCGGTAGTCGGCCAGGTCCTTGGCGGTCATGATGCCGCCGTTCTTGGCCATGTCGCGGTCGATCAGCCCCGCGGTCCGGCCCTGGTAGAAGCCCGCGGAGCCATGATCGGCGATCAGGCGCAGGGTGGCCGCGAGCTCTTTCTGGACGAGGCGCTCGCCGGCCTTCAGGGGTTTGCCCTGAGGCAGGAAGATGCGCGCGGCCTCCGGATCCCGGCGCAGGTCGGCCTGGTAATTCGCGAAGGACGCCGCGAGGCCCTTGTCGACGACGAAGCCCTCCTGGGCGAGGCGGACGGCCGGCTCGACGAGGGCCTTCCAGGGCAGCTTACCGAGCTTGGTGTGGGCGTCGTGGAAGCCGCGCACGGTGCCTGGCGTGCCCGCTCCCAGGCGGCTGGTCAGGCTCGCGTCGGTGACGTTGCCCTGGGCGTCGAGGAACATCGTGCGCGTGGAGGCGGCCGGGGCGGTCTCGCGGTAGTCGAGGGCGTAGGTCTTACCGGCGGCGTCGCGCACGACCATGAAGCCGCCGCCGCCGATGTTGCCGGCTTCGGGCCAGGTGACGGCCATGGCGAAGCCGACGGCAATCGCCGCGTCGACGGCGTTGCCGCCCTGCTTGAGGATCTCCACGCCCACCCGGCTGGCGATCGGCGAGGCGCTGGAGACCATGCCCTTCGTCGCCCGGGTCGGCTCTCCCTTGGCGGGATACGGCCATTGCGGCGGGGCCACGGCCGCCTGAACGGAGAGCGGCGCCAGGACGATGCTGAAGAGGATCAGGGAACGGGCAACGATCGAACGCTTCACGTGACGGACTCCTTCAAGGCAAGCAAGCAGGGCGGATCCATCCTATCACGCCGCCCGGAAACAAAGCGCAACCCGAGCATCCGTCCCCTTGTCGTAAGTGGAGGGTCAGAACACCGGCCGGAAGGCCTCGGGTGGCAGGTGCTTGAGCAGCTCGTCTCGAAACTCGGAGCCCAGGAGGCGGAAGCAGAAAACAGGCTGGATCGGATGCCTTGCCAGCGATTCGGCACTCAGCGCATCGGTCACTAGCAGGCTGCAGAGGCGGCTGGCAGCCAGAACTTGCTCGTGATCCTCGCAGGAGACCTCGATGAGCTGGCTCTCGTCGCAAACCGCCGAGAGCATCTCCTTGAGCAGGATGCTAAACCGCTCGGAGGCCGAGGCGATCGCGATCAAGGCGTCCGAGGGAAGCTCCCGCGCGAGCTGCCAGAGCGGATCCAGCGGGGCGAGGCGCGAGATGAGCGGCGCCTGATCCCCCAGCACCGCCTGGAGCCTCGGCGCATGGTTGGTGGAGGTCACGTAGCAGGCTCCGGAGCGCCCGCTGGCATCCGTCGCCTCCACCGCCTCGATCGTCATGCCGCTCATGGGCAGGTCCAGCCATGCCTCCAGCTCGTGCAGGTAGATGGCCTGTAGGTCCGGATGCGGGTTGACCACGATCAGTCGCGTCACGATCGCAGGGGCGAGCGCTTTGCGACATGCCTCCAGGATCTCCGCCTCGCCATGCCCCCGGGCGCGCGCCTGAGCGACGAACTGCATGGCCAGCGAGCGAAGGGAGTAGCTTTCCAGCCATGCATCCCGCGTGGCGTCGAAAGCCGCGACCCGGGCTCCGCTGCCTTGCTGCAGCAGCACCAGCCCTCGGGATTGAAGGGCCTGGTACGCCGCCAGCACCGTGTTGTGGTGAATCCGTAGCTTTCGGGCGAGGGCCCGAATGCTGGGGAGGCGTTCTCCCGGAGCGAGCGCACCCGACGCGATGAGGTGAGCGATCTGCGCGCTGAGCTGTTCATGGAGCGAAACCAGGCTGGAGCGATTGATGAATATCTGCATGTGCCTCGCGCATGGGGATGGACACCTGAAAAAGTGTCACAAGCTCGTCCGGGGGCGGTCAAGGACCACCCTACGCTGGGAGTCTCACCCCTTCCTACACTTACCCAGCACGGAGGCCCTTATGCGTCGTCACCCCATCGCCTTCCTCTCGATCCTGCTGCTCATCGGTTGCGGGCACCCCTCGTCCCTGGCGGGCAAGGACTCCCCAGCGTTGAGCGCGCACGCCGCCGAAGCGCTCGATCCGAAGTTCTTCGCCCGGCAGGACGTCCAGGCGCTCAGGCCTGGGGCATTCTCCCAGATGCCACAGGCCCTCCCCATGCTCGACGCGATCCAACGCGAGTCCCAGCCCAGGCGGCAGGCCCTGATCCAGGTTATCCGGCAAGAGCCGGATCTGCTGGGAGACATCCGGGGGTTCGGCCGGCTAGGCAGGGATCGGCAGTACGCGGTGCTAAAGCGGGTATTCGAGTTGGAATGCCGGGTTCTGGGCATCACGCCACCCGAGTTCGCGCTCGATTCCACGATGAGGGGGGCCGCCTACTTCGATTTCGACCTGACGAAGCCTGGTGCTGGCCGGGTCCTGCTCAATCCCGCGGAGCTCGCCAAGGATCCGAATCCCTATGCGGCCCTGCTCTTGCTCGTTCACGAGACCCGGCACTCGGCCCAGTTGCAGATGACCTTCGATCCGCGGCACGGCGGCGAGAACCCGGCGAAGGGCTACCGGGCGGCATTCGAGGCCCAGAAGACGCTTTCCGAGCGCCTCAACTTCTCCGAGTTCTGCAGCCTGTTCAACGAGTACGAGGCCTTCCAGTTTGCCAATTACGTCATCGGGACGCTGAGCGACTGGGAAGCGAACACCCTGGACATGGGGTGCTTCAGCAGCCAGTACGATGGCCACGGGCAACTCCGGATCGACCTCTTGGCGCTCTCTCGCGAAACAGGGGCGAACGGTCTCCTGGCGGCCTTCAACGAGGGCCAGAAGGAGCAGTACCGGCTGCTTTTCAAGAAGCCCTAGCGAGGCCGTCGGTCAGCCAAGGCGGGCGCAGAGGCCCACCCTACAGGCTCATCCAATGGGGTCACAAGGCTCCGTGCTTGTGGTGCGGGCGTCCCCACCCGCGCCGACCATGCTTGACCTGTCAATTGACAGGTGATAGACTATTAACAAGCTGTAACGAATCTCGTTTTCGGGGTTCCCAGAGCTGCTAGGCCAACCTGAGGTCCGGGGGCGCGCCGCGCTTCGCCCCCCTCAAACCGGCCCAGCCGCGAGTCCCTTCGAGAGAACAGGAGGAAAGCGGCGAACGAGAGCGGCGATCGTCGTCCCGTGATGACGTGCACCAATACGCTTTGTCGGGTTCGTCCCACGACCGAGGCGGATATTCCCGCCATCATCGACCTACAGCGGCGCGTCTTCCCCAAGATGCCGCCCTGGACCGAGAAACAGCTTCGCAGCCATCTCGACCTCTTCCCCGAAGGCCAGGCCGTGGCCACCGCCCCTGACGGGAGCATCATCGGCTCCTCGAGTTCGCTGATCATCGTCTGGGACGCGTTCGACGACCTCGCCAGCTGGTCCGAGATCACCGCCCGCGGCACCTTCGTCACCCACTCCCCGCGGCTCGGCAAAACCCTTTACGGTGCCGACATCGGCGTCGACCCGGAAGCCCGCGGCATGGGCGTGGGTTCCAAGCTCTACGAGGCCCGCAAGCAGCTCGTGCAGCGCCTCAACCTCAAGCGGATGATCGCCGGCGGTCGCATCCCCGGCTACCAGGCGGTCGCTGACCAGATGAGCGCCGAGGAGTACGTGGCCGAGGTCGTCGCGGGCAAGCGCCATGACCAGGTCCTCAGCTTCCAGCTGCGCCAGGGCTTCACCGTCAGCCGCGTCATCCCTGGCTACCTCGGTTTCGACAAGCCCTCCAAGGGGTACGGTACCCTGATTCAATGGGTCAACCCGGCCTACCGCTACGCGTCCGTGACGGAACTTGCCCGCCACGCCCGGACGCTCCCGGCGGCCCTATGAGAAAACCCTCGGAGGTCCTTCATGCGCGTTCGTATCTCGGCCATTCAGTACATGCTCCGCCCCATCCGCAGCTTCGACGAGTTCGCCCACCAGGTCGAGTTCTACGTGGCTTCCGCCAAGGAGTACGGCAGCCAGTTCGTGCTCTTCCCGGAATTCCTCACCATGCAGCTGCTGAGCTTCATGAACGAGCGCGACCCGGCTAGAGCCGTGCGGCGCCTGGCTGAGCTGACACCGGCTTACCAGGACCTCTTCTCGCGGCTGGCCATCGAGCACGGCCTCTACATCATCGCGGGCACCCATCCGGTGGAAGAGGGCGGCAAGGTCTACAACGCCGCCCACCTCTTCACCCCGCACGGGAAGTTCTTCCAGCAGCGCAAGGTCCACCTGACCCGCTCCGAGAAGGGTGCCTACCAGATGTCGCGCGGCGACGAGTTCTGCGTCTTCGAGACCGACCACGGCAAGATCGCCATCCTGATCTGCTATGACGTCGAGTTCCCCGAGGCTGCCCGGATCGTCGCCGAGGCCGGCGCGGAGATCCTCTTCGTCCCCTCCTGCACGGACGAGCGGCAGGGCTTCTGGCGCGTGCGGTACTGCGCCCAGGCGCGCGCCATCGAGAACCAGATCTACGTGGCCATGACCGGGACGGTCGGCAACCTGCCCCAGGTGCCGCACATGTCCACCAATTACAGCCAGGCGGCCATCATGACCCCCTCCGACTTCTACTTCGCCCGCGACGGCATCGCCGCCGAGGGGAACTTCAACCAGGAGCAGATCGTGGTCTCGGATGTCGACCTGGCCCTCCTCGACGAGCGCCGCGTGAACGGCACCGTCATCCCCCTCAACGACAAGCTCACGGAGGTCTACCAGCACGTCGCGGTCTACCGCGACAAGGTGCAGGTGACGGGAAAGACCCCCGCGCTCTGACGCGTCGCCTCACTGGCTTGGCTTCACATGCCCCTCGTGAGCGTCTAAGATGCCGTCGAGGACCATGCTCCTCGGTGCAGGTGGATCCGGACTCATGGGCGCTCACAGGGGTGGGTCATGGCGGCGAACGGTCGTTCTCCCGACAAGATCCTGCGAGCCTTCTCGCAAGGCGCGGGATCGTTCGTCGCCCTCGCGAGCTTCCTCGCCTTCCTGGGCGAGGCCTTGGCAATCCAGCCGGTCCTCACGGCCTTCAGGCTCATTCCCATCCAGGCCAACCAGCAAGCGTTGATGGGCATGCTGCTGGGGCTCGCGCTCTATTGCCAGCACCTTGACGCTCCGATGGCCAGGCGCCTGTCCAGGGCGCTCGCGCTGGCCGTCGCGGCAACTTGCCTGCTCACCCTCGGTGAGCTCGTTCTCGGCTGGCCTCTGGGCTTCGATCGCGTGACCTTTCCGCCAGGGTTCGGCGCCCTGAGCGGAGCCGAGTTCGCGCGCATGTCCTTCCCCAGCGCCTTTCAGCTCGGGTTGCTCGGACTCGCCCTTTACGCCAACGGGCGCTTCCACGGCTGGCCCGCCGACCTCCTCACGCTGATCGCCCTGGTGCACCTGCTCATCAGCGTGCTCATCATCGGGCTGAGGATTCAGTTCCTCTACGACCGGACCTTCGAGATTCCGGTCGGCGTCTTGGTCATCGTCGCCCTCATGCTCGGCATGCTCGCCGCGCACCCGGATCGCGGCATAATGAAGGTCATCCTCACCGAGAACTCGGTCGGGGTCGTGCTCCGGCGCCTCCTGCCGGCGGCCTTGCTCGGCCCCCCTCTGATCGGCTGGTTATGGTCGGAGGGGCAGTACCGGGGAATCTTCGAAGCCCCACAGGGCATGTTCTTCGTCGTGCTGGCCATGACGGTCGTCACGCTGGGGCTCGTGCTCTGGAACATCGCTCCGCTGGCGCGCCTCGAGCGAGCCCGGGAGGAGGCCCTCAAGGCCCTTCAGGAGAGCGAGACGCGCGCCCGCCGCCTCGCCGCGATCGTCGAGGCCTCCGAGGACGGCATCACGACCTACGACCCCGAGACGTGGAAACTCACCTACTGGAGCCGGGGCGCCGAGAAGCTCTGGGGCTGGTCCTCCGAGGAGGCCCTCGGCAAGCCGGCCGGCTTTCTGACGCAACCGCGCGAGCCCGAGAAGTTCCGCGCGGCGATCGCCGACCTCAAGGCGGGCAAGGCCGTGACCGTCCATGACGTCCTGGCGACGCGCAAGGACGGGACGAGGCGCGACCTTTCCGTCGGGTTCTTCCCCATCCGCGACGCAAAGGGGCGGATCACCGCCTTCGGGAGCATCCAGCGCGACGTGACCGAGCAGCGCAAGATGCTCCTCGCGGTGGCCGCCCGGACCGCCGAGCTGTCGAAGGCCCAGGAGCTGAACGCCCTCAAGGACCACTTCCTCTCCACCATCTCCCACGAGATGAAGACGCCCCTCTCGCTCATCACCGGCTACACCGAGTTGCTCGAGGACACCTGCCCGGACGAAGCCATGATCGCGGGCATCAAGGATGGGAGCCGCAGGCTCTCGGAGCACATCGACAACATCCTGGACTACAGCGCGCTCATCAGCGGGACCTTGCCGCTTCACAGAACCGAGCTCGACCTCCAGGAGGTCGCCCATCACGTCGAAAGTGTGATGCAAGAAGGCTTCCAGCAGAAGGGCATTTCCCTCACGGTGGACGTTTCTCCCGACACGCCGGTGGTCGACGGGGATTTCCGCCGGGTCTCCCAGATCCTCGTCGAGCTGCTGGACAACGCCCAGAAGTTTACCCCCGAGGGCGGCAAGGCAGGCGTCCGGATCGGCCCGGAAGGCGACCAGGCACGGCTGGATGTCTGGAACACGGGAGAGGGGATTCCCGAGGAGGATCTCGAGCGGATCTGGGAGGCGTTCAGCCAGCTCGCGACGGCGGACGCCTTCCGCAAGGGGGGACTGGGGCTGGGCCTCACCATCGTCAAGCGGCTGGTCGAGCTGCATGGCGGCCGCGTCACGGTGGCAAGCCAGGTCGGCCAGGGCGCCACGTTCACGGTCTATCTGCCTGCCGCGCATCCGCAGGCAAAAGGGATTTAGGCTTGCCGACCCGTTCAGAGCGGGAGCGTGAACCAGAAGGTGCTTCCCTGACCCGGCACGCTTTCCACCCCGATCTCGCCGCCGTGCGCCACGACGATGGACTGCGCGATCGGCAGGCCCAGGCCGGTTCCGCCTTGCTCGCGGGTGGTCGACGAATCGACCTGGTAGAACTGCTGGAAGAGTCGCGGCAGGTGCTCCGCGTCGATCCCGATGCCGGTGTCGCTCACCTCGACGCGCACCTCCGAGGGTGACTTCACGAGCGTCACGATGATGCGTCCTCCCGGCGGCGAGAACTTGAGCGCGTTGCCCAGCAGGTTCAAGAGGACCTGGGTGATCCGGCCGGAATCGGCATGCACCCAGACCGGCTCGGACATGAGCCTGGTCTCGACGGTCAGGTGGCGCTCCTGAAGGGCTGGCGAGAGGCTCTCGACGGCCTCCAGGATGGGTCGCGACAGGTCTATCTGCGCGCGGGTGATTTTGAGGGAGCCCGCCTCGATGCGCGCGAAATCCAGCAAGTCGTCCACCAGGCGGCAAAGATGGGTGGTGCCCAGCTGGATCTGGCGCACGAAATCCGCCTGCCCCTCCGTCAGCTCGCCTGCCAGGCGATCCTCCAGGAACTCGGAGTAGCCCTGGATGGAGGTCAGCGGCGTGCGGAGTTCGTGCGAGACCATGCTGAGGAAGTTGGCTTTCAGGTGGTCGAGCTCCACCAGCTGATCGTAGGCCTGCTTGAGCTCCCGGGTTCGCGCCTCCACTCGGGCTTCGAGCTCGCGGGCGTAGGTATCCTTGATCTGGCGCTCGGCCTCCAGGTAGGCCGTCCGTTCCGCGGTCTGGACGTTCTGCAGGGAGATGGCCGCCTGTCCCGCCAGGATCTGCAGCACGGAAAGCCGCTCGGGCGTGAAAGCGTCCCCCAGAAGCGGGTTCTCGAGCGAGAGGACGCCAAGCAGGTTGCCCTGGTTCACGATGGGAAGGACCAGCACCGACCTGGACTGCTGCGAGCGGATGTACGGGTCCCGGGTGTAGGCGCCCGAGCGCGCGGCGTCATGCAGCAGCACGTGCATCTGCGAGCGGGCGACGTAGCGGATGATCGTCACGGGGACCGGCGAGTCGTCCGTGAGGGCCTCTCCCTGCATGATCCTCAGGACGCCATCCTCCGGGCTCTCCGCCTGGATCACGAGGCGCGGCGTCGCCTCCTCCCCCGCGTTGAGCAGCAGGACGGCCCGCTGGGCGCCTGCAGTCTCCTTGACCGTGGCGATCAGGGTCGAGAGCAGGCGCTCGAGGATCACCTCGCTCGAGATGGCCTGCGTCGCCTTCCAGACGGTGGCGAGATCGAGCAAGCCGCTTGAGACCAGCTCGGGAACATAGCCGAGTTGCAGCGGATGCTCCGGCTTGGGCGTGGAGCTCGACGGCACCCCGACCACCTGCGACGCCAGCTCGCTGAGCCGGTAGCGCCGGTCGAGGTCGCGGACCTTGCCCAGCGCGCCCCACCGCCGATAGGCATCACGCGCCTCGAAGAGATAGGAGCGCGATGCGTGCTCCAGGCCCTGGTTCAGGTAGAAGTGGGCCGCGGCTTCGTAGGCGCGGGCCTCGTCGCGCAGGAAGCCGCTTTCGCGCGCCGAGGCGATCGCCTGCTCGAACAGGGCCGACGCCTGGGAGGCCTTCGAGCGCAAGGCGACCAGCTGCGCACGCATCAGGAGCTCGTGGTGGCCGAAGTTCTCCGGGCAGTGGCGCGCCCAAGCCCGCATCTGGCGATGGCACCTGCCGAGGCGGCGCCGCGCATCGGCGCCGAGCCTGCCCGGCTTGTCAGCCCGCATGACCGCCGCCTGGAAGGCATACGTGGTGTAGTCGACCATGTACGGCGAGCCGGCCAGGGCCTGGATCACGCCATCCGCCTGCTGAAGAGAGCGCCACGCCTGCTCGGCGTCCTCGTCGAAGCAGGCGAGCTGGAGCTTGACGAGGTGGTAAATCGCGATGCCCGACGTGTAGCCGGCCTGAGTCATGCGCTCCAGGCACTCGGCCTCGTCGAAGTCGGCGGTGCCCAGCGAAACGGGTCCATCCGTCTCACCACGCAGGCAAAGCCAGTACTGATGCGCGAGCAAGGCCGCGTCGAGGGCGTTCTGGTAACGGGTCTGCTTGCAGAGGGCCAGGTACCTTTGACTCTCCTCGAGCGCGGTCTCGAGATCCAGCTGCGGATCCCAGAGGTTCACGTAGCCGCAGGCATAGGCCATGAACAGGAAGTCCCCCGAGCGCTTCCCCGCGTCAATCGCGTCCTTAAACCAGCCGGAAAGGGTGGCCCAGGGCTGGCTCCAGCTGTGCGCGAAGAGGGCGTAGAGGACGAGCGTGCGGCAGCGCGAATCGACGGCCCCATACGCGTCGCTCACGCGCAGGGCGAGGCGACCGAAGTCGTAGGCTCCCGCCAGGTCTCCGAGGCCGGCGAGCAGGACGGCGTAACTGGTGTAGGCGGAGGCCGACTCGATGCTGTTGCCGTGGCGCAGCGACAGCGTCGCCTGCTTGAGGGCCGTCGCCGCGAAGAGGGTGCTGTTGCCCGAGAGGTAAGAGGGCACGATGAAATCGACGAGGATCTTCATGGCGAGGCGGGTCGCCGGATCGCCAATCGGTCCGGCGGCGTCGAGATCCGCGGCCTTGCGTAGGCCCTGGGCCGCCTTGGTGCGCAGCAACTCCATGCCGACCGCGGCCATGGACGGCCTGGGCGAGAGGGGGATGCCCAGGTGCGCGAGGGCGTGGATGCCTTCGGCGATCGCCGCGTCCATCTGGCTGCTGAAGGCATGCTGAGCCGCGAGCATGGCGTGGATCTCGGCCCTGGCGAGCGGCGTGCGGCAGCGGCTCAGCAGCTCTTCGCAGCAGGCGTCGGCGAGCGCGAACTCGCCGCAGAGGTGCGCGCAGGCTGCATAGAGCTTGCCGATTTCGAAGGCCAGGTCGACATGGTCTTCCCAGGCGCTGGCAGGCAAGAGCTCGCGCGCGACCGTCAGGTAATCGAAGGCAGGCTGGTAGGCAGCAGCCTCCTTGGCCTTGCCGGCCGCCGCGAGATTGAGACGCGCAAGCTCCAGGCGATCCTGCGGATCCGAGATCAAGGCGCGCCCCACGTTGAGCTGCCTGACGATCTCGGCGGAGCGGGCGAGCCGATCCGCATCGCCGGCGTGTCGCAGGAGCGTGCGCCCGATGCGAAGGTGCATGCTTTCGCGCTCGGCATCCGGGATCAGTGCGTAGGCCGCCTGTCGCACGCGATCGTGAAGGAACTGGCAATGGGCCTCGGAAGGCGTCCCCTCCAACTCCGCGCTGGGAAGGAGCTCGTCGCTCTCGTTCTGGGGGATGATCACGCCCGCCGTGATGGCCGGCCAGATGGCCGCGGAGAGGGCCGTCAGGGGCTGGGAAGCCAGGACTGCCAGCATGTCGAGGTCGAAGCCGCTCCCGAGGCAGGCCGCCAGCTTGAGGAGGTCCTGGGTCTCGGCGGGCAGGCGCTGAAGGCGGCTGAACATGAAGGCCGCGACATCCTCGCTGATCGGAGCCTGAGTCACCCCCTCGAGGTCCCAGGTCCAGTGACCGGCCGCCGAGTCGAAGGAAAGCAGGCCATCCTGATGCAAGGTCCGCAGCAACTCCCGGGCGAAGAAAGGGTTGCCGCCCGATTTGCGGTGCAGCACGGCGCCAAGCGTGCGAGTCCTCGAGGGCTCGGTCTGGAGCGCATCGGCGACGAAGCGATTGAGGGTCTCCTCACCGAGAGGAGCGAGGGTCAGGCGTTCGACCTCGCGGTCCGTCGCCATCTCCGCCAGGGTGAGCGAGAGGGGGTGATCCGCATCGATCTCGTCTTCGCGGGCCGCGCCGATCAGCAGCAAGGCGCTTTGGCCCTGGGCATCCAGCAAGCTTTGGACGAGCCGAAGAGTCGGCACGTCGCTCCAGTGGAGGTCGTCGAGGAAGAGGACGACGGGATGCTCGGGCCGCGCGAAGACCGCGAGCAGGCTCTGGATGGTTGCGAGGAAGCGGTTCTGCTCCTCGGTGGGGTTGAGGGGAGCCAAGGGGGGCTGGGGCCCGATGATCCGGACGAGATCGGGCACGAGGTCCATGGCGATCCGGCCGTTGGGACCCAGCGCCTCGGCCAGGGCGGCTTTCCAGTGCGCCAGGCGCTCCTCGGGCTCGGTCAGCAGCTGTTCCACCAGGCCGCCAAGGGCCTGGGAAAAAGCGGCATAGGGGTGGTCGCCGCGGAACTGGTCGAACTTGCCCCGGAGGAAGTAGCCGTTCAGGTCGAGGATGCGGGTCAGCAGGTCGTTGACCAGCACCGATTTGCCGATGCCGGCAGGCCCGGAAAGCAGCACGAAGCCCGGTTTCCCCTTGGCCGCCGACTGAAAGGCCGTGAGCAGTCGCTGCGTCTCGGCCTCTCGGCCGTAGAGGCGGCGCGGGACGTGGAAGTGGGCGGCCACGTCGCGGCTTGCCAGGCGGAACGCAGGGATGGTCCCGATTTCCTGCCAGAGGCGCTGGCAGCGGGTGAGATCCCAGAACAATCCGCGGGCGCTCTGGTAGCGATCCTCCGGGGACTTGGCCAGAAGCTTCATCACGAGGTCGCAGAGCGGCTCGGGAAGCTCGGGGTTCAGGTCTTGCGGCCGAGGCGGCGCCTGCGTGAGGTGGCAGTGAATCCAGTCGAGCGGCTCGGTGGCCGTGAAGGGGAGTTGCCCCGTGAGCAGGCGGTAGAAGGTGACGCCCAGCGAGTAGAAATCCGTGCGGTAATCGAGGCCGCGGTTGAGGCGTCCGGTCTGCTCGGGGGAGACGTAAGGCAGCGACTCACGCGGCAGCTTGGGCTGGCGGATGATCTGCGGCTCGCGCATGACTTCCGAGGCATGGCCGTAGCCGATGAAGCGGACGGTGTCGGTTTCAGGGTTCCAGAGGATGTTGCGGGGGGTGAGGTCCTTGTGGATGGCCACCTGGTGGAGGTGGGCCAGCAGGCGCGAGCAGGCGATCGCCAGCCGGAAGAACTCGTCGAGCGGCATAGGCAGCCCGGGTTTGAGGTGTTCCGAGAGGGGCAGCCCCCCGCAGTCCTCGACGATCAGTGCCTCGCGGTTCCGCCATGCCTCCAGGCCATGGATCCAGGCGATGCCGGGCGTCTGAAGGGCGCTCAGGATCCGGTGCTCCCGGCGGAGGCGGACGATGCCGCCCATGTCGAGGTGGTCGGGGTTGAGGGTCTTGAAGATGATCGCGTGCTGGTCGGCTTCCCGCAAGCCCCGATAGACCTGCGTGCGAGGAGACCGATGGATCTCCTCGGTCAGCCGGAAGCCAGGAATTTGTGGAAGCATCAGGTCCTCGGGACGGGGAACGCGACTCCTGTATCATAGCAGCAAGCGGGCGTCGTGGCGACAAGAGGAAGCCAGCATCGAGGCGAGGTCAAGGCTGTCGTCCCGGCGCTGGCTTCGACGACCCGGAAAGTAGCGGAGCAAGCAGGCCTCATCCCACCGGAACGGCAGCCAGCTTCCCGATGAAGGTATCGGCAAAGAGCTCGGCATCCGCGGGCTTGCGGCTGAAGACCATGGCTCCGTCGGTGACCACGGCCTGGTCGAGCCAGGTCGCTCCCGCGCGCTCCACGTCGCGCCGGATGGCCGGCCATGAAGTCACCGTTCGCCCCTTCAAGGCATCGACGTCCGCCAGGAGCCAGGGGCCGTGGCAGATCGCCGCGATCGGCTTACCGGACGTCACGAAGGCCTTGACGAAGGCCAGGTGCGCCTGCGATTGCCGCATGGTATCCGGGCTCTTGAGGCCGCCGGGAATCAACAGGCCGTCGTAGTCCTCGCTCCGGACTTCCGAGAGCAGCTTGTCCGCCCGGGTGCCGGCCGCCGGCTTGCCATGGCTCTCCCCCTCGATGTGCGGGAGGTGCTTGGCATCGGGAGCGAGCACATGGACCACCGCTCCCGCCTCGCGCAAGCGCCGGACCGGAACCTCGAACTCGCTCTGCTCGAAGCCATCGGCCACCAGCACCGCGATCCGCTTCCCGGAGAGCGTTTTCCCCGCCGTCTGGGGCGGGCGCTCCGCTACCCCCGTCGGCTCGGTGCTCAGAAACTCGGCCTGCTTGGCTTCCGATTTCCGGGCCTTCCCTTTTGACGTCGTCATAGTCCCCCCTCTCGCGCGTCGCCGGCATCCACTCCGCCATCTTAGGGGAGGCGGTTTCCGATGCAAGCAGCGAGCGACCTTAAGGCGCGGGGCGGCCGAAGGTCATCAGGGGCTCGAGCCCGCGCAGCGCGTCCGCCGCGTCCAGGATCGCCTGGGATAGCGCCGGATCGGAGGCCACGCTCGCGTAAGGAACGATGGATCTCGCGACTCGCAGGGGATCCTCCTCGAAGCGCTGGAGCTCGCGCAGGGTGTCCTCCGCGGCTTTCCGGGCCACGGGGGGAAGGTCGCTCAGGGCGGTCGCCGTTCGAATGGCCGCGACGGCATGGCCGAGGTTCAGGGCGGCGAGAAGGCACGGAGGAGCCGACTTGCCGAGTTCGCCCGCGCGCCCGAGGTGCAGCATGAGGCGGAGGATCTGCCGCGAGGTCCGGCCATGCCATTCCTCGGGATTCTCGGGGGCTTTCCCGGAGATCAGGCGCCGCAGGTCCTCGCGGATGAAGCCGGCGGCTTCCTCGGCGAACACGTGGAAGCGGCGCGGCATGAAGACGTACGCCATCGTCATCACCCCGGCCCCGAGGACCAGGGCGGCCGAGTCGTTGAGGACCGCATTGGGGGCGATCGCCGGCATCCCGGCCTGGCTACCCAGCAGGAAGCACATGTTGAAGTCGGTCCCCGCGATGGCGGAGTACTTGCCCGCCTTCGCCAGGCCGCCGACGACGAGGAAGGGGACGAGCGCGGCGATCAGGGCCGCCGTCGAGCCGAGGTGTGGCTGCAGGACGATGCGGAAGAACGTCGCGGCGACCACCCCGAAGACGACGCCCGTGAAGAGCTGCGGGGCGAAGACCTGAGGCTTATGCTGGGAGCCGATGACCATCGAGAAGATGCAGACCCCGAGGGCGGCCAACTCGCCGGAGGACCACGTGGAGACCATGGCGACCAGGGTCATCAGCCCCGTGGCCACGCCGCAAAGCAGGCCGGTTTTGCGAGCGAGCATCCAGTCCCGGTGGGGAGCCAGGTAAGAGGCCTTGCTGCTGAAGGACGTCGCGTCTGCCTCCTTCGGGGCATCGAAGAGCCAGGCCTCGGCCGTCACGAGCTGATCCAGGGCGTTCGACAGGCGAGCGAGCTCGGGGCCGCAGTCCCGAAAGTCCGGCAGCCCCCCCTCGAGCCCCTGGCCACCCTTGGCGGCCTTGAAGCTTGCAGCCAGGCGCCTCAGGTCCTCGGGAAGGGACTCGGGCAGCTTCTCCCCGCGCCAGCTCCGGGCCCGCAGCGCGCGGCCCGCAGCCATGACGGCGAGCGAGGAGGCGATCAGGCCGTCCACATGCTTGATGCGGCGGTAGCCCTCCACCGAGCCCGCCGAGACCATGCGGCCGCTGGCATCGACGTCGCTGATCTCGGAGAGGATCTTCCGCTCCAGCTTGTCGCTCACCTCCAGCGACGAGCCGCCCACCGCGTCGGCCGCGAAGGCGACGGCATCACCGGCCAGCTGGCGGACGTGCTGGTAGAACGCCTCGCGCCGCGAACTCGGGGTGAAGAGCCCGGTCACCAGGGTGACGACGACGACGCCGATCAGGGTGCACTCGATACGCGAGAGCGCCAGAGCGAGCGAATGGCCGGGATCCAGCAAGGAGGGAATCACGACCACGCCCGCCGAAAGGCCCGACAGGAGCGCTCCATAGGAGTGGACGCCGCGCAGGATATGCGTGTAAGCCGCGCAGACTCCTATCCAGAGGGCGAGCATCACGAGCTGGGCGTAGGGCGAGACGGGGAGGTGCAGGATGCCGAAGCCCACGGCGGCCCCGACGAGCGTTCCGAAGATCCGGAAGAAGGCCCGCTCGAGCAACAATCCCCGCGACGACTGCGTGACGACCCAGATGGGCATCGCCGCCCAGTAGGCGTTCTCGACGTGCAGAAACGCGGCGATGGTGAACGCGAGCCAGGCGGCGAACGCCAGCCGGAAGCCATAGGCAATTCGAGACCTATCGAGTCCAAGAACCTCCCATGACAGCGCCATCCATCCCTCCCCTTCCCTACACGCCAAGCCCTCGAGTCCTGGGCTCCTCTATCCACGCTAATCCTTCCCACTGGAAGACGCAAGAACGGACGTCGCGCGGAGCGGTATACTTGAGCGAGACTCCCGACCCGCGACAAGGAGGCCATGTTCGCCATGACTCAAGACCTGATCCGCGAGACCGTTCCGCTCGGCTTGCACTGGCAGACCCTCGATCCCTTCCTGTTCTGCGCGCATCACAACGACGCCTACCCTGCCGGCAACGAGCAGCTGGGGCCGGCGGCCTCCTTGAGCGGCCGGGACATCGGTCAGGACTTCGCCGGCATCGACGGCTGGCGCATGTACCATGGCAGCGTCGTGCCCGGTTTCCCCGAGCACCCGCACCGGGGCTTCGAGACCGTGACGATCGTCCTCAAGGGTTTCATCGACCACTCGGACTCGCTGGGCGCCACCGCGCGCTTCGGGGCGGGCGACGTGCAATGGCTGACCGCGGGCAAGGGCATCGTCCACTCCGAGATGTTCCCCTTGCTCGACCCGCAGGGCCCGAATCCGGCCGAACTCTTCCAGATCTGGCTCAACCTGCCCCGCGCCAACAAGATGGCCGAGCCGCACTTCAAGATGTTCTGGCATGAGACCATGCCCACGGCGACCGTGACCGACGCGGAGGGCCGCCATACCCAGGTCCTGGTCGTCGCAGGCCAGCTCGGAGACGTCCAGCCCCCCGCTCCGCCCCCGGACTCCTGGGCCGCCCACGCCGAGGCCGACCTCGCCATCTGGTCGGTCGAGATGGAGCCGGGCGCCCGGTGGACGCTGCCCAAGGCCAAGCCCGGCAGCCACCGGACGATCTACTTCTTCGAGGGCACGGGGCTTCAGGTCGCCGGCAGCACGTTACCTGCCAGCACCGGCGCCCTGGTCCGCTCGGACGTCGACCTGGAGCTGGTCGGCGGAGCGAACACCAACCGCCTACTCATTCTCCAGGGCCGCCCGATCGGCGAGCCGGTCGCCCAGTACGGCCCCTTCGTGGGCAATACCCGCGCCGATATCCAGACCGCCTTCGCCGACTACCAGGCCACCGGCTTCGGTGGCTGGCCCTGGCCGGAAGGCCCCGTGCATCCGCGCGAAGCCGGCCGTTTCGCCCGCTACCCGGACGGCCGCGTCGAAACCCCGCCCGCGGCCCGCTAAGCGCCCCAGGACACGGTCCGATGCCTCGGCCATGCGCCCTCCCCGGTGGACGGCGCATGGCCTTTCTGTTGCCTTAAAGAATTTTTCCCTCCACCTTAACCAAGACATAAGAAGGCTCCTCCGCGCCAGCCCGATACTAAGAAGGTCAATCCGTTATCACTTCAAAGGAGCCCTTTTTTTATAATGAACAAACTGATCGCTGGCATCGTGCTCATGGGCCTGCTCGCAGGTTGCGGCGCCCTCCCCGTGTCTCCCTCCGCGACGTCGCGGTCGTCCCAGCTGGCAGCCTCCGCCACCCAGGAGGAAGTTCGCGCCGCGAAGAACATCCGCCAGCTGGCCGAGAGCCAGTACCCGCAGCTGATCATCACGTCCCTGGTCGCCAAGCGGGATCCCGACACCGGCGTCGACTACTTCTCGATTCGCGGGGTCGGTTCCTACAAGGGCCAGCACGTCGGCATCCACGGCGCCTACATCCTCACCCAGGACCGGCTGACTTCCCTCTACCTCCTGGACGACGCCGGCAACTCGGTCATCCGCTAACCCCCTCACGAAACAGGCCCTTCTCTCGCGCGAGAGAAGGGCCTGTCCCTCTTGGCAGATCAATAGCCCGAGACCCGCCGCTAGGCACCAGGGTTCAGCAGCAGGACCCGCACCGCGTCCAGGCTCACGCGGGCGCCCGCCAGGCTGCGCAAGGTCTCCGAGACCTTCTCGGCATGGCGGGTCACCTCGACGGACGGGACGCTGCCCAGGCGGCAGAGCTCCTCGAGGCGTCGCTGCTCCCCGCCCAGAACGCTCGCAGCCCGCTCCATCGCGCTCTCCACCTGCACGCGGAGGCGCTCGTTGGCCAGCGTCTCCGCGGTTTCGAGCAGGTCCGGCAGCTGGTCATGCAGCATGCCCGCCAGGCGCGACCAGAG
Organism: Candidatus Sericytochromatia bacterium; assembly: GCA_036676455.1. Lineage (GTDB taxonomy): Bacteria > Cyanobacteriota > Sericytochromatia > S15B-MN24 > UBA4093 > UBA4093. Next base: position 30,347 of record JAKFCW010000069.1, read on the forward strand.
CTGCGGGCTCAAGGGCTGAAGCCGGGCGCCCTGCTCGCGAGGTGAGGGTTGCGACTCGCCCGCAAGGTCGAGCGTGAGCGACAAGGACGTGGGCGGAAGGTAGCGCGGCAAGCCCAAGCGGCCGGGCCCCACGGCTTCCAGCAAGAAGAGGAACTCGATCCGGACGCCCTGCTCGGGAGCCGCCGGCCAAAGTGCGACGCTCGCGCGGCCTTCCGGCTGATCCAGCAGCAGGCCGAGCGCCCCTTCCACGAGCGGATGGTCGGGACTGAGGAACTGGATCTCCTCGCGCGCCAGCGCCAGGTCCCGGTCATAGGTCGCGAGGGTGCCGCCCGGGCGCAGCCCGGGAAAGGGATCCACTTTCAGGTGATCCCCGGGCCGGATGCGCTGGATCAAGGGGTCCGCGAGGTCTTCCTCCTGCACTCCGAAGTGCTCGAGGAGGCCGCTGACGGTCTCCTGCAAGAGCGGAGCGTCGAAGGCCTCCACCTCCGAGACCAGCGACTCGCCAAGCTCCTGGTCGAAGGAGTTCAGGTCGATCAGGAAGTCCACGCTGGCCTGCACGTCGGCCTGGTAGCGCGCCAGGAGGGCCTCGGTCTCGCTCAGAAAGGCCGCGAGGCGATCCGAATCCATGCGGCCCGGCTGATGGGCGAGAAGCACCTCGAGCAAGCCCTGGGCCTGGGCGGCCATCATGTGCTCGCCTCCGGTCAGGGGCGACTCGAAGACGCGCAGCGCGTGGTGCCACGCGAAGAGGGCCTGCGCGGGGGTTTGCGCGATCACCGGCACATGGACCTGGATGGTCTCGCGCTGGCCGATCCGGTCCAGGCGACCGATGCGCTGCTCGAGCGCGTCCGGATGCAAGGGCAGGTCGACCATGAGGACGTGGTGGCAGAACTGGAAGTTGCGCCCTTCCCCGCCGATCTCGCTGGAAATCAGGACCTGCGCGCCCTCCGGGTCGGCGAAGTAGGCCGCCTGCCGGTCGCGCTCCACCAGGCCGAGCTCCTCGTGGAAGACGGCCACCTTCAGGCCGGAGCGGCTGCGGAAGACCTTCTCCAGCCAGATGACGGCGGCGACCGAGGAGGCCATCACCAGCACCTTCTGGTTTCCCAGCGCGTGAATCGTGGATAGCAACCACTCCGGGCGCGGGTCGTCCTTGCGGGAAGGCTCCTTGCCCTGCGATTCGCTCAGGCCCAGCATGCGCTGCAAGGCGACGATCTCCGGCCAGGCTCGGGCGCTCCTCCAGCTCTCCGGCAAGGGCAGCAAGGTGGTCTGAAGCAGCCTTCCCGGGAAGCCTCCCAGCTTTTCGCGGCGGTTGCGAATGAGGACCCGGCCGGTGCCATGCCGGTCGATCAGCTGCTGGAGGATCTCCGAGGTCCCGCCCTCCCAGCGCACGTCCGGGAAGAGTTCACGCAGCTCGTCCTCGACGCTTTCGCCCTGCGAGAGGCGTCGCGCCAGGTCGGCCACCCTTCGCAGGTGCGCGTGCTCGGCCTTGAACCCCTCGAAATCGGCGAAGCGCTCGGGATCGACGAGGCGCAGCAGGCCGAACTCCGTCTCCAGGCCCTGGCGCAGGGGGGTCGCCGTGAGCAGCAGCAGGCCCTGGCTGATCCCGGCCAAGGCCTCGACTGCCCGGTAGCCTGGGCTGGCATGTTCGGGTGACCATGCCAGGTGGTGGGCCTCATCGACGATCACCAGGTCCCAGGGGTATTCGAGGGCCTGTGCGAGGCGGCCCGGCTCCTGCAGCCAGTCGAGAGGCGCGATCAGGCGCGATGCGTCGGCGAAGGGGTTCTCGGAGTCGTCCGCGTCGTGGCCCGCGGCGGGCGCGGGAATCAGCTCGGAGTGAGCCACCGAGAAGAGCTCGTTGAAGCGGCGGTAAAGTTCGACCAGCCATTGATGCGCGAGACTGGCGGGAGTCAGCACCAGGACCCGATCCGCCCGGTCCAGGGTGCGCAGGGCCGAGTAGATGAGGCAGGCCTCGATGGTCTTGCCGAGCCCCACCTCGTCAGCCAGCAACGCGCGCGGGAGCTCGCGGTTGCTGACCTTGTAGGCGATCGCCAGCTGATGCGGCAACAACGCCACGCGCCCGCCCATCAGGCCCCGGGTGCGCTGCCGCATGGCCTCGGAGCGCAAGCGCCAGCCCCTCTCGCGCAGGTCGAAGGCCTCGTGGGAGCTGAGCTCCGAGGCGATCAGCCGCTGCAAGGGATCGTGCGAGGCGCTGGTGTCGGCAAGCTCCTGCTCGCTCACCGCCATCCCCTGCCCGTGATACGTGAGGAGGCCCTCGTCGCTCAGCTCGACGCGCTCGACCCGGAAGGCGCGACCGTCCCGCGTCTGAGCGGCCTGTCCGGCGCCCAGCTCGAAGCGGCGCAACGGAGCCGTGGCCGGGTTGTAGAGGCGGCGCTCGCCGGCTCCCGGGAAGGTGATCTCGATGCTGCGCGGCGTGGGCAAGCCGGTGACGATCCCGAGTCCGAGCGCCGGCTCGGCTTCCGAGCGGACCCGCTGACCGATGGCCCAGGGTGATCTTGCGTGCATAGCTGCGTCGTAGCCCCTCAAGCGGATGACCTGGCGAGCGCGTCCCTCGGCCCGCCCGAACCTCCATGCTAGCACCAAATCGCGGCTACCAGGCGAGCCATGCCCCTGGCGGACGCACTTCCGGGAGCATGGGACGAAGTTGAGCCGACTATGAGTCAGCTCATCACATTCGGCGGGAAGGCGGCCTATGCTGGAAAGTAGGTTTCGTTATCACGCCAAAAGGAGCCATGCATGTCAACTATTTCCACCCAGTCGCCGATTGGGCTGCTCGTGACCGAGAAGCTCGAGCGAGCTCGCATCTTGGACGGCCTGGGAATCGATTACTACAGCGATGGTTCGAAGAGCCTGCACGACGCGTGTCGCGAGCTGAACCTGGAGGCGGATCGCGTCATCGCCGCGCTCTCGCAGGTCGAGAGCGCGACGCCAGCCGAATCGGCGATCGCGGGAGAGACGCTTTCCGACTTGACCCGGCACATCACCGACACGCACCACCGTTACCTGCGGCGCGTCCTGGCTCGCCTCGAGGAGCTCGTTCTCAAGATCAAGCGGGTGCACGGGGAGAACCACGAGGAGCTTCACACGCTGGCGGATCTCTACCAGCGCCTCAAGCCGGCCCTCGAGGCCCATATCGACCAGGAAGAGGCGATCTTCTTCCCCTTCTGCTCGGAGCTGGAAGCCGGCCAAAAGGAGGTCTCCGCCGACTGGATCGCTGAGCGGATCGAGGCGCACCGCGCGGAGCATGCGGGGGTGATCCAGTTACTCCGCGAGATGCGGAAGTTGACCGAGGGCTACTTCATCCCCGAGGACGCCTGCAACACGTACCGAATGACGTTCAATGCCTTGGCGGATCTCGAGGCGGATACGCACCTGCATATCCACAAGGAAAACAACATGCTCTTCGCTCGGATCGCCGAGCTCACCGCCGCACGTTAGGCATCGGGGCCGACGCTGCCGCTCGGAGGCCCTCCTCGCGCGGCAGCGTGACCCAGAACCGGCTGCCTACCCCCGGCTCGCTCTCGGCTCCGATCCGGCCACCATGCGCCTCGACGAGGGCCTTGACGATGGACAGCCCCAGGCCCACCCCACCGGACTGGCGCGTCGAGCTGGGATCGACCTGGAAGAACTGCTCGAAGAGGCGCGGGAGTTTCTCGGCATCCACGCCGATGCCCGTATCCCGGACCTCCAGGCGCACCTGGTCGGGAGCCGGCGTTACCGTCACGCTCACCTCGCCGCCGTCGGGCGTGAACTTGAGCGCGTTTCCGAGCAAGTTGATGAGCACCTGCTCGATCCGAAGGCCATCGTAGGAGAGCCATGTCGGCTCGGGCGGAAAGTGGGTCGAGAGCGTGATCGACTTGGCGATCGCCTGGGGACGCAGCGCATTGACGACGCTCTGCACGGTGCGCGTGAGATCATCCTCCGCGCACGTGAGCTGAAGAGAGCCGGACTCGAGCCGGGCGAAATCCAGGAGATCGTCCACCAGCCTCTCCAGGCGCGCGCTCCCGGCCTGGATCTCGGAGAGGAACTCGCGCTGGGCGCTTGATAACTCCCCACCCAACCCATCCTCGAGAAACTCGGCATAGCCCTTGATCGCGCTGAGCGGAGTGCGCAGCTCATGCGAGACCACGCTGACGAAGCTGCTCTTCAGGCGGTCGAGCTCCGCCAGGCGCAGGTTCTGCTGCTGCAGTTGCATGGCCAGGCGCCGCTGTTCGTTCAAGTTGGACCTGAGCACGTAGACCAGCATGCCGATCCCGTTGAGGCTTTGCAGACCTCCGATCACGAAGTAGCCTAGCCACGAATGGCTGGAGGGCACGATGAGCGGAAAGGTGAGCACCCACAGGCCGTGGGCCGTGAGGGGCACGGCCACCCAGAATTGGCCGGGTTGCCGCCGCGTCGCGCCCGTCCACCAGAAGGACCCGCCCAAGCAGAGCAGCGAGGCGGAGAGCAGCAGGATCGCAGGCAGGACCAGGATGCCGAAGGAAGGGTTCACGACGAAGAGCAGGAGGACCTGAAGCACGGCCAGCACGCCGAGCGCTCCGGCGAGCGCCCTCGGTGGCGCTTTCTCTTGAAGCAGGAATCCAGCCGTCAGGAAGGCCCAGGAGGCGGCGAGGATTCCGGCGAGGAAGAGGGCCTTGAGTGGCTGCAGCCAGCCGAGAACCGAGGCCGCCAGCTCGATGAGCGTGAGCCCGAACCCGATCCCGATCCCCATGGTCCAGAAGCGGAAGAAGCGGTTGGGAACCGTCAGGGCGACGGCCAGGGACAAGAGAGCCACGATGGCCGTCTGCGTCACATTGAAGAGGATGGCGTAGTGCAGGATGGACAGCGTCGACTCCGTTCCACGTCGGCAAGAGCAAGGGGCAGCCCCCTTCCCCTTCGATTATGCCCTGGCAACGGTGACTCTTCACGACGCTCGCGAAAGGCGCGGGCGCGCTTACGCGCGGGGCTCCTCCCCGGGCGGGGTGAGCCGGAAGCGGCAGGTGTTCCCGCCGCGAACCATGCATTCTTGGTGGGTGATCCCGGAACGCGTGAGCTGGGAAAGCAGCTCCAGGTCGAACTGGCAAACCTCCGGAAACTGCCGAGCGAGGTCGTGGTAAATGCAGTTTGAGGCCTCGATGGCCCGCTCGTCGGGGGAATCGTCCGGATGAATCGCGCGGGACTCGAAGGCCAGCTCGTTCATGATCGCGACGACCGCTTCCAGGCGACGATCGTCCTCCATGCCTTCCAGGCGATGCGTGAGGCCGGCTCCGATCGCTCCTGCGATCTCGCGGAGCCACGCGGAAAGCCCCTCGCTCCCGCGCTCTTCCTTGATCGCCTGGAGTAGCAGGCCCGAGAACCAGTTGTACTGCTTGGGAAAGAGGTCGGTGCCGCGCTTCGTCAGGACGAACGTTTGGCCCGGACGCCCCGCCGTCTTGCGCTCTTCCCCGTGGCAGACGAATCCGGCAGCCTCGAGCGAGGTGAGGTGCTGCCGAACGGCCGGCCGCGTGATGTTGGCCTCGGCGGCGAGTTCATCGATCGAGAGGCCCTCTTTGCGCATCAACATCAGTTTTAGCAACTCTTGCTGGCGCTTGCCGAGCAGATCTAGCATCCCGATCCCCCTCTCACCCTCGAAAGCGATTATAGCAGCTGGAGACGGGGTCTTCAGAGCCGTCCAAGAGAGCAGGCATGCGCTACCGGCTCGTCTTGGGGATATGCCGCATGGGGCGTCAGGCCGTTAGGTAGGCCGAGACGCCCACCTAACGGCCCCACCGCACCTAGTGAAGGTGAGGGTATTGGCCCAACCGCTTGTTTTTCTCGGCGTCGCTGATGAGCCAGTTGATCACGTGGAGGTGATGCTCCATGACTCCCGGATGGGCCGCCGAGACGTGAACCTCCGTATGGTCGATCTTCAGGCCGCTCACCGCCGTGCCGAGGGTGGGCCAGGACTGGTTCTTCTCGAGCTCCGCCGAGGGGATCATGTAGGTCACGTTGACCAGTTCGCCCTTCTTGTCGTAACCGAGGAACGGCCCCGCAGGCAGGGTCTTCGGGTCGACATAGAGGGTCCCGAGGCCGGGGACGAAGGCCATGCCCGGGTTCTTCAGCGCATCGCTGACCTTCACGAAACCGGCCGGCGGCTTGCCTCGCAGCGTCACCTGAGCGGCAGCAGCGGCATCGGCCATGACGGCCATCCCACCGGCAGCGATAAGCGCGCCGAGCACCAAGGTCACCAAGCCAGCGGGCTTGCGTCCAGAAATTTTCATGCGTGAACTCTCCTTTGCGATGTAAGTAACAACCTGTCGAGAGGCGAGCCCATCATAAAGCGAGCAAGCTAGATTTGCAACATCTTTATTTCAAAAGCTTCATAAGCTGGCCTGAGCGCGATCCGCATGAGGTCGGATTGCCCCCGTGGCAAATCGTTCCGGCCTGCCGCCATGCTCGATGGCCCTAATTCGGAAGCCCGCGGGTCGCGCTTGCGACCCGCGGGCTTCCGAATTAGGGCCCTGTTCCCCCCGGCGAGATGCCGGGGGGAATTCGACTTAGAAGCCGACGGAGCGAATGAGCCCGTTATCAGTGTCGGCGATGTAGAGCGTCCCCGAGGGACCCACCGTGATGCCCCTGGGGTAGTTGAGCTGCGCTTGCGTCGGCACGCCGCCGCCAGCACTGAACCCCTCAGAGCCGTTTCCGACCACGGTTGAGATCACGCCGCTCGTCGCATCGATCTTGCGGATGCGGCAGTTGTACGAATCGGAGATATAGAGGTTGCCCGCCGTGTCCACCGCCACGTCACGCGGATCATCCAGATAGGCGCCAAGCGCTTGCCTGCCGTCCCCGTTGTAGCCGGAGTTGGATGCCCCGGCGATGTACGAGACCCCGCCGGTTTGGGTGACCTTGACGATGCGATCGTTGTTGTAATCGGCGATGTAGAGGTTGCCGGCAGCATCGAGCGCGATGCCGTTCGGGCGATTGAGTGCCCCCGTAGCCACCACTTCGGTGTTGCCGCCGCTTTCACGCTTGAGGATCCGATTGTTTTGCGTATCGGAAATGTACATGTTCCCCTGGCCATCGAACACCAGGTCATGGGGACGGCTCAGGGTCTTGCCTTCGATCGCGTCGAATGCCAGGACCGTGGTCACGCCGTCGCTGATCTTGAGGATGCGGTCGTTTTTCGCATCCGCGACGTAGAGGCTGCCGTCGGGGCCGATTTTCACGTCGAGCGGGTTGTTCAGGGTCTCCGCTCCGGTGTCGACCCGCGAGATCGCGCCGTTACTGACTTTGAAGAGCGCGTTATAAACGCCATCGGTGATGAAGAGGTCACCATTGGCAGCCTCCGTCACCGCGGTGGGCATGGGCAGGCGAGCTTCCAGCGCGCTTCCCCCGGTGAATGACACGCTTGCCGTCAGCAAGCCGGCCACGGTCGTGATGACGCTGGTCGAGGCATCGACCTTGCGGACGCGCTGGTTATTCGAGTCGGCGATGTAGAGGTTGCCCGTGGCATCCACGGCCACGCCACGCGGATAATACAGCTTCGCCGAGGTGGCGGGGCCACCGTCCCCCCCGAACCCGCTGGAGCCGTCTCCGGCCACGGTCGTGATGAAGCCGGTCGCGGCATCGACCTTGCGGATGCGATGGGTTTCCGTGTTGGCGATGTAGAGGTTGCCCGCAGCATCCACGGCCACGCCACGCGGATAAGTCAACTGCGCGCTGGTGGCGGGGCCATTGTCCCCCCCGGGTCCGTAGCCGCCGATACCGACCACGGTCGTGATGACGCCCGTCGTCGCGTCGACCTTGCGGATACGCTGGTTGTTCCGGTCGGCGATGTAGAGGTTGCCCGCGGTATCCACGGCCACGCCATTCGGATAAGCCAACGGCGTGGAGGTGGCGGGGACATTGTCCCCCCCGAACCCGTAGATGCCAGTTCCGGCCACGGTCGTGATGACGCCCGTGGAGGCATTGACCTTGCGAATGCGATGGTTATTCGAGTCGGCGATGTAGAGGTTGCCCGCGGTATCCACGGCCACGCCATTCGGTTGATACAACTGCGCGGAGGTGGCGGGGCCATTGTCCCCCTCGAACCCATAGAAGCCGTTACCGGCCACGGTCGTGATGACGCCGGTCGTCGCGTCGACCTTGCGGATGCAGTGATTATCCCGGTCGGCGATGTAGAGATTGCCCGAGGCGTCCAGGGCCAGCCCTTCAGGCGCGCTCAACGCCGCGTCGACGGCAGGGCCGCCGTCCCCGGCATAATCCTCGCCGCCGGTGCCAGCCACGGTCGAAAGCGTCCCGGTCGAGGAAAGCTTGTACACGGCATTCATGTTCGAAGTGGAGACGTAGAGGTTGCCGCTCGCATCGACGACGGCCCCCGCATAATCCGCCGGCCATTCGGTGGCGGCGGCAGACCTGGGCGCCAAGGCCCCCGCCAGGGTCCGGATCGTCATGACGGCCTTGTAAGACTCGGTGGTCGCGACTTCCTGGCCGTTGACCGTCACCTTGAGCGGGCCATTCTCGGCCCCGGCAGGCACCCGAACCTTGAGGCTGGTCGCCGTGGACTCGGTGATCGTCCCGGCCACGCCGTTGAACTCCACCATGTTGCTGGTCTTGATCTTGCCGTCGAAGCCACTGCCCGTCACGGTCACGAGTGTTCCCGGCTCGCCCTGCTTCGGGCTGAAGTCCGAGACCACCGGCAGAACCGAGAAGTTGGGACCGAGCACCGTCAGGTTGCCCACCTGAAGCGAGGTCGGACCCGACGTTGCCCCCTGAGGCACGCTCGACGTCAAGCTGCTCGACGTCACGGCCGTCGTCACGGCCGTCTCGCCGTTGAACGCCAGGACGTTGTTGGCAGCGACCGGGCTGAAGCCCGCACCCGCAACCGTCACGCTCTCGCCGACCTTGGCCTGCGCCGGAGTGAAGCTCGCGACGCTCGGAGCGACGTTCAAACGGCTCCAGATCCGCTGGCCCTCGTTCACGGTCAAGCCCACATTGGCCACCGGGTCCTGCGCATCCGCCAGGATCTGCTGGACCAGGCCCAGCAGGGTCGTGTAATCCTCGGTCGAAAGACCGTTAACCGGAGCGTAGGCTGGAGTGTCGCCTCCGCTCACCGAGCCGATCAGCGACGAGAAGGCGAAAGGCTCGGGCTTGCCGTTGACCAGCCCCGCCCCGATGGACAGCGCCGTGGTCGACGGGCTGATCATCGTGCCGGAATTGGCCGTGGCGCTCGTGATGCTGGTCCAGCCGTTGCTGAACTTGGCGACCGTCCGAACGCGCACCGCCTGGCTGCCGGGCTGGTTGGAGTTGAGCCCCTTCACCGCCTCGAGGAAGTAGGTCGCGGTGGGGTCGGCCACGTAACCGTCGGAGAACGTGAGCACGAACTCGCCGTTCGCGTTCGTCAGGGCCGTCGAGACGGTCTGGTTGCTGCCGGTGTTGATCAACGAGACCGTCGCTGCGGTCGCAACATCCGGAGCGTCGGCCAGCGTCTGACGCTGGGCGAAGGTCACTCGACCCGAAAGCGGCGGGGCCGGCATGCGGACGGCAGCACCCTCGACCGAGCCCTGATCGGGTTGGTTGAGGGCGGGCAGTCCACCTGGGAAACGGCAACCGACCATGGAAATGGTGGTGAGTAGAGTCAATGCGAGACTCAGCTTGCGCATAGTTTGCTCCTAGGGTTGCGAGACGGATCCCGCGAAGGGGACTTCAAGGATAGACAGCGCCAGGGTCTGGCTGGCAGGAGGTTTGTCGCCGGGCACGACGATGTCCAGCGCCCCCGACGCCACGGCCTGACTCGACGCATCGAAGGCCTGGGCTTTCAGCCGGTAGGTGGACTCGCCGGCCAGGTCCGTCAAGGGAATGGACCGAGGAAGTTCGCCCCGGTCATGGGTGAGGGCCGAGCTGGGGATGGCCACTTCCGTGTCCCCTTCAAGCTTGAAGAGCGCCGTCTCCACGTGAGCCACCCGGAGGACGGCCCCCGTGAGACTGAGCGTGACGCTCGTTTGTGTCTTGAAGGTCGGCGTCGATCCGTCCGGCAAGCCGGACGAATCCGCCCCCGGCGCGGGACAACCGGTGAGCAACCCCACCCCCAGCAAGGCGGTGAGAAGAATTCGTGACATGCGATCTCCTAAAAAGAGGGGGGAAATTCACGATTCTCCAGCTTCGCTGAAACGGGCAACGCCCAACAATGGATGATCTATCGAACGAGGTGGATGATTTATCGTTCCTGTCGAAACAGCCCACCCTCCGGCGCAGCGTGGCGGGAGAGGGGCGATGTCATGTAACGGACGCGTAACAATCCGCACGTAGGGTGAAAAAGGACCCGCCGTGATGAGGAGGCGCGATGCTCAGAATCACCCTCGCTATCTTGCTTTCAGCCCTCAGCTTCGCACTGCCCACGCACGCGGAGGCGACCTTCGTCCAGAAGCGAGAGCTCCAGCTCGCCGAGCATCGCTTCGTCGACGGAAGGCGCTTGCCAGTCACGTTGGGCTTCGAAACCTATGGGCGCCTCAACGAGCGGCGGGACAACGCCGTGCTGATCTGCCACTTCTTCGGCGGCAGCTCGCATGCCGCCGGCCGCTACGCGGCGGGCGATCCGCGGCCAGGCTACTGGGATGCCCTCATCGGGCCAGGCAAGCCCCTTGATACCGACCGCTACTTCATCGTCAGCGCGGACGTCCTGGCGAACATCAACGCGCACGATCCGACCGTGAGAAGCACGGGCCCGTATTCGCTGGATCCGCTCACCCGCCAGCCCTACGGCGGCACCTTCCCCTCCGTGACCATCCGCGATCAGGTCGCCGTGCAGCGCTCCTTGATGGAAGACCTCGGGATCCAGCGCTGGCACACGGTCATGGGCGCCTCCCTCGGGGGGATGCAAGCCCTGCAGTGGGCCGTGAGCCACCCCGACCGGGTCGAACGCGTCGTGACCGTCGCGGCCTCGGGGCGCGCCGACGCCTATAACAAGGCGCTCTGCCAGCTCATGATCGATGCCATCCGTTCGGATGCCCGCTGGAAGAACGGCGACTACTACGGCCAGGAAGCGCCCGACGGGGGCCTCGCATCGGCCTGGAAGCTGCTCTTCGTCCATACCCTGAGCCGCCAAGGGCTATCGCGTGGGATAACCCCGGGAGACCCCGCCTCCTTCCTCGAGGCCCTCGAGGCGAAAGCGCGCGCGCGCATTGCCGAGATTGACGCCAACGCCTGGATTTCCCTGTCCGAGGCGAGCCGCGACTTCGATCTCGGGGCCGGCCATCCGGATTACCGCTCGGCGCTCGGAAGGATCCAGGCCAAGGTGCTCGCGATTGCGGCCGAGGGGGATCTGCTCTATCCGCCGGAGCTGATCCGCACGGATCTGGTCGCGCCCCTCGCGGACCTCGGCAAGCCGGCTCGTTTTCACGTGCTCACGACCGAACAGGGGCACCTGGGGGCCGTCTACGACATGGGGCAGGCCTCGGAGGTGCTCCGGGATTTCCTTCGCTAGGCTTTCCGCGTCAAGGCCGTAAGCGCCGTCTCCTGGGGCTTCACGGCGATTTCACGGCTGGCCGTTTACATGGGGTGCGTAGCAGGATCAGATCCTTTCGGAAAGGAGGCAACGATGAACGCTCTGCACCTCGTCCCCGTCCTCGCCCTGGTGGCTTCCCTGGCATCGCCGGCCTTCGCCTTCAGCGGCAACGTGGAAAACGGCAAGAAGATCTTCATGAGAAAAGGTCCCAGCGGCAAGGCCTGCATGACCTGTCACCCTGCGGGCCTGACGACGAAAGAGACGTTCAAGGGAAAGGACATCCCGGACCTCGTGAACGAGCGCTTCAACACAGCCAAGATCCAGAAGAAGACGCTCAAGTTCCTCAAGTACCAGGAAATGAGCCTCTCCACCTCGGAGCTGAACGACCTGCTTGCGTTCGTGGAGCAACTTCCTGATCGCAAGTTCGGTTCCGTTCCACTCGCATGGCAGGCCCATGTGAAGAAGTACGTCCGCTAGAGGTGGCCATGAAGAACGAACGTTTCAGCCTCGCGGATCGCCTCTTGCACTGGACGACGGCGATCGCCGTGAGCCTCATGGGGGCCTCGGGATGGTTCATCTGGCGCGGCGACGACGAGTGGGAAGTCCTGGGGGTCAACGCGATCGCCTGGGCTCACGTCTGGGTCGGGGGCATGCTCCTCTTTGGAGGCGCCGCCCTGTACCTCGCACTCCGGAGGCGATCGGCCCCAACTCATGGATGGAACCCGGGGCAGCGCATCGCGCTTCGCTACACCCAGGTCGTCCTCGCCTTCCTCGCCGCGAGCGGGATCCTGCTCCAGCTTCGCCACGTGCTGCCGATGGACGCGTTCCTCAAGAGCGTCCTGCGCAACGGACATGGCCTTGGCGCCCTGGCGATCGCGGCCTTCGTCGGCGTTCACATGGCCATGCTCTTCCTGGTCCCGAAGAACCGGGGACGCCTGGGTGCGATGCTGAAAGGGACCTCGCCCGTGACGGGTGCTTGAACATGGACGAACCCCGGAAGCGAGTTGAATCGCCAATCCGGGGTTCGTGAGTGGGCTTGGCTGGACGAGTTTGCCACCGAGCCCATGGACCGCATGGAGCGATCAGGAAGGGATGGCCTCCCCCCCTAACGCCACCGCATGGTGACGGTAAAGATCGGCGTACCGTCCTCCTGCCAATCGCAACGCGTCATGCGTTCCGCGCTCCACGATCCGACCGTCGGCCACCACCAGGATCAGGTCCGCATGCTGGATGGTGCTGAGGCGATGGGCAATCACGATGGCCGTTCGCCCCTCCAACGCCGTGGCCAGGGCGCGCTGTAGCGCCGCTTCGGTGGCCGCGTCGACGTGGCTCGTGGCCTCATCCATCAGCAGAATCGGCCGGTCGGCGAGCATGGCGCGCGCGATCGCCAGCAGTTGCCGCTGCCCATGCCCAAGGCGTCCCGCGCCCTCCCCGAGCGGCGTGTCGTAGCCTTGGGGCAGGGCCTCGATGAAGTCATGGGCCCCCACCGCCTTGGCCATCGCCACGACCTCGTCCAGCGTAGCGTCCGGTCGCCCGTAGGCCAGGTTCTCAGCGACCGTCCCGCTGAACAGGAACGGCTCCTGGGAGACCACCGCGATCTGCGCGCGCAGGGCCGAGCGCGGCAGGTCCCGCACGTCCACCCCGTCCACGAGGATCGCTCCGGCCGACACGTCGTAAAACCGCGGCAGCAAGTTGGCTATCGATGTCTTGCCGGCTCCCGTCGGCCCCACGATGGCGATCGTCTGGCCCGGCTCCGCGACGAAGCTCACGCCGCTCAATACCGGCCGATCGGGCACGTAGGCGAACGCGACGTCCCGGTACTCCAGCCGGCCGTTCGCCCGCGTCTGCGACAAGCCACCAGTTTCCGCCTCAGGCTCCTCGTCCAGGATCGCATAGATGCGCTCCGCACCCGCCAAAGCCGCTTGCAGTTGCGCCGAAACCTGGGCCACGACCTGAATGGGCCAGAAGAACTGACCGATGTACAGCATGAACGCCGCGAGAAGGCCGAGCGTCAACGAGCCTTTCAACACCAACCACGCCCCGACGCCGAGCACGGCGACGACCGTCAACGCGCTCATCACGTCGACCGCCGGAGTGAAGACCGAGGTCGCCACCGCCGTGCGGATGTTGGCGTCGCGGTTCGCCCGGTTGCGCTCGCGGAAGCGGACCTCGCTCTCGCCGGCTCGGTTGAAGGCCTGCGCCTCGCGCACGCCGCCGATCTCCTCTTGCAAGCCCGCCATCACCGCGCCCGTGGTCTGCCGTGCCTCGCGGTAAGCCTCGCGTGCCCAGCGGGCCAGAACCCAGATGGTCAGGCCCATCAAGGGTAGCGTGGTTAGGCAAACCAGCGCGAGCAGGGGATTCAACACCACCATCGCCACCAGGATCCCCAAGAGGCCGAAGACCGCGCCGATCGATTGCGTGAGGCCATGGGCCAAGAGCTGGTTGAGCGCGTCCACGTCGTTGCTGACGCGCCCCATCAGGTCCCCGACCGGGCGCTTATCGAAGTAAGCGATAGGCAGGCTCTGGAAGCGCGAAAAAAGGCGCTGGCGCAGCTCCGCGAGCACACGCTGGCCAATCGACCCAATCATGAAGATCTGCTTGCGCTGGGCCGTCGCCCCGATCCCGTAGACGGCCGCCAAGAACACGAGCGTCACGACCAGGCCGCGTCCGTCGTGATGCGCCACGTTCACGTCGATCGCCCGGCTGACGAGCCAAGGCCCCAGCGCCTGGCAAACAGCGACGAGCAGAATCAGCACCGCCGCTCCCACGAGGCCCCGGCCGTGAGGACGCAACTCGCTGAGCAGCCGCGCCGACGTCACCCCTCGGTACTGCGGCTTGGCATCGAGCCCCTGCAAGACGCCATGAACGCCCCCCATCATGCTTCACCTCCCGGCAGGCCGGCGACCGCCGTCGTTCTGGTCAACTGCGTTCCCACGATGTCCTGGTAAACCGGAGAATCGATCATCAGCTCGTCGTGCGTACCTTGAGCCACCAGGCGGCCCTGATGGAGCACCAGGATCCGGTCGGCCTCGCGGACGGTGCTGAAACGGTGGGCGATCACCAGGCAGGTCCGCCGGTGGTCGCGCATCAAACGGTCCAGGGAAGCCTGGATGGCGGCCTCCGTCTCGGTATCCACCGCCGAGGTGCTGTCGTCGAGGATGATGAGGCGCGGATCCACCAGGAGGGCGCGGGCGATCGCAATGCGCTGCCGCTGGCCGCCCGACAAGCCCACTCCGCGCTCACCGATCACCGTGTCGTAGCCGTCCGGCAGCGCGCGGATGAAGTCATCCGCGCGGGCGGCCCGTGCCGCCAGCTCGATCTCCTCGCGGGAGGCGGAAGGACGGCCGTACGCCACGTTGTCGGCAATCGTGCCAGCAAAAAGCAGCGGCTCCTGGAGCACGATGGCGATCTGGGCGCGCAGCGAGGCGAGCGTCACGTCCCGAACATCCTGGCCGTCCACGCGTACGTGACCGGAGGTCACGTCGTAAAAACGCGGCAGCAGATGTGCGAGCGTGCTCTTGCCCGAGCCGGTGATTCCCACCACCGCCACGGTCTCGCCTGCTTCGATGGCGAAGGAGACGTCCGTCAAGACGGGCTGCTCGCCTCCCGGGTAACGGAAGGTGACCTGCTCGAAGCTCACGTTGCCGGAGATAGGCGGCAGCTCGGTCGCACCGGGCCGATTCGTGACGTCCAGGGGCGCGTCGAATAATTCGGCGATGCGGCCTGCCGAGACGCTGGCCCGCGAGAGGATCATGGCCGAGAAGCCCAGGGTCATGATCGGCTGAATCAAGAAGCCGAGGTAGTTCGTGAAGGCGAGCAGGGTCCCGATCGTCAGGTGGGAATTCATGACCTCCCAGCCGCCCAGGCCCACGATGGAAAGGGTGCCGAGGTTGGCGAAGAGCATGATGATCGGGAAGGTGTTGGAGCCCGCGCGCGAGGCCCCGATCGACTCGTCGAGCAGCTTCGCGTTCACGGTCTCGTAGCGCCGGCTTTCGTGGGCCTGCCGCCCGAAGGTCCGGACGATGCGCATGCCGCCGAGCGATTCGCGCATGAGGGTGTTCATCTGGCCAACATGATGCTGGATGCGGCCGAACATCGGGCCGATCATGCGGGAGAACCGCCCGAGCACCCAGACGATCGGCGCCAGCGCGGCGAGCGAGACCAGCGCGAGACGCCAGTCGAGCGCCATGATCACGACGATGCTCACGACGAACATGATGAGTGATTGGACGATCTGGATCAGGCCCGAGCCGAGGAAGGCGCGAAGCTGATCGACGTCGTTCGTGAGACGCGTGAGCAACTGCCCCGTCTCGTTGCGATCGAAGTAGCTGAAACTGAGGCGCTGGAGCTTGGCGAAAAGCTCGTCGCGCAGCTGATAGGCCACCTGGTGAGAGACGCGCTCGCCCAGGTAGACATGCAAGAAGCCGAAGACTCCGCGCAGCACGGCGAGGACCAGCAAGCATGCCAGGGCGAAGCTCAGCGCGCGCGCGTCGTGTTTTCCGATCCCGTCGTCGATGGCATAGCGGATGAGCAGGGGCCCGGAAAGGTTCGCCAGCAGCGCCACCAGTACCGAGCCGAGCGCCCCAACCACCAGAGGGAGATGAGCCCGCAGATACCCGAGCGGTCTCCCCAGCACCTTGATTCCTGGGCCCGCCGGCGGAGCCCCGGATCGATTCTTGACTGCTTGCATGGATTTCCTCCGTGGGCTCTATCTTCGCGCACGCTAAAACTTGTAGTCAAGTACAAGTTTATGTTTGAATACAAGTTATCAGGAGGAAGTGGATGGAAGGCCGACGCGAGCGCAAGAAGCGCCAGACCCGGGAGATGATCGCCAAGACGGCCTTGCGGCTCTTCGCCGAGCGAGGCTACGACGAGGTGACGGTCGCGGAGGTCGCCGCCGCTGCGGACGTGGCGGTCACGACGGTGTTCAACTACTTCAAGACCAAGGAAGACCTGTTCTTCGGCGCCTTCACTCCCCCGACCGAGGTCCTCGCCACGCGGCTGCATGGCCGTCCGCCGGGGGTAAGCCCGGCGAAGGTGGTTCAAGAGCTCCTCCTGGAAGCACTCGACCACATGGCCCAAGGAGCGGGTGGAGAGCATCATTCCCGGATCCATGCGGCGCTCGCCATGAGTCCGGCCTTGCAGGTCCAGGCGATGCACCGCTTCAGAGCGCGACGGCTCGAGAGCCTGGACGCGGTGGCGGCGGCGCTGACGGCGCCCGAGCCTCCGGACACCTTCGCCCACCTGGTCGCGACGCAGTTGCTGGGACTGATGGACGGAGCGATGCGCGAGGCGAAGCAAAGAAGCCAGGCCGGCGAGCTGACAGACGACGCTAGCCACGTCATCCGGACGGCCATCGAGCGAGCTTGCGGTGCCCTGGGCAGGGGGCTGGAGGATTACGGCCGGCGGAAGTGACTCGCATGGCAGAGGCCAAGGACAGCGTCAGGCACCATGATGCCGACCCTGGCGAACCCCCCTGGGTTCATGGCAAGCCAGAGCCCGAAGCCATCGAACGCGTGGCGTCCGATCACGCGTGGCCCGAACGGCATCGGGCAATCGTCTCTTTATGGGGTGGCCGACGCTTGGGACTGGAGCTTCGTCCAGACCTGGATGAAAGCCTCGCGGTCCGCGTAACGATAGGTTTTCTGCTGATAGTAAATCGAGACGGCCCGCTCATCGATGGTGATCGCATTCTCCCGGCGCGTGGCGACAACCACCTCGGCCTGACCGGGAAACTGGGCCGCGAAATCGCTTCCATCCACCCACTTGTCGAGTAACGTTTGCTCGAAGGGCACGGTCGCCTCGAAGACGGCCCAAGGCCTCTCGTCGCTTCCCCCGTAGGCCGCCGAGAACTCCAGCGCCGCCTTTTGGCTCATCGACCATGAGGAGAGCGTACGAAGGGGCAGCTCGAACGTAGTAGCAGCCTCATCCTGCCAAGCGTGAACGGCAGCGTCGATCATCGTGGCGCTCTTGACCCCGCGATAAAGACGGAAAGCCTGAGGCGGCTCCATACCGATCTTTGCCCCTAGACGCTGCCAACGCTGCAGCCGCGTCTCACGGATCGCTTGGATCACGCGCTCCAAGTCAGAACGAGGCGCTTGCCCAGCTGCGATCGATTCCCAGGCCTCACGATGCTTCGCCTGAAAGGGGGTAGCCGAGGTCGAGTTGGCCCACTCAGTCACCAACTGCTGCGCTTGATCACAGAGGGGGTCATCCTGAAAAAGCGGTCGATAATATTTGTGCTTGAGATAGTCCTGAAGGCGCAGTCTCTGCCCGAAGGACACCCTCAACCAGCCGCCGGGGCCGATGGCCGCGCCGGCCTGACGCTCAATGTCGGCATCAAGAGTGGCGTTGTAGCGCCGGAAAGCATCCTGGTCGAATGTCAGAATCGTAGGATGTGAGGAGGCTTTTGCCGACGCGGCACTCGTCGTACGCGACAGCGTGGGACTGCCAACCCCGCAGCCTACCGATAAACTCGCAAGAGCGAGCAACATACCTACAAACCGGAAGCCCCTGAGGCCCATGGCCTGCCCTCCAACTCCTCGATAAAGATCAAACGTGCCACCCTGGCAAGAGGTGGCGACTCGTCTCATCGGGTTATCGAGGCGCGTAGGAGAAAATCGGTAATCAAACGATTAACGACAAGATAAAATCCTGCCCCCTTCAGAGTATCGCCACGAACCGCATAAAAACACCTTGTCGTTATGGCGACAAGGTGTTGAGTGGGCTTGGCTGGACGAGTTTAGAACCGTTTCCACCCTTCCGTAAGGGCCTAGGGAACCGAGACTTGCAGGCCCGCCGTGGCGACATCGGTCTCGTTGACGACGGCCACGTCCAGCTGGGCATCGGCACCGGCGATCGCTTGGCCATTCAGGTCCCTGGCTTGAGCCTTCAGGCGATAGGTCGTCATGGCCTGAAGATTCCCGAATGAGACCGTCGAGGGGATATCCTCCGCACGGAGGCTGCGCGTCGCGACCAGGGTCTCCGTGTTGCCGGCAAGGGAGTAGAAGCCGAGATCGAGCGACGTGAACAGCACCGAGCCAGTCGCGCTGAGTGCCACCCTCGCGGTCGCCGCGAACGGCGTCGCAGTTAGCTTGACCGTCAGCGGGCTCAGCGCGGGCATGTCGTCATCTCCCACTGCCACGTCCACGTACGACTCCGCCGAGACGCTGATGAGGTCGCCGGGGTCCGTCCCGGCGTCCCGGTACGCGTACGCGCGGATCCGGTACGTGGTGTTGCGAGCGAGGTGGGCGAAGGTGATGGAGCTGCTGAGCTCCGTTCGGGCGAGATCGGCCGCGACGCGGCCCCCGTCCGGGGTCAGGACGGGCTCTTCCCCCTGCGCCGTGACGCGGTTCAGCTCGATCACGAGGTGATTCACGCTGGTGACGTCGATCTGGGGCACGACCGCCTGGGCACGATAACCGCCCGACAGATAGCGGGGGGTGAGCGTCAGCGTGGCGCCGCCGGCCTCGTGTCGCGCAAGCGGACTGACTTGAGCGCAGCCGCTGAGGACGAGAAACAAAAGCAACATGTATCGAATGGGTTTCATGGGGTTACCTCAACCAGGCAAGCGGGCAGGCGATGCCTGCCCGCAAGGGGCGATTAGTTCGGAAGCTGGATCGGGAAGCGCTGCACATGGCCACCGGTGAAGACGTACAGCGAGTTGCCCGCGATCACACTCTCGTGCCCCCACTCGCCGGGGGTCAACGAGACCCCGGCGAGGACGGAGAAGGCTCCCAGGCTGCCGTCAGCATTGACCGTGGCCGCCTCGATGGAGGACTCGGGGGCGGCGGTGCTGAACCCACCGATGGCGTAAAGCTTGCCGTCGATGAAGGCCCCGGTCACGGCGTCACGACCAATCGCGAGGGTCACGCCCGTGTCCTGGAAATTGCCGAGCGAGCCGTCTGGAGCGATCGGCGCCTTGAGGACGCTGTTACGCAGCCCATAGCCATTGCCGAGGAGGTATAGCGCCTGGTTGGCACGAACCGTCGCGAAACCGGACATGTTGAAGGGAAGGTTGATGTTCGGGTTGGCCACGAAGCCCCCAAGTGTCCCGTCCGGGTTGATGGACGCCACCTGGGTGGTCGAACTGCCGTTATCGTGGTTGTAGCCACCGAAGACGTAGACCTTCCCACCGCCCACGTACAACCCGAAGTTGCCCATCGGCTGTAACAAGCGGCTGCTCACCACCTGGAAGGCACCGAGCGTGCCGTCCGGGTTGAGGGTTGCGGCCTCGATGGTGTCCATGTAGAGATCGGTCTGGGGGTTATACCCGCCGAAGACGTAAAGGCGATTCCCGATGACCGCCCGACGATAGCTAGCGCGAGGCACCGTCAGGTTCACCCCGGCTTCCACGAAGGTCGAGAGGCTCCCATCAGGCTGAACGTCGGCGACCATCACCTTGGTGTTGAGGTTGTCATGGGACCCCAGTTGGTAGACGCGGTTTCCGATGCGCACGGGCTCGCAGTAACCGCCGATGGTGTTCGTGATGGGAACGTCCGAGGACTTGGGTTGCAGGGTACCGAATCTGCCGATGGTGATGCTCTCAGGGGCGACCGGGCTGTAGCCGCCGGCAACCACCGTCACCCCGTCCGAAGTCGCCGTTCCCGAGAAAGCGACGTCGGTGAGCGTGACCTTGAGTTGCGCCATCTCCGGCTGGTCGTTGTTCGTGACGGTCACATCGACGTACGAGCCTTCCGGCTTGCTGATGAGGTCGGCCGCGTTCGTTCCCGAGGCGCGATAGGCATAGGCCCGGACGCGGTAGGTCGTGTTAGCATGCAACTCCGAAATGGTGACGGAGTTGCTCAGCTCATGGCGCATGAGGTCCACCTGGACCGGCATCCCGTCGGCACCCAAGACGGGAGTCTCGGCGTCCTGGCTGAGGGTGAAGAGCTTGATCACCAGGTGATCGATGCTCTGGGTGGTGTGTCGCGCCACGACGGACGAGACCGCGTAGCCGCCATCGACGAAGCGCGGCACAAGGACCAGCTTGCTGGTCGCGGCCTCGGTGGCCGTAGGCGCGACCAGCACCGGCGCCTTGAGGTCGGCGCAGCCGCCCATCAGAAGGCTCGCGGCCAGCAGGGTGGCTTGCGAGAGCTTTTTCATGTTGGAGATCCTTGTCTCGACACAGCGGGACGTGGCAAGTTCCGCTCGAACTCGCGAAAGCGGCTTAGGGGTAGAAAACGTCGTAGTTCAGGGCGGAGTCATCACCGACGACCAGCTTCAGGCTGCCCGTGGCGTTCGGCATCAACCCGAGGTAGTGTCCCGTCCAGCTCCCGTTCGCATTGAAGCCGTTGCCATCGCGGATCTCGATGACGTTCGAGGTGGCGTTGACGAAGGTCGTGGGAACGACGTACTTGGTCTTGCCGTTGATGACGGCGGTCCCGAGTGTCGCGGTGTCGAATTTGGGCCGGAAAGTATGGCGAGTGGTGTACGTCGTTTGCCCACCATCAACGCTCCACCACGTGCTCTTGCTCCCCGTGAGGGTAATGGTCCGGGGCCCCACGGTGATCCGTTCGTTCTGGAAGGTGTACGAGCCATCCGTCACCGCAACGTTGGTGGTGCCCGTCGCCGCGAAGAGCCGATCGATCAGCTTGACTGGCACCGGTTGCAGCGTGGGAGTCACGTCTTTCCCGATCGCGATATCCAGGGAGGAGCTGGCATCCTGGGTCGAGATCAGGTCGGAACTTGCAGTCCCTGAAGCCTTGTAGGCTAAAGCCTTCACGCGGTACGTGGTGTCGTTGTGCAGGTTCTCGAAAATGAAAGGCAGATCCAGCGAACCGGAAGCCACGTCGATCTCGACCGGCGAGCCGTCGCGGATCACGGCAGTCTCCTGGCCCCCGGCGACCGTGTACAGCTTGAACGTCACGTGCGCGATGCTGGACCTGGTGTAAGGGTCGAGGACGGCTTGCGTCCGGAAAGAGCCGTCTTGGACAGCGGCCACCAGGGAAAGCTTCGCGTTGGCGTTCCTGGCACCAACGAGGCCCGCAAGATCGGACGTGCAAGCGACCGTCAAGGTCGTTGCGAGCAGAACGAAGGGTAGCGCGGTCGTTCTCATATGCAGTCAGTCTCCTGTCCATCTGGACGTTGATGGCGAGCCCTTCGACTCCGACACCCGGGCTTTCCACGTGAGTGCCGCGGCAAGGGCGGCAAGAAGTCAATTAGTCCAGGGTAAGTCGTCAAAAACCCCCTGCATAGAGGATTATTTTTCGATTAAATAGCATTTTTTATCGATATTGAGCGGCTGACCGGCCCTAAACTCCAACCGATGAAGGCCGAGTGGGCGGCAATGCTTTGGTTACCGACGTCTCTGGGTGAGGCTCCGGCGCCAGGGTGAACGGGTCAATCGCAAGCGTGTCCACCTGATCTACCGCGAACTCGGTCTGGCGGTCCGGTGCCGAAAGCGCAAGAAGATCCCAGCGTCCGCCAGGGTGCGGATGCCCGCCAGTGCTCCTAAAAGAAGCCTCACACGTCAAAAGAATAGAACCCCGGACAGCGAGGTGAATCGCCGTTCCGGGGTTCAAGAGTGGGCGTAACTGGATTCGAACCAGTGACTCCTACCGTGTGAAGGTAGTACTCTACCGCTGAGTTATACGCCCAAGTTGTTCGCTTGAGAGTCTCATTATACCGTAGCTTCGCCTCAAGTC
>JAKFCW010000070.1:0-3360 GCA_036676455.1 Candidatus Sericytochromatia bacterium
ATGAGCCAGATGGGCAAGATGACCCAGGGCGTCCTGAGCGCGATGGAGCTGATCAACAAGACTCCGTTCGCGGCGAAGATCCCGGGCATCGCGGGCCTGATCGGCGGCGTGGCCGGCGTCGTGAAGGACATCGGCTCGATGAAGGACGGCGCGTCGGCTGCCGAGGTGGTCTCGCTGATCGGCAACGTGACGGGCACGGTGGCGAACGCCATGACGGTGATGGCTCCGGCCACGGGCGGCACCAGCCTGGCGGTGGCGGCGGGCCTCAAGGGCGTCTCGCTGGCGATGGACGGGGTGGGCTTCGTCCTCAACAACAGCGAGAAAATCTCGGACATGGGTAAGAAGGCTTGGAACTGGGTGACTGGTAAAGGTTAGGAAATCAATCATGGCCAAGATTACTTACGACGCCCTGCTATCGCAGTACATGAAGCGGGCGACCAAGGACGAGGCGCAGAAGCTGCTGAACCTGTCGCTGATGCGGCTGGGACTGAGCCCTCATGGATCCTACTCCTCCGAGGAGGCGCTGCAGGTCAACGCGTTGATCCTGGCGGATGCCGCCGAGGAGCTGGTGAACGGCTACATGGGGATGCTGCCGGCGCTGCAGCACGCCATGGAGGCGGGCTTGGACCTCACGCCCGAGGACGACGACGAGTAGAACCGACTGGGGACGCGCCCCGGAGGCTACAGGCCTCCGGGGCGCGTTGCTTTCGAGGGTATGCGCGACAAACGGAAAAGGAGCTGGGCCCCCGGAACAACAGCGAAGGAACCCCAGCCCCGAAGAGGCCCCGTTCCTATTCCGCGTGCAGCCTGCGATTGAGGGCCGGTTGACATGTCCGGAATCCTCCGGTAGGATGAAGCCGTGGTCGAAAGATCACGAAGGGGAGTAGCCGCTGCCACCGGTCGGTGGACAGCCCAGGGAATCGTCAGTACGGCCTTTGGCCCGGTTCTCTGACCCGAAACGCTTTCGGGGGCAAGACCTTGTTGTAGGATGAGCATCGCTCGTCCTCCGAGGTCTTGCCCCTGTTTTGTTTTAGGGGCGTTCGGGGGCGGCGACTGCGCAAAGAGGAGGAATCTGATTGAAGTACCGTAAACTGATGGCAATCGCGACCTTGAGCGTCATGCTGGGCGGGGTGGCCGGATCCTTGATGGCTGAGCCGGCGGATGCCCGGGCCGGCCGGCGAGGAGGAAGCTTCGGAGGCTCCTCCTCCTACAAGTCGATGGGCGATCGCGGAAACCGCACGTTCGACCAGGGCCAGCAGAACCGGATGCAGGGCATCACGCAGTCCCGCCAGACGACGGCCAAGCCGTCCGCGGCGGCCGGCGCAGCTCAGAAGCAGAGCTGGTTCCAGCGTAACCCCCTGATGGCGGGCCTGCTCGGAGCCGTGGCCGGGACGGCCATCGGCATGATGCTCATGAACGCCCTCGGCGGCATGGGCGGCCTCGGCGGCTTCATGGGGATCATCGGCCTGCTCCTGCTGGCTGGCCTGGCCTTCATGGCGTTCCGGATGTTCCGGGCGTCGCGCCAGCCGCAGCCCCAGTTCTCGGGCATGGCGGGCCGCGGCAACGTGACCCCGTTCCAGCGCCCCGACGCCCCCATGGCCTCCACCGCGACGGCTCCGCAGGCCGGTGGCTACACCCAGACCGGTGGCTACACCCAGACCAAGGAGCAGGGCCTGGCGGCGATGGCGCTCAATAACCCCGGCTTCCGGACCGAGAAGGCCATCGACGACCTGACGACCATTTTCTTCCGGGTGCAGGAGGCCTGGAGCGCCAACGACAAGGCTGGCATCCAGGCGGTGACCACCGACGAGATGGCGGACTACTTCGCCCAGGACCTGGATCTCATGGTCATGAAGGGCGAGCGCAACGTCATCAAGAACATCGTGATCCGCGAGTTCGCGATCGACGAGGCGTGGACCGAGGAGAGCACCGAGTACATCACCGCCAAGATCCAGGCGCGTCTGGTCGACTTCGTCGAGCGTAACGGCCAGGTGGTGGAAGGCGATCCCAACCAGCCCACCGACTTCGCGGAGTACTGGACCTTCAAGCGGCCGCGCGGCGGCAACGACTGGAAGCTCTCGGCCATCAACCAGATCGCGTAACGATCCGACTTGGCGTGGGAGCTTGGGTTTCGCGCCAGACCGAGGGGAGGCCCGCCGGGCCTCCCCTCGGCATTTCTCCGCGAGTGACCTCACGAAACTCCACGGGCGCTCAAGCTGCCGCGAAGGCCTTGGCCATTTCGGCCAAGGCCTTTCGTCCTTTTGGAGGATGAGCCGGGAAGGCGCGTGCGTTAGCATCGAGGAAGCAAGCAACCTCAATGCCGCCGGCCGCGGGGTCCCCAGGATGCCGCGCGAAGCCGGCTACGCGCCCGATACAAGCGGGCGAATGGGAGAGTCACCATGCGACGTCGATTCTTTCTGATCGGTGGCCTGCTCCTGATCGGGGTGGGGCTCGTCAAGGCCGAGATCATCCAGCTCAGCTGGCCGCCGGCTGCCCTGCAAGCTCCCGCCAGCGCCGAATCCGCCGAGGTCGTCTTCCTCACGTCCGAGGACCTCAAGCGGCGGCTCGACCTGGGCGAGGAGATCGTGGTGGCGGACGTTCGTCGTCAGGACTCCTACGCCAAGCTTCACCTCGCGGGAGCCGTCTCGATGCCGATGGACGATCATGCCAAGTGGGGGCCGCAGCTTTCCAAGGACGTGCCTCTGGTCCTTTACTGCGCCTGCGAAGGCGACGAGAGCAGCTCGCGGGCGGCTCGCGAGATCCGCAAGCGCTACCGCCACCAGCAAGTCATGGTCCTCAAGGGCGGCCTGGGCGGCTGGGTGGACGCCGGTTATCCCATCGTCGAGCGGGCGATGCCCGCCGGCCTCACCAAGATGAAGGTCGAGTGATCAAAGCCCCAAGCCCGCCGCGCTGATGCGCGGCGGGCTTGGGGCTTGAGCGGGTTGCGCTTTAGAACGCGTGCTCGAGGTAGAGCGGCATCATGCGACGCCAGGTGGTCCAGTCGTGGCGCATGTCGTGGCCCCACAGGTCGAGGTTGTGGGGGATGCCCTTCTGGCCCAGCAGCCAGGAGAGGTGCTTCGACTGGCCGGGAGCCTCGTAGTCGCCCTGGCCGGTGAGGATGTGGATGTGCCGCTTGGAGCGGAGGCGATCCAGGTACCAGGGGTCGTTGAGGTTCTTGAGGTAGGCGAAGGGCGAGTTGAAGTAGACGTTGTCGTCCATGTACTCGCCGACCCAGGGACGCAGGTCGTAGGCGCCGCTCATCGAGATGGTGCCGTCGAAGAGGTCGGGGTGCTTCAGCAGGAAGTTCATCGCGTGGTAGGCACCCATGGAGGCGCCCTTCGTGATGATGCCCTGGCGGCT
>JAKFCW010000071.1:0-34788 GCA_036676455.1 Candidatus Sericytochromatia bacterium
TGGAGTTCGGCATCCCCGAGGCCATGTGGCACCTGGAGGTGGACGGCTTCACGGCGGTGGTCACCATGGATTCTCATGGCAACTCGCTGCACCGGGACGTCGAGAAGACCTCCGAGGAGCGGCTCGCCCTCCACGCGGAGCCCGTCTTCAAGTAAGCGTACCAAGCAAAACGCGGGGGCCCGAAAGGGTCCCCGCGTTTAATTTTGCGGATTAGATGGCGGTCGGCTGGCTGAAGTCGCGATAAAACTCGCGCTGGAGCATCGCGATCTGGAGGTTGGCTCCGGTGGAGGTGTTCTGGCGGATGAGATCCGCGAGGGCGTCCACCGAGAGCCGGCAGCCCATCTGGCGGGCCTTGGGGATCAGCACGGTGGATAGCATGCCGGGCGTGCTTTCGGGGTCGAAGAGCATGGTGCCGCCCAGGGCGACCCGGATGCGGGGCTTTTGCAGCAAGCGGAAGAACTTGGCCTGCAGCTGGGCTTGTCGCTCGGGGGTCGGGGCCGTGAGGCTCTGGCTCAGGTGGGAGACCAGCTTGGGGTGCCAGGTCGATTCTGCCAGCAGTCGCTGCCAGATGGCCGCCGGGAAGCGATTGACGTCCACCTGGAAGGGGACGTGATCGAGCCAGACGGTCTCGATGCGGGCGTAGGGAAGCGTCGCGCTCAGCGTCGAGAGGGCGATTTCGAGGCCTTCCAGGCCGCGCGCTTTGTCCGGCCAGAGCCGGTAAGTGGTGATTTGGACCGACATGGTCTTGACCTCATCGTCAACATCCCGGTCGTCCCCTGCCGGCCCTCGGCGTCACGTCCTCGTGCGCTTCCGGGGGAGGTATCGGCGGGACCTGGGTCCAGAGTAACGGAGTATGAAGCGTTAGGCAATCCTTGCCTTCTCGCTGGAACTACCGAAGGGCCCCCGCAGGAGCCCTTCGCAACGGGGACTGGGTCTAGGCGGCTTCGTGCTGCCAGGAGCGCTGCTCTTCCAGGACCCGCGAGACCTGCTCGATCGTGCAGAACCCCAGGCGGATCACCAGGTGACCGAGCAGCAGGCCGGTCTTTTCGTGCTCGCTCACGGCCTCTTCGAGTTGCTCGACGCTGAGGAAGCCGCGGCGCACCAGCATCTGGCCCAGGCGCATGTCGCGGTACTGCTGTTCGAGCTGCTCCTCGAGCTGGCTGAAGGTGAGATAGCCCAATCCGAAAAGGAGTTCTCCGAGACGTAGGAACGGCTTCTTGGCCTGCTCTGTCAGCGCCCGCTGGAGCTGCTCCTCGGTGATGATGCCCTGAGAAAGAAGTACCTGGCCGAGTCGTTCCCGGCGCGCACCCTGCGACATGGCAATCCTCCTATTGGATTCCCGCTTGCGCGGAAATGACGGTGGAAGCGACGCAGAGGCTCCCACGCCTGATATCGTAGCAGGGCTGCCCCTTAACACCCAAGGAACGAGGCGCATGGTAGGCTTTAGGGAGTCACCCGATCGATGAGGAGTGCCCCATGGCTGAAATGATGAAGCTCTACCAGTTCGAGTCCTGCCCCTACTGCCAGATGGTCCGCTCGCTGATGAGCGAGCTCGAGCTCACCTACATCAACATCAACGTCCCGCGCGATCGCTCCCAGCGCCACGAGGTCATGCGGGTCTCCGGACAGCCCACCGTTCCCGTCCTGGTGGACGGCGACGTCGTCCTCGACGACGAGGAGAAGATCCTTCCCTACCTGCGCGAGAAGTACGCCAAGAAGTAAGGGGGCGCCAGAGGCGCCCCCAAGGGGTAAGGATCGGTGCGGGGGGCGCCTGCAAGGGGTGCTATCAAGTCAACGCCCTCAGGCCCGCTGTTCCCGCAACCGACCCTTGACTCTCAATGTAACAGGCGAGGCTTATCCAAGCCTCGCCTGTTACTTACGAAGAGATTAAGCGGATTTGACGAAGCGCGCGAGGCCTACTTCTTGCCGAACCAGACGTCCTCGGACATCCGGGTCTCGCCGTTCTGCACGTAGCTGGAGCGCTCGAGGGTCTCGCCGCGATCGTTCTTCTCATGTTGCATCTGCACCGACATCTCGGTGATGCCCAGCTCCGCAAGGCTCTTGAGCTCGCCGCCTTCCAGCTTGGCGTCTCCGTCGTCGATCCAGACCTTCAGGCCCTCGAGCTCCTTGCCGGTGAGTTTGCCATCGCCGTCCTTGTCAAAGGCCTTGAGCTTCTCGAAGCCGTTGGCGAACTTGCCGCCCTCGTCGCCGAAGAGCCGGGTGCCGTTGATCTCGCCGTCGGTCAGCATGGCACCGGTGGCACCGCCATCCCGGTCGTCCACCAGCATGCCGTCCCCGTCACCGCTCATCCACTCGATCTCGTCCTTGACGCCGTCGCCGTCGATGTCGAAGGAAACCGTCCGGCCCAAGGTGTCGACCTTCGCGTCCTTGGCGGTGCTCTGGCCCGTCACGCCGATCTTGCCGTCGTTGTTGAGGTCCAGGGCGAGCGGATCGCTGCGGCGCGGCGGCGGAGCCTTGAAGACCTCGCCCATCTCCATCCAGGGAATCCCCTGAGGAACCCGGTCCTTCCAGGGATCCGGCATGACGACCTCGTAATCGTCCGCCCAGTTCTTCACGGTCGGCTTGGGTGCTTCGCCCCCGGGAAGCTTGACCTCGTCCGTCCAGTTGGACTTCTGGGGAGCGACCGGCACCTCGCTCTGAGGAATGGTGACCGCTTCCGCCCAGTTGGTGGTCTTCGGCGTATCATCCGGCAGGGTGATCGTATCGGTCTTGGGCGTGTATACCAGCTCGGCCCACTGGTTAGTGAAGCCTCCACCGTTCACGGGCGAACTCATGTCACGACCTCCTCTCGGTTCAAGTCCCTTGTTATCCTACTTATGCCACTGTTTTCCGGAGAGGTTCGCGATTTTACTCAGACTTGTCCGAACTCAACGGAGTTTTAACAAACGAGCGCTCAGCGCAGCAGACCGCCGTAGCGCGAGCGCCGGATGAAGCGGCCGTTCCCCTTGCGACCCAGGTACTGGCCGTTGTCGATGACGACCTGGCCGCGGGAGATGACGATCTCCGGGTGCCCCTGCACCTCGAAGCCCTCGAAGGTGTTGTAATCCACCGCCATGTGGTGGGTATGCGGGTTGTGCACGCTGAGGGTCTCTTTCCGCTCGGGGTCGAAGACCACGATGTCCGCATCCGAACCCACGGCGATGGTGCCCTTCCTGGGGAACAAACCGAACGTTTTCGCCGCCGCCGTCGAGGTCAATTCCACGAACTTGTTGAGGCTGAGACGCCCCCCGACCACGCCCGCCGTGTAAATCAGGCTCATGCGGTTCTCGACGCCGGGCGCGCCGTTGGGGATCTTCGAGAAGTCGTCGTGGCCCAGCTCCTTTTGCTCCTTGAAGCAGAAGGGGCAGTGGTCGGTGGCGATGGTCTGGAGGTCGCCGAACTGCAGACCCTTCCAGAGCTCGTCCTGGTTCCACTTCTCGCGAAGGGCCGGGGTCATGACGTACTTGGCGCCCTCGAAGCCCGGCGCGTCGTAATAGGACTCGTCCAAGAGCAGGTACTGCGGGCAGGTCTCAGCGAAGGCGTGCACGCCGCGATCCCGGGCGACGCGCACCTCCTGCAGGCCGTCGGCGCTCGAGAGGTGGACGATGTAGACGGGGACCTTGGCGACCTCGGCGATGGCGATCGCCCGGTGCACGCCCTCGCCCTCCATCCGGGTGGGGCGGGTCAGGGCGTGCCACTTCGGCCCGGTCTTGCCCTCGGCCAAGGCGGACTTCACGATCTCGTCGATCACGATTCCGTTCTCGGCGTGCATGCAAATCATGGTGCCGTCCTCACCCGCCTTGCGCATGGCCCGGAAGATCATCCCGTCGTCCGCGTAGAAGACGCCCGGGTAGGCCATGAACATCTTGTAGGAGGTCACGCCCTCGTCGGCCAGCCGGCTCATCTCCTTGAGCCGTTCCTGGGGCATGTCCGTGAGGATCATGTGGAAGCCGTAGTCGATGGCGCACTTGCCCTCGGCCTTGGCATGCCAGGTCTCGAGGCCCTCGAGGGCCGACTTGCCCTTGGTCTGGATGGCGAAGTCGAGGATGGAGGTGGTGCCCCCGAAGGCCGCCGCCCGGGTGCCCGTCTCGAAGTCGTCCGCGCTGAAGGTGCCCCCGAAGGGCATCTCCATGTGGGTATGCGGGTCGATTCCGCCCGGGATCACCAGCTTGCCCGCGGCGTCGATCACCCGATCGGCCTGCACCGGCAGGTCCTTGCCGATCATGGCGATCGATTCGCCGTCGATGAAGACGTCGGCGTGGTAGTCGTCGACGGCCGTCACGACCCGCCCGTTCGTTATCAAGAGACTCATGGTGGCCCTCCGTTATCGCCAGGGATGCGAGGCGAGCAGGCGCTCGAGGACGACCCGCCCGTGCTCGTAGTTCAATCCGCCGTTCACGTAGACCGTCGCGGGATCCCGCCAAATGGCGTCGCACGACAGTTCAGAGGTGGCGCCCTCGACAAACGACCCCTCCGAGCAGATCAGGGGAAGGTCGTAGCCCGGGCACTCCTCGGGCTCCGGCCCGGTGCCGGCATTGATGGGACAAGCGCGGTTGAAGCGATCCGTGAAGGCCACCAACTCGTCGCGCGAGCCCAGCCGGATGGCCAGGTTGGTGTCGTTGGCCGGGTAGCCGGCCATCACCGGGTAGCCCAACTGCGTGAAGGCATGGGCGAAGAGCATCCGGATCTTCAAGGCCTGGCTCACCTTATGCGGCGCCTCGAAAAGCCCCTGGGCCATCAAGCGGGTCGCGTGGAAGGTGGCGCCCCCTCTGCGGCCGATGCCGGGGGCCGTGAGCTGGATGGCGGCCCGCTCGACGAGATCGCGGCGGCCGGCGACGTAGCCGCCGGAGGGCACGAGGCCGCCGCCGGGGTTCTTGATCAGCGAGCCCGCCACGAGATCCGCGCCGACCGCCGTGGGCTCGGCGAGCTCCGTGAACTCCCCGTAGCAGTTGTCCACGAAGACCAGCCGGCCCGGAGCCAGCTCGCGCACCGTACGGATGGCGTCGCGAAGCTGCCGGATGCTCAGGCTCGGCCGCCACTCGAAGCCCTTGGCTCGCTGGAAGTAGATGACCCTGGTCTCGGGCCTGAGGGCCGCCTCGAACGCCGACAGGTCGATCCGTCCCGCGGGGGTCAGGGACACGTGCCGGAAGCTGACGCCGCGCTCGGGAAGGCTGCCGGGCTGCTCGCCGCGCAGGCCGAAGAACGGCTCCAGCGTCGGGAAGGGCGGCCCCGACAGCGAGAGGATCTCATCGCCGGGCTGGACGATCGCGCTGAGGGCCGTGACGAGGGCATGGGTGCCCGCCACGAACTGCAGCCGCGCCATGGCGGCCTCGGTTCCGAACAGGCGGGCGAAGACCCGGTCGAGCTTATCGCGGCCCGGATCGTCGTGCCCGTATCCGGCTGCCTCGATGAGATCGCCGCGAACGAGGCCCTCGGCGGCGTAGGCATCCAGCACGCGGGCCGTCAGGCGGCGGGCGATCTTCTCGGTGCGCCGGAAGGCTGGGGCCAGCTCGGCTTCGGCGCGGGAGAGCATACGGTGGGGAGAAAGGGTCTTAAGCACGAATGGACATGCCTCCGTCGATGTGAATGGCCTGGCCGGTGATGGACGACGCCAGGGGCGAGGCGAGGAAGGCCGCGAGCGCACCGACCTCCGCGGGCGAGACGAAGCGCCCCTGCGGGATCTCGGAAAGGGCCCAGCGCATGGCGTCCTCGGCGTTTTGCTCGGTGAGGGCCAGGTAGTCGGGATCGGTGAGCTGCGCCTGCGCGAGCCGGGTGTCCACCCAGCCGGGGCAGAGGGCGTTCACGGTGATGCCCTGGCGGGCGAACTCCTTGGCGAGGCTCTGGGCGAGTCCCACCAGCCCCGCCTTGGCGGCCGAGTAGCCCGCCGCGTAGGTTTCGCCGGCGCGCCCTGAGATCGAGCTGACGATCACGAATCGCCCCCAGCCGGCCTGGCTCATGGCAGGCAGGGCGAGCCGCGAGAGCTCGAAGGCTGCGTCCAGGTGCACGGAGAGCAGGCGGTCCCAGCGATCGCGCCCGAACTCGGGAGTGCGGCCGAAGTCGAAGAAGCCCGCGCTGTGCACGAGCACGTCGGGCGCTCCCAGTTCAGCGGTGAGTGCGCCCCAGGCGTCTCGGAGGGCGCGAGGATCGGTGAGATCGGCGGCCTGCCAGGGGGCGTTGCCCATGGCGACCGAGGCATCGGCGAGTTCGTTGGCTTCGAGGGCGATCAGGCCGACGCGAGCGCCGGCGTCGTGGAGGGACTGGGCGATCGCCCGACCGATGCCACGACCGGCCCCGGTAACGATCGCGCGCTTTCCATCAAGGCGGATCTGCAAGGGTAGGACCTTTCTAGCGAGGGTATCCTCCCCATTCTAGCCGCAATCTGCGTCCATGGCAGGGTGGAGGACCCTGCAATCGCATGATGGGCTGCGCGCTATCCCGGCCAAACCGCCTTAAGCTGAGACGGGACGGCGTTTCTCGGCTGTGGGATCCGGGTAGAACGGAGCTTGTAAGCCCAGGTTCACGGAGAGATCACGATGCATCCTGCTCACGATCGCATCCCCCTCGATCCCTACTACCCCCTGGTGACCGGGTACGAGTGGATCTACCGGGAAGCGGAGTCCGAATCGATCGTGGTCTACGCCATCGATCGCCTCATGCGCACTCCGGCCGGGGGCAAGGTGACGTTCGCCTCGGGCGGCGGAGAGGACGAGTTCATCGTCTCGCGCAACGGCCTCTACCGGCCGGATACCCCGGACGCCCCCATCCTTCGCTTCCCGCTCAAGCCCGGCGCCCACTGGAGCTACGAGGATCCCGACCTGGGCAAGGTCCAGTGCCATGTTCACGGGCCTGAAGAGGTTGAAACCGAGGCGGGGCTGTTGCGGGACTGCTATCGGGTGGTGCATGCGGCCCATGGGGAGCCGTTCCTCACCGAGTGGTACGCCTGGGAGGTCGGCCTCGCCAAGTGGGTCGAACGCTCCCTCTTCGATGAGCGCACCTACTCGCTCTGCGGCATGGTGCGCCTGTAATCTTCCTCTTACTTGGCCATCTTGACCCGCAACTCGAGTCGCCCCGGCTCCTGCCGAACCAGCTCCAGCTTCAAGGGCGTCCTCTGTGTGCCTGTCATCACGCGATCGAGCAGCCCGTCGATGGGATCGCGGCTCCAGACGGTGAAGCGAGCCTCCCCGCCTCCCGAGCGCTCCAGCTTGACCTCGCGTCCCGCTTCCTTGAGCAGCTCCGTGAAACGCTTCTGCTGCGCGTAGCCGTCGAGGCCTCGCACGGTGACCCGGTAGGGCCGCCCCTGGTAAGCGTCGCTCTTCCAGTGCGCCACGACCAGCTGCATGGTCCGCTCGGCGGCATCCCTCACCGCTTCCTCGACGGCCGCCTCGTGGCCGGACGTGACTCCCGAGCGCATGGCCAGCTCGCGGGAATACCCCGTCTCCGCGCCCAGCCCGCGGCCCGTGGCGGCGTCGTGGGCGCTGATCTCGACGCGGGCCTTCACGAAGCGCCAGTCGCCCGAGCGCCGGGTCTCTCGCAACTCGGCCGAGACCAAGACGTAGGCGTCCGCGAGCGCGTCCACCGCCGCCTCGGGGGCGGATTGCCGCGAGGCCTGGACGTACTCGATGCCCTTGGCCGCAAGGTAGGCGCTCATGCGCGCCACGGCAAGTCCGCTCAAGGCATGCTGGGGCCCGTCGGGATCGTAGCTGACCACCAGCTTCGGGTTGCCGACCTGCATCTGGAGCACCTTGAGGGCGACCAGGTCGTCATGAATCGACTTCTCGGTGAGGACCACCCTTACCCGCATCCCGACGCTCCCGTCCGGGTGATGGTAGCGATCGAGGACCTGGTAGGAGGAAACGTACCCCTCGGCATGGGCGAAGACTCGGTCGCGGACCGTCTGGAAGTTTGAGACCTCGGTCTCGGCGGAGACCATGACCCCCATGACCTTTTCGATGGCGTTTCGGAAGGCATCCTGCAGCGCGGCCCTCTCGTCGAGTCCTTGGCCCTCGGCCTCGACCTCTTTTACAGGGAACCCTGGATCGGTCACACCCCCCGCTTTCCCCTCCGCCGAGGGGCGGGAAGATCGAGGGGCGCCGGCAGCCAGGGCCGGAGGACAGAGAAGGGGGAGCGTCAGCAACAGGGCGAGCAGGGTTCTCATGGCTGGGATCCTTTTTTGAAGCCGGGCTTGGTCCATGTGCCGTCGCTGTCGATTCGCTCGCGCACGTTGGAGATCAGGTCCTTCAGGGAGTCCTGCTGGACGAACTGGATGATGAACCCCGGGACGGGAACGGTGGTCTCGACCTCGGAGTCATACGTGAGGATGGTGCCGCCGTCGACGCCGTCGAGCCGCCACGAGCCGTCCACCCGCTTCAGCATGCTGCCCTCGACGAGCGTCCACCGGATTCTGCGGGGAGGATCGAAGACGCGTCGCAGCACCATCGTGCCCTTCGCGTTCCTCATCTCGACCTCCGCCCATCCGGGGCCATGCTTGCGGACGGTGCAGGCGTCCAGGTTCGGCATGAATTCGGGCAACCGCGGGTGGTCCGTCAGGATCGCGTAGGCCCGCTCGGGAGCCGCGGCCACGAAGAAGCTCGCGGTCACTCCCCCGTCACGCTGGGCAATTCGCGGCTTCAAGCGAACCCGGGAGATCTCCTCGGCAGACCAGGCGCCCGCCTTGCCGGTCGCGGCCGGCGCGGCTTCGCCCCGGGCAAACGAGAGCCCGAGGAGCAAGGCGCTGGTCAAGATGAGGCAAGTTCGGCGCATTCTGACCTCCCGCGGAGTGGATCAAAACGTGACGGCAAAGCCGGCGCGCAGGCTGACTCCCGTGGCCGAAACCGCCGGCAGGCCCCCGGTGCTGCCGAGCCTCTGGCTGAGCTCCCGGTTATTCCCCTGGCCCGAGAGCGTCCATCCCATCGTAGGCGTGTAGGCCTGAACGCCGAGGTCCACGCTGAACAACGCATCGGGCGTCAGGTGGTAATTCACCCCCAAGATCCCGGCTAACCCCGGGGCGTCCGCATAGAGCAGGGTCGTCGGGTAGGTGATCCCCCTGACGGTCGCCGGACCCCCAGAGGCCATGGCATGCAGCAGGCCGACCTTGCCGCCATAGTACCAGCCCCAGCGCCGGTGGAATTGCTTTTTGAGGAGGCCGATTTCGCCCTGGACTCCGAAGATGGGCGTTCCCATCAGCACGGAGGCGTCCATGAGCCCGTAAAGCTCCGAGATGCCGGTCATGGCGCCCAGGCCGTACTCGTTGGCCCAGGTGAGGGTGGGGGCGAAGAAGGTGGCGGGCTGGCGGAAGGAGGGGCCTTCCGCCAGCGCGACGCTGGCGGCGGGAATCACGAAGGGCGACAGGCCCGCCTTGAGGCTGGAGTTCCAGTCGAGCCGGGGCCGCTCGATGAGCTGGTCGCCCGGAGCAAACGGCTCGTCCACGATGACCGCCTGGGCCACGCTCTGGGTAGCCTCGATCCGGCGAACCTTGATCATGCCGACATCCCTGAGGTCGAAGCCTCCGTCCTCACGCTTGATGCGCCGGACGACCCGGTAGCCGTTGTCGGTGCGAACGCCGGCATCCCTGCCGAAGACCATCCGCACCTCGTCATGCTCCCAGTCCGTATCGAGGACGGCGCTCTTGAGGATGAACGGATCGAGCCCGCGGGCCCATTTCAGGATGGAGGGAATCTCCCCGCGCAGGCGCGAATGGGCCTGGGCGAGCAGGTGCCTGCGCGGCTGGGAAACCAGCAAGAGGGCGATCTCGTCGCGCCAGGAGCGGTCGATGTGGGCCTTCTGGGGTTTCTTCGCCTCGTCGGCGGAGATGCGCACCTCGCGCGAGATCGTGTGATCGAGCGGGTAGGTGGTCGCGTAGTGGGCGATCGCCCGGTCCGCAGCCAGGTCGTAGACCATCAGGCGGAAGGCGTAATGGCTGCGGAAGGTCAAGCTGGTCTTGCGGTAGAAGCGGCCGTCGCGGTCGACGATCGTGACCGTCGGTTCGAGCTGGATCCAGTTCGAGAAGCGTCCCTGGGGGACCAGGGCGTAGGCCGAGCGCAGGATCCGGTCGAGGTGCTCGCCGTCGACGATCACCTCCTTGAACTTATCGTCGGGCGTCAGCTCGCGGGCGGCCTTGTCGGCGGCGGTGTCCTCGACCCGCCGCTGGTAGCGATCCAGGAAGTCGTAGAGGTCATCGGAGTACCGGACGGGGATTTCCTCGTAGTCGAAGCGTCCCAGGCTCTGGAAGGCCTCGCGCAGGAAGGCCGGAGCCGGCCCGCCACTGCCCGGGGCGCCGTTGTCCCGCTCGTGGGCGGCGCCGAAGACCGCGATGGTCTTGCGCTGGTACAATTCCGCGGCTGAAACCCCCTTGCTGGGCCAAAAGGCGGCCGCGAGCAAGAGGGCGGGTAGTAGCAGGGCCAGTAGCCGGCGCATGGCTTAGAGCACGATGACGACGCTGAAGCTGTTCAGGAAGGCTTTTCGCTGATCCGCTCCGAGCAGGAGGCCGGCGGCGTTGCGGTCGAGCACGAGGTCGGCGCGCAAGGGACCGCGCACGGCCTTGGCCTTGATGACGAGGGGCTTCTTGCCGACGCGCGAGGTGAGGGTCTTGGCCTCGTCGACGGACTTGGCGTACGAGGCGATGCCGCGCTCGACGACCTCATCGGGGTCGGCGGGGATGGTGGCGAGGTAGAGCTCGGTGCCGCTCTCGTCGAAGAGGGAAGGGCCCATGGCGGGCTCGGCCTTGAGGCCCTTGGCATCGATGATGACGCCGGTGTAGTCCTCGGTGACGGGGATGGGCGTGGCGGGGGCTGGCTTGCCGGAAGTCGCCCCGGCCGGAGCGGCCTGGACCGGCGGGGTCGGCACGTCCACGGCCGGCACGTCCGCGGGGGGCGCGTCGGCCTGCTGCTGGGCTGCCATGACGACGCTCGAGAGCGAGCGGTTCTTGCCGTGGAGATCGAGGGTGAGGGTGACCTGCACGGAGCCGTCCGGGTTGTAGGTGGCCTTGCCGGCCTGGGCGCCCTTGATGAGGCTGCTGACCTGGGTGCGGACGAGGTCGGATTCGGTGACGTAGTTCTTGACGGTGGTTTCGGCGTCGACGCGGACGCCGTCGACGGCTTCGGCGAGCTTGCGGTAGGCGTCGGCGATCGCCGCCCGGTAGCCCATCATGCGCTTCTGGGCGAGCGTGCCGGTCTCCGGCATGATCCCGGTGCCGGTCACGGTGACGAGGCCGTCGGTCCAGTTGATCGCCCCACCGGGCACGTCATCGAGGAAGGCGGCTTGGGCGGGTAGGCTGACGGCCAGCGAGAGGGCAAGGGACAGGGCGGCGGCCATGCGGGGAAGCGATCCGGGTTTCATCGGTGAGCTCCTTAGAGGGGGACGAGCATGAGACGAAGCAAGCTTGCATTTGGTTCGATTTCGGTTAGACCCGTTGTCCATCGAGATCGCCGTTGCTGCGGGTGCTAGGCGAGGCGGGTGCCATTGGGCACCAGGGAATCCGGGCCGGCGAGCACGACGGCGCCCTCGGGCAGGACGAAGCCGGTGGTCAGCACCTCGGACATGAAGGGGCCGACCTGTCTGGGGGGGAAGTTCACGACGCAAAGCACCTGGCGCCCGATGAGGCTTTCAGGGGTATAGCGCTCGGTGATCTGGGCGCTGGAGCGTTTGATTCCGAGATCGCCCAGGTCGATCCAGAGCTTGTAGGCGGGTTTACGGGCTTCGGGGAAGGGCTCGGCGCGCGTGACGGTGCCGATCCGCAGATCGATCTTTTGGAAGTCGTCCCAGGTGATGGTCATGTGATCCTCCGGCGGACGCGCGTGCTCGGTCCGAGAGGATCATGCCCCAAGAGCCGCCCTTTCGCACGGCGTGGGCTCAGGCGCGCTGGACCTTTTCCCAGGTGACGGGTTGCCTGCCCGTGAGGTAGCGGTAGGCGCCGAGCAAGGCGGCGACGTTGAGGAAGACGAAGTAGAAGGGCAGGTAGAAGAGCTTCCAGCGGATGCCGCGCTGCTGGAGGTGGTAGCCGATGGCCGCAGCGCCGTAGAGGCCGACCTGCAAGGCCAGCATCAGGGCGTAGAAGGGCTCTGCGGCCAGCATGAGGTTTGAGAGGAAGGCCAGGGGCAGCAGGAAGGGTACCACGATCCAGCGCAGCACGCGGTGCGAGACGTACTGGAAGGAGACCAGGCCGTAGCGCGGGCCCAGCAGTGGCCAGAGCCAGACGACGGATTGCCAGCCGCCGGCGATGATGCGGACCTTGCGCTTGAACTCCTCGCCAAATGAGGGGCTGGCGTCCTCCCAGGAGACGGCGGCGGGCTCGTAGACCACCCGCAGCCCCTGCATGACGTAGCGCATGGAGAGGACGAAGTCCTCGATGACCGCGTCGGGGGGCAGCGGCTCGAAGCGATCGCGGCGGATGGCGAAGATCTCGCCGGTGGCGCCCAGGGCGGTCGAGACCGAGGAGTCCAGCCGCTTGAGGAAGGACTCGTAGCGCCAGTAGAGGCCCTCTCCGGCGCTGACGGCCTTGCCGTCGTCGCGGATGCGCTTCTCGCCGGCCACCAGGGCCACCCGGGGATCCCCGAAGTGCCGCACCAGCAGCTTGAGGTTCTGCGGGTCGAAGAACGCGTTGGCGTCCGAGCAGACGACGATCTCGCCCTTGGCCAGCGGGATGGCCGCGTTGAGGGCGTTGACCTTGCCCTGCCGCTGCGAGCGGCTGAGAAGGCGCACGCCCTGGTCCTCGTAGCGCCGGATCACCGCGTCGGTCTCGTCCGTGCAGCCGTCGGTCACCACCAGGATCTCCAGCTTCTCGCGCGGATAATCGAGCGCCAGCGAGTTGAGGATCTTGCGCGCGATCACGTCCTCCTCGTTGTACGCCGCCACCAGCAGCGTCACCGTGGGCAGGCGATCGCTCATCAGGTACGGATCCTGGCGAAACCTGGCGATCAGCCAGATCAGCGGCCCGTAACCCAGGTACGGGTACGCGATCCCGACCAGCGCGAGCCAGAACCCAATCGCCCAGGCCGTCTCCCAACCCGTTCCCATGTCGCCTCCTTTGAGCCGCCCCGCGAGCCTTGCCCAAACGCACGCTCGGGATCCATCTTAGGTTCGCGGGCGAGGGGAAGGCATTGTCCAGCATCGCTGATTCGACGGGAGCGAATCCTCCGGTACAATGGGGGATCCCTTCCCTGATCCATAAAGGAGGAGCCGAATGGTCCTTGCCCCCGAAAAATCCCTCCGCTGGGATCTTTCCCCCCTCTACCCCGCCATCGATTCCCCGGCCCTGGCCGATGACATGCAGGCGATCGCCCGCGACGCCCAGGCCTTCTCCGATGCTTACCGCGGCCGCGTCGCCGAACTCTTGCCCGCCGACCTGCTGGCCGCCATCAGGACCCTCGAGGCTTTCAACTCCCGCATGATGCGCGTGCACGGCTACGCCATGCTCGCCTTCTCCACCGATACCCAGAGCCCCCAGACCAAGGACCTCATCGACAAGACCCGCAACTGGGGCACCGACCTCCATAACCTCCTCCAGTTCTTCGACCTCGAGCTCAAGGCCATCCCCGAGGCCGACTTCCAGCGCCTGCTCTCGGCTTCCGAACTCTCCGATTACCACTACTTCCTGACCCGCGAGCGCAAGTTCGCCCCCCACACCCTCACCGAGCCCGAAGAGCGCCTCATGGCCGTCAAGGCCATCACCGGAGAGTCCGCCTGGAGCCAACTCTACGAGGAGATCTCCGCGCTGATCCGCGTCAAAATCGAGGTCGACGGCCAGCCCAAGGAGCACACCCTCGAGGAGGCCCGCGCCCTGGCCACCCATCCCGACCGGGCCTTGCGCGAACGCGCCCGCACGGCGGTCCTGGGCGCCTTCGCCGAGCGCTCCCACGTCCTCACCTACATCTTCAACACCGTCTACCAGGACCACGCCCAGGACGTCGAGCTGCGAAACTACCCCTCGGCGATCGCCCCCACCCTGCTGGGCGACGACCTCGACACCGCCGTCATCGACGCCCTCATGACCGCCGTCGAGGCCGCCTACCCGCTGGCCCAGCGGTACTTCAAGCTCAAGGCCAAGGCCCTGGGCCTAAAAGACTTCTCCTCCTTCGACACCTCGGCTCCTTACGCCAAGACCGAGCGCATGGTCTCCTTTACCGAGGGCCGCGACCTGGTGCTGGCTGCCTACGAAAGCTTCAGCCCCGACTTCGCCCGCATCGCCCGCGCATTCTTCGACGAGCGCCGGATCGACGTCCCGCCCGAGGCGGGCAAGCGCGGCGGAGCCTTCTGCGCCGGCCTCACGCCCGGCCTGCCCACCTACGTCCTGCTGAACTGGACCGACCGCCTGGACGACGTCTCCACGCTCGCCCACGAGCTCGGCCACGGCATTCACTTCGTCCTTGCCGGCGAGTCCCAGACCCCCTTCAACTACCACCCCATCACCCCGCTGGCCGAGACCGCCTCGACCTTCGGCGAGATCGTCCTCACCAACCACCTGCTGGCCGAGGAGAAAGACCCCGCCGTGCGCTTGCAGCTCCTGGCCAACCGCCTGGAGGA
This sequence comes from Candidatus Sericytochromatia bacterium, assembly GCA_036676455.1. Classification (GTDB taxonomy): domain Bacteria; phylum Cyanobacteriota; class Sericytochromatia; order S15B-MN24; family UBA4093; genus UBA4093. The sequence goes on from JAKFCW010000071.1 coordinate 14,518, forward strand.
CGCCATCGGCACCATCTTCCGGCAGGTCATGTACACCCGCTGGGAGCTCAACGCCCATGCCCGCCGCGCCGAGGGCGTCGTCAGCGACGCGGAGTTCTCGGAACTCTGGATGACTGAGCACCGCAAGCTCTACGGCGACGCGGTGCGCATGCTCGACGTCGACAAGTGGGGCTGGAGCTCGATCCCGCACATCGTCCTGTACCGCTTCTACTGCTACTCGTACGCCTTCGGCCAGCTGCTGGTCTACGCCCTGTACCAGCACTACCGCGACCAGGGGCCGGACTTCGTGCCCAAGCTGATCGACGTCCTGCGCGCGGGCGGCTCGGCCGCTCCTCAGGAGATCCTCGCCGGCGTCGGCGTGGACATCACCGACCCCGGCTTCTGGAGCAAGGGCCTGAAACTGGTCGAGGGCATGCTCGAAGAGTTCGAGGCCGCCCTCTAGTCAAGCTACGGCCGACGCCCACTTACTGGTGGTAAGCGGGCGTCGATCTTTTGAAGGGTTCCAAACGGCGGCATGCTATCCGTATGAATGACTGAACAGCACGCTTGCGCCCCATGGTAGCATGAGGCGGATGCCTGTTATTCAGGGCGTTTGGCGGCCGCCGAAGGCCTGGGTGAAACGTGAAGGTAAGCGTGGGGAACGGTGTTTTTCCTCACGATTGCGCAACTGGGACGAGGAGGTCTTGGTGTTCGGAGAATCCGCCCTTAAAAGTATCGAATTGACGTCGCTGGCTTCCGGCGCCGCGACCCTGCAAGGACCTCGACCGGCCAACGAAGACTCCCTCTGGCTCGATGCGCAGCGGGGATTGTTCCTGGTGGCGGACGGCATCGGGGGACCGGGCAAGGGAGACCTGGCCAGCCAGATGCTCGTCTCGATCCTGGAGAGCACGCTGCAAGCGAAGCCCCAGGCCCCGCTCGACGAGGTCGTCGCGGAGGCCCTCTCCATGGCCAACCGCAAGATCATCGCCGCCTTCCTGGGCGACCCCGCCCTCAAGGGGCTGGGATCCACGGTGACCCTGGCCCTCGTCGAGGGGAGCCGCCTCCGGCTCTGGCATGTCGGCGATAGCAGGGCCTACCTGCTGCGCGGCAAGAAGCTCACCTGCCTCACGGAAGATCATACGCTCGCCCGGGTGCTCGAGAAGATGGGCCAGACCCCTCCTGAGAAGGGGGCGCATACCCTGGTGCGTTGCCTGGGCAAGGACGCGAAGTGCACGTTCGACACCGTGGACGTGACCTTGGAGCCCGGCGATCGCCTCTTGCTCTGCACGGATGGCGTCTACCGGAGCTGGCGCGATGACGAGGTCATGCAACTGGCCGTCGGCCAGGACCTGCCGGCGATCGCCCAGCAACTCGCGCAGGGGGCGATCGATCGCGGTGGAACCGATAACGCCACCCTCATCGTGCTGGGCTGGGCGGGCGAATCGCTCTCGCCTGTCGGTGAAACCGTGGACGACCTGCTGGCTAAGCTTTCCAAGGACGTGGAGGCGGCTGGGGGCTTCGAGGCCGTGGTCGCGGCCGTGGTCAATGCCAGCCAGGGCTTGACCGCCGGGGAGCGCGGCTTCCTCATCACGGTCGATCCCACCAAGCCCTGGGTTGCGTTCGACTCCGACGGGAAGCTTCACGAACTGCCCCCTTATTCCCGCACCATCGCGCAATGGGTGATGGAGCGCCAGGAGCCCGTCTGGATTGCGAACGTCCTGGAGGATTCCCGCTTCCGGGAGGCCGGCAGTTTGCTCAATCAGGGCCCCCGTGCCGTCGCTTGCGCACCCTTCGTCGCTGACGGCCAGGTCCTGGCCGTCCTCTACATCGATCGGCCCGCCGTATCGCCTGCGGATCCCGAGGCCTTGATGCGCCTCGTTCGCGCCTCCGCGAGCTACCTTTCCCTGGCGCTCAGCGCCTGGCGCTACGAGGAGCGTGCCCGCCGCCTGGCCTCCCTGGTGGAGCTGGGAACGACCCTATCCGCCGCCAGCGGCGTGGAGGAGACCCTGCGGATCCTCCTGAAGCACTGCATGAGCCTCACCCGGGCGACGGAAGGAGCCATCTTCGAAGGCGGCTCCCAGGACTGGCTCGCGGCGATCGATGCCAATGGCCAGACCCTGAGCGAGTTCAGCTTGGACGCGGAGCTGATCTCGCGGGTGCTGAGGGGCTCACAGGCCGAACTGCTCATCGGAGGCGGGGCGACCACCACCGCCACTGCAGTCGGACTCGATCTGACGACGACCCTCTGCGCGCCCATCCGCTCCTCGGGCAAGAATCTCGGAGTGGTCTACCTGAAGGCGAACTCCCTGGTCACGGACCTCACCGAGCACGAGCTGGACCTGGTCACGGAACTGGTCGGCTTCGGAGCCCCCTTCATCGAGGCGGGACGCCGCTTCACCGCCCTTCAGCAGAGTAACGAGCAGCTCTCGCAGGCCCTCAGCCGGGTGCAACACACCTTGGGCGAGACCTCCGAGGTTCGCACGGAGGGAAGCCTGAAGGAGTTGCGCCTGGAAGATGTCGTCACGGCCCATCTCCAGGCAAAGTCGTCCGGCTGGTTGAAGCTGGACGGCCCACATGGAATGGAAGGCTCGGTCGGCTTGCAGGATGGCAGTCTGGTCACTTGTCGAACGGCCATCGCGGACCTCGCCCCGGAGTTGGCGCTTGGCGAGCTGCTGAGCTGGGAAGAAGGCACCTTCCGCTTCGAGCCGGGAACCGTCGAGGGAGTCGCCTTGCCGATGGCCCAGCTTTATAAGGCGGTCGAGAGCGCTCCGCGCTGGCGCGCGGCCAAGGCCCGAATCCCCGCTGATGCGGTCCCGGTGATGCTGGTGGAGCGGGATATCGAGGACTGTCCCGTCGAGCAGTGGCAGATCATCCAGTACGTGGACGGCAAGAACTCGCTCCAGCGGCTGGCCCAGGCCACCCAGATCCCGCTGCTGAACGTGATGGAAGCGGTGCTCGAGCTGCAGGCCTCCTGCACCCTCTACATCCAGAAAACCTAGACGCTAGCCATTACAGTGAGGGGGGCGGCAATTGCCGCCCCCCTCACTGTTTACGGATTAGCCGTGAAGCGCGGTCGCCAGCGCCTCCGAGAGGATGCCCGTGGCCTCCTCGAGGGGAGGCAGGTCCTGAGCTCCCAGCGGGTTGGCGAGTTGCCGCCGGATGCAGTACAGGGTTCCACGATCGGCGAGCGGCACGATGGCCACCGAGGCCAGATCCACGGCAAAGTTGGAGCCGCTCATGTCCGTGGGCATGTCGATGCCGCAGTGGCTCTCGCGCGTCTGAAGCACCTCGGCGACCAAGGCCATGTTGAGCGCAGGGGCTTCGGAGCCCTCGGGGTACGACGCGATGCAGCGGGGCGGCTCTCCAGCCAGGACGACGGCGGCCTCGTCCAGCTCCAGCCGATCGACGCAGTCCTTGAGGAGCGCCACCAGCAGGCCTTCCGAGTTTCCGCCCCCGAGACTGTGCATGGTCCGTCGGAGCGTCTCGGCCAGCGTATCGGGCGCCGACTCCGCCACCAGCGACGACGCCAGCTTCCCGGCCATGACCTCGGCCAGCTGCGCAAGCTTGTCGATGCCCGCGAGGTCCAGGGGATTCGAGATGTCCTTGCGTACGGCGTGGATCAGGGCGATCAGCTTGCCGTCGCGATGAATCGGGGCCAGCAGGGACGAGGTGAGCTCCAGGTCGAAGTTCGTCCCCAGGGAGATCCCGGCGGGCACGTCGATCTGGACCTGCCCTTCACCCTTTTCCATGACCTGCTCCAGCAGCTTGGGCGCCAGGGGGATCGCGGCGCGGGACCCGTTGGCGTCCCGGCTCGCGACCCACGTGGGGTCGGGATCGAGTCGGTAGATCGAGCCCTCGTCGGCGTCGAGGAGATCGAGGGCGATCGCCAGCGCCTCTTGCAGCACCTCGCTCTCCGTGCCGGCCCCGCTGAGCTGTGTCTCCCACTGGGCACGCCGCGGCGCCGCTCCGACCACCTGGACGAGCGTCGTTTCCTCGGGAGCCTGCAAGGCATCGATCTCGCGGGTGATGGCCCGCGCAAGATTGCGGTTGTTGATCGCCCGGAAGCGCGAACCCGCCTCGCGCAGCGCCGCCAGCGCCGCATCGCGCTCCCCCTGGGCCAGCAGTAGCTTAGCGCGGGAGCGCAGGACGTTCCCTTGCTCGATGAGGTTGTCCTGCTCGGGGCGCTCGAAGATGGCCATGGCCTCGTCGAAGCGGGCCTGGGCCTCTGCGAGGTCGCCCTCGAAGAGCGCGGTTTCTCCGAGCCAGCGCGCGGCGAGGGCCTGGTGCAAGGGGTTCCGGGCAGGCCCGCTCTCGGCCATGCGATGGGCTTCCTCGAAGACTTCCCTGGCCTCGGGGAGCTGCTGGCGGGCCAGGGCAAGCTGGCCGCGACCCAGCAGGGCCCGGATGGTGACCAGCAGGAGCTCGTTCTCCCGGCCCCGCCGCTCCACGTCCGCGAAGTCCCGTTCGGCCGCCTCGAGCTCGCCCAGCTCGAGGTGGAGCTGGCCCCGGAGGGTGTGAATGCTCAGCTCCGCGAAGGCGTCGTGCTCGATGTGCGGGTAGCGCAGGGTCTGCAGCACCAGCGCGAGCGCTTCCTCGTACTCCCCGCGCTGCCAGAGCACGTAAGGCCGCAGGTAGAGCGCCCACTGGTAGGGCGGAGCGCCGATCTTGCGGGAGTTCTGGTTCATCTTCTCGATGAGGTCCAGGGTCTCGTCGTAGCGGCCGGTCCAGGCCGTCCAGATGCCGGTGCGGCCCCAGAAGAAGTTCTTGAACGAGAACTCGAAGCCCTCGTCCGCCTTCCGGATGGCATAGTCTAGGTGCTCGAAGTCCGGGCGGACGCCCTGGAAGGAGACGGTGAGGCGGGCCCCCATCTGTCCCATCCAGCCGGTGCGGACCGCCGGGTCGTTGACGATGTGCTCCTCACCGAGCAACTCGGAGCTGCGCTGGGCGAGCCGCTGGATCTCGTCGAACTGGCCGGCCGGTTTGAGGCAGACGGCCTTGGAGGCCAGCATGCCTCCCTCGAGGTGGCTTCCCACGAAGGGAAGCAGGCTAAGCGCCCGGTTTAGGGCGGCCAGGCCCTTCTGGGGCTGGCCGCTGAGGCCGTAGCAGGCTCCCAGGTAGGCGTAGGCGATGAGCAGGCGCTGGGTCCAGCTGGGCGGAGGAGGCAAGAGGCGTGCCAGTCCCTTGCGCACGCGGTGGCGGTAGACCTTGGGCGCGGTGAGCTTGGTGACGACTTTTTTCCGGCGCTCGGCGGGAAGCTTCATGATCAGGCCGACGAGGCCCTTGAGGATGCGGCTGGTGCGGTCGATGTCGCCTTGCGCCTCCATGGCGGGGATCATCTTCGAGAGCACCTCGATGCCGATCTTGGGCCATGCCTGGGTGCAGAAGCGCCCGATGTTCCACCAGAGGTCGACCTGGTGGGTCTCCTTGTCCGGGTAGTCCAGGGTGGCGAGCAATTCTTCGGCATGCTTCCAGTTCTGGATGGCGATCGCCGCATGCCCCGCGTCACGGGCCTGATCGCCCACCATGCGCAGGTACTCGAAGGCCTTGACGGCATCTCGCCCCCGCAGGAAGTGATAGGCCAGCTCGTTGATGACCGGCGTCGGATCGCCGGCATGCTGCCGCTCGATGAACGCGCCGTAGAGCTCGTGCAGGTCGCGGCGCTCGTCATCGGACATGTCCTCGTAGAGCGCCTCGCGCACCCGGTCATGCGGGAACGTGTAGGCCTGTGCCTCGCGGACGATGAACTGGCGCTCGATCAGCTCGTCGAGATGCCCGAAGAGCTCTTCTTCGCCGAGTCCGCTCAAGGCGAGCAGGCGATCGAGGTCCTGGTAGCGCCCGATGACCGAGGCGACGCGCGCCAGCTTCTTGGCGCCCTCGCTGAGCTGGGACACGCGGCGGACGATGGCGGCCTCGACGCTCGTGGGCAGGACCAGGTTTCCGACGTCCTCCGGGAAGACCCAGACTCCTTCTTTCAGGACCAGGATGCCCTCTTCCATCAGGTAGCGCAGCACCTCGGTGATGAAGAACGCGTTGCCGGCCGTCGACTCGTAGAGGAACTGGCTGAACTCCGGGCTGATCCGGTACTGGCGCAGCATCGCCTGCAACAGGCTCAGGACGTTCGGCAGCGTGAAGGTCTCGAGCTTGAGCTCCTGCGTGACGCCTTCTTCGATGGTGTACCACAAGGGGCTGCTCGGAGGCGCTTCGTCGCTGCGGAAGGTCGCGAGGCAGAAGAAATGCGCGTCGGTCATCTGCCGGATGAGGTGGTTGAAGACCTCCAGGCTTTGCGCGTCACTCCAGTGCAGGTCGTCGAAGAAGAGCAGCAGCGGCGTCCGAACGCTTACCGAGCGAAGCCAGTCCGTCACCGTCTCGATCAAACGGGCGCGCTCCAGGTTGGGCTCGAGCGCCGGGGCCGTCTTGACGCCCCGCTTGTTGAGTTCCGGCAGGATCTTGGCCAGTGCCGGGCCGAAACGCGAAAGCTCGGCTTCGGTGGACAGCGAGATCACCTGCCTGAGCGCCTGGGCCAAGGGCTCGTAGGGCTCCATGCCGGTTTCGAGGCACTGGCCGTGTAGGACGGGCACGTCGGCGAGCTTGGCATGTAGCGTCAGCTCGTGGACCAGCCGGGATTTGCCGACGCCCGCCGGGGCGCCAACAAAGACCGAGCGCCCCTTCCCGGCGACGCTCTCCGTGAAGGCCGCTTCGAGCAAGGCAAGCTCCCGGTCGCGGCCGATCAGGGCGCTGCTCATCAGGTAGCTGCGCTTCTGCTCGAGGTTGTCGCTCCGGATCCGGATCCCGGCGAGATCCGCCAGGTCGGCGATCACCTCGGCGGCCTCCTGGTAGCGGAGGGACTGATCCTTTTGCAGCAGGCGGCTGACGAGGGCTTCGAGTGCTTCGGGAGCGTCGGGCCTCAGGCTGCGCAGCTGGGGCGGCGCCTGGTTGATGTGGGCCTTGATGACCTCGACCACGCTCCCGGCGAAGGGAAGCTGGCCGGTCAGCATCTCAAAGGCCAGGCATCCGAGCGAATACAGGTCCGAGGAGGCGTTGATGACGCCGCCCTTGGGGACTTCGGGCGGCAGGTACCCCGGCGTGCCGGTAAGCTTACCGTTGGAGGGGATGCCGAGCTGTTCCATCAAGCCGAAGTCCATCAGCTTGAGCGTGCCGTCCTCGGTGATCCGGATGTTGTCCGACTTGATGTCCCGGTGCACGTAGAGCCGCGAATGGATGAACCCCAGGGCTTGCAGCAACTGGATCAGCAGGCCGTAGGCGCGATCGAGGGGCAAGGGTCCCTCGCGCAGCAAGTGGGCGAGGTCCTGCCCGGAAACCACCTCCATCGTGAGGTAGCGGGTCTGGGCGTCCAGCATCCCGTAGTCGAAGACCTCGACCGTGTTGGGGTGCTTGAGCTTGGCCATCGCCCGGAATTCTTCCTGGAAGCGAAGCTTGAACTCCGGCGTGGAGGCGCCTTGCACCTGGATGGTCTTGAGCGCGACGACGCGCTTGTCCTGAAGCTGGTCCTCGACCCGGTAAACGGTTCCCATGCCTCCGCGGCCCAGCTCGGCGAGCACGCGGAAACGGTTGGCCATCACTTGCTCCATGCGATCAGCTCCCCTCGAGATGCCAGCGCGACGCGGCCCGACGCGGAGGTTGTTTCCTGGAATTCCTGGAAGTGGGCGATGGTTTCCCTGAGCCGATCCGCCTCGGCCTGCAGGTCGACGGCCATGCCGTTGATCTTGCTGAAGGCGTCGACCACCCGGCTGCCTCCGGCATGGTGCTCGGAGGTCGCCAGCTTCAGCTGGTCGGCGATCCGGGTCATGGAGGCGACGGCGCTGACGATCCGTTCGCCGTCGCGGACCTGCTGCTGGCTGGCCTGGGTGATCAGGGTCATGTGCTCCGACGCGCGGGAGATGGCCGTGAGGATCGATTGTAGCGCCAGGCCGGCGTTCTGTGCGAGCACCAGGCCGGACTGGATGGTGCTGTCCCCCTGACGGGTCAGGCGGTTGACCGCCTCGGTCTCATGCTGGATGCCTCCGATGCGCTGGGTGATCTCACCCGCCGCCTGCCCGGCGTGCTCGGCGAGCTTCTTGACCTCCTCGGCCACGACGGCGAAACCTCGGCCTTGCTCGCCTGCGCGGGCCGCCTCGATCGCCGCGTTGAGCGCCAGCAGGTTGGTTTGCTTGGCAATGCCGTCGATCACCGTCAGGAAGGCCCCGATCTCGGCCGAGCTGCGCTCCAGGCCGCCGACCGTCTCGACGATCTCGGTCATGACGCGGGTGACCTGGGTCATGCCCGAGATGGCCTTGTCCACAGCCTCGCGCCCCTGGCGGGCCGCCTGGAAGGCCTCTTCCTTGGCCTCGCTGGCCCGTTGCACGTCCGAGCCCACCTGCCGGATGCTCGCGATCATCGTCTCGATCGATCGGGACGTCTCGTCGACGTTGGTCCCCAGGATCCGCGCCTCGCCCTCGAGGCGACCCAGCCCCCTGGCCATGAGGTCCACGGATTGGGAGCTCTCGGATAAGGTTCCCTTCGACAGTCCCGCGGCTTCGGCGACGCGCACGGAGGAGTGGCGAACCTGGCCGGTGATGCTGCGCAGTTCGCGGATCATGAGCTGGAAGCTCCGGGCGACTTCTCCGAGCTCGTCATGCGACGTGATCGTGAGGTCCTGGGTGAGATCCCCCCGTCCCAGCGCCTGGCTGCAGCGGTTCAGTTCCGCCAGCGGTCGGACCACCCACTTCACGATGAAGTAGCTCATGAACGCCGTGGCGAGCACGCCGGCCATGCACAGCAAGGCGATGATCAGCGGCGAGGGACCAAACTTGCCGAGAATCCAGCCGTAGGCCAAGGCGACGACGATCAAGGGGATGGTCATGGTCACCAGCTTGTAGACCACGCCGGTCCGGAACTTCACGTAAAGCGCGAGGTTGATCACCAGGATCAGCGCCGCGGGGATGCCGAAGACCAGCCCAAATTCACCAAGGGTGCTACCGCTCACATCCGTCTCCTTCGATCGGCCTTGGGCCCTCTCGCAATTTTAGCCTCATCCCTGCTCACGACGGCCTCCGACGAGCGGGGCGGCAATGAAGCCCACCCCCACGAAGTAGGCGAAGGCCGCCTCCAGCAGCGCTTCCATGGGGGGACAAGCCACCTCCCCGGAGAGGCCCCGGAACGTCTCCTGGCAATCGAAATGCGGCATGCGCCCCTGGAAGAACATCTCCAGCAGCGGAGTGGGACCCGTCTGCGCCGAGGTGAACATGTGAACCAGCGGGTAGAGGGGATGCTCCGGATTCTTCCCGGCCCGCTCCAGCAGCTCCTGCTTCCAATCAGCATAGGGCATCAGGCGGATCGCGAAGCCCTTTCGCTGCAGCCCCTCCACGATCCCGCGCCAGGGCACGGGCTCGGGATGCACCAGGTGGTAGGCCTTCCCGGCGGAGTCGGGGCGCCGCGAGAGCGAGACGATGGCCTGGCTCACGACGTCCACCGGGATCCAGTCGATCTCGAGGTCCACGTCGGGCGCCGCCGAGAGCTCGATGCAGGCCTTCAAGAGGCGGCAAACCATGTCCGCGAGGTTGGAATGTCCCGTCTTGCTCGCGCCCGAGATGAAGCCCGGCCGGTAGACCGTGGTGGGGATGCCGCGCGCCGAGGCGGCGGCCACCAGCCGATCGGAGACCCACTTGCTCTGCGCGTAGCCGCCGAAGAGCTCGGAGGGATGGCCCGGCTCGTCGCGCTCCGTCACGACGCCCGCCGCGGCGTACGCGTCGGTCGCGTAGAGGTTCAGGGTCGAGAGGCTGTGGACCGGCTTCACCGGCCCCATGGCCGCCAGCCTCAGCACCTCGCGGGTCCCCCCCGCATGGACCGCCCGCAGGGCCGCATACGGGAATAAGTGGTTGGGCTGGGCTCCCGAGTGGTAGATGGCCTCCACCCGCATGGCGAGCGCTTCGAAGGCCTCTTCCGTCAGGCCGAGGCGCGGCTGGGCCAGGTCTCCGACGACCGGGACGATCCTCGCAGCGAAGGCGTCTTCCCACATGCCCTGCGCCTCCAGGGCTTCGCGGATCCGCTGCGCGCCCTGAACGGGGCTGCTCGCGCGCACGAGGCAATGGACCGTCGCCGCGGTCGCATGCAGGAGATCTCGCAGGAGGTAAGGCCCGAGGAAGCCCGTGGCCCCTGTCAAGAAGAGGTCGTGAGGCGTGCCGACAGGCGGACCGTCCGCATGGAGGCTCGATTCGAGCGCGATTTCTTGCTGCCAGTCGATCTCCGGTCCGGTTTGGGCCTCGCCGGCAAGGTCCGCGAGGATTTCCCCGGCCAGTGCCGCAACGCCGTGGCCCTCCAGGAACTTGACCACGCTCAGGCCCACCGAGAGGTCGGCCTCCACGGTGTTTCTCAGCTCCGTGGCCATCAGGGAGTCGATGCCCAGCTCATGCAGTGAGCGCTGGGGGTCGATCTTCGGAGCGGGGACGCGAAGCACGCGGCTCACGACGCCTCGCAGGTACGCCTCCAGGCGTTGCGTCGCCTCGGCGGGGGCCATGGCCAGCAGGGCATGGCGATCGAGCCCGGGCGCGGCCTCGTTGCGGGCAGGCAAGAGATCGCTCGCCATGCCCTGCAGCAGCGGAAGGCGGCGGGCCACGTTGGCGAAGGCCCGCCAATCGATGGGGATGACGGCGGCCTGGGCGAGGTCGGAGGCCAGCAGCATGCCCATGGCGGCCATGCCGCGAGCGGGATCGAGGCTGCCGACGCCCTGGAGAGCGAGGCGATCGCCCCGATTCTCCGCTTGCGCCGCCAGCCCGACCTCCGCGAACGGCCCCCAGTTCAGGCTGGTGGCCTTAAGCCCCTGGGCCTGCCGCACATGGGCCAAGGCGTCGAGGTAGGCGTTCGCGGCGGCGTAGTTGCCCTGCCCCGGCGAGCCGAAGAGCGCGGCCGCCGACGAGAAGAGCGCGAAGAAGTCGAGCGCGCAGCCCAGGCTCAGCTGGTGGAGGTTCCAGGCCCCGGCGACCTTGGGGCGCATGACGGTCTCAAGGCGTGCGGCGTCGAGCTGAGCGAGCATGCCGTCGGCCAGGACTCCGGCCGCATGCACGATGCCCCTCAGCGGCGGAAGCGGCTGCATGGCGGCAAACACTCCGGCCAGTGCCTTGGCGTCGGAGACGTCCGCCTGCATCACCTCGATGCGCACGCCTCTGTCGCGAAGCTGGGAGAGCGTTTGCTCGGCCTCGGCGCCGGGGGCGCGGCGTCCGAGCAGGACCAGGGTGCCGGCGCCATGCTCGGCCAGCCAGCGGGCCACTTCCAGCCCGAGGCCCCCGAGGCCGCCCGTGATGAGGTAGGTGCCATCCTTCTGGAGCGTGAGATCCTGGGGCTCGGGCGTGAATCGTGCGAGCTTGGCCAGGTAGCGCCCGCTCTCGCGCAGGCAGACCTGGTCATCCGCGCTGGAGGCGTGCAGTTCTTCCCAGAGGGCGCTCGCTTGCTCGCCCGGCGTCGCGGCGTCCAGGTCGATCAGCATGGGCTTCAACTCGGCATGCTCGTTGGCCATGGTCCGTCCCAGACCCCAGAGCGGCGCCTGGGATGCCGATCGAGGAACGAGTCCACCGATCGCATGCACGCCGGAGGTGACGAGCCAGAGGCGCGGGGGCTCGGCAAAGCGCGACAGTTCGATGGCTAGCTTCAGGGCGCTTGAGACGCCCCGGTCTACTGCTTCCTCCCGCGTTGGGTCCTCGGGCAGATCCAGGCTGTCGAGGTGGACGACGGCCCGGAATGTCTGGCCGGCAAGGGCCTGGCGGGCCTCGGTGAGCGACGTTGCGAGTTGAACCGATTGCCCGTGGGCCAGGAGCTTCTCGGCGAGCGATTGCGCGACACCGTGCCGGTCGGCCAGCAGGAGCCAGGGGCCTGCGGGCAGGAGAGCCGACTCCTGGCGTTCGGCGGGGGCCCAGTCGAGACGGTAGTAGTTGTCATCGCGCGTCTGTGCCAGAGGCTTGAGGTGGAGGCCTCTCAGCTCCACGATCCGGCGGCCCTGAGCGTCGAGCAGGGTCACGTCTCCCCGGATGGCGGCGGGGCTAAAGGCCGTCAGGGTGGCGTGGCTCCAGAGCTCGCCTTCGGGGCGCTCCAGCACGCGCAGGGAGTCGATGCCCACGGGGAGGAAGGCTCCGGCACCGTCGGGAATCAACGAGGCCAGGACGTGCAGGCAGGCATCGAGCAGGGCGGGGTGCAGGTGGTAGCGCTCGCGCTCGGAGGCGATCGCCCCCGGAGCGACCACCCTGCCGATGGCTTCGCCGTTGCCCGACTGGAGCCGCTCGACTCCTCGGAAAGCCGGCCCGTACTCCAGGCCGCGCTCGGCCAACCGAGCCACCAGATCCGCTCCGCTGAGCGACGCGGGGCAGCGCGCGAACAGGGTGTCGAGGCTGGGGCCGGCTTCGGGGCCCGACTCCGCGGCTACGGACTGCAGACGGCCCGTGACGTGAAGCGTCCAGTCCCCATCGCGCATGCTCGACACGCTGAAATCGACCGCGCCGGACGCGTCGCGCGCGAGAACGGTCTGCACGCGCAGGGCTCCTTCGGCGGGAAGGAAGAGGGCCTTCTTGAACTCCAGCCCCGTGAGGGCGACGGCAGACGGCCCGAAGGCTTCCTGGTAGGCCGCCAGGGCCATCTCGACGTAGGCGGTGCCCGGGAGGACGGGCGTGCCCATCACGGCGTGATCGGCCAGGTAAGCTTGAACGTCGAGCGACAGGTCGGTCTCCCAGAAGGACGTTCCGGGTTGCTGCGACGAGCGCAGGCGCGGGCCGAGGAGCGGATGGCCGACCGTGGAGCGGTGAGCCGCAGGACGGCCCGATCCCGGATGCGCGGCGGGGACGATCCGGTAGCGCTCGTGCTGCCAGGGGAGTGTCGGCAGGGGAACGTAGCGGCCCTCGGGGGCGATCGCCCCCCAATCGACCGAAAAGCCCTCCGTGTAGAAGGTTCCCAGGGTCTCCAGCAGCGCCGGCCGCTCCTGCTCGCGGCGCAAAGAGGGCAGGGCCTTGCCGTCGATGCCGTGGTGGCGCAGGCCGTCCGCGATGGCATTGGTCAGGACGGGGTGAGGGCTGATCTCCAGGAAGCGGGTATGGCCTGACTCGGCGAGCAGGCGCACGGCCGTCTCGAAGCGGACGGGCTCGCGCAGGTTCCGCATCCAGTAGGCGGCGTCGAGTTCGGGGCCTTCGAGCTGGCGCCCCTCGACGGTGGACATGAACGGGATGGCGGCGCGCTGGGGCGCCACGGGGGCCAGGACGTCGAGCAACTCGGAGCGCAGGGCGTCCATTTGCGGGCTATGCGAGGCGACGTCCACCTTGACCAGGCGGCAGAAGATTCCACGTGCTTCCAGGCGCTCGAGGAGGCCCTTCAGCGCCTCGGGGTCGCCGGCGATCACCGTCGAGCGCGGCGCGTTGCTCACGGCCACGGAGAGCGCATCCTCCAGGCCCGTGAGGGCTTCCTGGGCTTCTTCAAGCGAGAGTTCGGTGACGGCCATGGCGCCCCTGCCGCTGAGGCGGCGCATCAGGCGGCTGCGCAGGCAGATGATCCGGGCGGCGTCGTCGAGGCTGAGAATGCCCGCGACGTGCGCGGCGGCGACTTCTCCCATGCTGTGGCCGGCGACGGCGGCAGGCACGATGCCCCAGGAGCGCCAAAGCGCCGCGAGGGCCACCTGGATGGCGAAGAGCGCGGGCTGCACGTGGTCGATCTCAGCGTGCCAGGTCGTATCCGTCGCGGACTCCAGGCGCTCGAGCAGGGACCCTTCGGCGTAGGGGCGCATGGCGGCATCACATCGGGCAATCGCCTCGCGGAAGACCGGCTCGCTGGCCAGCAGCTCCTGGCCCATGCCGATCCACTGCGAGCCCTGCCCCGGGAAGACGAAGACCAGCTTCTGGGCCTTGCGCGGGAGCTTGCGACCGTGGGACAGGCCGGGATAGGTATCACCTGCCAGGAAGGCCTGGAGGCTTTCCTTGAGCTCGGCGTCGGAGGAGGCGACGACGGCGAGCCGATGGTCCAGGTGGCTGCGGTGCAGGCTGGCGGTACGGGCGCGGTCGTGAAGGTCGGCATCATGGGCGAGGTGGCGGCGGGCCAGATCGCTGAGGCTCTCGGGGCCATGGGCCGAGAGGGGCAAGAGGACTGCACCGCACTTCGGGCTTGCGCTCGGCGAGGGGGAGGGAGCTTCCGTGAGGACGACGTGCGCGTTGGTGCCGCCGAAGCCGAAGGAGCTGACGCCGGCGATGGCCTTGCCTTCCGGCCAGGACTCGAGGGTGGTGGGCACGCGCAGGGGCAGCTCAGCGAAGGGGATGTAGGGGTTGGGCGCGTCGAAGTGCAGGTTGGCGGGAATCTGGCGGTGCTTCAGCATCAGCGCGACCTTGATCAGGCCCGCGACTCCGGCGGCGGCCTCGGTGTGGCCGATGTTGGTCTTGACCGACCCCAGGACGCAAACACGGCCGTCCGGGCGATCCTGACTCAGTACCGCGCCCAGGGCCTTGGCTTCGATGGGATCTCCGAGCAGGGTCCCGGTGCCATGCGCCTCGACATAGGCGACTTGCCCCGGCGACACGCCCGCATTCCGGTAGGCTTCGGCAATGACCGCCTCTTGAGCCCAGCGGTTGGGGGCGGTGAGGCCGTTGGAGCGGCCATCCTGGTTGACGGCACTGCCGCTGATGAGGGCGATGATGGGATCCCCGTCGGCGAGGGCCTGGCTGAGGAGCTTGAGGGCGACGATTCCGACGCCTTCGCTGCGGACATAGCCGTTGGCCTTGGCGTCGAAGGCCTTGCAGCGGCCGTCGGGGGCCATGGCGGAAAGCCGGGAGAAGCCGATGGTGATCTCGGGGCTGAGGATGAGGTTGACGCCTCCGGCCAAAGCGAGGGAGGACTCCCCGGAGCGCAGGCTCTGGCAGGCCAGGTGAACGGCCACCAGCGAGGAGGAGCAGGCGGTGTCGAGCGAGAGGCTGGGGCCGCGGAAGTCGTAGAAGTACGACAGGCGGTTGGCCGCGATGCTGAAGGCCGAGCCGGTGTTGGTATGGACGTCGATGCCGAGGGGATCCTCGAGGTGGAAGCGGCTGGCGTCGGAGTTGGCGATGCCCACGAAGACACCGGTGCGCGTGCCAGCGAGCTTTTCGGGGACGAGTCCCGCGTCCTCGAGGGCTTCCCAGGAGGCTTCCATGAGCAGGCGTTGCTGGGGATCCATGCGGGAGGCTTCGCGCGGGGAGATGCGGAAGAACGGGGCGTCGAAGGCGTCGACCGAGTCGAGGAAGCCTCCCCAGCGGGTGGTCATCTTGCCGGGCTTGGCGGCATCGGGATCGTAGAGCTCGTCGACGTTCCAGCGGTCGGCCGGGACCTCGCGGATCGCGTCGCCTCCGCGCGTCAGCAGCTCCCAGAAGGCGCTGGGGCTGCCGGCCCCGGGGAAGCGGCAGCCGATTCCGATGACGGCGACGGGCTCGTGGATCACGCGCTTTGTCCTGCCAGGTGCTGGGCGATCGCCTCGACGCAGGGGTAGTCGAAGAGCAGGGTGGGGTTGAGCGAGCAGCCCATGGCGTCTTCCAGGTCGGCCACCAGGGTGACGGCCAGGACCGAGTCCACGCCGTACTGGGCGAAGGGCTGCTGCACGTCGATCTCGGAAGGGTCGACGCCCAGTTCCTCGGCGAGCTTGGCGACGAGCCAGTCCTGAAGGGTTTCCTCGCTCCAGATCGATTGGGTCGGGGTCATGGGGGCACTCCTTATCGGTTCACGGCTTCGAGGCGTCCTTCGAGGTACGCCTTGCGGCAGAATTGCCGCTGGATCTTTCCGCTCGAGGTCTTGGGGATGGTCGTCGCCTTGATCAGGACCACGTCGTGGACCATCACCTCGAACTGGTCGGCCACGGCCTGGCGGATCTGGTCGAGCACGAGCTTCTGCTCCAGGGGAGCCGGCGCCAGCTCGAAGTGATCCAGGCGCTCTTCCATTGCCTCCTTGTTGCCCGGGGTGGGCTGGCTGCGGTCGGGTTGGTGCCGGCGCTCGACTTCCGCGACGATGACCAGGCGCTCTTCGCCGCCGACCTCGACCGAGAAGCTCGCCGAGCATCCCTGCCGCAGGGAGGGGTGGCAGCGCTCGATGGTGCGCTCGATGTCCTGGGGGTAGTGGTTGCGGCCGCGGATGATGATCAGGTCCTTGATGCGGCCCGTGACGAAGAGCTCGCCCTCGTGGACGAAGCCCAGGTCGCCGGTGCGGAGGAAGGGGCCTTCACCGGTGTCGGAGGTCGTGGCCCGGAAGGTCCGCTCGCTTTCCTCGGGGCGGTTCCAGTAGCCCTTGGCCACGGCGTCGCCCGAGACCCAGATCTCGCCGACCTCGCCGGGCGCGCAGACCCGCAGGGTCTCGGGGTGGACGATCGTCACGCCGGCCCGCAGGGAGACTCCCGAGCCCACGAGCAAGCGTGCATCGGGCCCGGAGGTCGGGACGACCCGATGCTGCTCCAGCTCGGAGGCGTCGACCTCCAGGTAGATGGGGGGGCGATTGACAGGAGCGACCGTGACCTTGAGGGTGCCTTCGGCCAGGCCGTAGCAGGGGCGCAGCGCGCTCCGCTTGAATCCCGCCGGCTCGAAGTGCGCGGCGAAGTTCTCGAGGGTTTCGCGGCGCAGCGGCTCCGCGCCATTGGCTGCCGAGGCCATGGAGCTGAGGTCGAGCGTCTCGCGCATCTCCGGGGTCACCTTGCGGACGCAGAGGTCGTAGGCGAAGTTCGGGGCGCTGGTCAGGGTGCCGCGGTACTTGGTGATGGCTTTCAACCAGCGGATGGGGCGCTGGAGGAAGGCGATGGGAGCCATCAGGTAGACCTGGAAGCCGGCGAATACGGGCACGAGCACGCCGTAGATCAGGCCCATGTCGTGGTAGAAGGGCAGCCAGGAGACCGATACGGTTTTCTCGGAGAGCTCCAGGCCCGTGGCGATGTCCTCCATGTTGGTCAGGAGGTTGCCGTGGCTGACCATGACGCCCTTTGGGATACCGGTGGAGCCCGACGTGTACTGCAGGAAGCAGATGGTGTCGCCATCGATGGGAGGGCGCTCCCAGGCTGCGTCATCGTCCTCCAGGGTTTCGGTGGCGAGGCAGGTCACCGCTTCGAGGCCCGGAGCCTCGGCGTAGGATGCGGCGATCATGCCGAGGATGGGCTCGGTCATCAGGGCGACCGTTGCCCTGGCGTCCTGCATGATGGCCACGAGGCGGTCCATGTTGCGGTTGTTGCGGGGGGGGAAGGCGGGGACGGGGATCATCCCGGCATAGAGGCAGCCGAAGAAGGCCGTGATGAACTCCAGTCCAGGCGGATAAAGCAGGATGACCCGGTCGCCGAAGCCGGCCTTGATGCGGAGCGTGCGCGCGAGCACGCGCGCCTTGCGATCGAGCTGCGCGTAGGTGAGGGAGTCCTTCTCGGTTTCGCCGTCGCTCAGAAAGGTGTAGACCAGGGAGTCGGGTTGCAGGCTGGCGCGTTCGTGAAGCAGGTCGACCAGGGTTGAGCGGGACATCGAGGCACTCCGTTTGCGACGTCTAGGCGATGCGATGCTAAAGTGAGCAATTGCTTCTCGAGCATGTGCACTATACCCGGAGGCTTGCTCGCCATACCTGCCCGAACAGCCTCGTAGGCGGGTCTTTACGTCATGATGGCGTTATTTTAGCGTGAAGAGATCATCGGGAACGCGGGAAGTTCCTCAGGAGCGTCAGGGCGCCTGCCATGCGGTCGCGCAGGGTGCTTCCGTGCAGGGCCATGAGGCTTCCCGTGAAGAAATCGCCTAGGCCTTTGCCTGCCGGGAACCAGAACGGCCGCACGCGGCCCGAGCGGTTCATGTCGATCAGCTTCGACTCGACGAGCTCCATGAGGCCAGCTTCTCCGCCAACCTTGCCGATGCCGCCCAGCTTGAAGCCCCCGCGTGGGGTCTGTGGGACTCCGTAGGTGTCCAGGCCGGTGTTCACCCAGACGGTTCCGGCCTCCAGTTGCTGGGCGACGGCCTCGGCGGAGCGCAGATCCCGTCCCCAGACCGAGGCGTTGAGCCCGAAAGGCGAGTCGTTGGCCTGGGCGATCATCGCCGGCACCGTGTCCACGGGGATGATCGGCAGGATCGGGCCGAAGGTCTCTTCCTGCATGATCAGCATCTCCGAGGTGACGCCGGTGATCACGGTGGGGGCGTAGAAGGTTCCCTTGCCGGGGAGGCGATGCCCGCCCGTGAGGACCTTGGCGCCCTTGGCGAGCGCGTCCGCGACCTGGGCCTCGATCTTGGAGAGCTGCTGCTCGCTGATGATGGGGCCGACCTCGGCGCCGGGTTCTAAGCCGTGGCCGACCTTCAAGGCCTGGACTCGCTCCACGATGCGGTCGATCAGGGCCACGGCCGAGTCTCGCGGCACGTAAAGCCGCTCGATCGAGGCGCAAGCCTGCCCCGAGTTGCTGAAGGCGCTCCAGACGACTCCGCGCGCGGTGAAGTCGAGGTCCGCGTCCGGCAGGACCAGCGCCGGGTCCTTGCCTCCCAGTTCGAGGGTCACGGTGATGAGCTTCGAGGCGGCCCGCTTCGCCACCGAGATGCCCGTGGGCACGCTGCCGGTGAAGCAGACATGATCGATGGCCGTGTCGAGCAAGGCAGAGCCCGTCGTGCCGTCTCCGCTCAGCAGGCCGAGCACTCCCGGCGGCAGGGCCTGCTGGGCGAGCTGGTCGAGGCGCGTCGCCAGCAGCGGGGTCCACTCGGAGGGCTTGTGGACGACGGTGTTGCCGGCGGCGAGGGCGGCGGCGATCGAGGACATCGAGAGCAGCAGGGGGTAGTTCCAGGGCGTGATCACCCCGACCACTCCCTTGGGCTGATAGGCCAGGTAGGTCTTTTTGTTGCGCAGGATCGGGTTGGGGACCGAGATGGGGCGGTCCTTCAGGAAGGTCGCGGCATGCCTGGCGTAGTACGTCAGGAACTCGCAGGCGGAAAGCACCTCGGTGAGCGCGTCCGGAAGCGGCTTGCCGTTCTCGCGGGTGATCAGCTCGGCAATGGAGCGGTGATCGTCGCGGATGCGGTCTCGCCACCTGAGGAGGGCCTTGCCCCGGCCTTCGAAGCCGAGATCTCGCCAGGCGCTCAGGGCCTCGCGCGCGGCCGCGACGGCCTCCATGGCCTCCGCGGGGCCCTGGAGGGGGACTTCTCCCAGCTTCTCCCCGGTTCCCGGATCGAACGAGGGGAGGGTCTTGGCTGGCTCTTGCATCTTTCGTCCTCCTGCTGAAAGCCAGTATACCGGAAGCGCCAGCCCTGGGCGTCATTCCCGCGCACGCGGGAATCCACTGGACTCCCGCTTACGCGGGAGTGACGGAAGGGTAGGCGGAAGTGACGATGGGGGGCATGCGAAAGTGACGATGGGGGGCATGCGAAAGTGACGATGGGGGGCATGCGAAAGGGGCCGCCGAATGTTCGGCGGCCCCTTTCGAGGTGACGGGACTAGGCCCAGCGGATGAGGGCCAGCTCGTGCTTGTTGATCAGGTGGGGATCGTTGGGGACGAGCCGCACGCCGTAGCCGTAGGAGCCGCTCGACTTGGGGACGAAGGTTCCACGGAAGGTGAGGGTGCCGTCGGTTTCGCTGACCATCTCCATGGGGAGGGTCTCGAATTCGGTCAGGGCGCCGGCGACCTCGCGGCCGTGGGTGATCTCGACGGAGACGTCCTTGGGATCGAGCAGGCCGAGGCGGATCTTGGCCGTGACCTCGACGGGCTCACCGACCGCGAGCTTGCCATCCTTGGGGCCGTTGGCCTCGAGGTGGATGTGGTGCCAGTTGAAGCGCATCTTGCCCTTCCAGTGCGACACCTCGCGGGCGACCTTGTAGGCATTGGCCGCGAACTCCTCGCCGTGGACGACGGCGGGGATGTAGAGGTCGCGGGAGTAGTCCTGCACCATCCGCTGCATGCTGAAGGCGGGCGCCAGGGTCTCCATGGCATTCTTCATGCGCTTCACCCAGCCGTGGGGCACGCCATTGGCGTCACGGTCGTAGAAGAGCGGCACGACTTCCTGCTCGAGGGTGGTGTAGAAGGAGACGGCGTCGGCGGCGTCCTGCTCGTCGTAGGACTTGTACTCGCGCTCCTCGCCGATGGACCAGCCGTTGATGCCGTTGTAGCCTTCGACCCACCAGCCGTCCAGGATGCTGAAGTTCAGGATGCCGTTGAGGGCGGCCTTCTGACCGGACGTGCCGGAGGCCTCCAGCGGGCGGCGGGGGTTGTTGAGCCAGACGTCGACGCCGGCGACCAGGTGACGGGCCACGTTCATGTCGTAGTCTTCGATCATGACGACCTTGCCGTCGAAGCCTTCCTGCTTGGCGATCTGGTGGATCTGCTGG
>JAKFCW010000072.1:0-4414 GCA_036676455.1 Candidatus Sericytochromatia bacterium
CTTTCTGGTGGCAAGGCGACGTGGTCCCACCCGTTCCCATCCCGAACACGGTCGTGAAACGCGTCAGCAGCGACGATATTGCCAGGGTGACTTGGTGAGAAAATAGCCCGCCGCCAGATTAATTTGAGAGGCGTCTCCCCACCTGCAGGCCAACTGCCTCAGGACAACGGGTCGAGACGTCTCTCTTTTTTTTGCGCGTCAGAATACAGGGAGTCCCATGGCCTTCGATTATCCCCTTTACCGATCCTTCCTCGAGACCCGCCACCTGGGGCATGAGTTCCAGCACTTCATGAGCGTGGATTCGACCAATGCCTACGTGAAGCGCCTCGCGCGGCAGAACGTCCCTTCCGGTACCGGCCTGGTCGTCGTCGCCGATGCCCAGACCGGGGGGTACGGCCAGCATGGGCGCACCTGGGACTCAGCGGAGGGACAGGGCCTTTATTTCACCGCACTGATGCCTGCGCAGGCGACCCCCCTCGTCACCTTGATGGTCGGGGTTGCCGTCGTCGAGGCCATCCGTGGTCTGACGGGGTCTGAAGAGGTCGGTCTGAAGTGGGTGAACGACCTGGTCCTGCGGGGCCAGAAGCTTGGCGGGATCCTGGTCGAGGCCTGTCACCAGCGCTGGATGGCCATCGGGGTGGGGATCAACCTCGTGGCGGTTCCCGAGCAGGGCGGCATCGGACTCGACCGCCTGATGGGGCGCGATGGCGAAAGCCCGCTGCAACGCGAACAGCTGCTCGCTGAGGTCCTCAATTCTCTCGAGCGCTGGACCGAGCGTCTGCTGGCCGGCGAAGTGAGCCTGATTCGCAGCCACTGGGAAGCGGCTTCCGTGACCCTCGGCCAGGATGTCCGGGTCGAGGGAAGCAGCCAGCCGCTTTACGGGCGTGCCATCGGAATTGATGACTCGGGTGCCTTGAAGCTCAGGACCCCCGAGGGACCGGTCATCGTGGTGACGACCGGGACGATCCGCCGGGCGGACGGCGCTTACTGCTAACCCCTGCCTTGCGCTCGGGCGAGATCTCGGGGCGCTGGGATGTGATGCATCGCATAGAGACGCCATCCGGGGGGCAGCTACACTGGAGAAGCTTTCCGTGCGATAGCTCTACAGAGAGGGTGCTGCGGTGCTTGAGATTCTCGCCATCGACATCGAACGCTGGGACCCCCGAGCTTATTGCGGGACCCTCGAGTACCGTGCCGCGAGCGATTTTCGCCCCGAGATTCACCTCGGGACCCTGCTCTGGACGGTGGAGTGGCGCAGCACCCCCGAGGTGCTGGTCGAGTTCTTCCCGGGGGGAGAATTCGAAGACGCCCACCTGGTCAAGAAGCATCAGCAGCGCCTGATTGATAGCCTTCTCGATACCCTGGCCCAGCGGATTGGCCACGAGACGCTCTTCACCTAGAGTTTCGCCCAGACTCCCAGCGGTTTTTTCGCCTCGCGGGCTATTGCCTCGCGAGCGAGTATTGGCGGCTGCGGTCGCAAGCTTTGTGCATAACCGCCAAGACGATTCGGCGAACGCTCTGCGATGATCCGAGCGAGGTGGGTATAAGGCCGATAAGGACACCACGCGGTGTTCAACACACAGCAGGGCCAGTACCTGTGGCTTCTAGCCGAAGGAGCCTCGATGGGGAAGTTCCGAGCTTCATCCGGGTTTTTAACACCCCTCCGCGAAACGCGCCGTCATGGCGCTGAACGCGGAGGGGTGTCGTGCTAGTGAGGTCCTGCGACGCGAAAGGCACAGTGAGAGGAGGAGGGGCATGCACTTGCATTTCTTGGGGGCCGCTCAGACCGTCACCGGTTCGGCCTACCTGTTAGAGACCGCGAAACAGCGCTTCCTGATCGATGCGGGGCTCTCCCAGGGGAGCCACAAGAGCGAGCGTCGAAACACCCGGCCACTGCAGTTTCACCCGCGTCACCTGGATGGCATCATCCTCACGCATGCCCATGCCGACCACTCGGGGCTGGTGCCCCGCCTCGTCGCGGAGGGCTTCCGCGGCCCTATTTATGCCACCCCGCCCACCATCGACCTCTGTCGTATCTTGCTGGCCGATTCCGGGACCATCCAGGAAGAGGACGCCCGCTATGAGAACAAGTGGCGCCGCCGCTACGGCAAGGACCTGGTCACGCCCCTCTACACCAAGCAACAGGCCGAGCAGGCCATGCGTTACTTCGAGCGCCTCCCTTACGGGAAGCGGATCTCGCTGGGGCGCAATATCAAGCTGACGTTCCACGACGCCGGTCACATCCTCGGCTCCGCCATCGTCGAGCTCGAGGTCGAGGGCAGCCGGATCGTCTTCTCGGGCGACCTGGGCAAGTCCAACACCTCGTTGCTGAGGGACCCGGCCGAGATTACCCAGGCCGATTACCTGGTCGTCGAGTCCACCTACGGCGACCGCCTTCACGGAGATCCCGCGCAGCGCCTCAGCCAGCTCGTGCAGGTCGTTCGGCAAGCCGAGGGGCCGATCATCATCCCGGCGTTCGCCATCGAGCGCACCCAGGAGCTGCTCTGGGATATTGCCGACCTGATGCGCGAGGGCCGGATCCCGGAGATCCCCATCTACCTCGACAGCCCGATGGCGATCTCGGCGACCGGAGTCTTCGAGAAGCATCTCAATTGCCTCTCACCCAACATCCAGGCGCGGATCCGGCGGGGCGAGAGCCCGTTCGAGATGTCCAACCTGCATATCATCCGGGAGGCGTCCGAGTCCCGGGCCCTCAACGGCGTGCAGGGGCCCTGCATCATCATCTCGGCGAGCGGCATGTGCGAGGGGGGGCGCGTGAAGCATCACCTCTTCCACCACCTGCCCAAGCCCGAGACGACGGTCCTCTTCGTGGGCTACCAGGCGGAACGAACCCTGGGGCGCCGCCTGAGGGACGGAGCCAAGGAGGTGACCCTCTTCGGCGAGACGGTGAACGTGGCGGCCCGGATCCACTCGATCGACGCCTACTCGGCCCACGCCGATGCGAAGGGCCTGCTGGACTGGGTGGGGCACATGATCGAGCCGCCGGCCCTGACCTTCGTGACGCACGGCGAGCAGCGCGCCTCGGAGGCTCTGGCCAATGCACTGACCGATCGCTACGGCTTGCTGACGGAGATCCCGCGGGTGGGGGACGTCTTCGAGATCACGCCGGCCATCGAGCCATCTCTGGGACGGTTGGCGCTCAAGGGCGAGCTGGCTTAGACGGGACTTCCGCTTTCACGGGAGCGACGCATGCCAAAAGGGAAGGGCCGCCATCGGCGGCCCTTCCCTTTAAGTGTTGATGGCTTACTTGACGGCCTTGGCGGCGTTGATGCGGCCGTGTCCGAAGAGCTTGTCGAAGCCCGCGGTGCCGACGTCGTCAGCCGACTTCTCGATCTTCTCACGGACCTGGGCCGCGGTCATCGAGGGGAAGGTATCCTTGACGAGGGCAGCGAGGCCGGCGGCGTAAGGGGTCGCCATCGAGGTGCCGGAGTAGACGGCGTACTTGTTGCCGGGGATGGTCGACAGGATGTTGTGGCCAGGGGCGCCGACCGAGATCCAGGTGCCGTACTGCGAGAAGGAGGCCTTGCCGTCGTTGATGTCGGTCGCGCCGATCGCCATCACGCCCTCGCAAGCGGCGGGGTAGGACTTGGACTCACGGCCGTTGTTGCCCATCGCGGCGACGACCAGCGCGCCCTTGGACTTGGCGTAGTCGACGGCATCCTGGAGGGCCTGCGAGGAGGCGCCGCCGCCGAGGCTCATCGAGATGATGTGGGCGCCGCGGTCCGCCGCGTAGGTGATGCCGCTGGCGACCGACTCGTACGAGCCACCGCCGGACGCGGAGAGGACCTTGACGGCGAGGATGTTGACTTCGGGGGCGAGGCCGGCGATGCCGACGCCGTCGTTGGCCGTGGCGGCCGCGATACCGGCGCAGTGGGTGCCGTGGCCCTGGTCGTCCATGGCGTCGTCATCGTTGTTGATGAAGTCGCGGCCCTTGTCCACGCGGCCGGCGAGGTCGGGGTGGTTGTAGTCCACGCCGGTGTCGACGATGGCCAGCAGGGTCTTCTTGGAGCCCATGTTCACGTCCCAGGCGCCGGCGGCGTCGACGTTCTTGAGGGCCCACTGCTCGGCGAGGCGGGGGTCGTTGACGACCTTCTCGACGCGGAAGTCCGACATGGTGGCCACGTAGTTGGGCTCGGCGTAGAGGACGTTGCCGTTCTGGTTCAGCTTGGCGATGGTGGCCTTCGAGTCGCCGGAGACCTTCATGGTCACGACGCCGAGGCGGTTCACCGAACCGACCTGCTTCATGCCGAGCTGAGCCGACATGGCCTTCACCGAGTTGCCCGAGATGCCGGGACGGAACTTCACAAGGATCTCGCCGGGGACCGCGGCGGCATTGACGGCGACGTCACGGTTGCCGTTCATGTTGCCGGTGTAAGGGGTTCCCACTCCGCAG
>JAKFCW010000073.1:0-45506 GCA_036676455.1 Candidatus Sericytochromatia bacterium
TGGTGGCGGAGCCGACGAACGAGGTCACCCCAGGGGTGTTGCGCACGACGTGCCAGGAATCCTCGTCCATCTCCATCTCGACGAGCACGTAGCCCGGGAAGACCTTGCGGGGCTTTTCCTGCCGCTTGCCTTCCTTGATCTCGACCACCGTCTCCTCGGGGACCTCGACGTGGAAGATCTTATCGGTCAGCCCCATCGACTCGGCGCGGCGAAGGATGTTCTCCTTGACCTTGCTCTCGTACCCGGAGTAGGTGTTGACGACGTACCATTTTCTGCTCATGGCTACCTGCTGTGTTGTGTTGAAGGGCCCTAGACGAGGAAGCGGTTGGAGATCTGGGTGAAAACCCAGTCAAAGCCAACGATGAGCCCGGTGAGGAGCATCACCACGACCAGAACCACGATGGTCTCGGTCACCACCATCTGGCGATTGGGCCAGCTGATCTTTTTGAACTCGGAGCGCACCTCAGCAAAGAAGCGCTGAAGTCCCTTGAGGGGACCGAAGCTCAACGCGAGACCGCCCCCCTTCAGGGAAAGGGCGCTATCGCGTTCGTCTTGCTCCTGCTCCGCCGCCGGCTCGTCGTGATTCGGGTTGGAAGCGGAAATCTTCTCGCTCAATCGGGACCTCTTCCGGCTGAACCGGACCCTCTAATTCAACGGCCCACCCACCGAACCAACCCACGTTCCAGTGGGGCTGGCGGGGAGGTGGACCGTTTCTAACCGAAAATGGCGCGGCCTGTAGGACTCGAACCCACGACATGCGGTTTTGGAGACCGCCGTTCTACCAACTGAACTAAGGCCGCAAAGCCTGATGGCTACTTGGTCTCGCGGTGATCGCGAACGACCTTGCACCGGGGGCAGAACTTCTTCAGCTCAAGACGATCGGGATCGTTCTTCTTGTTCTTGTTCGTGACGTAGTTCCGCTCTTTGCACTCGGTGCAAGCCAAGGTGATGATGATGCGCATTGGGATCTCGCTTCCTTTCGAACCGGCCCGCGGGTAATCAGAAGCGTCCCTGGGCCCAAAAATTTCTTAAACGGTCTATAACCGTCTCGCAACAAAAGAAATTATCATAGCCCCGAGCCCGTGTCAACACGCTCGCACGCTTTTCCGCCGGCGGGGTCTCCGTAGTATACCTCAAAACGCCTCCGCGGCGCATCCCCTTTTTCCTCTGGAGCGGGGCGGGAACCCGGTTAGGCCCGCCCTACGGCTTGCCGTCGGGGGGGCTTCTGCGGTACGATCGGCTTGCTAGCCCCCCTTGAGAGATTGCCATGACCCCCCAGCTCTCGGTCGTCGTCACCACCTACAACCGCGCCGCCATCCTGGCCAAGTGCCTGGACGCCCTTCTCCACCAAGAGGGGGATCCCTCCTACGAGGTCCTGGTCGTCGACGACGGCTCCACCGACGAGACCCCCGCCATGCTCGACGCCCTCATGGCCGAGCATGCGAGGCTTCGGGTCTACCGACAGCCCAATGGGGGCCGTGCCTCTGCCCGCAACGCGGGCATCCGCGAGGCCCGCGGCGAGTACCTCTGCTACGTGGACTCCGACGTCTTCGTCGCGAGCGGCTTCGTCAAGGCCCACCTCGACGCCCATGCCGCCTTCCGCCCTCATGGAAAGGTCGGCGCCGGCGGCCAGGCTAGGGACTGCTTCGTCCAGGGCCTCTCCGTGAACATCGACCGGCTGGAAGACGCCTACCAGGTCAAGGTCCCCCCGTTCGACCCCAGCCGGGCCTTCTTCGACACCAAGAACGTCTCCCTGCGCCGCCGCTGGCTCTCCGAGGTCGGCGGCTTCGATACCGGCTTCGTCGAGTATGGCTGGGAGGACCTCGAGCTGGGCGTCCGCCTCAAGGAGAAAGGCCTCACCATCGTGCGCTCGCGCGACGCCTATGGCTTCCACTTCCACCCCTCCTTCACCGTGGAGGACCTGCCCAAGCTGCGGCGCATCGAGGAAGAGCGAGGCCGCATGGCCGCGCGCTTCTACCACCTGCGCCCCACCTGGGAAGTGCGCCTGATGATCCAGCTCACCCCGCTGCACGACGTGCTCAACGCCATCGCCACCTGGTGCGGCCTGCTGAACGAGCGCAATATGCGCGGCGTCCTCGCCTGGCTCGAGGGCCGCGGCCATGCCTGGTGGGCGGGGCAGTGGGCCCAGATCCTCCTCAACCAGTACAACCTCCGCGAGCTTCACCGCGCCCTCTCGCGCCCCTCGTGACGGCCGCCGAACTCGCCCTCGTCTAAGTCGACATGCCGGGGCCCTGCTGCAGCAGGGCCCGTTGCTTTCTCCTTGGGGAGGGTGAACCAGAAGGTCGAGCCTTGCCCGACGGCCGAACTGAACCCGATCACTCCGCCGTGGGCCTCGACGAGGGCCTTCGAAATCGAAAGTCCCAACCCCGTCCCGCCCTTCTCACGGGTGAGGCTGGGATCCACCTGGTAGAACTTCTCGAAGAGGAGCGCTTGGTGGTGGAGAGGAATCCCTGCCCCCGTATCGCTCACCTCAACCCGAACCCCGTCCGGCAAGTCGCAAATCCGCACGGTCACTTGCGCCTTAGGCGGGGTGAACTTCAACGCATTCCCCAGCAGGTTGATCAGCACCTGGGCGATCCTCCCCGCATCCATGCGGATCTCGAGGGAAGGAGGGGCCTCGAGTTCAAGCTGGAGGCGCTTCATGGTTGCCTGCGGGCGGAAGCTCTCGAGGACCTCGCGCGCTTTGGCGCAGAGGTCGGCGTCCTGCGGGCTCAACGTGAAGTTTCCCGCTTCCAGGCGCGCAAAGTCCAGCAGGTCGTCCACCAGGCGCTGAAGACGCAAGCTCCCCTCGTGGATCTGCGCGACGAAGGCGCCCTGATCGGGCGTGAGGGGGCCCCCGATCTCGTCCTCGAGGAACTCCGCGTAGCCGCGAATGGAGGTCAGCGGGGTGCGCAGCTCGTGGGTCACGGCGTTGACGAAGTCGCTCTTGAGCTGGTCGAGCTCTCTCAGGTGGGCATTGGCTTCCGCCAACTCCCCGGTACGCTCCTGAACCATGGCCTCCAGCTGGTTGCGCGAGGCAATCACCCGGCGCGAGAGGACACCGACCGTGAGGGCGATGAAGAAGAGGTAACTCGAGAAGACTGCGAACTCCCAGGCTTCCTCGGGCGAGAGGCCTCCCGGCAAGGTCATCAGGAGGCAGCCGAGCGCGTCGAGGGCGGTGTAGAGGAAGGTCAGCGGAAGGTTGAAGCGCAGGGCGACGGTGATCGGAGAGAGGAAGATCAAGAAGCGGATGTCCGAGTCGAGCCCCCCGGTCAAGGCGGCACCAACCGCCGCGTAGAGCACGTCCAGCAGGGAGGTGGCATAGGGGATCGCGGGGTGCCAGCGATCGCCGAGGAACGGCTTGATCGCCAGCTGATAGGCGGCGGCGGACGCGGCGATCAGGTTGAAGGCGAGGAGGGTCTGCGGGTCATGGCCCCCGAAGTTGACGAGCACGAGGACCTGGAAGAGGGCAAGCCAGCGAAACCACCAGATGAGGTTCTCGTTCTGGCGGGCCGCTTGGGGAGGCAAGGCAGGCAGGTCGATTGACATACGGAAAGCATAGCGCATGGCGGGTCAGTTAGCCAAGGAAGCATAACCATCGCCCGCTAGATGGGGCGGCGATTTTCCGGTGGTTTCGCCGAGGTCGCCCTTGCCCAGCGAGCGCTAACTTTTCATGCAGCGAGTCACCGTTGGAAACGGCTTATGCTTCGCTTATGCTTCAAGGAGGGTGCTGCATGCTCGGGATGAGCTCGTTTTTCAGGCCGAATGGCCGTTCCAAGAAGCTCTCCGGCGTCGTAGACGCGATGGGACGTCGCGGGGTCACGTTAGGGGTCGCCCTGATGCTGGTGGCCGGCTGCGGCACGGATCTCTTCAATCGCAAGTCGGACTTCCGCGCGCCTGCGGGCGGCAAGACGACGCAGCTCAGCTTCGAGAACGCCCAGGAGCTCTCGCAATTCGACAACCCGGCCGCCAAGGAGCCCGCGGGCTTCACGCCGGGCGAATGGAAAGTCGACGGCGGAGCCTTGAAGCAGACCATGGGCATGAAGGACAACACGGCCAACCACCTGAGGTACAAGGGCGACGCGTTCGGCCGGCCCGATGGGCAAGCCGGCCTGCGCTACCGGGTGGACGTGGACGCCTCGGCTTACCAGGAGGCGGATCACAACCAGGTCCATGGCTTCCCCACGGGCGTCCTGAACCTGATGCCGTACTACCAAGACCCTACCCACTACGTCATGCTCGTGGCCAAGAAGCAGACCATCGAGGCCTGGGTGGCTGACGGGCAGCGGCCCGCATCCATGGCCTGGCCCGACACCAACAAGCTCTGGGGCATGTGGCTCAAAGAGCCCATCGCGGTCGGCACGGTCATCAAGCTGGGCGCCGAGGTCGACGTGGAAGCCAAGAAGCTGCGCGTCTACGTCAACGACGAGCTCAAGGCGGAGCGCGACGTGCCCCTCATGGACGCCTCCAAGCCCCACTGGGTCACGCTGGGCGCCAACGGCAACTACGCCCAGTACGACAACCTCAAGTTCCAGTGGCTGAAGTAGCGCCGGGGGCGCCAGCGAGAGGAGGCAGGTGATGGGCAAGAAGACGCTACTCGTTCCCCTGATGGTGGGACTGGCAATCGGCTGCACGCCCCCGGGCGGGGGCGGCGGCGGGCCCGGCATGAACCCCGAGCCGGGCGCGAGCCCGCAAGAGTACACCGGAGATCCCGAGGCCCTGCCGCCGGGACCGCCTCTGGGCAACGCCACGCTGGTGGCCACGATCGATTTCACGGATGCCCAGGCGCCCTTCGTCGATCCGATTCCCGAGGAGGCCCGGGTCAACAACTTCACCGTGGGCGACTGGAAGGTCGCGGACGGGCGCTACCAGCAGGAGGCCGATGCCTCCAGCACGACGCTTTCCGTGCGCAAGTACAACGGCAACGCCTTCAGCTCCGGCGGGAGGCTTCCCTCGAAGTACCGCGTGGAGACCGTCGCCTGGCAAAACCGCTGGGTGGGGGCGGATCAGGCCAAGAACCCCGGCAAGCTCTTCCTGATTCCCTACTGGCGCGACGAGGATGAGTACGTGATCTTCTCCGCGTCCCCGACGGTGGCGGAGGGCTGGATCGCCAACGGGGTCTTCCCGGGCCGGCCATGGCCCAACGAGATGAAGCTCTGGCGCACGGAGTGGAAGGAGCCGCGGCTGGTCGGCCAGGCCGCCAACCTGGCTGCCGACGTGGATGCGGACGCCGGGACGATCACCCTCTACCTCAACGGCGAGGCGCAGGGCACGTTCCAGCGCAGCTTCATCACCAACGCGCCCCATTCCTTCGCGCTCGCCAGCAACGGCAACCCCGTCCGCTTCGACTGGGTCAAGCTTTATCGCCTGCCGGGTGCCTCGGACGCGCCCATCTCTCCCCCGGCCGCAGCTCCTGCCGAGTAGTGCTATCATGGGCCAAACCGATCAAAGAGAGGACGATGCATGACCGGCATGAACTCCATCTTCGAGAACCTGGCGAGCCGTTACCGCGAGGGAACGCTCACGGCGGCCTCCAACCGCCTCTCGGCTCGGGTCGAGCGCCCGCGCCCCGAGGAGATCGCGCGCATGCCCGAGCGCGGCACCGCAGCCTACGAGGAGCTCGCTCGGCTCGGCCACGAGGCCCTGTCGCGCGGCGAACTGGGCGCGGTGATCCTCTCGGGAGGCATGGCCACCCGCTTCAACTACGATCGCCCCAAGGGCTGCTACCCGATCTTCGAGAACCAGAGCTTCCTCGAACTAAAGGTGCGGTGGATCCGTCAGATCGCGCCCCAGATGCCGATCTACGTGATGACCTCCTTCGCCACCGACGACGCCGTCCGACAGCACTTCGCCGAGCACGCCGACTTCGGCGCCGGCCCCGACCAGGTCCGCTTCTTCTCGCAGTACCGCTTCCCGCGCCTGCGGCCTGACGGCAGCCTCTACCGCTCCGCTGACGGCTCGGAGGACTTCGCCGCCCCCGGGCACGGCGACTTCCCCGACGCCATCGCCTCCAGCGGCCTGCTCGACGAGTTCTTGGCAAAGGGCGGCAAGTACCTGCTCTTCTCCAACGTCGACAACCTGGGCGCCACGGTCGACCTGGCCATCGTCGGCTGGCACGTCCTGATGGGCCATGAGATGACCGTCGAGGTCGCCGCCAAGGCCCCCGGCGACAAGGGCGGCGCGCCGGCCCGGGTCGACGGCCACCTGCAACTCGTGGAGGGCTTCGCCTTCCCCGACGACTTCGACCAGGACTCCATCCCCATCTTCAACACCGCCACCTACGTCTTCACCGCCGAGGCCCTGTCCCAGAGCGCAGACCTGCCCTGGTACGTCGTCGACAAGAAGGTCGACGGTGAGACCGTCATCCAGTTCGAGCACCTCGCCGGCGACCTCTCGCGCACGCTCACCACCGGCTACCTCGAGATCGATCGCGACGAGCGCTTCATCCCGGTCAAGAGCCAGGGAGACGTCCCCGAGGCCCAGGGCAAGATCCGCCAGAAGCTCGGCAAGATGGCCACCGTCTAGATCCAATCAAAAAGGGCCGCCTCCTTACCGGGAGGCGGCCCTGCTTCTACCGTCACTCCCGCGAAAGCGGGAGTCCAGTGACGCTTACAGCGCCAGTCCCAGCGGCACGGCCGTCCGGACCAGCTCGCCGCGCAGCGTGAAGGGCCGCGCCTCGGTGATCTCCACCTTGACGATCTGCCCTTCCAGCTCGGGGCTGCCCGGGAAGAAGCACTGCTTGTTACCGCGCGTGCGGCCCATGTAAATCTCGGGATTCTTGCTGGACGGACCCTCGACCAGAACCTCCTGGATCGTGCCCACCAGGCGCCGGTTACGGCGGAAGGCCACCTCGGTGGTCAGCTCGTTGAGACGGCGCAGGCGCTCGGCCTTCACGTCCTCGTCCAGCT
Source organism: Candidatus Sericytochromatia bacterium (assembly GCA_036676455.1). GTDB lineage: Bacteria > Cyanobacteriota > Sericytochromatia > S15B-MN24 > UBA4093 > UBA4093. The sequence continues at coordinate 6,909 of JAKFCW010000073.1, forward strand.
GGTCCTGGCGCTTGCCGGCAGGCGTCCAGGGACGGATCGAGTAGGCCGCCGTGTTGTTGGAGTCGAAGTCGATCTCGTCGACGATCTTCAGCGTCTCCTCGAACTCCTCCTCGGTCTCGCCGGGGAAGCCCACGATGAGGTCGCCCGAGATGACGGCGTCCGGGATATGGCGCCGGATCATGGCCACCTTCTCGCGGTACTGATCCACCGTGTACAGGCGCTTCATCTCGGCGAGCACCTTGTCGGAGCCCGCCTGGATCGGGAAGTGGAAGTACTCCATGACGTTGGGCAGCTCGGCCACGGTGGCCACCAGCTCCTCGGTCATGTCGAGCGGGTGCGAGGTGAGGAAGCGGATCCGCTCCACGCCCGGGATGGCCGAGACCAGGCGCATCAGTGCCGCCAGGGTGGTCTTCTCGCTCTCGGGAAGATCCAGGCCGTACTTGTCGACCGTCTGGCCCAAGAGCGTGAACTCCTTGAACCCTTCGGCGACGAGGTCGGTGATCTCCTTGACGATCGCCTCCGGACGCCGGCTCTGGTAGGGCCCGCGGGTGTAAGGGACGATGCAGTAGGTGCAGAAGTACGAGCAGCCGTAAATGATGGGCACCCAGGCGTGGTACTTGCCCTCGCGCATGGTCGGCAGGTCATCCGGGATGGGTGCCTTCAGGTTGCCGATCCGCGTGATGGGAGCCCCCGAGTTGACGACCTCCTCGATCAGATCCGGCAGGTCATGGAAGTTATGCGTGCCGAAGACGAGATCGACGTAAGGGGCACGCTTGCGCACCTTGTCCTTCTCCTGCTGGGCCACGCAGCCGGTCACGCCGATCAGCAAGCCGGGCTTCTGGGCCTTGAGCTGGTTCCACTGGCCCAGGAGGCTGAAGAGCTTCTCTTCGCCGCGCTCCCGGACGGAGCAGGTATTGACGAGGAGGACGTCGGCCTCCAGCTCGTCGTCGGTCAACTGGTAACCCTTGGCGGCCATGAGCCCGACCATCTTCTCCGAGTCGGACATGTTCATCTGGCAGCCGTAGGTCTTCACGTAAAGGCGCTTGGTCATCCTGGAACCTTCTTTATCAATGATTGCCCGCAGAAGCCTCCCAGAGGCGGGGAATCTCACTAGTTTATCACGCCCAACCCAGGCGTTATCCTACTTCTCGTCATTCCCGCGAAAGCGGGAATGCACTGGACTCCCGCTTTCGCGGGAGTGACAGGCCGTGGTACAGCTAGGCCTGGGGGACCGACAGGCTCATGATCTGCTCGATCGCCCGGGTGAAGGGCGCCCGCAGGATGCCGCGCTCCGTGATGATCCCCTTGATGAGGCGATTCGGGGTGACGTCGAAGGACGGGTTGGCGACCTTCACGCCGGCCGGGGCCAGCGCGACGCCCGCGACATGGGTGACCTCGCCGGGATCGCGCTCCTCGATGGGAATCTGGTCGCCGGTGGGAATCTCCGGGTCGATGGTCGAGAGCGGAGCCGCGACGTAGAACGGGATGCCGTGGGCATGCGCCAGCACGGCGAGGCCGTAGGTGCCGATCTTGTTGGCGGTGTCCCCGTTGCCGGCGATCCGGTCCGCGCCGACGATGACCATGTCGACCACGCCCTGCTGCATGAAGTGGGCGGCCATGTTGTCGGTGATGAGGGTGAAGGGGATGCCCAGTTGCTGCAGCTCCCAGGCGTTCAGGCGGGCACCCTGCAGGCGGGGACGGGTCTCGTCCACCCAGACGTGTAGGCGCTTGCCCGACTCATGAGCGGAGCGGATGACGCCGACAGCGGTGCCCCAGTCGACCGTGGCCAGCGCGCCCGTCGAGCAGTGGGTGAGGACGTTGGCACCGTCCGCGATCAACGCGGCGCCGTTCTGGCCGATAGCTTGGTTGATCTCGATGTCCTCGCGGGCCATGACCTGCGCTTCGAGCTCGAGGTAGCGAACCAGATCGGCCTTGGCGAGCTGGGAGCGCGAGCGGGCCGCCTCCAGCATGCGATCGACCGCCCAGGCCAGGTTGACCGCCGTGGGGCGGGTGGCCTTGAGGGAGTCGCCGACACGCCGCAGGTCCTCGAGCAGGGCCTCGCTGTCGGGGGCCTCGGACTGCTGGGCAGCCAGGGCCATGCCCATGGCGGCCGTCACCCCGATGGCCGGCGCGCCGCGGACCTTCATGGTGACGATGGCGTCCGCGATCGCCTCCCAGGTCTTGCAAACGACGGTTTCCAGGACATCCGGAAGGCGGGTCTGGTCGATCAGCTCGACCGCCCCATCGTTCCACTGCACGGTTCTCATGGTCGCTCCTCAATTGTCATGGCGCTGCGGGCCCAATGCTCGGCAGCTCCCATTCTACCAAATCACGCGTCTTGCGGCTCGCTGTTGTGCGGACCGGGCGCTGCGGCTAAGATGAGGGCGCGTTACAATCCGCAACAAGGGGGACGCATGGCGGTATGTGTGGAAGAAAAGGTCATCATCCGCGCGGATGTCGAAAGCTTCTTCCGGGTGGTCACGGACATCGAGACGTACCCGGAGTTCCTGACGTCCATCCGCTCGGTGGATCTGCTCCGCAAGAACGACCGTGAGATCTGGGCGGGCATCGACTCCCACCTGGTCCTGGACTGGCACTACCTGCAGGTGCTGCGCCCCGAACATCCCGGGCGGATCGCCTGGGAGATGGTGGAGGGGCCCTTTCGCGAGGCATACGGCGAGTGGATCGTCGAGGAGGTCCATCCCGATCGCCTGGAGACGATCTACGTCGCCCACATCGAGTTCGGGCGCTTCATCCCGCGCAAGCTGCTCGAGCTGGGGATGCACGCGGCGCTGCCGGAGCTGCTTCGCCAGTACGCCAAGCGCGTCGAGGCCTGCAGCCTGCAGCCCGCCTGAAAGGAGGGGAGTTCATGGCCCTCGCGCGCAACGGCTGGCTCCTCTGGAGCTACATGACCGAGGTCGTGGCCCAGGAGATCTACACGCAGCTTCAGGGCTTCGTGAGCGATCCCGAGCTCCGCGCCGAGCTCACCCGCTTTTACGATGAAGAGAAGGCCCACGCCGAGACCCTTCGCGACGACCTGCCCTGGCTGCGCGGCGCCGTGGAGCTGGGCATCGAGAGCGTCGGGCGCCTGATCGGCGCGCTCTGGGGCTTTGGCAACGCGCTTTCGGGCTCGCGCCAGGCCAGCAACCACATCCTGAACCTCGAGCGTTCGGGCATCGACTACTACTCGCAGCTCTCTCGGACCTACCCGCAATCCGATCCCCGGCGCCGGCGCTACGAGGAGGTGCGCGCCGAGGAAGAAGAGCACGAGGACTGGTTCACGGCCAAGGCCGCCGAGACCTGGCGCGACGAGCCCGGAGCGCCAGGCGAGGTGATCGAGGTCTCGACCGTGATCCCGGCCTCGGTCGAGGAGGTCTTCGCCTTCTACACCGATACCCGGTCACTGGGAGTCATCATGCCGCCGGGGCTACCGGCCATGCCGCTGGATCCCGTGGCGCGCTACGCGCTGGATTCGCACTTCCGACTGGCGGTAGGCGTCGGACCCTTCCGACAGGTGCTCGAGACCGAAATCCCGGAGTTCGATCCCCCCTACCACTACCTCGACAAGAAGTTCCACTGGGCCCTGGACACCTACGAGGATCACCACCACTTCGAGCCGATTAGCCACGATCTCTGCCGCCTCACCGAGCGCTTCACGCTGAAATTGAAAGGCATCGACTGGCCGGACGCCCTGCCCCCCAGCCCCCTCAAGCTTTCAGCCCTCATGCTGCTGCTGTACCGACACATGGCGACCTACCGGTACTTCAGCCAGCAAGCCACCGCCAAGCCCTCCGGCAAGCTCTGGATCGCCTGGGCCACCTCGGACGCGGCAGCCGTCAGCCACGATCGGCCGAGGCGCCTGCTGCAAGGCAGCGACTCGGGGCGCGAGCCGGGCGAGGCTCAGTAGCTCCCTACGATGCTCGAACGGCAGCGGATCGATACGCCGGAGGTATACTGGGAGGTGAAGCATCCGAGCTAGCCCACCGTGACACGCCCAGAAAGAGAGCACGCAGCTGATGGCACCGCCCCCCCCTCTCTCGAACGGCCTTGGCGATCTTCGGCGCATCCTCCACAACATCGATGACCATACCCAGGTCCTCCACAAGCTCTTTACCGACGGAGGACTGGCGCAGCCCTTTCGCGCGGAACTCCTGGCGCATATCCGCTATGAGGAAGCCGAGAACCAGCGACAGTTGCTGACGCTACAGGCCCATCACGATCTTCCGTCCTACGAGATCGAGACCTTGATTCAGCACAGCCGCCTGCTTGCCGTGCTGACAGAGGATGGCGAAAGCGATCCGGGCTTGGTCGCGGAGATCCTGCATCACTTCGCCGAGGAGCATGAGTGGTTCAGCGAGACCCTCTCAGGCCTCGCGGGCTCCTCCGCGAGCCCCGCACCCCGCCGCTCCACGGTGGGCAGCCTCCTCGATCGGGGCTGATCGCCGAGGGCTAGTATCCCGGCAGCTTGAGCCAGACGAAAATCAAGAGATCGTAGACCAGGTGGCAGACGATGGCCGTCCACGAGTTACGGGTCCAGAGGGCGATCGCCCCCCAGACGGTCCCGAAGCCCAGCGCGGCCAGCGCGAGCCATGGGCTCCCCGTGAAGAGGTGAACCGACGCGTAGAGCACGGTCGAGACCACCAAGGCCTTCCACCAGGACCTCAGCCCCCAGTGGTAGAGGCGGTCCAGCAGGAACCTCCGCCAGAACAGCTCCTCGCCGGCCGCAATGAAGGCGATCGACACCACCTGCATCCAGAGCGGATAGAGCGCGGCCCATTCCAGGACCACCGCCAGCCCGGAGGTGAGCGCCGGAATCACGCTCCCGACCGTCACGCTGACACCCCAGGCGCCTGCGTAGAGCGCGACTCCCAGGCTCGCCCCCAGCAAACCATCCCGAAGGCTCACGCACAGGGCCGGATGGTGATGCCCCCGACCTTCCCAGAGAGACCACGCCCCCAGGACGGCCATCAGCACGGCCATGCCTGGCCAGAACCATGCGCCGTTCCGCATGACCACGCCATAGGCGAGGACGATGAGCACAGCGGCAGGTCCCCAGACGCCCAGTTCCCGGATCCCGGCACGCAACGGCGGCATGGCGTTCCCCCCGGATCACCCTAGCGCATCAGCGGGCTCATGGCAGCAAGGAAGGCGTTGAAACCTTTCGCCTCCCGAAAACGTATCATGTTCAGCTGGACGGCTTCATGGCGGGGTTCGGAGATCGCGCCGCGCTTTTGAGAAGAGGGATTCACGTGAAACGTAGACGACTGGCCTTGCTCGTGGGCCTCGCAATCGCTCTCGGGGGCGGTACGGCCGCATGGCTCATGCTCAAGCCGGATGCCGCGCCCACCTACCGGACGGTCAAGCCCGACCGCGGGACGATCGCCGCCAAGGTGACCGCCACCGGCACCCTCTCGGCCCTGGTCACCGTCGATGTCGGCAGCCAGGTCTCCGGCCGCATCCAGGAGATCTTCGTCGACTTCAACTCGCCCGTCCGCAAGGGCCAGGTCCTGGCCAAGATCGATCCGCAGCTCACCGAGGCCGCCGTGAACCAGGCCCGCGCCAACTTCATCGAGGCCAAGAGCAACTACAGCCGGGTGCAGGTCCAGGCCGCCCTGGCTTCGAAGCAGTACCAGCGCACCAAGCAACTCGCCGAGCAGCGCCTGATCGCGACGGCCGAGCTCGACACGGCCCTGGCCGACATGGAAGCCGCCGCGGCCCAGGTCGAAGGGGCGAAAGCGAGCATGCAGCGCGCCGAGGCCTCGCTGAAGCTCGCGGAAGTGAACCTCGGCTACACGACGATCGTCTCGCCCATCGACGGTGTGGTCGTCTCGCGCGACGTGGACATGGGGCAGACCGTCGCAGCCTCCCTGCAGGCCCCGACCCTCTTCGTGATCGCCCAGGACCTCCGCAAGATCCAGGTGGACGCCAGCGTCGCGGAAGCCGACATGGGCAAGATGCGCGCGGGCATGAAGGCGGAGTTCACCGTGGACGCCTACCCCGAGCAGACCTTCGTGGGTACGGTCCGCCAGATCCGCAACTCGGCCGTGACGGTGCAGAACGTCGTCACCTACAACGCGATCATCGACGTGGCGAACCCCGAGCTCAAGCTCAAGCCCGGCATGACGGCCAATGTCTCGCTGATCTACGACGAGCGCGAGAACGCCCTGCGGATTCCCAACTCCGTGCTGCGCTTCCGTCCGGCGGCCGGCACCGTCGAGCGGCCGGAGCGGCGTGGGGGCGATCGCCCCTCGCCCGAACGTCGTGCAGAACGAAAGGGCGACGCCCAGGCCAGCGCCGATCGTCGCACCGTCTGGGTCCTGGTCGACGGCAAGCCCCGCCCTGTGGGCATCCAGACCGGCCTCTCGGACGGCAACCTGACCGAAGTAACCAAAGGAGAGCTGAGCGAGAACTCGGAACTGATCGTGGACGCGTCCAACGGCGCGACCAAGGCAACCGCCCCGTCCTCGCGTAACGGGCAATCGGGCAACCGGGCGCCCCGGATGTTCTAGGGGGAGCCGTGAATTCGATCATTCGCCTGGAAGCAATCTCGAAGGTCTACGGCGAGGGCGAGACCACGGTCCACGCGCTGCGCCAAGCATCTCTGACCATCGCCGAGGGGCAGTTCGTGGCGGTCATGGGGCCGTCGGGCTCGGGCAAGTCCACCCTCATGAACGTGATCGGCTGCCTGGACACCCCCACCAGCGGCCAGTACCTCCTGGCGGGAGAAGACGTCTCGACCCTGGACGCCGGCCAGCTCGCCGAGATCCGCAACAAGCTGCTTGGCTTCGTCTTCCAGAGCTTCAACCTGCTGGCACGCACCTCGGCGGTTGAGAACGTGGAATTGCCCATGGTCTACGCCGGAGTTCCCGCCAAGGAGCGCCGAGAGCGCGCCATCGAGGCCCTGAACCGCGTGGGGCTGGGCAAAAGGCTCGATCATCGGCCCAACCAGCTGTCGGGTGGGCAGCAGCAGCGGGTGGCGATCGCCCGCGCCATCGTCAACCGCCCCCGCGTCATCGTCGCCGACGAGCCCACGGGCGCCCTCGACTCCCGCACCAGCCTCGAGATCATGGCGCTCTTCCAGGAACTCGTGGCCGCGGGCATGACCGTGGTGCTGGTGACCCACGAGCCGGACATCGCGGCCTACGCCAATCGGCTGCTGGTCGTCCGGGACGGCGAGATCGTCTCCGACGAGAAGCAGGTGCCGATCGCGGCTGCGGACCAGGTGGAGGCCTTGCATCCATGACGATTCTTCAGACCTTCCGCACGGCCCTCAAGGCCCTGCTGATCAACAAGCTGCGCTCCACCCTGACCGCCCTGGGCGTCGTCATCGGCGTGGCGGCGGTGGTCGCCATGATGGCCATCGGCGAGGGAGCCAAGGCCCAGATCCAGGCCACCTTCGACGCCATGGGCACGAACCTCCTCAACGTCCAGCCGGGCTCCAGCAACACGGGCGGATCCCGGGGCGGCGCGGGCTCGCGTTACACCCTGACCTGGGGCGATCTCGACGCGATCCGCGCCTCGGTCCCCACGGTCGCCCACGCGGCAGCCCAGCTGCGCTCCAACTCCCAGGTGATGAGCGCCTACGAGAACTGGCAGACCAGTGTCACCGGGACGTCGACCGACTTCTTCGCCATCCGCAACTGGGACGCCGCCGCCGGCGGCCTCTTCACCGAGCAGGACGTCTCCAGCGGCAACAAGGTGGCAGTCCTGGGCGCGACCGTGGCGGAGATGCTCTTCGGCATGGACGTCGACCCGGTCGGCCAGAGCATCCGCATCCGCAACGTCCCCTTCCAGGTCGTCGGCGTCCTGGCCCCGAAGGGCCAGACCGGCAATGGCAACGACAACGACGACGTGGTGATCATCCCCGAGAGCGCCTACCGCACCAAGATCCAGGGGGGACTCAACCAGTACATCCAAGGATCGGTGATGGTCACGGCCGTCGACGCCGAGGCGCTGTCGCGAGCCCAGACCCAGATCACCGAGCTGCTGCGCGAGCGCCACCGGCTGGCGCCGGACGCCGAGGACGACTTCCGGATCCGGAACATGGCCGAGATCGCGGAGGCCCGCCAGGCCGGCACGCAGACCCTCACGATCCTGCTGGCCAGCATCGCGGCGGTCTCATTGCTGGTGGGCGGCATCGGGGTCATGAACATCATGCTGGTCAGCGTCACCGAGCGCACCCGCGAGATCGGCCTGCGCATGGCCGTGGGCGCCAAGCCGCATCACATCCTCTCGCAGTTCCTGGTGGAAGCCGTCACCCTCTCGATGATCGGCGGCTTCCTGGGGATCGCCATCGGAGTGGTCGCCGCGTACAGCGTGGCGGGGCAGCTCGGTTGGCCGATTCTCTTCCATCCCGGAGTGGCGATCCTCGCGGTCGTCTTCAGCGTCCTCGTCGGGGTCGGCTTCGGCCTCTACCCCGCCCAGAAGGCCTCGCGCCTTCACCCGATCGATGCATTGAGGTTCGAATGAATTGGCCTAGTCTCATGCTGGCGGTCATGGTGGCGGTGCCCGCCGGTGCCGCCATGGCAGCACCTCCCGTCCTGACTCTGGAGCAAGCCCTCGGCAATGCCCGCCAGAACCAGCCTCAACTGCTGCAGGCCCGGGCGTCGGTGCAGGCCGCGCAGGCCCGGACGCAGAGCTCGCGCGCCTCGCTCTTGCCTCAGGTAAGCCTGGGGGCCGGCTACAACACGGGTTCCGGCCGGGAAAACCTGGGCCTGGTGGGGGACAGCAACCTGAGCCTGCGGGCCAACCAGCTGATCTACGACTTCGGACAGCGCGGCAGCCGCTACGAGGCCTCGCAAGCGCAGTTCGCGGCCCAGCAGCAATCGGAGCGCGAGACGCAGCAACAGGTGTCCCTGAACGTCCGGACGGCCTTCTTCGCGACCCAGGCGTCCAAGGTCCTGGTCAAGGTCAACGAAGAGGCGCTGGCCAACCAGCAGCGCCACTTGCGGCAGGCCACGCAGTTCGTGAATGCCGGCACGCGGCCGCCCATCGACGTGGTGCAAGAGCGCGCCAACGTGGCCAACGCCCGGCGGCAGCTGATCAAGGCACAGAACGATTACACCACCGGCAAGGCGCGCCTCAACCAGGCCATGGGAGTCGAGTCGGGCCTCGACTTCGAGGTGGTGAGCGACTGGATGCCGGAGGTCGCCGGCGAGGCGCAGCCGCTGGAGGCCTTGCTGGAGGAAGCCGAGGCGAACCGTCCCGAGATCGCGCGGCTGAATCAGCAAGTCCGGGCCCAGGAGCTATCGCTGAAGGCCCAGCAGAACGCGGGGTCTCCGAGCCTGACGGGCTCGGCAGGGCTAGGCGACAGCGGCCTCTTGCTCGGGCGCCCCGGAACGTCCTGGCAGGCGGGCATCTCGCTGTCGTGGCCGCTCTATTCGGGCGGTGCGATCCGCGCGGGAATCAGCGAGGCGGAGGCGAACCTCGACGGCATTCGGGCGCAGGTCGCCACGTTGCGCCAGCAGGTGCGCTTCGAGCTGACCGAGGCGAAGCTTGCCATCGCCTCGCAGAAGGCGGCCATCCGGGCGGCCCAGGAGTCGGTCAGCAGCGCCGCTGAACGGCTGAAGCTCGCCGAAGGCCGATACGCGGCCGGCGTGGGGAACATCATCGAGCTGACCGACGCGCAGCTGGCACTGACCACGGCGCGCTCCCAGGTGGTCCAGGAGGAGGTCCGGCTCGCCGTGGCGCGCGCCCAGTTGCTCAAGGCGCTGGGACGGGAGTAATTGCCTCCCCTCGACGGGGGGGCAATTTAGGCCAAAAGGCCGGAACCCCGAGGGGTTCCGGCCTTTCGTCTTGGATAGCGTTCGACTGTTAGGGGTAGAGGCCCCGAACGTTGAGGGCTTCGGCGATGCGGCCGACGCCGATCGAGTAAGCCGCCATGCGGAACGTGAGGTTCCGGGTGGTCACGAGGTTCGAGACCTGGCTGAAGGCGCGGGTCATGATCTGGCGAAGGCGGTCGTTGACCTCCTCCTCGCTCCAGAAGAGCATGCTCGTGCCCTGGACCCACTCGAAGTAGCTGACCACGACGCCGCCCGCGTTGGCGAGGATGTCGGGGACGACCGTGACGCCCTTCTTCTCGAGGATGGCATCGGCGGCCGGGGTGATGGGGCCGTTGGCGCCTTCGACGATGATCTCAGCCTTGATCTTGTCCGCGTTGGACTCGTTGATGACGTCGCCCAGCGCGGCGGGAATGAGCATATCGACGGGCAGGAAGAGCAGATCCTCGTTGGAGATCGGATCGGCGTCCGGGAAGCCCGCGAGCGAGCCGTTGGCCTTGGAGTAGCGCATGGCCGCGGGGATATCGATGCCGGCGGGGTTGTAGATGCCACCGAAGACGTCGGAGACGGCCACGATCTTGGCGCCCTGCTGGTGGGCGAGCAGCGCGGCGATGGAGCCGACGTTGCCGAAGCCCTGGACGGCCACGGAAGTGCCGGCCATCTGGCGGCCCTTGAAGCGCAGCAGCTCACCGGCGATGGTGATGACGCCGCGGCCAGTGGCCTCGAAGCGACCGAGCGAACCGCCGATGGAGATCGGCTTGCCGGTGACGACGCCAGGCGCCGCGTAACCCTTGTTCACGCTCCAGGTATCCATGATCCAGGCCATCTCACGCGGAGAGGTGTTCACGTCGGGAGCGGGGATGTCCTTCGCGGGGTCGAAGACGAGGATCATGTCCGCGGTGAAGCGCCGGGTGAGACGCTCGAGCTCGCCGAGGGAAAGCTGACGGGGGTCGACGGTGATGCCACCCTTGGCGCCGCCGTAGGGCAGGCCGACCAGCGAGCACTTCCAGCTCATGAGCATGGCCAGGGCGGTGACTTCGTCGATGTCGACGGAGGGGTGGAAGCGCAGACCGCCCTTGTAGGGCCCGAGCGCGTTGTTGTGCTGGACGCGGTAGCCGGAGAACATCTTGGTGGAGCCGTCATCCATGCGGACGGGGCTGTTGACCTGCACCACGCGATCGGGATAGGAGAGCCGCTCATGGACGCCCGGGTCGATGCCCAGAATGTCGATGCACTTCGCCAGTTGCTGGCGCGCCGACGTCAACGGTGACGTGTGGACGGGTTCGGTGACAATCATCGTATGCACATCCTATTTGGAAAAGAGTCAGACGGAGTGGGGGGCGAGACATAGCCTCGCTTTGGCGTTGCGCCTTCTTGCGTTCAATCGACCTCCTCGTCGAATGGCTGGAGTGACCCCAGTATCAGCCTGTTGGTAGCCCCATTCTAAGCATTGGCTACTTGACTGTCAATTGACACTACGCCTTGTTGCCAGCCCCGTAAAGGGGCTCGGAAGAAACGAAGCGTCCCGCTCGCACGTCCTCGCCGTAACGCTGCAACGCGGCCACCGTGGTCCCGTGAAGATCGGCGTAAACCTTGGCATGCTTGGGGCGGTGGTCCACGTGCATGCCGAGCAGGTCATGGAAGACCTGGATCTGCCCATCGCAGCCCTCGCCGGCCCCGATGCCGATGGTCGGGATCCGCAGCGCCTCGGTGATCCGCTGGGCGACGGCGTCGGGCACCAGCTCGAGCACCACCGCGCAGGCCCCGGCCTCCTCGAGATCCTTGGCCTGGCGCAGGATCGATTCGGCCGCCTCGTCGGTCTTGCCCTGGATGCGGAAGCCGCCCAGCTGGTGCAGGTGCTGGGGGGTGAAGCCGAGATGCGCGACGACCGGGATGCCGTGCTGGGTCATGGCGTGCACGGCGGCGACCTGCGGGGCATGGCCCCCTTCCAGCTTCACCGCAGCGGCGCCGGCTTCCTTGAGGAAGCGGCCGGCATTGCGAAGGGCCGATTCGAGCGACGCGTCCGACATGAAGGGCATGTCAGCGACCACGAAGGCACGCTGAGCTCCGCGCGCCACCGCCTTCGTGTGGTGGATCATCTCGTCCATCGTCACGGGCAAGGTGTTGGGGTAGCCGAGCACGACCGGGGCCAGGGAGTCTCCGACCAGGATCAGGTCGACGCCAGCCTGATCGACCGCCACGGCAGTCGGGTAGTCGTACGCGGTCAATGCCACGATACGCTCTCCAGCGGCCTTCATCTGGAGCAGGGAATGGGTGGTGATGCGCTTGGACACGGGCAGCTCCTCTCGAAAAGCGTCCCGCCATGGTACCACTTGCAGGGGCGAGGAGGGGTCACTCGGTGGCGATCGCCCAGAGCCCCCCGTCGAACGACGGAAAGACACAAAGGCCCATGCCCGTCGCGGGCGTGGTCATGATCGGCCCCGCCGTCGTGACGGCGTCCAGGTGCGCTCCGGTGGCCTTGTCCAGCAGGTAGAGGCGCCCGTCCGTGCTACCGACGGCGATGCGATCGCCCCAGACGGCCGCCCCGCCCACGATGGCCCCGCCCGTGGTGGCCATCCACCGCACTGCGCCCGTCTGTCGATCCATGGCCACCAGCCGAGAGGAAGATCCCCCCGCGATCACCAGGTCATCGACGATCAGCGGACGGACCTGCAAGCGCTTGCCGAGCTGCCGCCTCCAGAGCAAGTCTCCCGACGCGGCGTCCAGGGCATAGAGATGGCCGTCGAATGATCCCACGAAGCAGCGCCCCTCGGGATCCAAGACCGGGTCACCCTTCACCTCGCCTCCGGTCACGACCTTCCAGCGCAACCTCCCGTCCTCGGCGTCGGCGGCGTAGACCGCGTAGTCGTTCGCGCCCACGATCACCTGGCCGCGCGCGCGATCGACCACTGGCGAGGAATGGACGTAATGCCCGGCCTTCAGCTCCCAGACCTGGCGCCCGGTAGCAGCGTCGAGCGAGACCAAGCTCCCACCCGCCTCGCCGTACTCGACTCCGATCACGATGCGCTCCCGGTCCGGATCGAGGGCCGGCGACGAGCCGACCCACTGGCCCGGCCGCGCCTCCCAGACGACCCGGCCGGTCTGGGCGTCGACGCAGTAGACGAACCCGTCGTAACCCCCGAAGGTGACGTGGCCGTCGTGGTACAGGGGCGTGGAGTGGATGCCGCGCTCGCGATCCCTGACGACCACCCTCCAGCGTTCCTTGCCGTCGAGCGTGAGCGCTGCCAGGAATCCCGCGTCGCTGCCCACGAAGAGGCCATGCTCCGTGAGGATCGGGCTCGACTTGGGGGCGCTGTAGCGTCCATGGTTGAGGGGGCCCCACTTCCAGCGGACCGGGTGCGTGTTCGGAGCACGCCCGCGCTCGAGGTCGACTCCCAGCTCGCGCAGCGTGAAGAGGCGCTCCAGCGGAAGGCTTCGAGCCTGTAACCAGGCGGACCCCGCGCGCTCGCAGTCGATCACCGCACCGACGGCCACGACCTCGACCCCGAGCGGCTTCAGGATATCCAGGGCCTTGCGCTGCGTCTCTCCCGAGTTCACCAGGTCATCCAGCAGGACGACCCGGGTCCCCGGCTCGAGCTCGGGGCCTTCCACCCATTTCTGAAGCCCGTTTCCCTTGGGCTCCTTGCGGATGATGAAGCCTGTCAGTGGATAGCCGTCCGCCCTGCTCTCGTAGAGCAGGGCGATGGTGAGGGGATTGGCCGCGAGGGTCATCCCCCCGATGGCCTGTGGGCGATAGGGTTTGAGGCGCTCCCAGAGGAGACGCGCGGCATGGTGCAGCGACGCTTGCGAGAGCAGCACCTCGCGACAGTCGACCATCCAGTGGTAGGGCCGCCCCGAGTCATCGACTCCCTGCCCGAGCTTGACGCCGTCATCGAGCAGGGCCTGGCGCAGCGCCTCGCGGTACCGGTTCAGCATCGCTTCCTGGGCGATCACTGGCCCCAGTCCTTGACCCCGAACCAGACATCCTCGGTCATGTGGGTCTTGCCGTCCTGGACGAAGCTCGATCGCTCGAGGGTCTCGCCCTTGGCATTCTGCTCATGCTTCATCTGCACGAAGATCTCGGTGATGCCCAGCTCGCGCAGCGTCTTGAGCTCGCCGCCCTCCAGCTTGGCGTCGCCGTCGTCGATCCAGACCTTGAGGCCGTCGAGCTCTTCGCCGGCCACCTTGCCGTCGCCGTCCTTGTCGAGGGCCTTGAGCTTCTCGAAGCCGTTGGCGTACTTGCCGCCCTGATCGCCGTAGAGACGCTTACCATCGATCTCGCCGTCGGTGAGCATGGCGCCGGTCGCGCCGCCATCCCGGTCGTCGACCAGCATGCCGTCGCCATCGCCGCTCATCCACTCGATCTCGTCCTTGGCCCCGTCGCCGTCGATATCGAAGGAGACGGTGCGACCGACCTGATCGTCGATGCGCTCCTTGGCCGTCGAGACGCCGGTCGTGCCGAGCTTCCCGTCGCCGTTGAGATCCAGCATGATGGGACTGACGGCCACGCCGCCCTTCTCGTAGCAGCGTCGGGCCGCCTCGAGGTCCCCGCGCTGCAGGGCATCATAGGCCTCGCGCATGAACCGGGTCGTCTGGGGGCCCCAGGCCTGGGTGTCGAAGGCCGATTTGTTGTTGTTGAGGAGCACGTCGCGCTTGTGTCCGCGGTGGTCGGTGCGGTACTTGCCGATACCCAGCGCGTCCTCGAGGGCCAAGGTCAGCTCGCGCCAGGTCGGCTTCTCGGGAAGCGAGCGGCTGACGCCGCCAATCTTGATATCCGTGTCGGCGATCGTCGGCTTGTACTCGGGGAGCTTGATGTCGAGCGCATCCGACCAGACGCTGGTCTTGGGAACCTCCGGGGGCAAGCCGATGAAATCGAACTTCTCGGTGAGAACCGCATCCGCCCAGAGCTCGGTCGCGTTGCCCAGCTGAGAGGCCGCACCGTTGCCGGCGGCCATCGTGGAGTTGTCCTGCGCCAGGGGGGTGGCTGCCGGCGCTGCCGCCGGGGCCGATGCCGCCGGGGCCGCAGGCGCCGCATTCGGCGAGGCCGTGGGGGCGCCCGTCGCCTGAGGCGGGACGAACGAGGGGCCGGCGTTCAAGGGCGAAGTCATGGGCATCCTCCTTGGGACAAATCGCACACCACGCTTCTTATGCCGCAAAAACGCCGGCTTCTGCGAGACTTTACGGAGACTTTTCTCAACTAATCAGAGATTTAACAAAGGAGACGCCGATGTGTCACCAGAGGCGGATGCTGGTGATCGACTTCCAGGCGTTGGCCGCGAAGTCACCGACCGCCCCAACGGCCTGCTGGAGGCCGCTCTCGATTGCTTCTGCGACCGCGTGGGTGCCCGTGGCCACGACCTGAGCAACGGAGTCCACGCCGGCTCGAACCGCCTCTCCCCCGGCCTGGACGCCCTCGGCGAGCAGCTGCCATTGAAACGTCAGGATGTCGAAGAGGGTGTCCTCCTCCTCCTCCTCGGGCTCGATCGTCTCGGCGCCGGGCCAGCGCCAGGTCGCGCCCGGACCGCCCGTCATCGGGTCAAGCGGAGCGCTCCTCAGGCTTCCCGCGCCATGCGAGGTGACGGCGGGCGTGGACGCGTAATCCCAGGGTTGCTCGGCGGAGGGCGGCGGCGGAGGGGCGGCGGGCAACTCGAAGTCAGCGGACCAGAGCGGGGTCGTCGCCACCCGAGTGAGCGCCTCGAGCCCGGAGCGAACGACGGCCTTGTCGGACGCCACGATGACGTCCGGCATGGGTTCGCAATCACCGCCCGCAACAGGCGCAGCAGGAAGGGAACGTGACGGCTGGATGGGCGGCGTGAGGAGCGGGCCGGTAGACGGGATCGAAGGAATCGACGCCATGGCGGGCCTCCTTTGACTCAAAAACGAAAAGACATAAGTATCGCATGATCGTTATTCCGCGAATCGGGAGAAAGCCACGCGCTTTAACGGAGATTTATCGCGGCGCGCCAAAGCAAAACGTCCGGGCGAAGGCCCGGACGTGTGAAGGAACTCGAAAAAGCTTCAGGCTCGGTCGATGGTGAAGATCTGGACGCGGCCGTTGCCCCGGTCGGTGACGTAGAGCCGATCTTCAGGGCCCATCGCGAGGCCTTCCGGACCGTTGAACTCACCGGGCCCCACGCCCTTCTTCCCGTAGGTCAGCAGGAACTTGCCCTCGGGGTCGAAGACCTGGATGCGATGGTTGAGGGTGTCGGCGACGAAGAAGTAGCCGAAGCGGTCGACGCAAAGCTCACGGGGCACCGAGAACTCGCCGGGGCCGTTGCCGCGCTTGCCGAAGGTCATGACGGGCTGCAACTTCTTGTCGAAGACGTGGACGGCCATGGTCCCGAAGTCAAGGACGCAGAGCTGGCCCTTGCTATCGATCACCATCCCACCGGGGGATTGCAGGCCATGCTCGCGGCCGAGGGCGCCGATCAGTTTCTCGTTGGAGTCATGCACGAGGACCCGGTGGTTGTTGGGCTCGGACAGGTAGATGTTGCCGTTGGGGGCGATCATCAGACGCCCGGGGATGGAGGGGTTCTCTTCCTGGATGCGTGGGCGCTTCCAGATGGCGAGCTGCCTTCCGGCTCCGTCGAACTTGTAGATCCGGAAATCGAGATCGTCGGTGACGAAGACGATGCCGAGGGGGTTGACCGCGATTGCCCGGGGGAAGCGGAAGGATTCATTCGCTCCCGTGGGCTTGATCTGTCGCACGAAGCGCCCGTTCAGATCGAAGACCTGGATCCGGCCGTTCTCGGTGTCGGCGATCAGGAGGTTACGGTTGGCGTCGATGGCGATACCGCGGGGCTGCTGGAACTCGCCCTGTCCGAATCCCTGCCGTCCGAACTCCTTGACGGACTGGATCCCGATGACCTTCTGCGGAATGCGCCTGGATCCCATGGGCTCCGGCGGATGCAGGGAGGATCCCATCGAGCGGTTCATCGGAGGGGCGGCCTGCGGCGACGCCGGGGGGTGGATTGAACCCGTCGGCATGGCCGGGGGGAGGCCCGTAGGGGCGGCAGGATGGGAGGACGGATGGGTCGCTTGCTGGGCCGCCGGCTGGGGCGCGGGCTGGATGGATTGATGCATGCCCTGGCCGGCCGGAGCGACGGGCACTCGGGGCTGAACGGTGGGCATCTGGGGCACGCGGGACTGCGGCATGGGCGGTGGAGCGAGGCCCGGGCGGGCCGGGGCCTGCGGCATGGGAATCGAGAGCGGGGCGGTCTCGGAGCGGCCGCAATTCGGGCAGACCCGGCTTCCCTGCGGGATGGGCTTGGCGCAATGGCGGCAGGGGTGGGACTGGGCGGCCGCGTTCGCCGGGGCGCCGACGCCGGCCGAGGCATCGACGATCCGAGGAGGAGCAGGCCTCTCGGTCTCGCGCAGGGCGGCTGTGAGTGCGTGTCCCATCTCGGCGGCGCGGCTGAAGCGATCGTCGGGATTCTTCTTGAGGGCGCGCATGATGACCGCCTCGAGTTTCGGCGGCACGTTGGGGTTGATGGCGCTGATGGGCTCGGGGGCCATGCTCATGATGTTGATGATGGTCCCGCCGAGGTTGCCGGCGTCGAAGGGGGTCTTGAAGGTGAGCATCTCGTAGAGGAGTGCGCCCAGGGAGAAGAGATCCGAGCGGCCGTCGACCAGGCGGGAATCGGTGAGCTGCTCCGGGGAGATGTAGGCGATCGTGCCCAGCGTGGTGCCGGTCTGGGTCATGCTGGGCAGGTCGGACTTCACCCGGGCCACGCCGAAGTCGGTGAGCTTCACGACGCCGGTGGAGTTGAGCATGATGTTGTCGGGCTTGATGTCGCGGTGGATGATGCCCGAGAGGTGGGCATAGTCGAGGGCCGAGCAGATCTGGGCGCCGATGTCGGCCACCTGTTGCATGGAGAAGGAGGTCTTCTTGTCGAGGTAGTCCCCGAGGTTCTTGCCCTCGAGCAGCTCCATGACCATGTAGGGGCGATCGCCCTCCTGGCCGTAATCGTAGACCGTGATGATGTTGGGGTGCGCGAGGCGCGCCGCGGCCATGGCCTCCCGCCGGAAGCGCTCGACCGTGTCCTGGCGCTCGACCTCGGAGAGCTGCGTCGTGACGAGCAACTCCTTGATGGCGACCTGACGGCCCAGCTTGAGGTCTGAGGCGCGGTAAACCACACCCATGCCTCCGCGGCCGAGTTCGCTGATGAGCTCGTAATTGCCGAGACGGTCTCCCATGGGATTTACTTACGATTCCTTGGTGAGCAAGACGACCGTGACGTTGTCGTAGCCGCCGCGCTCGAGGGCGAGGGCGACCAGGCGTTCACAGGCCACCTGCGGCTCGGGGGACTCCGCGGTGATCGCGGCCATCTCTTCGTCGGAGACCAGGCCGGAGAGGCCGTCCGAGCAGAGCAGCAGGCAATCGCCAATCTGCCAGTCCACCTCGAAGGTATCCGCCTCGATCTCCATCTGCATGCCGAGGCAGCGGGTGATGACGTTGCGGTAGGGATGGCGCTGGGCCTCCGCGGGGGTGATGGCGCGGGCGCGCAGCAGCTGGGCGACGACCGAGTGGTCCTCGGTGATCTGGACGATCTCGCCGCCGCGCAGGTGGTAGGCACGCGAATCGCCGATGTGACCCACGTAGACCTTGTCGGCCACGGTGACCGCCACGGTGGCGGTGGTGCCCATGCCGCGCATCGAGGAGTCCTGCAGGGACGCCTGGACGATCTCGCGGTTGGCATCCTGGATGGCGGCCTGGATCAGGTCGATCATGGAGCCGTTGGCCGAGGCGAGGACTTCGGGCGTGAGGGCCCGGGTGATGGCTTCGACCGCGCCCTGGGAGGCCTTCTCGCCCGCCAGGTGGCCGCCCATGCCGTCGGCGACGATGAAGAGGCCGTGGTCGGGATCGCTGGCCAGGTAATCCTGGTTGATCTCCCGCACCTTGCCCACGTCCGTCAGACATCCGACGCGCAGGCCACCGATGGATCCTTGCAAGGGGGTTTCTCCGTCGAGGGCTTCCTTCAGGGAAGCCGGTTCATGCGTGTTTGCCACAGATCACCTTATCAATGCGCCTCGGCGCCAGACCTCTCCAGGAACGATCGGCTGAGCGGGCTCAACCATATTGGGGTCGGCTGCGCAGCGCACCCAGGACCTGATCCTGGGTGGCCATGCCGCTCTCGAGAAGCACCTGGACCAGCGGCACCTGCTGTGCGACCTGGGTGGTCACCGCTTGGGCGAGTTGCTCTTCGCTCAGGACCCCCATCTCCACGAGAATCATGCCCAGGGTCGGTCGGTTGTTAACGGCCTGGGGCTGGATCAGATCCTGAGGAACCTCGAAGCCGTACGACGTCTGGAAGGGGTCGAAGTTGAAGTCCATCTACTCCTCCCCGGCCGTGTCGCCGCCGAGGTCGCCCTCGGGGTCTTCCTCGTCGGTCACCACCAGGGCGACGGCCGCCACCCGGTCGTTCTCGTCCATGCGCTGCAGGCGGACGCCCTGGGTCATGCGGCCCAGCTTGGGGATCGAGTCCACCTTCTGGCGGATCACGATGCCATTGGTGGTGACCAGGACCACCTCATCGGTGTCCTTGACGATCATGATGGTGGAGACCTTGCCGTTGCGGTTGGCATTGAGCTTCATGTTGATGAGGCCCAGGCCGCCGCGGCCCTGCTGGCGGTACTCCTCGATGGCGGTGCGCTTGCCGTAGCCGTCGGTGGTCACCGAGAGGATCGTGCCTTCGGCGTCACCCAGCGTCATGCCGATCACCTTGTCGCCGTCGCGCAGGGTGATGGCGCGCACGCCGCGGGCGGGGCGGCCCAGGGGGCGCAGCTCTTCCTCGGGGAAGTGGATGGCCATGCCTTCGGCGGTGGCGATGATGACCGACCGCTGGCCGTCGGTGTGGCAGACCCAGCCGAGCTCGTCGCCGTCGTCGAGGGCAATCGCGATGATGCCCGAGCGCCGGATGCTCGAGAAGGCCGTCAGATCGGTCTTCTTGATGGTGCCCTCATGCGTGAGCATGATGAGGAAGTCGCCTTCCTTGAACTCCGAGACCGGCAGCACGGCGGTGATCCGCTCGTCGGGCCCCAGAGGCAGGAGGTTGACGATGTTGACGCCCTTGGCCTGCCGCGAGGCCTCGGGGATCTCGTAGACCTTGAGCGAGTAGGAGATGCCGCGATTCGAGAAGAAGAGGACGTTCGAGTGGGCGGTCCCCACGAAGAAGTGGCGGATGAAGTCGTCCTCGCGCGTGGCGATGCCGGCGATGCCGCGGCCGCCGCGGCGCTGCTTCTCGAAGGTGTCGACGTTGAGGCGCTTGATGTAGCCCTGGTCCGTGATGAAGATGGCCATGGGCTCGTCGGCGATCAGGTCTTCCTGGCGGATCTCGCCGGGGTCGTGCATGAGCTTGGTCTTGCGCTCGTCGCCGTAGCGGTCCTTAACGGCCAGCAGCTCCGTGCGGATGATGGCGTAGACCTTGGCCTTGTCGGCCAGGATGGCGGCGTACTCCTCGAGGCGGGCCTTGAGCTCGCGCTCCTCGTTCTCGAGCTTGCCGACCTCGAGGGCGGTCAGGCGGCGCAGCTGCATCTCGAGGATGGCGTTGGCCTGGATCTCGGTAAGCGAGAACTTGCCCATCAGGCCCTGGCGGGCGGCT
Source organism: Candidatus Sericytochromatia bacterium (assembly GCA_036676455.1). Taxonomy (GTDB): domain Bacteria; phylum Cyanobacteriota; class Sericytochromatia; order S15B-MN24; family UBA4093; genus UBA4093. Next base: position 27,289 of record JAKFCW010000073.1, read on the forward strand.
TCGGTGTTCTCGGCGCCGCGGATGGTGTGGACCACCTCGTCGATGTTGCGCTGCGCGACGATCAAGCCCTGCACGATGTGCATGCGGGCTTCGGCCTTCTTCTGCTCGTAGCGGGTCCGGCGGGTGACGACGTCCACCCGGTGCTCCAGGTAGTACTCGAGCATCTCGGAGAGCTTGAGGACGCGGGGCTGGCCATCGACCAGGGCGAGGTTGATGATGCCGAAGGTGGTCTGCAGCGAGGTCGCCTTGTAGAGGTGGTTGAGGACCACCTGGGGCACGGCGTCGCGCTTGAGCTCGATGACCATGCGCATACCCTGGCGGTCGGACTCGTCGCGCAGGTCGGAGATGCCCTCGATCTTCTTGTCCTTGACCAGGTCGGCGATGTGCTCGATCAGGCGGGCCTTGTTGACCTGGTAGGGGAGCTCGGTGACGATGATGGCGTGCTTACCGCGCGCCATCTCCTCGATCTCGGCCACCGCGCGGATGGTGACGGAGCCGCGGCCGGTGGCGTAGGCCTCCTGGATGCCCTTCTCGCCGAGGATCAACGCGCCGGTCGGGAAGTCGGGACCCTTGATGTACTGCATCAGGTCGCCGGTGGAGAGGCCTGGAGTGTCGATCATGGCCACCAGGCCGTTCACCACCTCGGTGAGGTTATGGGGCGGGATGTTGGTGGCCATGCCGACCGCGATGCCGGCCGAGCCGTTGACGAGCAGGTTCGGGATGCGGGTCGGAAGGACCGTGGGCTCCTCGGTGGTGCCGTCGTAGTTGGGTGAGAAGTTGACCGTCTCGGAGTCGATGTCGGCGAGCAGCTCGGAGGCGATCCGCGAGAGGCGGGCCTCGGTGTACCGGTAGGCGGCAGCGGGGTCGCCGTCGACCGAACCGAAGTTCCCGTGGCCGTCGACCAGCGTGTAGCGGATGGAGAAGTCCTGCGCGAGGCGCACCATCGCGTCGTAGACCGACGAGTCACCGTGCGGGTGGTACTTACCGAGCACGTCTCCGACCACCGTGGCCGACTTGCGGTGCTTGCGGTCGGCGGTCAGGTTGTTCTCGTGCATCGAGAAGAGGATGCGGCGGTGAACCGGCTTCAGGCCGTCGCGGACGTCCGGCAAGGCGCGTCCGACGATGACGCTCATGGCGTAATCGAGGTACGACTGCTTCATCTCGTCGCGCAGCGAACGCGGAATGATACGGGTATTCGGGGTTTCTTGCACAGGTACTCCTCCGGCTAGGCCTCCCCCTCACCGGAACGCACGCGCCCAGAGCCGCATGCGATCCCCGTCGTGACATCCAGGGGGGCCTGTTCAGTATATCATGTTCCTCGCCAAGCCCCCAGCGCCTTTGGACCGCCCAGGCGAGCCTCTGGAAGCGCCCGCGCCCGGCCCGGCGATCGCCCCCGCTGCAAAATGCCGCAAAAAGGGGTTGACGGGTTAAGGGTGAGTTTGGTAGAGTTAATCTTGTTCCACCGTTCCCCGTTCGTTCAATGGTAGGACACCTGGTTCTGGCCCAGGCGATCGAGGTTCGAATCCTTGACGGGGAGCCTAAACAAAACGCCCACTTGGTTACCCAAGTGGGCGTTTTGCATGATTTCTGGTAAACTTCAGGCGACCTGGAAAGGACCTGAACGTGACCTTCAGTCCCGAGCTTCAAGCTGCCGCCCGCCGGGCGCTCGCCAGTCAAGACGCCCAGGAACGCCTGGCGATGGCCTTCATCGCCAATGCCCGAACCCGCAGCATGCCGGCCCTCCTGGCAATCGAAGCGAGCGGAAACGCGCGGGCCTACGCGGAGTTGCGCGACGTCGGCCGCGCCCGCATGGGCGAGCTGCTCGAACACCTGGCCCGCGGTGCGCGCAGCGACTACGTCCGCCTCGTCATCGCGCGCTACGAGGCAGGCCAGACCATCGGGCAGATCCACCTCGGCAAGACCGCCCTCGTCCTCCAGGACTTCATCCAGGGCCTCACCTCCCAGAAACTCGCCCTCATCGACTGGCTGGGCGACCAGGAGATGCCCGCGCGCACCCTCGCCACGCTGATCGCCGAGATCGAGTCCCTCTACGCCGACATCGAGAGCGACTACGCCAAGACCTACCAGACCCTGCTCGACGCGTACCAGGACGTGAGCGCGGAGAACGAAGCCATCCGCGACCTCAACCGAGCCCTGGAGGCCCATGCCGCCGAACTGACCCAGCGCAACGCCGAGCTCCATGTCATGGCCGAGGTCAGCCAGGCGGTGACCGCGTCAACCAACCTTTCCCAGCTCCTGCAAACCAGCCTTTCGCGGCTCTGCGACCTCCTGGGCGCCAAGTACGGCGCCATCTGGCGCTGGAACGACGCGCTGTGCGGCCTGCAGATCGAGGCCCAGACGAACTTCGCGCCCGCCGAGGTCGCGGACATCAACATGGGCTACCGGGGACGCCTGAGCGGCTCTCCCGTCCTGACGGCGTTTCACGAGTCGCGCATGATCCCCGTGGTCGATGCCAAGCAGGACCCGGAGTACCTGCCGTTTCGCCACTACGCCGAGCACATGGACTTCCGGGGAACCGTTTACATCCCGCTCCTCTACCACGGCAAGCCCACGGGCGTCCTTTCCTTTTATTTTCAGGATCGCCACGACTTCCCCCCCGAGGAGCAGCGGTTTCTCCTTTCGGTCTCGTCTCAGCTGGCCGTCGCCATCCAGCTCGCCGTCAATGTCGAGGAGCTACGCGCCGCGCGCAGCCACCTCGAGGCCCAGGTCCAGGAGCGGACCCGCGAGCTGGAGCAGACGATCGTGAAGCTGACGCAGGCCGACCGCATGAAGGACGAGTTCCTGAGCATCCTCTCGCATGAGCTGCGTACCCCCCTCAACGCCATCATGGGCTTCGGGAGCATCCTCGACGACGAGCTGGTGGGCCCTCTCAACGAGATGCAGCACACCTACCTCAGCCGCATGCTCGGCGGCGGAGACGCCCTGCTGGGTCTCATCAACGACCTGCTCGACATGAGCCGGATCCAGGCGGGCAAATTCACGCTCGAGCCCCTTGCCTTCCCGCTCCAGCGGGTCCTGCAGAGCGTGCAGGACAACCTCGCTCCGCTGGCAGCGAAGCGCCACCACACCATGACCCTCGAAGCGCCCAGTGACCTGCCACTCGTCTATGCGGACGAGCAGCGCATCGCACAGGTCCTGGTCAACCTGGTCAACAACGCCATCAAGTTCACCCCGGACGGGGGAACGATCCGGGTGACGGCCCGCCGCGACGGCTCCGCCATCCGGATCGCGGTGGAGGACTCCGGGATCGGCATCGCCCCGGAGGACATGGACCGGCTCTTCAAGCCGTTCAGCCAGCTCGACATGTCCGATACCCGGATCGCCGGGGGCACGGGCCTCGGGCTCTCCATCACCAAGGCGCTGGTCGAAGCCCAGGGCGGCAACATCGGCGTGACAAGCGAACCCGCCAAGGGATCATGCTTCTGGTTCACCCTTCCCATCGCAAAGGACTGATCATGGCCACCTTCCTGCTCAAGACCGAACCCGAGACCTACTCCTACGACGACCTCGAACGCGAGGGCCGCACCGGCTGGGACGGCGTACGAAACGCGCTGGCGCAGCGGAATTTGCGCGCGATCGTGCCGGGTGACGAGCTCTTCATCTACCATTCCGGCAAGGAGCGCCGCATCGTGGGGGTAGCCAAGGCGCTGTCGGGCCCGATCCCGGATGAGAGCGACGCCACGGGCAAGTCCATCAAAATCGAGCTCGCCCCCGTCCGGCGCCTGGCGCGCCCCGTGACGCTCGCCCAGTTCAAGGACGCGGGCTGGACCGGCTTCGACCTGGTGCGCATGAGCCGCCTCTCGGTGATGCCCGTGCCTCCCGACGTGCGGGACTGGACTCTCTCACAGGAAGCTTAAGGAATTCGCAGGCAGGGACGCCTGCGCCAATCGCAGGTGCTGTGATGAGCCCTTATTAGAGGCTTGTGGGGCGGGCCTCCGCGCCCGCCATGGCTTCAATCGGCCAAGCATTGGCCTCTTCCATTCATCTGGACTTTCCCACCGGCTTCCAGGCATACTAACGGCATGAACGTGACGTTGATGGGCTTCATGGGCTCGGGCAAGACGACCGTCGGCCGCATCCTCGCCACCCGGCTGGGATGGGACTTCGTCGACACCGATCGCCTGGTCGAGTCCAAGGCAGGCATCCCCATCCCCGAGATCTTCGCCGAGCGCGGAGAGGCGGGGTTCCGGGAGCTGGAAGCGGCCGCCATCCAGGAGGTCTCGCGGGGCGATCGCCAGGTCATTGCCACCGGCGGCGGAGCGATCCTCGATCCCGCCAACCGGCTCGCCCTGCGCATGGCCGGGGTCGTCGTCCACCTCAAAGCCTCCCCCGAGATGCTCTGGCGGCGCGTTTCCGGCTCCGAGCGCCCCCTGGCTCAAGATCCCGTGGCCTTTCGCGAGCGCTATCAGGAGCGCTTTCCGCTTTACCAGCAGATTCCCATCCAGGTGGCCTCCTCGTCGTCGGCCGCCCGGGTCGCCGAGCGCATCCTCGAGAACATTCGCGGGGAAGGCCGCCGGATCGCGGTGCCGATTCCCGGCCGCGAGTATCCCATCCTGCTCGAGCCCAACGCGATGGCCCGGCTGGGCCATCACATGGCCGAGAAGCTGAAGCCCGGGCGCTGCCTGGTCGTCACCAACCCCCACCTCGAGACCCGCTACGGGGACGTCGCCCGCGCCTCTCTGCGCGAGGCGGGCTGGGATCCGCACATGGCCGTCGTCCCCGCCGGCGAGCGCTTCAAGCGCATGCAGAGCGCCATGCAGCTCTACGATCGCGCCATCGAGGCCCGCCTCGAACGCCAGAACCCCATCGTCGCCCTGGGCGGCGGGGTGATCGGCGACCTGGCGGGCTTCGTGGCCGCCACCTTCAACCGGGGAGTCCCCTTCGTCCAGGTGCCGACGTCTCTGCTGGCCCAGATCGACTCGTCGGTGGGCGGCAAGGTCGCCGTGAACCACCCCCAGGGCAAGAACCTGATCGGGGCCTTCTACCAGCCGAGCATGGTGATCGCCGACCCCCTGGCGCTACACACGCTGCCGCGGCGCGAGCTGCTGGCGGGGCTGGCGGAGATGATCAAGTACGGCGTCATCCTGGACCCCGACTTCTTCGCGCGCCTTGAGACCGACCTCCCGCTACTGCTGGAGCGGCGCCTGCAGGCGCTGATCCCGGCCATCGCGCGCTGCTGCGAGCTCAAGGCTCAGGTGGTGCTGGAGGATGAGCGGGAGTCGGGGTTGCGGGCCATCCTGAACTTTGGCCATACCCTGGGGCATGCGCTGGAAGCCGAGACCCAGTACCAGAGCTACCTGCACGGGGAGGCCGTCGCCATCGGCATGGTGGCGGCGGGCGCGATCGCCTGCGAGCTCGACCTCTTTGCCGATGACGAGCAGGAGCGCCTGATCGCACTTTTGCAGCGCGCAGGCCTGCCCACCCGCTTCCCGGCACTGTCCGCCGAGCGCCTGATCGACGCCACGGGCCACGACAAGAAGGTCAAGGACGGCGCGGTCCGCTGGGTCCTCCCCACGACCCTCGGTCAGGTCTGCATCCGTTCGGACGTCCCCACCCCGCTCGTCGCCAAGGTCCTGCAGCGGCTCGGCGCCGTCTGAGCTCGCCCCAGCCGCAGCGCTAGCGCTCGCGCAGCGTCTCCAGGAGCGCCGCCAGCACCGGCGAGGCATCGTCCTCGCGCCATGCGGCCATGATCCGGCTCTCCAGGGCAGGCTCCGCTAGTGGCCGGTACACCGCACCCAGGCGCTGAAGGCTCTGCAAGGAATAGGGCGTCAGCGTCACCCCCAGCCCCGCGGCCGCCAGGGAAACGAGCGTCTGCATCAGGTCCGCCTCCTGCACGATGCGCGGCTCGAAGCCCGCCTGCCGGCAGCCCCGCACCAGGTAGTCGTGTAGCCCCGGGTTCGACGTGCGCGGAAAAAGCACGAAGTCCTCGGCGTGAAGCTCGGCAAGCGCGATCCGGGCTCGGTCCGCGAGCGGATGACTTTCCGGAAGTGCGACCACGAAGGGCTCCGTTCTCAGGAGGTCCATGCGCAACCCCTCCACGCGCTGCGCGTGGGCGCTCTCCGCCTCCTGCCGGAACAATCCCAGGTCCACCGTGCCCTTCAGCAAGGCCTCCGTCTGCGAGGTCGTAGTCAACTCATGCAGCTCGAGGGCGACATGCGGAAAGCGTTCCCGGAAGGCGCGCAGCCTCACCGGAAAGGGTCCATAGGCGATCGAGCTCACGAAGCCGATTCGCAAGCGGCCGATCTCGCCCCGGCTCGCGCGCTGCGCGACCCGAATCGCCTGCTCGGCCTGCGCCACCGTCTTGTACGCCTCCTCGAGGAAAAGCGCCCCGGCATGGGTCAACGCGACCGAACGCTGGTTGCGATCAAGTAAGCGCACGCCGAGCTCATCCTCGAGAGCCCGGATCTGCTGGCTCAAGGGGGGCTGGGCGATGTGAAGCCGGCGTGCCGCACGCCCGAAGTGCAGCTCTTCGGCCACGGCAATGAAGTAGCGAAGGTGTCGAAGTTCCATGCCTCCATGATACGCCCTGGATATCAATCCGCAAGAACTTATATATTGGACACCAGGTACCTGAAACGCGAGCATGGATCCGGGTTTTCCACCGATCGCGAAAGGCCAGGTGACGCATGGCAGTCGAAACGGAAGCACGAGGGACAGTCGACACCCGCTGGGTCCTGGCTCTCGTCGGGTTCTGCACCTTCCTTGGGCTTTACGCGACCCAGGCGCTTTTGCCCACCTTGCAAACCCTCTTTTCGGCCTCCGAGGTGGAGGTGAGCCTGACCATCAGCGCGGCCACCGCCGCCGTTGCGCTCAGCGCGCCGCTGGCCGGCCTCGTCGTGGACCGCTGGGAGCGCAAGCCCCTGATGATCGCATCGCTCTTCGCCCTGGCCGCGACCACCCTGCTGGCCGCCACGGCCACCACGCTTCCCGTGCTGATCGCATGGCGCTTCGTGCAAGGGCTCTTCGTGCCCGTCGTCTACGTCGTGACGCTCTGCTACATCAACGAGAGCTTTGGTGCGTGCAAGCTAGGCTCGAGCATGGCAAGCTTCATCACGGGCAACGTGCTCGGGGGATTCACCGGCCGCGCCCTCTCGGGGGTGATGGGCGAGCTGGCGGGATGGCGCCTCGCCTTCATCGCGCTTGGCATCCTGACGATCGTCGGAGCCCTCGCGGCGGCCTACCTGCTACCGAGTGCGAAGCAGGAGCGTCCCGCCTACCTGGGGCTGGCCGGCATCCGCAAGTGGGGAGAACTGCTGCGCAACCCGGCCCTTCTCGCCATCTTCGCGGCCGGATTCAACACGCTCTTCGTGCAGGTCGCCATGTTCACGTACGTCAACTTCCACCTGGTCGGCGAGCCGTTCCACCTCGGCCCGCTGGGACTGGCCGGCATCTTCGCGGTTTACCTGCTGGGAGTGGTGGTCACTCCCCTGGCGGGTCGCTTGATCGATCTCTACGGATACCGCCCGGTCTTCCTGGCGGCCACTGCCACGTCCCTCTTCGGCGTGCTGGTCACTCTGCTGCCGACGCTTTGGGGCGTCATCGCGGGGCTGGCCATCTGTTCGTCGGGAGTTTTCGTCTGCCAGTCGGCGGCCACCAGCTCGCTGGGAGTGGCCGCGGGGCGCTCGCGGTCGCTGGCCTCGGGGCTGTACCTCTGTTTCTACTACCTGGGGGGTAGCGCCGGCGGAGCCTTGCCGGGTTTCTTCTGGGCGCACGGCGGCTGGTGGACGTGCGTCTTGCTGGTAGGAGCCGTCCAGCTGCTGACCATGGGAATCGTCGCGACCTTCTGGCCGCGCCTCGGAGTGGCGAAATCAGTCGCCCCCGCTCGGGCCTGAGCCGACGGGAGAAACCAGGAAGGGGGCCTCGCGGCCCCCTTTTGGATTACCGGAAGTGCCGGTAGTTGATGTTCGGGAAGATGTTGTCGAGGTACTCGACCTTGTCGAGGAACTCGGCGTCGACCTTGCCTTCCTTCAGATCCTCGTAGATCTTGTTGAAGCGGCGCAGGTGCGAGTGGGTCCGTTTCACGGCGTACTCGACCATGGTGCCGGTCTTCATGATGAAGGCCCAGTCGGAGCTCTGCGCCAGCAGCAGCTCGCGAGCCGCCTGGTTGAGGGCGCGCTCTTGAGCCTCGTCGCCGTTCGACGGGTAGCGGGTGGCGAGCTCGACCATGCGGTCCGCAGCCTCGTGAAGGTGCGGGTAGACCCAGGCATTGGTGTCGTTGAGCCAGAACTCCGCGTAGCCCTTGTCTCCCCAGCTGGAGTACGACGGGGTCGCGATCTGCTGGGTCGGATGATTCTCGAGGTACTCGGCCGGAGTCGTGAGCTTGTAGACGTCCTGGTCATGAACCGACTTGCGGATGAGGTAGTTGAGGAACTGCGGCCCCTCGTACCACCAGTGCCCGAACAGCTCGGCGTCGTACGGGGAGACCACGATCGGCTCGCGGCCCATGACCCCGAAGAGGTGCTCGATCTGCTTCTCGCGGTTGAACATGAAGTTGCCCGCGTGCGAGGCGGCCTTCTGGTCGGCCCAGTAGGGATCGTAAGGCTGCTTCTGATCGGTCTTGCCGGTGATCCGGTAGTACTTGATGCCCGTGTTCTTGCGGGTGCCGTCCGGCTGGATGTAGGGCGCGATGTAATCGAGGTCGAGGTCGTAGCCGATGTCCCGGTAGAACTCGCGGTAGTCGAAGTCGCCCGGATAGCCCTCGATCGAGCTCCAGACCTGCTTGGAGGACTCCTGGTCACGCGCGAAGGCGGCCACGCCCGTATCGGGGGTGTAGATGGGAGCGTAGGCGCCGTAGCGGGGGCGGGGAGTGGCGTTGAGGATGCCGTGGGTGTCGGTGAAGAAGTAGCGGATGCCGGCTTCCTTGAGGTACTGGTCGACCCCGGGGTAGTAGCCGCACTCGGCGAGCCAGATGCCGCGCGGCCGGCGCCCGAAGTGCTCCTCGTAGGATTCCGCCGCCACCATGATCTGGGCGCGGACCGCCTGCGGGGTGACGCGCATCAGCGGCAGGAAGCCATGGGTCGCGGTGCAGGTGACGATCTCGAGGACGCCCAGATCCTGGAACTTCTTGAAGGCGGTGACCAGGTTGCCCTTGTACTTGTCGACGAAGGTCTGGCGGGTCTTCCGGTAGAGGTCCAGGTAGTAGCGGGCGAGGTAGTTGAAGTGGCCGTCGAAGCGGGTCCGCTCGACCTCCTTGGTCGCGAGCTCGATCAGCTCGTCGAGGTGATGAACGTAGCGGCTCTGCAAGAAGGGATCGGCGAGCATCGAGACCAGCGGCGGCGTCATGGTCATCGTGATGCGGAAGTCGATGCCGTCGGCGATCAGGCCATCGTAGACGTTGATGAGCGGGACGTAGGTCTCGGTGATCGCCTCGTATAGCCAGTCCTCTTCGAGGAAGTACGAGTACTCCGGGTGGCGAACGAAAGGCAAGTGGGCATGCAGCACCATTGCCAGGTAGCCTTTGGCCATGATCAATCCTCTTCTGGGCTTGCGAGTAGAAACGAAAGCGATGGCCCCGCAGCCAGGTTGGCGGCGGGGCCCAAACCGTTACGGCTGCGTGTCGCGGCTGACCGTGATGGTGATGGAGCGCTCCATGTCGCCGTCCGCGTTGACCGCGTGGATGGGAATCGGGTGGAGCCCGTCAGGGAAGGCGAAGCGGATCGAGAAGGTCCCGTCGGGACGCAGCTCGATGTTCTGGCCTCGCAGGGTCACCTTCGCGTCGGGCTCGGTCGCGCCGTAGACGATCAGCTCGCAGTTGGCGACCAGCCAGAAATCCTTGTCCGAGCCCTTGGGCTTGGCCGCGGCCGGGGGCGTGGGAGCCGCCGCGAACGAGCTGACGGCATGCGAGCCCATGCGATGCGAGCCCATGGCCGATTCCAGGTTCTCCCAGGTGAGGTCGCCGTAGCGCGGGGTGTCCGCCGACCAGTACCCGCGGCCCCGGGTGGAGAGCTGGTACATGGTGTCGGGTAGCGAGACGTTGTTGCTCGGAGCCGTGGTGGCGGCGGGCGGAGCCAGTTCCTCGCCCGAGACGAAGGCCGCTTCGGGAGCCTCGGCCTCGAGGGTCTTCGCCTCGGGAGCCGGCTTGAAGGGGAGCTCGACGAACTTGTCGGCGATCACCGGGGACGGACGGCCGATGGGCACGTCGACGGTATTCGAGCGCAGCGCCTGGATGAAGCGGCCCTCCTGGGTGACCCAGCCCAGCTCGACGACGTAGTTGCGGCCGTCGGAGGGAAGCTGGATGTTCCAGTTCCGCACGTATTCGGCAGCCGGGATCTCGAACCAGGTATGCGCGTTCTGGCCGTCGAAAACCAGGTCCGTGACGTCATAGACCCGCAGGGCCATGCGCTGGCCACCCTGGGCATGCATCCGGTCGATGGACTTGGGAGTGATGTCCCAGTAGGCATGGATCCAGAAGGGATCGCGAACCAGCACGACGAGCTTTTCGTCGCCGTAGCTCTCGGGCAGCTCGGGCAGGACGTCGTCGATCAGGAGCTCGTGACGGATCCAGGTCTTCTTGAACTGAGGCGCCTCCGGCTCGGTCTCGAGCGCCTCGGACTCGGCGAGTTCGGTCTCGGCGAGACCCTTCTCGTCACTCGCGGCTGCCGCCTCGCGAGCCGCGGTGGCGGTCGGAGCGCCGGCATCGACCACGGTCTCGAGCTGGGTGGCGGGCGCCGCCTTCGCCTCGCTCGACTCTCCCTGCGAGGTCAGGGGGTGCAGGATCGTCTCGTCCGCCTGCTCGGACAGGTCGCTCGGGAGCGCGTTCAGCGCGTCAACCAGCTCGGTCTTGGTCATCGTCGAATAGCCTCTCACCCCACGCTGACGCGCCATCTGCGTCAGGTCTTCCAGTGTCATCAGTGCCAGATCGCGTTCCAAAGCGAGGTCTCCTCGGTGTCCTGGTCGGCGCGTGGCACCAGGAACGTATATTTTAATCAACCTTAATATTTTAACATAAATCCGGAGCCCTCGTCAGGATCCAGTAGCGAACGTCGTCGCTTCAGGTCAGCTTCGCTGCCTTACGCAACAGCCGCAATTACCAGCCTGTCGTCGCTTCAGGTCAGCTTCGCTGCCTTACGCAACAGCCGCGGGCGCTAGATAGCAAAAAAACGGCGGGATGAAGCCCCGCCGTTGGTCGCTGCAGGCAGTCTAGCACCTCCACCATCTGTTAAGCAAGTTTTAGGGAGAATCTCACGCCGCCTCGGCCCGAGGCAGAGAAACCACCCCGAAGCGCACCCCGAAAAGCCCGAAAGACGGCCGTCAAACGGGCTGGCAAGGCGCGTGACGGGGCCGAACCTTGGTATACTAGGAATCCATGCAACAAGAATCGCTTCAACCCGTAACCTCGACGGATGTCGGGAGCCACCCCCCCGCCCCCCGGACGCAGCAGGCGTCGCTGGCCTACGATCCCGCGGCCATCGACGCGCTCCGCCGCCGTCATCCGGGACGCGCCCTCTGGCGCCTGCTCCAGCTCGCCGGCCTGTTCCTGGCCTTCGCCTTCGAGCACTGGCTCGAGACGCTATCCTGGCTACCAGGCAGCGGAGGCCCCGAGGCCCGCCAGCGCCGCCACGCGAAGCGGCTTCGCGATCGCCTCCTGCGCCTCGGCCCCACATTCATCAAGATCGGCCAGCTGCTCTCCACCCGGCCCGACCTGCTGCCCTCGATCTACGTCCGCGAGCTGGAAACCCTGCAAGACAGGGTCCCTGCCTTCCCACCAGACGTGGCCCGCGCCATCCTGACCGAGGAACTGGGCTGCGATCCGCTCGAAGCGTTCGCCGAGTTCGACGCCACTCCCATGTCCGCCGCGTCCATCGGTCAGGTTCACCGCGCCAAGCTTCACAGCGGCGAGGACGTCGTCGTCAAGATCCAGCGCCCCGGCCTGGCCCAGCGCTTCCAGCTGGACCTCTCGGTCCTGCGATGGGTCACCTCGCGCGTCGCTTCCTCGTCGTTCGCGCACAAGCTGCCCCTGCTCAAGAACATCGACTACATGCCCGTGCTGGATCGCTTCGGCGCGGACCTCTACGCCCAGATCGACTACCTGCAGGAAGCCCGCAACATGGAGCGCTTCCGCCGCAACTTCGCCGGCTTCGAGGGCATCACCGCCCCCAAGCCCTACTGGGAGCTGATCACCCGCCGCGTCCTGACCCAGGAATTCATCCAGGGCGTCAAGTTCAACGACTTCACCGGCATCTCCGCGATGGGCGTCGACTTCGACGACATCGCCGCGCTGGGCGTCCGCGCCTTCATCAAACAGGTCCTCGAGGACGGCTTCTTCCATGCCGACACCCACCCGGGAAACATCCTGGTCAAGCCCAATGGCGAGGTCGCCTACCTCGACTTCGGCATGGTCGACACCTTCGAACCTGAGCTCACCGACGCCATGGCCGCCCTCTTCGTGCATATCCTACATGAGGACTTCCCCGCCTTCGTCACCGACCTCATCCACCTGGGCTTGCTCCCGCCGGAGGTCGACTACGAGCTGGTTCTCCCGATCATCGAGGACATCTACCACGCCCAGATGGGCCAATCGGAAACGCGCTACACCCTGACCCAAGTGGTCGAGCGGCTGGGCGGCGTCATGTTCCTCTACGACTTCACGATGCCCGAGAAATTCGCCTTCCTGATGCGCGCCATGAGCTCCATGGAAGGCATCGTCCTGCAGGTCGATCCCGACTTCAAGTTCATCGAAGTGGCCTTGCCCTTCGCCGCCAAGATCCTCCTGAGCGACAGCCAGCGCTCGGTCCGCGATCGCCTCATCCGCGAGCTGATGCCCGCCGGACAGCTCCGCCTGGGACGCCTCGTCGAGATCCTGGACCAGGCCTCGCGCGAGCCGTCCTTCCAGGTCGGCGAGTTCGCCCGAGTGGGGCTCGATTACCTGCTTTCCGACGAGGCGCGCGACCTCCGGCGCGGCCTGACCACCGCCATCGCCGCCGAAGCGGCCGGCCTCGGCGGAGTCGCCCGCCGCATCGCCGCCGATCCCTCGGTCGATCCCTGGGAGGTCACCGAGCCCGTCCTGGGCTTCCTCCAGACGCCCGACGGCGCGGAATGGCTCGAGCAGCTGGCCCCGCACCTGGAAAGCCTGCGGGATCCGCAGCTGATCCGTGCCGCCGAAACCTTCGTCGACCGGCTCTTCGCACAGGTCGGCCCCGAGCGCTTGGTCCGCGAGTTCCTTCCCACCGCCAAGCTCCTCTTGAGCGACCGCGCCCTCGAATTGCAGCCCCTCCTGGACGCCCTGGCCATGTCGCTGGACGATCCGGATGCCGTGGCTGCACTCGACCGCTCGGCCCGCTGGGTCGAGGAGCTGAGCCCCGCGACTCTCAACGACGGCCTCTTCCTCTTCGCGCTGGCCATGGATCGCGGAGACCTGGAACTGGGCGGCCTGCTGCAAAGCGCCGGAGAGTACCTCGTCCGCCCCGAAGCCGAGGCCTGGCGCCAGGCCCTGCTGGAGGCCATGGCGCGCAACGACCATGACGGCGCCATCCTGAGCCTCGGACAGCGTATCCTCTTGAATCCCGAGCTGAGGAGCGGGGCCCTGGAAGCCCTGGGACCGGTGCTTCGCTTCCTGCTGACCCGCGAGGCCTCGGGCACGCGCCAGGCGATCGCCTCCATGGCCTTCAAGCGCCTCGCGAGCGGCTGGCCCTTCACCGGCTGGCTGCCGGCCGCCGACTCCCCCCCGCGTTACCTGCCCACCGAGGAGCCCATGCATGACTGAACTCACCCTCGACATTCCCCAGATCCGCATCATCACCGACGCCCTGATCGCCCTCAAGCCCGAAAGCACCGACGCGGAATCCGAAGAACGGCTGCCGGTCGAGGAGATGGACCCCCTGATCAACCGTCTCCTCTCGCAGGCCGAAGCCCAGATCGGCGCCAAGAGCTTCAAGGTCACGCTGGGTCCCGAGGATGCGCTGATCGTCAGCGACGCGCTCTCCACGTTCCTGGACATGGCCGCTGAGGGCGGAGACATCTTCCTGGCCGCCGAGATCGACAGCCTGCTCGGGCAGCTCCAGGCGCTCTAGGCCGAGGGGCCAGGTAGCCTCCCGGCGACAAAGGGTATAAACCAGCTATGTTCGACGTCACGTTCATGATCGGTGAGACGGCCCAGACCTTTCAGGTCGCCCCGGGCGCCAACCTGCTGCAGGCCGCCATCGAGGCAGGCCAACCCATCGAGTACGTCTGCAAGCAGGGGCGGTGCTGCACCTGCAAGGTGAAGGTGCTCCAGGGCGAAAAGAACCTCTCGGCTCCGACGCCCAGCGAGACGCTGCGGCTGGGACGCGACAAGATCAAGCGGCAATGGCGCCTCGCATGCCAGACCAAGGTCAACGGACCGATCAAGGTCTCCCACACCGTCTTCCTCGGAGTCCAGGGCTAGCACCCGCACCAAAAATCAAAAAAGGCCCCTCGGCGCGCCATTGCGCCGGGGGGCCCTTTCTAAGTCCGGCAGCGGCTTCGCCGTTGAAGCTCCTTGCCAACAGTCCGTCCAGAATAACGAAGAAATTCTACTTTGTAAACAATTATGTAAAAGCGTCTTCCTATCCGCCCATCCGGGTGGCCCAGAGGGGATCCTCCGCCGTCTCGAGAAGCCCAGGGCGGGTGGGGGCTTTCGTCAAGAAGGACGGGGCACGATCCTGCCGCTGGCCGGAAGGAGGGACGTTAGCTATAATGAAGCACCACAGAGGGAGCACGCATTGGAGCGCACGATGGAACCAGCCACCCCGGAGAATGCGCTGTCGGAGTTTCTCCGCCAGTACCGCCATGAAAACCGCCTGACGGTCCAGGAGCTGGCCATGCGCTGCGGAATCCCGATGGCGACGGTCATCGGGCTCGAGTACGGCGATCGCCCCCAGGAAGAAGACCTCGAGGCGATCGCCCGGGGCCTGGAGATGCCCTTGAGCACGATCCGCCGCGCCTCGCTGGGAGAAGCCATCCCCATGAAGGAAACTGCCGCCGACCATGACGGCGACCTATCGACCGACTTGCCGGCGATACTCCCGGGCGATCGCCCGTCGACCCTGCTCGACGCGATCCAGGGCTTGACCCCCACCCAGATCGAGAAGACCAAGGACTACATCCGCTTCCTGCGCTGGGCCGAGCAGCAGGACGCGCGCGACTAGCAGCAGGCGCCCGACGTTGCGGGCGCCCCGAATGACGCTACCGCGCCCGTCCGATCAGCGCGCGCAGGCCCTCGTGGAAGCGCTCCGGCTCTTCCCACTGGGGCGCGTGAACGCTGAGGTCGAACGGCACCAGCTCGGCGCCGGGAATCGTATGCGCCACGTACTCCGCGGCCGCGAAGGAGGCCAGGAAATCCGTCCTCCCGTGAAAGACGCTGACCGGAAGCCGGATGGCCTCCAGGCCCTCGCGCAGATCCAGCGTGCCGCCGTCCTCGAAGGACTCGATGGCACAAGGCAGCGAGGCCTCCAGGGCGGTCTGGAAGGCCAGATCGCGCACCGGCTGGGGGATTCCCGCGTGGAAGATGCCGTCCGTCAACAGCTTCGCGTAGACGGGGCGGGACTTGCGCACCTCGACGACGATCTTGTGGTGCATCGCAGGGGACATGCCGTAGGCCCAGCCTGCCTCGCGGTCGCGAACCAGCTTCGGGCTGCCGGCGACGAGAGCCATGGCGGCCAGGCGATGCGGGCCGAAGCGGTGATGGTAGAGCATGCTCACGCCGCAGCCCATGGACCAGCCCACCAGTACCACGCCCGAGAGGTCCAGCTGGTCCAGGACTTCCTTGATGTCCTGGGCGTAACGCTCGTAGGTGTAAGGGGTGAGCGGACGGTCGGAGCGGCCGTGGCCGCGCAGATCGAGGGCGATCACGTCGTGATCGGCCATGAGTTCCGCGAAGGTCGGCTCCCAGAGGCGATGGGATCCCATCCAGCCGTGCACCAGCAGGACCGGCCGGCCAACTCCTCGGCGCTCGTAGAACAAGTTGCAACCGTCGCTCATGGTCAACATCGCCATGGTAAACCTCCTTCTTAACCTTTCCATCCTAACGCAAACCGTCTTCCAGCAGGCCCGCGAATGGTAAGATTCTTGCCCGATTCACGACCATGAGACGTGTCAGTCCTCGCATGAAAGGAATACCGATGTCCCAGACTCCCGACGCCCCCATGACCGACCTCGACGTCCGCAACGCCAAGCTCGAGGAGCGCTTCGTCTCGTCGCGGCTCTACGATCCGGCGCTGGAGCGCAAGATCACGCCGGGCGCCCACGTCGTGCTGATTCCCACCCAGGATCCCGAGCTCGAGGCGCATAACCGGGCCTACGCCAAGTCCCTGCAATCGAAGGGCGAGAAGGTGCAGTTGCTCTCGGAAGCCGACCTCATGAGCGAAGAGGCGATCGCCCAGCGCCGGCAGGCCGGCAAGAACGCCTACCTCGAGGCCCTCTCGGGACTCAAGGAGCGCCTGGAGGGCGGCTCGGAGAACCGGGGTTAAGAATCGCAAACTTTGGGGCTGTCAGGCAAGCGGGCGCACCGGCTTTGGGATAAGATGTGACAAGAGTCACTATCCCGATTTCAACTCAGGTTAACCATGCTAACGCCCGTTGTCCCGCCTCGCCGCCGACACCCCCTGCGATCCGCCATCCTGCTCGGAACCCTTCTGGGTCTCGGTTCAGGGGCCATGACTGGCCTCTGGGCCGGTAGCGTCGCGCCCGCCAGCACGGCCGCGATGGCCCGACTGGCCCAGCAGGTCCTGCCTGAGTGGATGGCGCCCCGCGAGGACGCGCAGAAAGCGCAGGACCTCACGATCCTGGTGATGGGAACGGACAAGACCGCGTCTCGCGAGACGCTGCGGGGCAACACCGACACGATGCTGCTGGTTCATCTGAACGCGGAGAGCCATGCGGTGAGCGTGCTTTCGATTCCCCGCGACACGCGTATGGCGATTCCGGGTCATCGTACGTTCAAGGTGAACGCCGCCAACCCCTGGGGCGGGCCCGACCTCGCCATGGCCACCATCAGCAACTTCCTGCGGGTGCCGATTGACCGCTACTTGCTCGTCGACCTCAGCGCCATCACTGCGCTGGTCGACGCGCTCGGCGGCATCGACGTCGAGATTCCCAAGCGCATGGCCTACGTCGATCGGACCGGCGGCCTCCGCATCGACCTCTCGGAAGGCCGCCAGCGCCTCGACGGGGATCAGGTCGAATCCTTCCTGCGCTTCCGCCATGACGGCATGGGAGACATCGGCCGCGTCTCGCGCCAGCAAGCCCTCCTTCGCGAGGCCATGCCCCAGGTCCTTCATCCCTTGAACTGGGTGAAGTTCCCCAAGCTCTGGGCCATCGTGCAGGCGCACTCCAACACCAACCTGACCACCGAGGACGTGCTGGCGACGGCGAGCTGGCTCAATCGGCTGGACCCGGCAACGGACGTCCAGGTCGAGACCCTGCCGGGACGCTCCGCCACCATCGACGGCCTCAGCTACTGGGTGGCCGACCGCGGCGAGGCGCGCCAGCTTGCACGCCGCTTGACCGAGCCGCCGCAGATCTCGGCCATCCGCCCCCGTTCCTGATAGGTCGCACGCCCCGTCATCCCGTAATAAAAGGCCGCCTCACGCGAGTGAGACGGCCTTTCCACTTGGGGACGCTAGAACCCGGGCAGCACCAGCTGGTTGGGATCCCGGCGCATGGTGTCGATCATGTCCAGGATGTAGTCGAAGTCATGGTAGGAGTTCACGAAGTCCAGGTCGTCCGCCGGCAGGACCAGCTTGGGGGCGAGGTCGAAGCTGCGGATGAAGTCCTCGTAGAGCTCGTTGAGCTGGGCGAGGTACTCGCGGGGGATGGCCTGCTCGTACTCGCGGCCCCGCAGGCGGATGCGCCGCATGAGGGTGGGCACCGAGGCCTGGAGGTAGATGATCAGGTCGGGAGGCGTCATCGACGGCAGGATCGACTCGTAGATGCGCAGGTAGGTCTGGTAGTCGCGCTCGTTCATGATGCACGTCTCGTAGGAGTTGCGGGCGAAGATGGCCGCGTCCTCGAAGATCGAGCGATCCAGGATCGCCGGACGGTCGGAAGCCATGACCCGGCGATAGGTGTCGATGCGCGTGGAGAGGAAGTAGGTCTGGAGGTGAAAGGCCCACTTGGGCATGTCGTCATAGAAATCGGCGAGGTAAGGGTTGTCGTCGACCGACTCGAACCACGGCTCGAAGCCCAGCTTCTCGGAAAGCCACCGGGAAAGCGAGGACTTGCCGGATCCGATGTTCCCGGCC
>JAKFCW010000074.1:0-32325 GCA_036676455.1 Candidatus Sericytochromatia bacterium
GCACGTCGAGAGGATGGCCCCTTCGAGGATCGCAGGGCGGCTGACCAGCATCGAGAGGCCCATTGCCAATCCCTGGCCGGAAAACGCCACCCGCTCGCGGACTTCCACCGGCGCGGAGGCGTGGCTCAAACCGAGCATCATTACGTGCATGTCGTCTAGAACTCCTCAGTTAGGCCGTCACAGCGCCATGGTGCCGTGACCGTCGACCGGGGCCCGGGGTCGGATGGTGGCTTCGAGATTCCCGCTTGGGAACCAATCCCCGAATCGAGCATCCATATTATAGCGTATCCGCGGGGCGGTTGGCCCGTGTCACGTTCACAAGTTTTGAATCTCGCACGGTTCGAACCGACTGAAAGAGGCTGCTCGTCCGTATTACCACAGGCTACAGCATCCTCGGATCCAGGTCATCCGTAATTCGCCACAGTGACCGAAAGGAAGTGCCCGCGTATCCTGAGAAGAGCCAACGGCCCATCCGGCCTCCTTGCCACTACCGCCCCCGCCCGATAAAATGAACCATCCCGCCTTTGTCCCGGGCCTTCATGAAGGGAAAGCCAATACCGATGTCGACAGCGACGCAAAGTCAAGAGAAGCCGGCAAACGGCAGCCCCGCCTCCGGTGGCGCCTCCTGGGCCAGCTTCATTCGTTTTTGGAGCTCGGTCAAGCTGGGGATCACCCTGATCCTCGCAATCGCCATGGGCTCCATCCTCGGAACGCTCGTCCCGCAAGGGGACCCCTCGGGCGTCATGAACTCCCCGATGAGCGACCAGGCCAAGCAGATCCTGCTGGCCATCGGCGCCCACAACGTCTACTACTCCTGGTGGTTCCTCAGCCTCCTGGCCGTCTTCTTCTTCAACCTGGCCATGTCCACCTGGTTCGTCTGCTTGCCCCGCCTGCGCGTGGCCCTCAAGCCGCCCCGCCCCATGGCGGAAAGCTCCCAGGAGCGCATGCACCCCGATCGCCTGGCGCTGCCTACCGTTGAACAGGACAAGCTGATTGCCGTCCTGCGCGCCAACCGCTTCAGGGTCTTCGCCTTCCCGAACGGCCAGATCGTCGCCGACAAGGGCCGCGCCTCCAAGTTCTCGGCCCTCATCACCCACATCGGCCTCTTCACCATCCTCATCGGCGGCCTCGCCAGCGGCCTGATGGGCTTCAAATCCCAGGCCCCCTTGTTCGTCGGCCAGGAAGTCCCGGTCAACGAGATCGTCAAGGTGGCCCACCAGCAGGGCTCTCTCGCCGCCGGCCACTACAACTGGTCCGTCGGACTTGAAAAGTTCTGGATGGACTACTACAACCCCGATACCGTCCGACAGTTCTACTCCAACCTGACGATCAAGCGCCCGGGGCATCCCCCTGAGACGCACCAGATATACGTCAACAAGCCGCTGCGGATCGACGGCGTCACCTTCTACCAGTCCTTCTGGGGAGTTGGCGGCGCGAAGCTGAGCATCGGCGAGTCCAGCCGCATGGTCGACATGGAGAACGCCGAGCGCTTCAAGCTGCAAGGCTCCATCTCGCGCCGCGTGGATATCGGCACCGGCCAGTACTTCCTTTACCTGCCCGATCAGCGCTCCCCGCTCCAGGTCATCGACCTCAACACCTTCCAGCCCGTCGCGGTGCTGGACAAGGGGCAGTCGACCACGCTAAGCGGCGAGAAGGTCACCTTCTCGGAGCCCGCCCTCTACTCGGGCCTGCAGGTCAAGGCGGACCCCGGCATTCCCATCGTCTACGCCGGCTTCTTCACCGTCGTCCTGGGCGTCGCCCTCGCCTTCATCAGCCACCGTCAGATCTGGCTCTCCCGGCGTGAGAACGGGGAGTACCTGCTCTCCGGAGTCGCCAACCGCGGCCGCTTCACTTTCCAGCAGGAGCTGCTCAAGATCCGCTCCCAGCTGGGAACGACCGCTTAGGAGTAAAAATGAATAACCTCGTTGCAATCGAAACGATCTTCGTGGACCTCCTCTTCTGGGGAGTGCTCGCCGCCGTCATCTTCTTCTGGACCGAGATCATCGGCAAGCAGAAGTGGGCCCGCCTCGCGGGCGCCGCCGGCATGGCCCTCGGATTCGTCGGCTCCATCGGCGCCATGGTCATGCGCTATTACTACGCCGGCTACCCTCCGCTTTCCAACCTCTTCGAGTCCCTGCTGGGCCTCATCTTCGCCCTCTTGGGCATCTACCTCTTCATCGAATGGCGCATGAAGCCCAAGTACTTCGGTGCGGCCGCCGCCCCCATGGCCTTCCTGCTGATCGGCTTCGCGTCGATCCTGCCGGCTCGCCTCAAGGACGCCCATCCCCTGATGCCGGCCCTGCAGAGCTACTGGCTCAAGATCCACGTCAGCCTCATGCTGATCTCGTATGCCGCCTTCTTCCTGGCCTTCGGCGCCGCAGTGGTCTACCTGATCCTGCACGCCCGCAACAAGCGTGACGAGCAGGGCGGCGGAACCGGCGGAGGCACCCTCGCCCTGGAGGGCGGATCCACCTTCGGGCAGACCCGCACCCAGTCGACGGCTCTGGCGTTCTTCGACGAGATCACCTACCGCCTGATCCTCCTCGGCTTCCCCGTCCTCGCCCTGGGCATCATCACCGGCGGCATCTGGGCCAACGCGGCCTGGGGCACCTACTGGAGCTGGGACCCCAAGGAGACCTGGTCGCTCATCACCTGGCTGGTCTACGCCGGCTACCTGCACGCCCGCACCACCCGCGACTGGCGCGACCAGCGCTCGGCGATCTTCGCCATCGTCGGCTTCGTCTCGGTGCTCGTCACCTACCTCGGAGTCAACTACCTGGCGCAAGGGTTGCACACCTACGGAAGCTTGCTATAAGCGACGCCTTGTTGTAACCTGATCTCCAGCCGAATTCTTGCTTGGCCGGGCCGGTGGCCCGGCCAAGCGTCTATAAACTACGCGGTTAGAGGTCTTATGCCGGATAGCTTCCCCCCCGTCTCTGATGACATCGCCTTCGAGCTCCTCATCCTCCACGCCGTCGCCGAACGGGGCCATCCGCTGAAGGGTGCGCGCGCTTCGGCCCTGCGTACCAGCCTGCTCTGGGACGCCCCCGGCCCGCAACGCCGCGCCGCCACCGCCAAGAAGGCCCTGATGCAGGTCGCAAGCGCCCTCGTCATCGCCTCCACCCTCAGCCTCACCCCCTCAACCGCCCTGCCCGCCTGGGCTCAGCGGCAAACGACCCGGATCACCGTGGTCGACGTGCAGTCGGGCAAGCCGCTCGCTGACGTCGTGCTGCGCGACGCCAATGGCAACGCCCTCGCCCGCACTCGCGCGGACGGCAAGATTGCCTTCACCGTCCCCGCCGGCGCCCAGCGCTTCACTCTCGAGCGTGCCGGCTACCAGACGATCGCCCTCAACCCCGCCCAACTCGGGGGAAGCAACCTGGTCTCCATGCGCAAGACGAGTGCCCAGGCGGCGCCCTCCGAGCAACCGACGGCCAAGCCTGCCCCTCGAGCCACGGTCAAGCCTACGATCACGCCGACCGCGAAGCCCACGGCGAAACCCACGATCAAGCCGACGGCGAGGCCCGTTTCCAAGCCGACCGTCGCGCCCACGGCGAAGCCGGCCGCCACGCTCACGCCGAAGCCCGTCCGCCCCCCGCAGACGGCTCCTCAGCGCGAGCCCCAGGCTCGCCGCCCCGCAGCAACTCCCGGGGGCCGCTACGTCGTCAAGCGCGGCGACACCCTCTGGGACATCGCCGCCGTGACGCTCGGCAACCCGGCCAAATGGCCCAGCCTCTACGAGGCGAACCGGGGAACGCTCTCGCGTCCGAGCCTGATCCACCCCGGCCAGACCCTGGTGATTCCCGCCGGCACCGCCGCCGCGCCGCGCTTCCGCGGCACGCACACGGTCAGGCGGGGAGACACCCTCTGGGACATCGCCGGGCGGGTCTACGGAGATCCCCTCCGCTGGAAGGCCCTCTACCAGGCCAACCGGGGGATCATCAAGCGGCCTAGCATGATCTATCCCGGTCAGACCCTGCTGCTTCCCCGGTAAGCGTCCATGCCTGCCGAGCTGGTCCCCGCGCTGCGCGTCACCTGGAGGCTACTCAGCCTCGGGACGGGACTGGTCTTGCTCTTGCCCTATCTGATCCCGCAAGGGCGGCTCTCGGGCTGGATCCCGCCCTGCGAGGCGCAACTCCAGGGCGATTCCTGCCCGCTATGCGGCATGACCACCGCGTTCTACCTGTTGAGTTCGGGGGACCTGCCGAGCGCGCTGGCCGCCAATCCGATGAGCCTCGCGCTCTACGTCTGCCTCCTCGTGAACCTGGCCGTCTTGCTGGCCGTCACGCTTTTCAATAGAAAGGCCGCTCATGCAACTCATTAGCGTCATCTGGGGCCTGCTGGGCCTGCTCGGAGCCTTCGTGGCCTTCTTCCCGTGCCTCGGCTGGCTGAACTGGCTGATCATCCCCTTCGCGCTGATCGGCCTCGTGATGGCCCTGGTCGCGCGCGATCAGGAGGCCCGCACCGGCGCGACGCCCTCCAACACCGGGGTGATCCTCAACGGCGCCGCGGTCCTGGTCGGCTTCGGACGCCTGATGATCGGCGGGGGGATCTTCTAGATGATGCGCCTCATGCTCGCCCTGGCACTCGTCGCCGTGCCCATGGCCGCCTCGGCCCAGGCGGAACCGGCCCCTACGCCTTCCGCTGCGCCGGCCTACGACGGCCCCAAGTGGGAATACCGGATCGAGACCTTCCTGGCCGGCTCGGTGGATGGGATTCCCGGCATGGTGGCCAAGGCCGTCCTGAGCGGTCCGGACGCCCAGCGCCTCGAGTCGCTGGGAAAAGAGGGCTGGGAGCTGGTTTCGGTGACCGGAGGGCGCGCCTATTTCAAGCGGCCGCTCAAGGACCCGCCTTCGCGCGGCTGGTGGCCCTTCTGGTAAACCGATGAACGTAGCAAGACGCCGGCGATGACGATCGCCGGCGTCTTGCTTGAGCGGCTAGCTCAGAACCGGCAAGGGGACCGGCGGGTCGTTCTCCAGCCAGGTGAAGCGCTGTTCCCCGCAGATGGCCATCCAGTCGCAGCCCACACAGACGTTGGAGAGCAGCTCGGCATGATGGGCGAGGATGTGCTCCATGACCGCCGCGAGCTCGATGATCTGGCCTTCCTCCCAGCCCATGGCCGCGAGCAGGCGGCGATCGCGCGCCTCGATCGAGCGCTGGAACTGGCACGACGTGGGTTCGGCGCGGTCCTGGAGGTTGGGGCAGGCATGGCAGAGCGGGTCGGCGACGGCATGCACCTCCACGTTGGGGTACTGGCCGGAGCGCAGGGCGTGCCAGACCCGGTTCATGTTGGCGACGAAGTCGGGCGAGTAGCCCTTCCCCTGGTAGGTGGTCACGCACATGAGGTGATGTGCGCGCAGCGAGAAAGGCGGCTTGGGCGAGGTCATGTTTTCCTTTCTTCGAGGGCGTGTACGAGCCAGAGCAGCCCTCCGTCGAGCGTGAGCTCGGGCAGGTGATGGTAGTCGGGGAGCAAGGGAGCGAGCACCCGCGCGCCGCCTCCGGTGAGGGCGACGGGGGTCTCGGGGCCCAGGGCCTCGCGCATCCGCTCGACCAGGTGCCGGACCAGCCCGACATGCCCCGCGACCAGCCCCAGCTGGATACTCTCGGTGGTGGTGCGCCCCCAAGGCACGCCCGGATCGGCCAGGTCCACCGGCGGAAGCTGGGCCGTACGCTCGACGAGCGCGGCATGGCTCGTGTCGAGGCCCGGAGCGATCGCCCCTCCCAGGATCGTGCCGTCCGCTCCGATCGCCGTGAGGCTGGTGGCCGTGCCCAGGTCGACCGCGATGGCGGGGCCGCTGAAGCGCGCATGCAGGGCCACGGCGTTGGCGATCCGGTCCGCGCCCATGGAGGTCGGGGGGGAGTAGGCGATGGGCAAGGGGGCGTTCGCCGCCGTGAGGAGGATCGGACGCTGCTCCTTCCACGTCGCCAGAAGGGCCTGAGAGGCCTCAGGAACCACGGAGACGATGCCGGTGGGTACTTGAGGACACGGATGAGGCCAGGGGGCTTCCCGGGTCCGGTAGCGGTCGATGCGCCAGCCTGCCTCCGCTGCATGGAAGCCGACGTGGGTCTGGGTATTGCCGACGATGACGATGAGCAAACGATTCTCCTGAAGGGCGCCGCGGGCGCTATCTCTCGCATCCTTGCCAAGGACTTAAACCTATGATAAGCTGATGCCCTGCGTCTTTCGATTATATCCGAAGGCCGAGATCCATTATCTACCGGAGGTTACCAAGGTGTCCAAGGTTTGCGAAGTCTGCGCCAAGGGCCCGAGCACGGGTTACAACGTGAGCCATTCCAATCGCCACACCAAGCGGCGGTGGCTCCCCAATCTTCAGAGCGTTCGCGCCAACCTCGGCGGGACCGTTCGGAAGGTCAAGGTTTGCACCTCGTGCCTGAAGGCCGGCAAGGTGCACCGCGCGGTCTAGGCCCGCGGCGCATTTCATGCTCTTAACCGAAGGTCGGAAGCTTGGCTTCCGACCTTCGGTTATTTTCTCCTCATCCAGACCGGATTCAAGACCAAGAGCCGCGGGACGATCCCGCGGCTCTTGGTCTTGATCGGCTGAATCGAGCGATCAGGAGGCGAGAAGCTCCTCGAGCTGCTCGCGGCTGAGGTGGTATTCCTCGTTGCAGAAGTGGCAACGCACCTCGGCCTTGCCGTCCTCCTCGATGATGCTCTGGATCTCGGTGGGCCCGAGGCTGGCGATCGCCCGCATGACGCGGTCCTGCGAGCACTGGCACTCGAAGCGAGGCCGCTCGGAGCGCTCCATCACCTCGATGGCGAAGCCCTGGAGGGCGATCTCGAGGATCTGATCCAGCGAGTGGTTGCGACGGATCAGCTCCGTCAAGGCCGGCAGCTCACGGATGGCCTGCTCGAGGCGCCAGGCGATCTCGTCGCCGGCTCCGGGCATGAGCTGGACCATCAGGCCGCCCGCGGCCTCCACGCGGCCCTCGCGGCCCACGAAGATGCCGAGCGAGATGGCCGAGGGGGTCTGCTGGGAGGTGGCCATGTAGTGGGTGAAGTCGTCGCTCAGCTCGCCGCTCAGCAGCTCGACGGTGCCCGAGAAAGGCGTTCCCGAGCCGGTGTCGAGGGTGACCGAGAGCGTGCCTTCGCGGCCCACGGCTCCGCCGACGTCGAACGTGCCGTGCTCGGTGGGAGGAAGGTGGGTGTCCGGGTGCGCGACGTAGCCGCGAACGGCTCCGCCCGCCCGGGCGTCGACCAGGATGCCGCCCAGGGGACCGTTGCCGATGACGCGAACCGTCAGCGTGCCTTTGTCCTTGAGCAGGGACTCGGAAAGCAGCAGGCCTCCGGTGAGGGCCTTGCCGAGGGCCGCCGTGGCCGTCGGGCTGGTCTGGTGGCGGCGACGCGCCTCCTCGACCATGTCGGTAGTGATGGCGGCGACAACCCGGATGCGGCCATCCGCCGCCATCGCCTTGATGAGTTGATCGGGCATGGAAACCCCTTCTAGCGGAAAAGGATCGAACTGCCCTCTATCTTACCAAAGACGGGGGCGCAGCCCAAGCCGCGCCCCCGGGAATCCCCGATCAGGCGCGCGAGAGGGCCTCCATGAACGCGGGCAACGCCGCCGTTCCCGACGGATCGACCAGACTCTCGTACGAATTGCAAAGCGCCTCCATTGCCTCGCGGCGATCGCCAAAGCGCATCAGCCCGTAGAGCCTGGCCACCAGCGATTCGCGCAGCGATCCCGCGTCAAGGCCTTCCTGAGCGGCCTCGAAGAGCAGCGAGGCCTCGGCGATCGCCACCGCATCCGTGAAGAAGCGCTTGGCCGCCAGATCCCGCGCCGCCGATTCGAGCGCATCCCAGCCGGAGACCTCCGCGGCGAGCACCTGGAGCGCCTTTTCGACCGGCTGAGCCCAGTCCCGCAGCCGCGCCTCGCGCAGGCCCTCCAGGCGCCGCGCGCACGCGGCCAACAGCGCCTCATGGGCCTTTTCCTTGAGCATCGCGCGCAGCGTGTCCAGGATCAGGATGCTGGTGGTGCCTTCCCAGATGGGCAGGACCTGGGCGTCTCGCAGCAGGCGCGCGGTGACGAAGTCCTCGATGTAGCCGTTGCCTCCGTGCAGCTCCATGGCCTCCGAGGCGTGCGAGACTGCGAGCTTGCCGGTATGCGCCTTGATCATGGGCGTGAGGATGCGCAGCAGAGGCCCGTCGCTGCCCCCATGGCCGGAATCCACCATGTCCAGGTGATGAACGGTCTGGAAGACCAGCCGGGTCGCGGCCTCTTGCTCGACGATCATGCGCGAGAGCAGTTCGCGCGCGAGCGCATGCTGGTCCACGGGCTTGCCGAAGGCCACGCGGTCGCGCACGTAGCGAATCGCCTCGAAGAGGGCCCGGCGCGAGGCGGCCACCGCGGCCACGGAGTTGAAGACGCGCGAGAGGTTGAGCATCTCGGTCATGTACTGGAAGCCCTGGGAGAGGTCACCGACCGCGTAGGCGATCGCCCCCTGGAAGTCGAGCTCGGCGGATGCCATCGAGCGCACGCCGAGCTTGTCCTTGAGGCGGTTGATCCGGATGGGGTTGCGCGTGCCGTCCTCGAGCGTCCTGGGCACGAGGAAGAGGCCCAGCCCCCGGGTGCCGGGCGCGGCGCCCTCGGGGCGGGCGAGCACCATCATCACGCCGGCGTCCGCGTTGGAGCAGAACCACTTGTCGCCCCAGAGGCGCCAGGCCTCTCCGTCGGGCACGGCCTTCAGCGCGGTCTGGCCCACGTCGGAGCCGCCCGCCTTCTCGGTCAAAAACATCGCGCCCTGCCAGAGCTCCTCGGGATCGGACGTCGTGAGGCGGGGCAGGTAACGGCGCTGCAAGTCGGGGCTGGCGAACTTGGCCAGGAGGCGCGCCGAGCCGGCGGTCAGGCAGACCGGGCAGTAGAGGCCGGTCTCGGCCTGCGCGAAGAGGTAGCCGAGGCCGAAGGTCAGGGCATGCGGGATGCGGCCGAACTCACCGGCGAGGTCGGGGTCGTAGCCGAGGCTGACGAGGCCCGAGCCGTAGGCGATGGCCACCATCTCGGGGTAGCTGGGGTGGTAGACGATCTCGTCGATGCGTTCGCCGAGGGGGCTGTAGGGCAGGTGGCGAGGGGGCGTGCGGTCGGCGGCGATCGCCAACGGGTCGACCTCGGTGGCGGCCTGCCGGCCCATGCGCGCGAAGCGCGGCGCGGCCCAATCGTGCAAGCGTTCGGGAAGCATCCGGGCCATCAGTCGGCGGAAAGCCGGGTCGGCCGCGTAGTAGTCCAGGGGAAGTCGGGGCGGCTCCTGAGAAGGCGTCTGGGTCATCGCACGGCTCCTTCCGATCGGTATGGGGGCGAGCCAGTTCTTGAGAAGGCCTCCCTCATGCAACCATGAAGGACCCGAAAACGGGAGCGCGTTACTCGGTGAGCATGCCTTGCAGATCGTCGGGCAAGGGGGCGACGAGGTCCAGCGGTTCTCCGGTCTGAGGGTGGGGGATCCGGAGGCTGCGGGCGTGCAGGGCCTGGCGCGCGAGCCGGGCATGCGGGACCCCGTAGAACGGGTCGCCCACGAGCGGGTAGCCGAGATGGGCCATGTGGACCCGGATCTGGTGCGTGCGGCCGGTATCCAGCAACAGGTCGAGCAGCGTGTAGTCCTCGAAGCGGCGCAGCACCTGGAAATGGGTCACGGCGTTCTGCCCCACGGGATCCACCCGGCGCTTGGAGCCGTGGTCCGGCTCGCGACCGATGGGCCAGTCCACGCGCCCCCGGTCCATGGGCAAGCGGCCCAAGGCGAGCGCCCAGTAGCGGCGCTGGATATGGCCGGAGGTCATGGCCGAGGCCACGCGCAGGTGGGCGAGTTCGTGCTTCGCGAAGAGCACCAGGCCGGACGTGTCCTTGTCGATGCGGTGCACTGGGTGCAAACGTCCCGAATGGCCGTGCTCCATGAGGTAATGCGAGACGCCGTTGCCCAGCGTGCCGACGTATTCGCCCTTGGTGGGGTGGACGATGAGGCCGGCGGGTTTGTTCAGGGCCAGGAGGGAGTCGTCCTCGTAGACGATGTCGAGGGGCATGGGCTCGGGGATCACGCCGGTGGATGGGCGCTCAGCGGCGACCAGCCGCAATTCGTCGCCCGACTGCAGGCGGTGGTGGGTCTTGACGGGGGTGCCGTTGACGAGGAGGCCGTCCACCAGTTTCAGGCGCCGGATCATGAGGCGCGACAGGGCCAGCTGGTTGCGCAGCACGGCCCAGACCGTCATCCCGTCCTGCTCGGGCGGGACCTTGTAGCAAGTCAATTCCATCTCATCACCCACCCTCTCAGAGCCTTTCGTTGCTGCAGGTCAGCTTCGCTACCTTGCGCAACGGCCGCAGGCGCTACTTTCCATCCTCTCAAAGTGATCCGCATCACGCAAGGGATAGAAGGCTTACCTAAGCTTTCCAATTGCTTAAACGATCGTTTCCGGGGCCATAAGAATCTTTGGACGAGGAGGCGCGATAACACCTTTGTGACAGGCTGAATACACTTGGTTGAAGGAGTGGGACGATGATGGGTCAAGCTTCCGATAAGATTCGCGGCACGGCGTTGCTCAACTTGCAGCTCAAGGTCCTGGAAGTGAAGATTCGTGGGGTCCGTTCGCTCTTCGGCGACAGCGCCGAGGCCGAGATCCAGGCCCAGCGGGCCGAGCAGGCCGCACTGGCCCAGCTCGATCGGCGTGGCCAGGGGGTTTACGCCGATTGGTGCGAGAGTCTCGACCCGGTGGATCGTCGGGCCCTGCGCGAGTTGCTGATCGAGGGTCGTTTCCACGGCACCTTGACCCCCTTCATCTTCGAGGCTCATGCGCGCCGCTCGGAGGCCCTGCTGGATCGGCTGGAGCCCGAAGCCCTCAGCGCGCTTCCCGCCACCTCGGCCACCGTTTACAAGTCGCTGGCGTCTATCTACGCCGACACCCCCACCCTGCGCCGTCAGTTGCGCGTCATGCTCGTTACCGGCGCCTTCCAGAGCGTCGCGACCCCCTGGGCTCAGAGCGCCTAGTCCTTCGAAAAAGCGCCTGGCGTATCGTCGCCTGTCACCGTGTCGATCCGCTTGAACCGCGAACGAGGCCCCAGCGAGACGAGGTTGCGTCCCTGGGAATGGACTTAGTCAGTAGTTTCCCACATAATAAGAGGCCGGATGCTCATGCGTCCGGCCTTTGCTATTGGGAAGGAGAGCCAATGACGACGTCGACCACCCTCAGCACCGCCCCCGCCGACCTGATCGCCATCAACGGGACCGATCACGTCGAGTTCTGGGTGGGCAATGCCAAGCAAGCCGCATTCTTCTACCAGAAGGCGTTCGGCTTCCAGATCGTGGCGTACGCCGGACCCGAGACGGGAGTCCGCGACCGTGCCAGCTACGTCCTGCAGCAGAAGAAGATCCGCTTCGTGCTCACGACGGCCCTCGTGCCGGATCACCCGGTCTCGCAGCATGTCCTCGCGCACGGGGACGGCGTTCGCGACGTGGCGCTCTGGGTCGAGGACGCGCAGAAGGCCTTCAAGCTGGCGACCTCGCGCGGCGCGCGCGCCGTGCGCGAGCCGCATGTGCTCGAGGATGCCCATGGCAAGGTGACGCTCGCGACCGTGGCCACCTACGGGGACACCGTCCACACGTTCGTGGAGCGCGACGGCTACCAGGGAGTCTTCCTGCCGGGTTACGTGCCTCGCGAGGGGCTGTCGGTCGAGTCGACGGGCCTCGAGTTCGTCGATCACCTCGTCGGCAACGTGGGCTGGAACGAGATGAACACCTGGGTGGAGTTCTACCAGAAGGTTTTTGGCTTCCACCACTTCGCCAACTTCGACGACAAGGACATCTCGACCGAGTACTCCGCCCTGCGCTCGGTCGTCGTGGCCAACCACAACGAGCGGATCAAGCTGCCGCTCAACGAGCCCGCCGAGGGCAAGAAGAAGTCGCAGATCGAGGAGTACATCCAGGCCTACGGCGGCCCCGGCGTTCAGCACCTGGCCCTGGTGACGCATGACATCGTGGGCACGGTGCGCAAGCTCAAGGCGAACGGCGTCGAGTTCCTGGGCACTCCCGACTCCTACTACGATGCCCTGGCCCAGCGCTTCAACGGCCTCGAGGAGAACCTCGACGAGCTCAAGGAGCTGGGCATCCTGGTGGATCGCGACGACAAGGGCTACATGCTCCAGCTCTTCACCAAGCCGCTCGAGGATCGGCCCACGCTCTTCTTCGAGATCATCCAGCGGAAGGGGTCGGAGTCCTTCGGGAAGGGCAACTTCAAGGCCCTCTTCGAGTCCATCGAGCGCGAGCAGGACCTGCGCGGCAACCTGTAAGCCGAAAGCACGCGGGGGCGGATCCGAGATTTCGGATCCGCCCCCGCGTGCCTGTCGTTGCGACGGGTCAGCTACGCTTTGCCTCGTCAGCCGCAGGCGCTAAAAAACCGAGGAGCTCCCCCTGAAGAAGGGGAGCTCGACCCGGCGACCGCCCGACGCAGCCCCCTTGGAAAACAAGGCGGGGCGCCTGGGGGTCTCTGATTTGGAACTGCTATACTAGCAGAGTCCGGACGCTCGTCAACCCTTGCTTACTTGATGATAGAGGCTCGCGTGTCAACCTCCGCCATTCCCGAGCTCTCCCCCGCCGGCAGGCAACTCCTGGCGGCGACGCGCGTCGTGCTGGAGCACCCGTTCTTCCCCGAGAACGTGGGAGCGGCGGCCCGGGCCATGCGCAACTGCGGCCTGCAGCGGCTCGTGCTGATCGACGGGGTCGAGCCAGACCATCCCAACGCCCGCAAGATGGCCGTTCGCTCGGAAGCCCTCCTGGAGCGAGCCATCCGGACGGACAGCCTGGATGCGGCGATCGCCGGCGCGAGCCTGGTGATCGGCACGACCCGCATGCCCTACCCGGGGATGCGTCTGCTGACGCCCCGCGAGGCCATGCCCCTGATGAAGGCCCATGCCGCCCACGGCGAGATCGCGTGGGTCTTCGGCAACGAGAAGAACGGGCTCTCGCGCGAGTCGCTGATGCGCTGCCACCAGGTGGTACGGATTCCGTGCGTGGACCCGGGGGCGTCGCTCAACCTCTCGCAGGCGGTCATGGTGCTCGCCTACGAGGTCATGACCGCGGCGCTGGAGCTGGATGAATTGCCGGTGGAGCGGCCGTTGACGGGCGAGCGCGAGCTGGATCAGCTGTCGGCGCACCTCGAGGACGCGCTGACGCGCGCAGGCTTCTTCAAGCCGCATCAGCGCCCGCGGCGCGAGGCCATCCTGCGCCGGGTGCTGTCGCGCGTGGCGCTCGACGCCGACGAGGCGGCCGTTCTGCACGGCGTGGCGCACCGCCTCAGCTGGCTGGCTGAGCAAGCCGGCGCGCCTCGCGACTGAATCGTCCCGTCTGGCCTTGCCGCCGCGACGCGCGGGGGTATGATGACGGCCTATTCTGGAGGCGCATCATGAAAGCCAAGGAAACCATCGACCATTCCTGGGCGGAATGGCGCGAGGCCCAGGTTCGCGGAGCCGTCGAGGGAGACGCCCGCCTGCGCCAGACGCAGCTGGCGCGGGGCAGCCGTCCCCAGCTGCCGGACGGCAGCGCCGTGATGGAGCTCGACGCGGTGGAACGAGTCCACCAGGAACCCTGGGAAACCGCCCCCATCCAGGAACTCACCCGCAAATAAGCGCGCGGCCGGCACCCGAAAGGGCAAGCCGGCCGTTTTTCTTCTCCGCGCCGCCCATGCCCGACGCCCGCCCGCCTGGCTAGACTGGCCGAAAGGCCGAGAGGAGGCGTCCATGCATGAGGCGACATGGGGGCGGCTGGGGGAACGGCTTGGCGGCGGCATCCTGGGGAGGGTGCCGCTCTGGCGCCTGCTAGGCGCCCTCTTGGCTTGCGGGGGCGTCCTGGGGGGCGTCGCGCCGCGGGCCGAGGCGGCTCCCTACGAGGTCTCGCGCTTCGACCTGCGCGATCCGCGGGTCGTGGTCAAGCTGGCGTTCGCGGGCGGGCAAGAGCGTCCGAGCGGCCCCGAGGCCTTCACTCGCATGGTCGAGCGCGCCAAAGGAGCCGTCGTCGTCAACGGCACCTTCTTCAACGTCCGCACCTACGAAACCTTCGGCAACCTGGTCACCGGCGGTCGGCTGGTACAGCATCGGGACTGGGACGATCGCGGC
This sequence comes from Candidatus Sericytochromatia bacterium, assembly GCA_036676455.1. Classification (GTDB taxonomy): domain Bacteria; phylum Cyanobacteriota; class Sericytochromatia; order S15B-MN24; family UBA4093; genus UBA4093. The sequence goes on from JAKFCW010000074.1 coordinate 14,106, forward strand.
ACCGCCCTGATCATCGGGCGCGACCGCGTGGCCCGCTTCCAGCACCTGCGCGACGCCGGCTGGCCGGACTACCAGGACTCCTGGCTGATCCTACCGGCGGGACCGCGCCTACTCACCGACGGCCGCGTCTCCCTCGAGCCCCGCAAGGAGGGCTTCTCGGACCCACTGATCTTCAAGCGCAAGGCCCGCACGGCGCTGGGCCTCAGCGACGGGGGGCGGAGCCTCTGGGTGGTGACCATTCGCCAGGAGGTCGATCTTGTCGAGGAAGCCCGGATCATGCAGCGCCTCGGCGTCACGGACGCCCTCAACCTGGATGGGGGCACCTCGGTGGGACTGGCGACGGGCGGGAAGGTCCGGGTTCACCCCCGGACGCCCTTGACCCAAGCCCTGGTCATCTACGACGCGGGGCATCCGGCTCCGCGCCCGCTGCAAGCACGCTACGATTCCTGGTTCCGGAAGCCGCAGGCGCCAACCCGCGAGTCGCAGGCACTGCTCGGCAAGCCGCAGGCGCCTATCAAGGCGCCGCCGGATCGGCCTCCGACACAGGCAGGTTCGATACGATGAGCAGGGCATTGCTCACGGGACGGCACCAGCCCGTGGCCACGCGGCTGACCAGGTCGTTCTTCACCATCATGGTCGTCGAGCCGCCGCCGTCCCAGTTCAGGGCCTCGGTCGCTCCCAGCTCCAGGAAGAGCTGGGCCAATTCCGACAGGGCAATGCCCTTGCTGTGGCCCGGGACGCGCCCGTCCACGGTGACCAGGAGGATGCGCCCCTCGGGGGTGAGGCCCACGGCCGTGCGAGGCTCGCGCGCCTTCATGATGTAGCCGTCGAAGCCCTTCGAGAGGTTGAGCTCTCCGGCCTGGACCAGCAACGGACCGCCCTCCAGGGCGAACGGCGCTTCGTCCCAGGGCTCGTTCAGGAAGGGAGCCTTCACGGGCTCGGGGGCGGCCTTCGCGGGCTTGGGCGCGCCGGAGAGATCCCGCAGCCACTGGCGCCAGCGCGGCATCGGCTCGGGACTCGGCAGCAAGGCCTTGGCAAGCTGTGCTTTCTGCTCGTCGGGCGTCAGGCGGCGAGGCACGCCGAAGAAGGCGGTTCCGTCGGGCGCGACGCCCAGGGCGGGGCGATCGCCCCGAGGCTCGCTGACGACCTCGCCCGCCACCTTGACCAGGCCGATCGGGCGGCCGTCATGCTTGTTGTTGAAGTGGAAGTACGAGCCGTTGATGGCGGCGATCGCCTGGTGGCGGCGCGCGATCTGCCGGGTGGACTCCCGGCGGGTGGGCCCCGGCCCCTCTGCAGGCGCCACCACCAGGCGGTAGCGCTCGTCGCGCGGATCGACCGAGACCACGTTCACGAAGACCGGGTGGCCCTTCTCCTGGCCCGTGTACTGCGACCATTCCACCCCGGGCGCGATCTCCTTGCTGGAGACCTGCTGGTAGCGCAGCGGATGGGCCGCCTTCAGAGGAGCCGGCGTCGGAACCGCCGCGCGCTTCGGCGCGTCGGAGCCGGCGGCTCCGTCCCGCGGAGGCATCTGACAGGCCGTAAGCAAGAGAACGAGGCCGACCAAGGCGCCCCGAAGGGCAGGGCTCGACAGCATGTTGGACGCTCCTGAACAAAATCGTGGTGTCTTCGTCAGTGTACCGAATTATTCCCCCCAAAACCAGGGCCCTCCCCTTCCCTTGCGAACCGGGCGCCCCCTCCCATTCCTGGGCAAGCAAGCTATAATGAGCCCATGGCCACTACGCATAAACAATTCGCCGTCATCGGGCTCGGTCGGTTCGGGCAGAGCGTCTGCCGGACCCTGTACGAGCACGGCCACGACGTGCTGGCAATGGATCAATCCGAGGAGCTGACCCGCGACGTGCACGCCGAGGGCATCGCCACCCACGTCATCCAGGCGGACTCCACCGAGATCCAGGCGCTGCAGGAAGTGGACATCCAGGAGTACGACACGGTGGTCGTGGCCATCGGCTCCGATCTCGAGGCGAGCGTGCTCACCGTCCTCAACCTGCTCGACCTCGGGGTGAAGAACATCGTCGCCAAGGCCTCCTACGACCGCCACGGCCAGGTCCTGGAGCGGGTCGGCGGCTCCGCGATCCGGGTCATCTACCCCGAGCGGCAGATGGGCGAGCGGATTGCCAACTCCATCTCCGGGGCCGACATCCTCGAGACCATCGAGCTCTCGCGCGACTTCTCCATCACCGAGATTCATCCCCCGCGCGACTGGATCGGCAAGAGCCTGGCCGAAATGGAGCTGAGGCCGCGCTACGGGGTCACGGTGATCGCCATCAAGAGCGGGGGGGAGCTCAAGGTCTCACCCCCGGGATCCGAGTGCTTCCACGCCGGGGACATCATCACCATGGTGGGTCCGAACGACCGGCTCGATGAGCTTCGCCGCCTCACTTCATGATCTCCCGTAACCAGAAACGCAGCGCCGGGCTCAACGCCGCCCAGGTGGTGGTGCTCAGCTTCCTGTTCTTCATCACCATGGGCACCCTGCTGCTGAGACTGCCCTGGGCGCATGAAAGCGGCGCGTCGAGTTGGCTCGACGACCTCTTCATGGCCACGTCGGCGATCTGCGTGACCGGGCTGTACTCGGTGGATCCGGGCTCGACCTACACCCTCTTCGGCCAGTGCATCCTCATGCTGCTGGTCCAGATTGGCGGCCTCGGCTACATGACCCTACTCACGATGAGCCTGCTCATGGTGCGGCAGCGCCTGTCGCTTCGCGATCGCCTCAACTTCCAGGTCACCACCGAGCACCCCGGCATGGGCGGCCTGGCGCGCTTCATCCTCGACATCGCGCGCTTCACCCTGATCATCGAGCTCGTCGGCTTCGCCCTCTTCAGCCTCTCGACCGTTCCCGTTTTCGGCTGGGGAGAAGGCCTCTACGTGAGCCTCTTCCACGTGATCATGGCCTTCAACAACGCAGGCTTCTCGCTCTTCGGCGAAGGGGTCATGTACTGGCAAGCCCAGCCGTTCGCGCTTTTCGTCCTCATGGCGCTGGTCATCGTCGGGGGCCTGGGCTATCCGGTCAACCAGGAGCTGATGCTGAGGCTGACCCAGCACCGGCGGAGGCATCAGCTGGATGCCCTGGTCTACGTGGTGCTGATCACGAGCGCCATCCTGCTCGTCGTGCCCGCCGTCCTGCTCTTCCTATTCGAGCAGGGCAACCCGCAGACGCTGGGGCCGCTGCCCTGGCACCTGCAGCTGGCGAACGCCTTCTTCATGGCCGTGCAGCCCCGCAGCGCCGGGTTCAACTCCATTGCGACGGACGCGATGACCGATCCCAGCATCCTGATGCTCATGGGCTTGATGTTCATCGGCGGCGCGCCGGGCGGCACCGCGGGCGGCATCAAGATCACGACGGCGGTCGTGCTGGTGGCCGCCGCGGCCGCCGCCATCCGCGGGCGGGTCGACACCAACTTGCTGGGGATGAAGCGGCGCGTCAGCGACGCCGTCGTGCGCAAGGCGCTGACGGTTCTCGTGCTCTCCTTGCTCTGGATCTTCACCGTGACCATGCTGCTCTTGCTGACCGAGAAGCTCCCCCTGGAGCCCTTGCTCTTCGAGGCCATCTCGGCCGTGGGAACCGTCGGCCTCTCGCTGGGCGTCACGTCCGAGCTCTCGGACCTGGGCAAGCTGATCGTCTCGGTGGCCATGCTGGTCGGGCGCGTGGGAGTCATCATGATCATGCTCTCGCTCTTCACCACCCGCCAGACATCTTCGGTCCGTTTCCCGGAAGAGCCCATGATCGTCGGCTGAGGTCGTTCAGCGCTCCTCGTCGTGCCGCTCGAGAGGCTCGGCGCCCGAGAACGTCGGCTCGCGGAGACGCACGAAGCGGCTGACCAGCGAGAAGGCCAGCACGATCGTCCCCACCATGACGTCGTTGAAGGTATGCACCTCGTTCCCGGAAAATCCCAGGATCCAGGGCGAGAGGATCACCCAGACCCCGAGCAAAGCCGTCAGCATGTCCGCCCAGCCGCCGACGTTTCGCTGAAAGGTTCTGAAGGCGGCAAGCAGGGCGATCGCCGAGCCCGCGAGCAGGTCGCTACCGAGTTCGCCAGCGGAGCCGTAGCCGTAGAAGAACGGCGACAGGACCAGCCAGATTCCCAGCAAGATGTTGGTGCCGGATTCCCACTTGAAATCTTCCATGGCGGCGTGCTCCTTTCGGCCCCACTTTAGTCCGGGGGCCTGCTCAAAGCAACGGAGAAGCTGGGTTCAAGGCGGTGCCAGGTAGAGGTCGGCGTCCTCCTCAACGAGGTTCACCATGGACAAGGAGTTGAGGCGCTGCGTCTGCCAGTCGTAGGCCAGGATTCGCGACCTTCCCGCTGCCGGGCGGTGCTCCAGATAGAAGACCTCCTCGACTCCCGCCAGGAAGCGAACCTTGGCGAACGCCCCGTCGCCCCGCTGCTCATTGAGGGTGGGCATAGCGTCGAGCAGGCCGCTGACGCGATCGACGCGCAGCACCTGGTCCCCCGCGAGCAGGATGATCTGCCTGCCGGTCGGGCTGAGGGTCGCCGAGGTGACCGGGGGCAGGTCGTAGAGGTCCGTGAACTTGTAGAGCCGGAAATTCAGCAGATCGTAGAGGTAGAGGCGCCCCGCCACCGGCGGGGGGAAGGCGCATGAATCGGCCAGCTCGGGCCCCTTCACGGCGGCGACCCAGCCTCCCAGCGAGGCGAGGGACATGTCCACGAGCGTGCCGGGTTCGAGGCCCAGGGCGGCCACGATGGCCTCATCCTCGTCAAACGGCTCGTCCTTGCCTTCCAGGACCAGGGCGACCCGCTGCGGAGGCGGGAAGGGGGTCACATCGAGATGGGCGAAGAGCCTGCCGTCGGCGGTAACGGCGCTGAGGAAGGCGTCGTCCTCGTAGAGCCGGTAGCGCAGGCCCCGGGGGAGGTCGAGGACGTAGGCCCCGAAATCCGAGATGTCGCGAACCCAGTTGCCGCTGCCTTCCGGGCACTCGATGGCCGCGCCGGAGTTGTAGAGGATCCGGCCCTCTCCCTTGACCTCGAAGTAGAACGGGTTGAGAATCGGCCCCCCGGTGAGCGCCTCGGAGATCTCGACGACGTCCTGGGCGAGCGCATCGTATAGGAAGAGGTGGTCGACTCCTCCCAGGCGCTTCACGACGGGAAGAAAGGGGCGGGGTAGCGGCCGGGGCGTCGCCGTCGCCTCCGGAAGCGCAGGCGAAGCCTCAGGCAGGGGAGAGGCCTCCGGCCTCACGCCTTGCCCCACCTCGAAGCAGCCGCTGATTCCCAAGGCCAGCGCCAGCGCCAGCGTCATTCGCCGCATGCTCCGAAAGCCCCCTCCCAGCGTCCTCCAGCCCGAGGCTTTGTCTCGGGCGACCGGAACGGGCATGATAGCGTCCCCGGAGCGAAGGGGCAAGAAACCGCCCGTATGGCGCTCAGGGCCTGACGGGACGCCCCAGGCGCCCCAGCAACTGGCGGGCGCTGAGGGTGTTGAGGACGTCCTCGGGCTGGAGCCATGCGCGGCGGGCGATCGCCACCGCCATGCGCATGCCGTCCAGGCCCTCCACCGCGTGCGCGTCCGAGCTCAGGGAGATCGGCACGCCCAGGGCCTTCGCGCGTCGGGCCGCCTCTGCGCCGAGGTCCATGCGCTCGCTGCCGTTGATCTCCAGGGCCTTCCCCAGGCGTGCCGCAGCTTGCAACACCGCTTCGAGATCGACGGGATACTCGGCGCGCTTGCCCACGATCCGGCCGGTCGGGTGGTTCAGGATGGCCACCCAAGGATTCTCCAGGGCTCCGATCGCGCGCCGGGTCAGCTGCTCGCTTGGCTGGCGGGTGGCCGTGTGCAGCGAGGCGCTGACCAGGTCGAAGCGCTCGAGGACCGCATCCGGGAAGTCCAGCGCCCCGGATGCCCGGATCTCCAGCTCCACCCCCCGGAAGATCCGGAACGGTGCCAGCTCGCGGTTGAGCGCCTCGACCTCTCGCCACTGGCGCTCCGCTTTCTCCTCGGTCAAGCCCTGGGCCACCCCCAGCCCGAAGGAGTGGTCGGTGACGACGATGTAGGCGTAGCCGCGGGCCATGGCGGCCTCGGCCATCTCCCGCAGGGTGGCGCGGCCGTCCGAGTCGGTGGTGTGCAGGTGGAAGTCTCCCTGCACGTCGGCGAGCGTGAGCAGGCGGGGCAGGCGATGCGCGGCCGCCAGCTCGATCTCGCCTTTGGCCTCGCGCAGCTCGGGGGGAATCCAGTCGAGGCCCAGGGCGGCGTAGACCTCCTCCTCGGTGGCTGAGGCGAGGCGCTTGCCCTGGGAGTCGAAGAGCCCGTACTCGTTGAGCTTCCATCCCTTGGCGATCGCCCGGTCGCGCAGCGCGATGTTATGGGCCTTCGAGCCCGTGAAGTACAGCAAGGCGGCTCCCCATGACGCCTCCGGCACGATCCGCACGTCGACCTGGAACTGGTCGCGGGTCAGGAAGGTGATCTTGGTGTTCCCCTGCGCCACCACCTCCCGGGTCAGCGGCAGCGCGCGCACGGCGCGCAGCACGCGCTCCGGATCGTCGCATGCCACCAGGAGGTCGAGGTCTCCGATGGTCTCCTTGCGCCGCCGGATGCTGCCCGCCGCCTCCACATGCGTCGCGCCGCCGCGGCTCGACTCCAGGGCGGATCGCAGAGCGTGGGCCAGGCGCTCGGCCAAGGGCCACGCCACGCTCAACGGCAGCCTGACGTTGCGCTCCTCCAGGCGTTCGAGCTCCTGGAGGATGTTCTGCTCGGTCTTGGGGCCCATCCCCGGCACCTCGCGGATGCGATGCTCGCGAGCCGCCTGCGCCAGCGCGCCCAGGCTGGTGATCCGCAGGGTCTCGTAGAGCTGGTGGGCCTTGCGCGGCCCGATGCCCGGCACGCGCAGCAGCTCGAAAACCCCCGCAGGGATCTCGCCGATCAGCTGGTCGAGGTAGGGGCTATGGCCCCGATCGAGGTACTCGGCGATCCGTGCCGAGATCGACGGGCCGACCCCGGGGATCGCGTCGAGCCGGCCCTCCTGGTGCAGGAGGGCCACGTCCTCGTCGAGCAAGGTGACGTTTCGGGCGGCCTCCTGGTAGGCCCGCACCCGGAAGCCGGACTCCCCGCGAAGTTCCAGGGAAGCCGCGATGTCCTCGAGCATCCGGGCGACATCCGCGTTGCGCATGGCGAGCCCTCCACGCCTCACTCTCGCCCATCGCGCGCGGGAAGGCAACGGCCCGTTCCCCGTCCTTGTTTCGAACGAATGTTCGACGGGTATGGTTTCGGCAGTCCTTTTCCCGACCAGAAAGCGAGAATCCCGTGGAACTCAAGACCGCGCTTGCGAACTTCAAGAAAGACCGCTACGTCTCATCGATGATGGGCGAGGAGCTGGAGACGGTGATCCAGGCGTTGAAGGAGCTGCAGGCTCCCAAGGGCCCGGACGTGCCGCTCTCGGCCATCGAGGAGAAGCTGAGCGAGGCGCTCGCCCTGTTGAAAGGAGACCGTGCGCCAGCCAACTCGAAAAGCGCCCCTCAAAGCAGCCCCAGGAGTCGCAAATCTGACCGCGGCGGCGTTGCTGAAGCGCCTGCCGTGGCGGCGAAAGCCAAGTCCTAGCCTGGTCGCAACCCAGGGCCCGCGCTGCGGCGACTGCCGCTTCCTGCACATGAGCCCCGCCGCGGTAGAGGGCCGCAAGCCCAACGGCACCGATTTCGACCTGCCGTGCAGCGCCTTCGGGCAACAGGCCGAGTACCAGGCCTGCGCGGCCTTCGAGCGCGCGCGCAAGCGCGACCCGGCCGTCAGCGCGGGCTAGCAAGGGCCTACGACTCATCGAGAAAGCGCGTGATCGCGTCGAGGGTGGACAGCCTGGGAGCATCCGGGAGGCTGTCGAGGATGCGCGCGCGGTAGCTGCGCGTCGCGGAGCGGGGATCCAGGATGGCGATGACGCCGCGGTCGGAGCCGCGCCGGATCAGCCTGCCGGTCCCCTGGCGCAGCTTCAAGAGCATCTGGGGCAGCAGCACGGCCTCGAAGGGGTCCTCGCCGCGCGCGACGGCCCGCTCACGCTCGGCCTCCAGCACGGGGTCGGAGGGCGGGAAGGGAAGCTTCACGACGACCACGCAGGAGAGCGGATCGCCGGGCACGTCGATGCCCTCCCAGTAGGCGGTGCCCAGCAGGACGGAGGGGCCTTCCGAGCGGAAGCGCTCGAGCAGCTCCGGGGTGGGTCGCGCCTGGTGCAGGATGGGAAAGCGTCCCCAGGCCTTGAGGTGCTTGGCCGCGTCCGCGGCTCGCTTGCGCGCGGTGTACAGGATCAGAGCCCGCCCCTTGGTCGCCTCCAGCAGGGCCTCGAGGTGACGCGTGGCCGCCGCGTAGAAGGCATCGGCGTTCTCGGAGGGGTCGGGGAGGCCATCTGGCATGTAGAGGCGGGTCTGGCGCGCCAGGTCGAACGGGGTGCCCACCGAGCAGGTGAGAGGGCGCTCCACGCCCAGCTCGCGTGTCAGGTAGCTGAAGTCTCCTCCCAGCGACAGGGTGGCCGAGGTCAAGATGACGGGGGCCTCGCGGCCAAAGAGGCGGGTCTTGAAGAGGCCCGCGAGGTCGCGCGGAGCGGAGGCCAGCAGGGACGGCCGGCGTCGGGCGAGGTCTCCCTCCACCCAGGTGATGTGGGCCTCGGGTCGGATGAGGCCGTGCAGCGGGGCGATCGCCCGCTCCAGGCGCGACGTCGCCGTCGCGCGCTCTGCGGTCTCGGGCATGCCCCCCAGCACCTCCTGGGCGGCGATCGCCACGTCGACCAATCGCTCGCTCAAGGCCATCAGCCCCTCGTCGCAGCGAAGCGCGAAGCGCGTGGCCTCCTCGGAGGCCTCCCAGACGATGGCCGGCTCGAGCTCCTCGTGCAGGCGCCCCGCGAGGTCGATCAGCAGCTTTCCCGCGGCATCCCGGCGCGGAAGCTGGCTGGCGGCGGTGCGCGCCGCCGCGGGCAGCTCCGAGAGCTCGCTCTGGTGACCCAGCACGTCGCGCGCCGCATCCATCAGGGCGTGGGCCTCGTCGAGCACAATGGCGCCGGGCAGGGCGAAGAGGTGGCCGCCGCTGGCGCGCAGGGCCATGTCGGCGAAGAACTGGTGATGATTGGTGACGATCACGCCCGTCGCCTGCTGCCAGCGCTGGCGCTCAGCGAAGCTGGGACAGGTGGCCTGCCGGCTGCACTGGCGAGCGCAGGGCCCGTTCTCGCCCCAGTTCACCGCTTGCCAGACGGACTCGGGCACCTCGGGCGCCTCGGATCGGTCGCCCGTGGCCGTGGTCCGGGCCCAGGCCGCCAGCGCCCGGAGGGATGCCGGCCGCTGCTCGCGATCCGGCGCACGCTTCAACCAGGCTGACAGGCGCGCTGGGCAGAGGTAGTGCTCCTTGCCCTTCGCGAGGCGGTAGGGAAATTCCTCTGCGAGCAGGGTCTGGACCATGGGGAGGTCCTTGCCGACGAGTTGCTCCTGCAGGGTGATGGTCCGGGTGGCGACGAGCAGCGGCAGGCCTGTGCGGCGCATGTGGCCGACGCCCGGAATCAGGTACGCGAAGGACTTGCCGGTTCCCACGCCGGCCTCGGCCAGCAGGTGGCGGCCGCGGGTCAGGGCGGTCTGGACGTAGTTGGCCATCGCCCGCTGCTCCTCGCGGGGCGAGAGCCCCTTCTCGGGAAAGCGGCGATCGAAGATACCTTGTAGCCAGGCGTTGTCGTAGCGCATCGGCCTCCTCCGCTCATTCCATGGAAGCACGCGCCATGGCACCCTTCCCCGGCCGCTGTTGACAGGCATGTCAACGACGATTAACATTGACACGAAGACAACGTTGCATCAAGTTAACGCAAATCGGCCCCATGACAACCCCATGCCGGACCGGAGAAAGCAGCCGCCATGCACGCGCGAATCTACCATTGCCATACCTGCTGGGTGGAAATGAGAATCATCGGCCGGATCGACCGGCTGCGTTGCCCTCGCTGCCATGCGGAGCTCGAGGAATCCGCGGTGGAGCCAGGGGCCTGCGCGGGCTAACGGACCATGCGAGTAGCGAATCAGGTAAAGACGCCCCTGCGCATCCTGCTGGTCGACGCGGATCCGGACTCGCGGGGACGGACCGAACGGGGCCTCGCGGCCCTGGGCTTCCAGGTCACGGCCTGCCCCGACGAGCAGCAGGCCCTGGGGCTTTGCTTCAGCGGCACCTTCGACGCGGTGATCATCGACCTCGACGTCCTTTTGGCGGGGGACATGCGCATGACCCGCCGCCTGCGCGAGCACGTACCTTTCAAGAGCCTGCCCATCATCGGCAAGGCCAAGCCCGGATCTCCCCCGGTTCCCCCAGGCTCGGGCCTGGACCAGGTCATCGAGGTCCAGGAGGACGTGAGCGGTCTGGCCGCCGCCCTGCAAAGTCTTCGCCAGGCCCGAGGCTTCCTTGCCGTCCAGGAAGCCGCCCATCAGGGACCGCCGCAGCCCGAACGCTGACGTGAGCTTCTCCCTTTCCGCCGCCCCGAAACGATGTTAACGTTTGGGGCATCGACTCCGCGCGAGAGCCGGAACGGGGCCTTTGCGGGCAGGGAGGGTCTCATGAAAGTCGCCGTCTACCACGGCCCGGGGCAGGTCACGCTCGAGGATCACGACCGCCCCGAGATCCAGAACCCCGAGGACGTCATCGTCGAGGTGCGGGCCTCGACGCTTTGCGGCACGGATCTCCACCCCTTCAGGGGGCACCAGGACAAGCCGGAGGGTTACCGGATCGGCCACGAGTGCGTCGGGGTGATCGACGAGGCCGGCGTGGGAGCCGGCGGCTTCCGGCCCGGTGACCGGGTGATCGTTCCCGCGACGATTTGCTGCGGCTACTGCCGCTTCTGCTCGGAGGGCCTGACCTCCCAGTGCATCTCCCCGGAGTCGGGCACGCTGCACGGCGCCCAGGGGGAATACGTGCGGGTGCCCTACGCGCCGGCAAACCTGATCCGCATCCCCGACACGGTCTCCGATGCGGCGGCCCTCACCCTGACGGACATCTTCCCCACGGGAGCCTTCGCGGCCGAGCTGGGAGGCATCGTTCACGGGGACGCAGTGGCCGTCTTCGGAGCGGGACCGGTCGGGCTCATGGCCATGCTGAGCGCCCGGCTGCGCGGCGCGGTGCGGATCTTCGCCATCGACCACGTCCCCGATCGGCTCGAGGCAGCGGCCCAGGAGGGCTTCATCCCGATCAACTTCGCCAACGTGGATCCGGTGCTGGCCCTGGAGGAGCGGATGGGCGGCCAGGGGGTGGACGTCTCCATCGAGGCGGTGGGACAGGACGCGGTGGACCGCGAAGGCCGGCTGCGCCCCTCGCAGGCCCTCGAATGGGCGGCGGCCGTGACTCGGGCCTGCGGGACCATTGCCGTGGTCGGCGACTTCACGACTCCCACGGGCGGGGTGCCGCTGCACGTGCTCTTCCACCGGAACCTGGCGCTGAAGTCGGGCATCGCGCATCACCGGGCGCTGATTCCCGCCTTGCTGGAGGCCGTACGGATCGGCCAGGTGGATCCGACGTTCGTCTTCGACGAGCAGGTCGACCTCGCGGAGATCGCGGAGCTGTACCCGCGCTTCGAGCGACAGGAGTTCCTGAAGGCCTTGATCTGGACGAAGGCAGGTCGGAGGACGCGCGCCGCCGAGGCCGCCCGTCAGGCGCAGCGGCCCTAGAGCGATCGTCGATGCAGCAGGTCAGCCGCGGGCGCTAGCCCCGCGTGCTATTCGGACGGGGGAAGCTCGGTATGCGAGAAGGTGACCGGGCCTGGGTGGCAGTCATGGTCGGCGCCGGGCATCTGGCGCCAGCGCTCGAACAAGGCCTCCATGGCCTTGCCGGGCGCGCAAGCCTTGCCACATTCGCTCTGGGCGAAGATCAAGAAGCTGAGAGCACGTCCAGCGTAGCGATCGCCGACGCGCTCGAGGAAGTAGTCCCAGTCGAACGCGACCAGCGTGGGACAGACGATGGACAGGGCGTCGAACCAGTCCTTCGGCGTGTCCTCGCGGAAGGAGAGGATCTTGCGGAAGAGCAGATCCTCGGGCCCCAGGACCGGCAGCAGGTAGTGGTCGAGCGAGAAGGTGCGCGAGCGGCGGAAGGTCTCCTCGTCCAGCCGGATGTTGCCGGTGGTGTAGACGATGAGGTCGATCAAGACGTCCTGCTTCATGGCCTTGTACAGCCAGCCGGCATCGGTGTCACGCGTGTGGAAGCCGTGGCGCGCCAGGACGTTCATGGCTTCCTCGGGGTACTGCCACGGCAGGAAGAGGTCCATGTCCTTGGTGCAGCGGCGGCGCCCGTAGGCCCAGAGCGCGATCCCGCCTCCAATGAGGCATGGGATTCCTGCCTCCTGCAGGATCTGCCGGGCTTCCTCGCCGATCGCCACGATGCGCTCGGAGCCGGGACAGGGCGGGATTTCCGTCGCCGGCGCCGGGGGCAAGAGCTTGATGTCCATCCCCCACCTCCGAAGCAGAAACGTCGATTGTGGTGGCGCCCGCGGCTGTTGCATGGCGCCTGCGGCTGACGAGGAAAAGCGACGCTGAGCTGACGCAACGAAGATCGCTCGGAACCGCCGGCGCCATTGTGGCGGATGGCCGAGGCCTCCGCAACGGCCCCTTGGCATCAGGCGAAGGTCATGGGCGGCGGCGCCCCCTGCGCCGCCAGAGTTTGCGCCCCTCCAGGAGAATCAGCAGCGACGACGCCACCGCGAAGGTCAGGCCCAGCTCGCGCGCAGACAAGGCGACGGTGTGGAAGACGCCTTGCAGCAGCGGCAGGTAGAGGACTCCCAGGTGCAGGATGACGCTGATCGAGAGGCTGAGAAACATCCACGGGTTCATGGGAAGCCGCCCGATCGGGGTCGTCCGGGATCGCAGGCTGAAGGCGCTGAACCACTGGAAGAAGGCCAGGGTGGAAAAGGCCATGGTCTGCGCCTTCTCCAGCGTCGCTCCGGAATCGAGCGCCCAGTCGAAGACCATGAGGGTCCCCAGCGTCATGAGGGGAGCCACGGCCAAGACGGGAGCGACCACGTCCCGAGACAGCAACCGCTCCCTGGCGGGTCGGGGAGGACGCTGCATGAGGTCGGATTCGGCAGGCTCCATGGCGAGCGACTTGTCAAAGGAGCCGTCGGTGATGACGTTGAGCCAGATGATCTGGATGGGCAGCAGGGGCAGCGGGGTGCCGAGCACGATGGCCGCCGTGAAGGTCATGGCCTCGCCGGTGCTGGTGGCGAAGAGGTAGCGCAGGACCTTTCGTAGATTCTCGCCGATCCGGCGGCCCTCGGCGACGGCCGCCACGATGGTGGCGAAGTTGTCGTCGGCGAGCACCATGTCGGAGGCCTCCTTGGCCACCTCGGAGCCGGCCAATCCCATGGAGATGCCGACATCGGACCTGGCTAGGGCCGGGGCATCGTTGACGCCGTCGCCCGTCATGGCCACGAGGTGTCCGCGTTCCTGCAATCCGGTCACGATGCGCAGCTTTTGCTCGGGATCGACCCGGGCGTAAACGGCGATGCGGGGCACGCGCTCGCGCAGGGCGGCGTCTGCGAGGCGCTCCAGCTCGGCTCCGGTGATGGCTTCGCGGCCCGGGGCCATGAGGCCCATCTCGCGGGCGATCGCCAGCGCCGTCTCCAGGTGGTCTCCGGTGATCATGGCCACGTGGATGCCGGCCTCGTGGCAGGTGCGGATGGCGGCGATCGCCTCGGGACGTGGCGGATCGATCATCCCGGTGAGCCCGAGGAAGATCAGTCGGCCTTCGAGATGCGGAGGCTCGAACTCGCTTTCCATGCTCAGGTCGGGCAAATAGGCGAAGGCCAGGACGCGCAGGGCGTTGCAAGCCATGGCGTCCGCCGTTCGCCGGACGACCTCGCGCTCCTCGGGCCCGAGGTTACAAACCCGCCCCTCCGCGTCCAGCCAGCCATGCGCCATCGACAGGATCCGTTCGGCCGCCCCCTTGGCATAGGCGACGACCCGCCCGTCCGGCATGCGGTTGAGGGTCGCCATCCAGCGGCGCTCCGAGCTGAACGTGATCTCGGCGATCCGATCCGCCTCCTCCGTGACTCCGCCCTTGGACGCCAGGGTCAGGAGCGCCCCCTCGGTCGGATCCCCCTGTACCTCCCAGACCCCGTTGCGCTCGCGCAGGTCGGCGTCATTGCAGTGGCGCGCCGCCCGGAGCAAGCTCCGCAAGCCCGGATCCGGTCCTGCAGGCCTCTCATTCTCGGGTTTCAGCTCGCCTGCCGGGCAGTACCCCTCGCCAGTCACCGTGTAGCTGCGGCCGAGCAACTCCACCCTCCGGACCGTCATCATGTTGCGCGTGAGGGTGCCCGTCTTGTCCGTGCAAATGGCCGTGATGGCCCCCAGGGCCTCGATGGCCGGAAGGTTGCGAATCAAGGCGTTGCGGCGCGCCATCCTCCAGACTCCCACCGCGAGGAGCATGGTGACCACCAGTGGCAAGCCCTCGGGGATGGCCGAGGCGGCCATCCCCAAGCTGTAGCTGAAGATGTCGATGAAGGGGAAGCCCCGAGCCAGGCCGATGACGACCACGGCGGCCACCAGGATCACGACGAGGATGCCCAGCCGATGACTGAGGAGCCGCATCTTGCGGCGAAGCGGATCCTCGGTGGGGCAAGCCAGGGATCCGGCGATCTTTCCCATCTCCGTGGCCATGCCCGTGGCCACCACCAGGGCCAACCCGCGTCCACGGGTGACACTGGTGTTCATGAAGACCATGTTGCGCCGATCCGCCAGGGGCAGCGACGGCTCGGCCATCGGAGCCGCCTGCTTGCGGCTGGGCACCGACTCCCCGGTCAGGGAGGACTCGTCGATCTCGAGGTCGCTCGCATGGAGGATGCGGCCGTCGGCCGCCGTCCGATCTCCGGCGCTGAGCCTCAGCAGGTCGCCGGGAACCACCTCGCGGGCCGGGATCTCGACCTCGTCCCCGTCGCGCAGGACCGTGGCGTGCGGGCTCGTCATCTGCACCAGCGCCTGGATCGCCTGCTGGGCGCGGAGCTCCTGCACGAACCCGATGCTGGAATTGAGCAGGACGATGCCCAGGATGACGGCCGCATCCACCGCTTCGCCAAGCAGCAGCGAGACGAGCGCCACCACGGCGAGCACGGTGATGATCGGGCTCTTGAACTGGCGCAAGAAGAGGATCATCGGGCGCGGGGGCGGAGCCGCCCGCAGCTCGTTCGGACCGAACTCGTCGAGGCGCCGTGCGGCCTCGGTGGTGGACAGGCCAGCGCTCGGCGTGTCGAGCGCTTCCAGGAGGACAGCGCCCTCCAGGGTATGCCAGGCCCGCATGGCGACTCCCGTGGCGGCCGGGGCCCTCGCCGCACTCCTCTCCGTGATCCGGTCCGTGGCGTTGCCCATGGCAGCCCCCTTCCCGAGGTCTCCGCTTCACCTTAGCCGCCGCGATCCCGCAAGAAAAGGGTTGAAGGGCGCGCCGCCACGTGGTACGGTGAGGGAAGTCAAAGGGGAGTAGCATCCCGTAAGTGGCTCCAGGTCAACATACTAGGCTCACGCCTTGGCCTGGAGAGCGAGCATCGCTCGATTTGCAAGACCTTTGGCGAGCCCCCTCCGCATGGAGGGGGCTCGCCAAAGGTCTTTTCGCATGTTTTCGCATGAAGGAAGAGGAAAGAGGAGGAAACGTGGAAGCCCTACTCAGCTCGGTCACGGTGGTGACGCTCTCGGAAATGGGTGACAAGACCCAGCTTTTGGCCCTGGCCCTGGCCTCGAAGTACCGTCGCCCCTGGCTCATCATGCTGGGCATCCTGATAGCCACCCTGCTCAACCACGCGCTGGCCGCGTTCTCCGGAGCGCTCATCGCGGCCTACCTGACCCCGCGCGTGCTCGGCTGGATCCTGGCGATCACGTTCCTGGCCTTCGCCGTCTGGACCCTGAAGCCCGACACGCTCGACGAGGAGACCAGCGAGCGGGCATGGGGACCGCTGCTGACGACGATCGTGCTCTTCTTCCTGGCCGAGATGGGCGACAAGACCCAGCTCGCCACCGTCGCGCTGGGCGCCAAGTTCGCCGCAACCGCCATGGTGATCGCCGGGACCACCACAGGCATGCTGGTCGCCGACGGAATCGCGGTGGTCATCGGGGACAAGCTGGGAGAGCGGGTTCCGCTGGACCTCCTGCGCTACGTGGCCGCCGGCCTCTTCGCCCTGATGGGCCTGGTCACCCTGCTCGGACTGCTCTTCCCGGCGGTCTTCCCGGCCCTCGCCCCGGGCGCGTGACGCCCGGGGCCGTAGGCTTACTTCAGAGCCTCGCGCCCGTGCGGGGACGTGAAGTCGAGAATCGGCCCCAGGGGAATGATCCGGGTCGGATTCAAGTCGTCGTGCGTGTAGTAGTAGTGCCGCTTGATCTGGTCGATGCGGACGGTCTCGGCGACCCCCGGCACCTGATAGAGATCGCGCAGGTAGCCCGAGAGGTTCGGGTAATCGGCGATCCGCCGCAAGTTGCACTTGAAGTGGCCGACGTAGACCGCGTCGAAGCGAATCAGCGTGACGAAGAGGCGCCAGTCGGTCTCGACGGGGGTCTCGCTCACGAGGTAGCGGCGCGTCGCCAGGCGGCGGTCCAGCTGGTCCAGCGCGTCGAAGAGCCTCGTCACGGCCGCCTCGTACGCGGCCTGCGAGGTCGCGAAGCCGGCCGCGTAGACCCCGTTGTTCACCGTCTCGTAGATCCAGGCGTTCAGCTCGTCGATCGTGGCCCGGTGCGCGTGAGGATAGAGATCCAGCGCGCCGCCCGCGAGGTCGGCGAACTCGGTCTCGAACATGCGCATGATGTCGTCGTCCGAGTTGCTGACGATCCGCCGGGTCTGCGTGTCCCAGAGCACGGGAACGGTGTAGCGGCCCTCGAAGCCGGGATCGGTCGCATGGTAGGCCTGGCTGAGGAAGTCGAAGCCGTTGATGGGGTCGCGCGAGAAGCCCTCGCCGTCGCGAAACGCCCAGCCGCGCTCGTCGCGGACCGGATCGACCGCCGTCATGCCGATGGCGTCCTCGAGGCCGAGCAATCGGCGGGCGAGGATGGTGCGGTGGGCCCAGGGGCAGGCCCAAGAGACGTAGAGGTGGTAGCGCCCGGGCTCGACGGCAAAGCCGGAGCTGCCGTCGCGAGTAACCCAGCCCCGGAAGGCGTCTTCCTGGCGTTCGAAACGGCCGTCTTCTGATTGCTCGGATGGAAATTGCGGGTTCATGCTCGCCTCCTTCGACTTCCCCCTTATACCCCTTTGGCGTGCGGCGTCAAGCGCCGTCGGGATCCCTGCGGGCCGAAGGCCTCCCCCGTGCGGGGGAGGCCTTCGCTGTCGGGTCGGGAATTAGCCGGCGGTCTTGTCGATCCGCGCGCTGTCGCTCGCGGTGGCAGGTCGCCGCATGATTTCCTTCCTGAGGTTGGTCAACTGTCCCTTGACCATCTCGTGCATGATCGAGCCGCCCCAGATGGGCAGGTAGATGCGGGGCTTCGCGCTTGCGACGTAGTCGACGCGCGTGCCCTGCGCGAGATGCTCGACGGTCCAGTTGCCGATGAAGTGTTCGAAGTCCTTGAGCCCGACGTCGGTGAAGTGGATCTTGCTCTGGGGAGCCTCCTGGGTTTGCAGCAGGACCCGCATGGTCTTGGAGATGCCCATGAAGCGGGCGGTGGACTCCTGGGAGACCAACATGGCGTCGGGGCCCAGCTGCTTGATCACGGAGGACTTCACCGAGGGGACGTAGGCTCCGAGCTTGTCGTAGTCGGTGAGCACCTCCCAGGCGACGCTGCTGGCGCCGGCGGGAACGGTGAAGCTCCCCTTGACGATGAAAACTCCGTTGCCTTCCTCGGCCACGTTGACCGTGACTCCGTCGTTGGCGATCGCCGCCGGAGCGACGGCCACCAACAACCCCAGGAAAATCCCGGTCAAGAGTGCGAACGGACTTTTCATCGTCAGATCCTCGAGAGGTGCCCTCAGGCCCGAGGGCCTTGCGTCAACGGAACGTTAGAACTGGTACTGGAGACCGAGGCGGCCCTGGATGATGAACTGGCGGGTCAGGGTGCCGACGCCGGTGGCCAGGTACGAGGTCTGGTCGGGCTGGTTGATCAGGTTGTAGTCGCCGATCTTGTTCTCGGTGACGACCGGCGCATCGATCTGAATCGGCAGGTCGGCCACGAGCTTGAGATTATGCCCGTTGATGAACCAGGTGATGCCGGGGGCGAGCTCCTGGATGGCCTTGCCGTCCGGGGTCAGCGCGGTGGTCGCCTTGGTGGTCGCGTTGGTGACCGCGAACTTGCTGTCGGGCAGC
>JAKFCW010000075.1:0-22408 GCA_036676455.1 Candidatus Sericytochromatia bacterium
CGTGGACGAAAGAAAGCCTGGATCAAGCTCTGACCCAGGCTTTTGCTTGTGTTACGGCCAGTGACACGGCCCGTTGGATAGGGCACTGCGGATATGCCCTACTCAATCGTTAGTCGCTCTAGGTGCCAGGGCGGCCTTCGGGCGCCAGGATCTGGGGAAGCTTCTCGGCGATCGCCCGCAAGAAGGCCGCCTCGTGCGGATCCAGCCGGGTGCGGCTGAGGATCCGGCGCAGGGTGTGAAGCTTGCTCGAACGATCCCGGGCCTGCAGGATGCCGGCGCGCTCCAGGCCATCGGCAAGGCGCTCGCCCAGCACGTCCAGTGCGTCCGAGCTGGCCAGCAACGGCACGTCATGGGCGTGGGCATGCTCCTCGTCGGCAAGTCGCCACTCGTAGGCGAAGATGTTGACGGCCATGGCCAGGTTCAGGCAGGTTCCCTCGTCGCCGGGGATATGCGCGATCTGGTGGCAGCGCCGCAGCTGCTCGCGGCTGAGCCCGTGCTTCTCGGTGCCGAATACCAGCGCGACCGCCCCGGCCTGCGCCATGTCGCGTGCCAGGGTCGCCAGGGTCCGGGGCTCCTGCGGCTTCATCGCTATCGATTCCACCGCGCGCGCCGTGGTGCCGACCGCGAAGACCACCCCCGATAGCGCCTCTTCCAGCGTCTCCACCTGCAGGGCATGCTCGAGGATCTCCTCCGCCCCGGCGGCCACGCGCACGGCGAGCGGATGGCGCGGGTCGACTCCCCCTTCGGCTATCACCAGGTCTCGCAAGCCGAAGTGCCGCATGGCGCGGGCCACCGCTCCGACATTGTCGGGCAGCGTCGGGTGAACGAGGACGATCCGGGTCTCGGAGAGCAGCAAGGACATTCGAGGCTTCCTTTCGGACGCGCGGGACGCGGCAAGTAGGCTCAGGCCCGAGCGGTCACGAGCCCACCTACAGGATAGCAGGACGAAGGTTTTGCAAAGAATCGAGCAAGCCATGGTAAAGTAGGGGGAACAGCGCCCGCGGCCAAAGTACCCAGGAGAATACGATGTACGTAGAGAATGCCCACATGCAAGAGCGGATTGCCCAGTCCCTGACCGACTGCGCCGAGGCCGTGCGCCATGCCAACCCCCGCCAGATTCGCCGCCTGATCGAGGCGACCTACCGCCAGATCATGAACGAGCTTCCCGAGGACCTTCTCGACGAGGAAGCGGTCATGCCCAAGATCGTCGGCTACCTCGACGTCATGGTGCTCGCGGGCGGTACGCTGGGCAAACGCGCCGACCAGCTCCTGATCTCCAAGATCTTCGGCGACGATGCCTCCGCCGTGACCGCCTGGCTGCGCAAGCGTGGCTACGTGGCCGAGAACGAGGAAGGCGCCCAGGAGATCACCGATGAGGGCGTCGCCTTCCTCGAGTCCTCCCAGACCGAGGTTGCGCCTGCTCCCCGTCAGGCCGGCCCCCGCGGCGCGCGCCGGCGCGGCGGCAACCGCAACGGCTAATCCTTCCCCTTCTAAGGGCGGCCTGCGGGCCGCCCTTTTTCTTTGGCCTTGTGAAATGTCGAAATCCGGTTGACATTTCCTGGGGTGGAAATGTAACATCAGGAGCAAGCAAACGAGTCCTGACATTTCAGAGGGAGAGGCGAGCGCCTTGCAGTCCAACGACATCGACTTGAAAACCGGAGCCAAGGCCCGCCTGGCGGCAGCCGAGGGGCGCATCCAGGAGGTCCGAAAGGCCGTCGCCGAGCACGAGGCCGCCCTGTCGGGGCTGCGCGCCGAGCTCGGCAACCTCGAGTTCGAGCGGGCCGCCATGCGCTTCATCCTCGAGGGCGCGGGCGGTACGGTCGATGCCCCGGAGCTGCGCAAGGTCGACCGCCAGGAATTGATCGGAATCATCAAGTCCCGCATGGAGGACGTGGCGCGCCCCTTGAGCGTCTCCGAGCTCCATGACTACCTCGAGCGCGATGCGCGGCTGGACCTCGGCGCGAATGCCCGCAACTACCTCTGCGGCATCCTGAGCAAGGGCAAGTCCCAGCATTTCGTCAACCTCGGCAAACAAGGCTGGTGGCTTGCCGGCCGCCAGTAGAACCCCAAAAAAAGAAGGGATGGAACGGGTTGCCGCCCGAACCATCCCACAGCTTGCCTGAAACGGGTTGCCGCCCGTCCAGGCGCGAGACGCCCCCCCTACTTGCATGTACGGAGGTCCTCATGAACGAGCCTACCACCGGTCGCCCGACGACGTCTACCCCCCTCAAGGATTACTGGCGCCGCGTCTACGCCCATGCCTGGCGCCCCGGCCTCGACCGCATCCGACACGTCCAGTCCCTCCTCGACACGCACGGCATTCGCTACGCCACCGACGGCTTCTTGGCCGACTCGGATCGCTGGGCCACGACTCGCCCATCGGTCAAGCACGAGCCGGACATCCGCATCCTGGCATCGTAGGAGGCCGATCATGCAGAAGCCGATTCGCCTCGAAGTCACCGGGACCGACAGCCCTCACGTCAGCCCCCGCGCTCCGCTGTGGATCCTGGAGGGCAAGGCCCAGTATGCCGATGCCCATCCCGAGGAGGACGTGTACATCGTGCACGTGCTCAATGCCCCCGGCCTCGCCAAGCCCCTGGTGCGCGCGCTCAAGGCGAGCGGCCTTGCCGAGCGCTACCCGGTGCAGGTGAAGACCCCCTACGGCGCGCCGGAGCGCTACCTGGTCATCCCCGCCTCGGCGCCCGAGGTGATCCGCGAGGAGGTCTTCTTCCGCTGGCTCGCCCAGCAGACCGCGGACGGCCTCGCGACCTCCGAGCTGCCCTTCGAGGGGACGTGGCTGGATCCTGCGAGCGTCATGCCGGATAATGGGGCGACCCGCCCCGCGGAGCCGAGCGCTCCGAGGGCGCGCTTCACGCAGCAACGCTTGCCGCTCACCATGGAGGCTTGATCATGTCATTGCCCGTCATCCTCGACATTTCGGGGCCCATCGCGACCCTGAGACTCAACCGGCCGGAGAAGCTCAACGCCCTGACCCACGAGATGGGGGACCTGGTGGTGGAGGCCGTCCGGACGCTGAATGCCGACCCCTCGGTGCGGGTGCTGGTCGTGCGCGGGGAGGGACGGGCCTTCTCGGCGGGCGGGGATCTCGACTGGCTGCTGGAGAATGCCCGCCGGAGCGAGGCCGAGAACCGCACGGGCATGGAGGCCTTCTACAAGAAGTTCCTGTCGCTGCGGGAGTTGAACGTGCCGGCGATCGCCATGGTCCACGGCCGCGCCACCGGGGCGGGCTTCTGCTTCGCGCTCGGTTGCGACCTGCGGGTTTCCTCGCATGACGCCATCTTCTCGGCGAACTTCGTGCGAGTCGGCCTGAACCCCGGCATGGGCGGCTCCTACGCGCTGACGCAGCTGCTGGGGCCAGGGCTTGCCAGCGAGCTGATCCTCACCGGTCGCGACGTCTTCGCTGAGGAGGCCCTGAACCTGGGCCTGGTGACGCGCATGGTGACGCCCGAGCAACTCGAGGCGACCACCTACGCGCTGGCCCAGCAGATTGCCGGCAATGCTCCGCTGGCCGTCCGGCATGCCAAGGCCGCCCTGCGCCTCGCGCAGACCGAGCCGCTGGATGCCGTGCTGGCACGCGAGGCGGAGGGGCAAGCGGCTTGCTTCGCCTCACAGGACCTGATCGAGGGGGTCGATGCGGCGCGTGGCCGGCGGCCTGCCAATTTCCACGGGGCATAATGCATTGGCGCGGGCTCAGATGCCCGCGCCAATGGTTTGCTGATGGGGTGGCCGTGACGCCTGCGCAACCGTTCAGCTGCTAGTAAGGCGGGCCTCCGCGCCCGCCATGGTTACGATCCCGGAGCGTAATCCAGGAACTTGACCGAGGGGTTCTTCTCGACTTCCCAGTTCAGGGACCACTCGTCGCGGAAGAGCACCGTCGGGTGGCCGTCGCGGTCCTCGACCAGCAAGGATCCGCCGTACTTGCCGAAGGCCTTGGCATCGAAGTCTCCGCCCAGCCAGCGGGCGAGTTCGTAGGGAAGGCGATCGAGGATGACGTCGACGCCGTATTCCTGCTTGAGGCGGTGCGAGAGGACCTCGAACTGCAGCACGCCGACGGCGCCCAGGATGGGCTCCATGTCGCCGACGCCGGGCTTGTAGAAGATCTGGACGGCGCCTTCCTCGAGGAGCTGCTCGAGGCCCTTCTTGAGCTGCTTGCGCTTCGAGGGGTCCTTGAGGCGCAGGGCGCTGAAATGTTCGGGGGCGAAGCGAGGAATGCCCTCGAAGCGGAAGTTGCCGGCCTCGGCGAGCGTGTCTCCGATGCGGAAGTTGCCCGAGTCGTACAGGCCGACGATGTCGCCGGGGTAGGCGGTCTCGATCTCGGCGCGGTCGGCCGCGAGGAACTGGTGGGACTTGCCGAGGCGGATGTCTCGGCCGGCCCGGGTGTTCTTGACGGTCATGCCCTTGTTGAAGACGCCCGAGCAGATGCGCATGAAGGCGATGCAGTCGCGGTGCGCGGGGTTCATGTTGGCCTGGATCTTGAAGATGAAGGCCGAGAAGGTCGCGTCGGTGGGACTGACCTCGCCGTCGGTGGACTGGTGCGAGGACGGCGGGGGCGCGATCCGGACGAAGGCATCCAGGAAGGGCTGGACGCCGAAGTTGGTCATGGCCGAGCCGAAGAACATCGGGGTCAGCTCGCCGTTCAGCACCCGCTGGAGGTCGAAGGCGTCGCCGGCCAGGTCGAGCATCTCGATGTCGTCGAGCAGCTGCTTGTGGAAGTGCTCGCCCAGGACGTCGGTGATGCTGGGGTCGGAGAGCGGGATCCGGCTGACGGCGCCCTCGCGGGTGCCGTGATCGGTACCCGTGAAGAGGATGACTTCTTCGCGCTGGCGGTCGTAGACGCCCTTGAATTCCTTGCCTTGGCCGATGGGCCAGTTCATGGGGCAGGAGCGGATGCCCAGCACCTTCTCGAGCTCGTCCATGAGATCGAGGGGCTCGCGGCCGAAACGGTCGAGCTTGTTGACGAAGGTGAAGATGGGAATCTGCCGCATGCGGCAGACCTGGAAGAGCTTCTTGGTCTGGACCTCGACGCCCTTGGCGGAGTCGATCAGCATGACGGCCGCGTCGACGGCGGTCAGCGTGCGGTAGGTGTCCTCGGAGAAGTCTTCGTGGCCGGGGGTGTCCAGCAGGTTGATCTGGAAGCCCTCGTACGGGAACTGCAGGACGCTCGACGTGATCGAGATGCCGCGCTGGCGCTCCAGCTCCATCCAGTCGGAGGTGGCGTGGCGCTGGGCCCGGCGGGCCTTGACCGAGCCGGCCATGTGGATGGCTCCGCCGTAAAGCAGCAGCTTCTCGGTGAGGGTGGTCTTACCGGCATCCGGGTGGGAGATGATGGCAAAGGTGCGGCGGCGTTTGACTTCAGCGTCGATCGTGGCGTTCAACCAAGACTCCTTTCGGGCAGAATCTTCACCCTACCACAGCTTTAGTGGCGTCGGTAGTAGTCCATGATCACGCGGGAGTAGCGGCTGCGGGTGATGCCGCGGCTGGTGACGGCCTTGGGGCCCATGTTGTAGGCCACGAGCGTCCGGTGCCGCAGGGCGTTGTCGCTGAGCTTGGGGTAGCGCCGCTTCATCTGTTTCTTGTAGTAGGCGTAGATGCGGCAGCCGAGGTCGATGTTGGTGGCCGGGTCGAACCACTTGGCCTTGGGGATGCGGCGGTTCTTGAAGTGGACGGGCATGACCTGCATGAGGCCGAGGGCGCCGGCGCTGGAAACTTCCTTGATGTTGAAGTAGGATTCCACGCGCATGATGTCGGTAACGAGCATGGGGCTGAGGCCGTGGCGCCTCGAGGACTTGAGGATGAGGGGCGTGAGCCGCTTGGCCAGCGTTTTGCCCTTGAGCTTCGTGATGTACGAATAGACCTCGTTGTACTGGGAATTCGGCTTGGCTTGAACGGGTTGGGGCGGGGCGACGATGCAGAGGGCGATCGCCACCACCAATAGAAGTCGAGTCAATAAAACCATGAAACCATCACAGAGACGCGTCACGGAGAGCAAGTGCAGCCCCCCTTTTTTGGGTACCGTTAAGGATTTACCCCGTCTCTTGGCCGTTCGTCAAGTTTTCAGAAGCTTATAATGGCGTAACCACGGGCCTTTACGTCCTGCGGATCGCCTGAAACCGCCTAAGGAGCCGCTTCGTGAAGAATGTTGGCGTACTCCACCGTGGTCTTACGCAGGCGCAGCGCCAGAAGCCGGTTCAGCTTCTTGAGCAGCTTGATGGCGACCTGGGGATCGACCTCGCAGAGGTTCTCGAAGTCCGAGTGGTGGAGGCCGATGCCGGTGGAGTCCTGCTCGGCGATCGCGGTGGCGGAGCGCAGGGAGCGCTCGAGAAAGCCCATCTCGCCCAGGATGGAGCGGCCGCCGACGGTGGCGATCTCCTTGTACTGGCGGTTCTTGTCCTTCTTGAAGATCTTCACCTCTCCGGTGAGGACGAAGTAGAGCACCTGGCACGGCTCGCCCTCGGAGAAGAGGGTTTCGCCTCGCTGCCAGTCCTTGGGGTGGAAGAGGCTGGCGAGGACATTGACCTCGCGGGTGGTGAGGTCGGAAAAGATGGGCAGCTTGTCGATGGCTTGCTTGATGGCTTCGGTCACGGGTCCCTCCTCTGGCTGAGGGCTATTGTTCCCAGGCTTCACGAAGGCCTAACCGATCAGTCCCAGTGCAGGGTGGCCAGCAGCCCGAAGTGATCCGAGACGAAGCCCCTGGTGGCATCGTTGAACAGCAACCGTACGTCCAGGATGCGGGCGCTCGGCTCGGCCAGGATGTAGTCGAGCCGCCGGCTCGGCAGCGGGTAGCCGCCGGTAAGTGGGTTGGTATGCGACCAGGTATGGCCTGGCGCGTCGGCATGCACCGTGGTCCATGCGTCCTGCAAATGGCCTGCCAGTGGAGTGAGCCCGGCATCGTCGGGCGGGGCGTTGAGATCGCCTGCCAGCACGAAGCGCTCTGGCGCGTCGAGCCAGCCGTAGTCGCGGGCGCGCGTGAGGATGGTCTCCAGCTGTTCGTGCCGCTGAGGGGCTTCCTCGGGTGGCCATGACAGGTGGGTGAGCGCGACGTGCAGCGGCCCCGAGGGAGGGATGAGCGTGGTGAGCAGCGCGACCCGGTTGTCGGGGTGCCGCAGGCCGGGCGGCAGCCTCCGGTTCTCGACCAGCGTCAGCGGCCAGCGGGCCAGCAGGGCCACGCCACCTTGCTCGGGGCTGCGGACCTCGGCGGGGTTGCCGTAGGGCGCATAGGCCATGGAGGTCATCGACAGCTCGCGGCCGAGGTCGAGCGCCTGGTGGTAGAAAGGCGCCTTCAAGATGGCGACTTCCTGCAGAGCCAGCACGTCGACTTCCACGCCGGCGAGCTGCTCCAGCAGCAGGTCACGCCGGCGGCCGAGCCAGTCCGACTCGAGGCCCTTGAGGTTGAGCGTGAGGAGGCGCAAATCCATGGCGAGAGTCTAAGGCCGATCCCTCGCGGGGGATAGCGTCAGGCGAGGCAAATCCGGCTATACTGGAGGGATGTCCCCCTGATAAAGGAGATTCCGCGATGACATCGAGGACCCGCAACGTATTTACCGCGGCGCTCATCCTGGCGCTGGCCCTGACGGGCTGCCAGAAGGAGGCGTCCAGCGCCGACGGATCCCAGGCTGAGAAAGGAAGCACCGACGTGGCCAACAGCAACCTCAAGATTGAAGACATCAAGGTCGGCACCGGAGAGTCGCCCAAGCCCGGCGATGTCGTCTCGGTCCACTACACCGGCTGGCTGGAGAACGGCACCAAGTTCGATTCCTCGGTGGATCGCGGCGAGCCCTTCGAGTTCGTGATCGGCCAGGGCCAGGTCATCCAGGGCTGGGATCAGGGCGTCATGACCATGAAGGAAGGCGGCAAGCGCAAGCTCACGATTCCGCCCGAGCTGGCCTACGGCTCGCGCGGCGCCGGCGGCGTGATTCCCCCCAACGCGACGCTGATCTTCGAGGTCGAGCTGCTCGACGTCAAGTAGTCCCGATCCTTCGCGCTTCCGCGGTCACGCCGGGCCCTCATGGGGGCTCGGCGTGATACCATAAGGGGGGCTGAAAACCCCAGGAGGTAAGCATGAAGCGCGTCGAAGAGATGGAGACCGCGGAAGCCGCGCGCGAGATGCTCGCGCGAGCCCGGGAGTTCTGTGGCGGCCAGGTCCAGGTCAGCCAGGTCCAGTACCGAAACATGCGCTGGGAGGGCATCCTGTCCGGGGACGTTCCCGAGGGCATGCACGCCTACTTGTTCGATGACGAGACGGGCAAGGTTCAGTTCGAGACCCGCGAAGAGCCGGGGACGGTGAGCGAGGACCAGGTCCGGCGCGTCGAGGAGCCGCGCCATTAAAGGAGTTTCCCCATTCGCGTCGCCCTGATCTACCTTACCATCCTCGCCGGCTTCCTGAACCTCTTCCTGCAGGTTCCCTTGACCCCGGTCCACGCCCGCCAGCTAACGTCCGACCTGGGCTGGGTGGCCATCGCCGTCTCCGCCTACTCGCTCACCAACCTGGCTGGAAACCTCCTGGCGGGCTTCCTCATCGATCGCGTGCCCAAGGGCCTGGCGATCGCCGGCGGCCTCGCCATGGGTGGCCTTGCGCTCGGCCTGGCCTCCGCCGCCCCCAGCATCGGCGGCCTGATCGCGGGCTTGATGCTCAATGGCGCCGCTCTCTCGGTCGTGACGCCGGCGGCCTTCGCGCTTCTCAGCCAGACGCTGCCCGAGGACTCCAAGGCCGCCGGCATGGCCCGCTCCGGGGCCGCCATCGGTCTCGCGGCCATGATCGGTCCTCCTGTCGGCGGACTCCTCGCCGATCGCCTGGGCTATGCCTCGGCCTACCTTGCCATCGGGATCTTCCTGGGAGCCGTCGGCCTGGTCTCGGCGCTGGCCCTGCGTCGGACCGCGCCCGTTCCCCCGGAGCCTACCGGATGGGCCGACTTCTGGGCGCTTCTGCGCAACCCCAAGCTCGCCGTGCCCTACCTGGGCGCCTTCACCCTGATGTTCGCGAACGGCAGCCTGATCTTCGCCCTGCCCCCGTACATCAAGGATCTCGGCTTGCCCGGCGTCATGCTCGGAGCCCTCTTCAGCACGTTCGCGCTTAGCGCCATGGTCATCTTCCTTTCGCCGCTGGGAACCCTTCCCAGGCGCTGGGGCCCCGCGCGGACCCTCGCCATCGGTGCGGCGCTGCTGGCGGTCGGCCTCGGAGCGATCGCCTCGTTGACTTCGCTGAGCGCGCTCTTCGGGGCGCTGGTCGTCTACGGCCTCGGCTTCGGCTTGGTCTTCCCGTCGGCCCTGGCCGCCCTGGTCGCGCAGGTCCCGGAAACGCAGCGCGGGACGGGCTTCGGGATCTTCTACGCGATCTTCTCGCTGGGCGCCGTGGTGGGCCCGCTGGTGCTGGCGCGCGCCCCGGAGTTGGCCCTGTCGCCGTTTCACCTGGGGGCGCTGGTGCCGGCGCTGCTCGCTCTGACCCTGAGCCTGCGCACGCGCGCCTCTCACGTTTACTAAGCCCTCATTCGAGCGAACGGCCCCTTGTCCATCGACAAGGGGCCGTTCGCGTCATGGGGGGGTGATCAGTCGGCCCAGAGGGAGCCGAGGTAGCGGATCTCGCCCTGGTAGGCGTTGCGGTGGGCGGCGATCAGTTCGGGTGCGATCGCCGGGTAGAGCGTGATCTGGTCGAGGGCGCTGACGGGGTGGAAGGCCACCTCCTCGATGACGTCCCCTTCGGGGATGGCGACCGAGCCGCCTTCGAGTCGGGCGAGCATGAAGACGTTGACCACGTGGCGGGTGCCGCGCGGGCAGATGGCCTCCGAGATGTAGAGCAAGCGCTCGGCCGTGATCTGCAGGCCGGTCTCCTCGTGGACCTCGCGCTCGGCGCAGACGGCGAAGGTCTCGCCGGCGTCGAGGCCGCCACCCGGGAGCATCCAGTAGGTCTTGTCGCCCTTGCGATGGCGAACCAGGAGGATCTGGTCGTCCTGGGGGATCACCACGCCGACCCGGACGCGCGGCTGCATCATGCGGGGACCTCCTTCATGCGCTCGAGGACGGCCTCCAGGGCGATCCGGACATGCGAGTAGGTGAGCCCGCCTTGCAGGTAGGCCACGAAGGGCTCGCGCAGGGGGCCGTCGGCGGACAGCTCCAGGGTGGACCCTTCGATGAAGGTGCCGCCGGCCATGACCACGTTGTCGGCGTAGCCGGGCACGATGTCGGGTTCGGGCCGCACGTAGGAGTTCACGGGGGACCATTCCTGGATGCCGCGGCAAAGCGCGACCAGCTTTTCGGCGCTGCCCAGCTTCACGGCCTGGATGATGTCGGTGCGCGGCGCGTCCCAGGTCGGGTCCACGGGGTAGCCCAGGTCATGGAAGAGGCGGGCGGCGAGTGTCGCGCCCTTGAGGGCCTCGGAAACCACGTTGGGAGCGAGGAACAGGCCCTGGAAAAGGAGGCGGTTCATGTCGAGGCTGGCGCCTCCCTCACGGCCGATGCCGGGCGCGGTGAGGCGGCAGGCGGCGCGGTGGACGAGGTCGGCGCGGCCGGCGACGTAGCCGCCCATGGGGACGATGCCGCCGCCGGGGTTCTTGATGAGGGAGCCAGCGATGAGGTCGGCGCCGACCTGGGGGGGCTCGATGGTCTCGGTGAACTCGCCGTAGCAGTTGTCGACGAAGCAGATGACGTCGGGGCGCAGGGTCTTGACGAGGCGGATGATGGCGCCGATTTCCTCGACGCGCAGGGACGGGCGCCAGTCGTAGCCGCGCGAGCGCTGGATGGTGATGACCTTGGTCTCCGGGCGCAGGGCGGCGGGGATGGCGTCCATGTCGACGCGGCCTTCGGGCGTGAGGGGCAGCTCGCGGTAGGTGACGCCCCATTCCATGAGGGATCCCTGGTTCTCGCCGCGCAGGCCGATGACCTCCTCGAGGGTGTCGTAGGGGGCGCCGGCGATGGACAGGAGTTCGTCTCCGGGGCGCAGGGCGCCGAAGAGGGCGACGGCGAGGGCGTGGGTGCCCGAGGCGAACTGCTGGCGGACGACGGCGGCCTCGGCTCCCAT
Source organism: Candidatus Sericytochromatia bacterium (assembly GCA_036676455.1). Taxonomy (GTDB): domain Bacteria; phylum Cyanobacteriota; class Sericytochromatia; order S15B-MN24; family UBA4093; genus UBA4093. The sequence continues at coordinate 11,033 of JAKFCW010000075.1, forward strand.
GATCTGGGCGAAGACGGCTTCGAGGGCCTCGCGGCCGAGGTCGCCATGGCCGTAGCCGGTGGTGCCGGCGAAGTGCTGTTCGCCGATCTGGTGGTCCTTGAAGGCCTGAAGGACCTTCTTCTGGTTGAAGTGGCGGGTCTGGTCGATCTGGGCCCAGACGGGGGCGAGCGCGGCTTCGGCGGCGTCGATAGCGGTGGAGGTGGCGGTGGCGGTCAGGGTGGCCATAAGGGGGCAAGGTCTCCGTATGCAAGGGGGCTTCACCTATTATATGCCCGTTTTGCGCCGGATCTAGCGAGCGAGGGCCAGTCAGTCGCTTCGGGCAGGCGACAATTTGACCGCTCATTCCTTGTCAGAGGAGCGCCTACCCCCCGAGGAGGCGATCGCATTATGGTCTAGACGGAGAGGCACTCGGCATGCGGGTGAGCGTGGGTCGAGCCAGGGGAGCCGTTTTTGGGCAGTGACAAGGAGGGAGCACATGGGTTGGTCGCGATGGGCGATCTACGGGGGGCTGGCGAGTTCCCTGTTTCTGGCGGCATGCGCCCAGCCGCCGGCAGTGACGACCAGCCAGGCGGCGGGGGAGCGCGTCGCCGAGGAGGCGTTGAGCCAGGCGCGCTTGCCGGAGAGTCCCGAGCCTTCGGAGCTGGTGAACTTGCCTGCGGCCTTGCTCCAGGGGGATCTGGCGACGGGCTACAGCACCCAGCAGGTGCGCTCCTTGAGCCGTGAGTACCAGTACGTCCGGCAGGGCAACCAGTACTTCGCGTACCGCCGCAGGGGCAGCCGCAACGAGCCGGTGATCCTCGTGCAGCGAGGTCGGCCGTACCGGGTGGTCTACGTCTACGTGGCTCCTTACTACTACTACCGTTTGGTGCCGTTCTACGGCCAGTACACCGTTCCCGGGCGGATGCAGGCCTTCGTGACGATCCAGAACGCGTCGTATCGTCCGAGCGTCGTGCGCGTCCGGCAGGACGGGCGGGTGACCTGGGTGAACCAGGACGACGAGGCCCACACGGCGAGTGCGCCCTTGCCGGGGCAGGTCACGACGGAGGGGGCCTGGGACCTGGTGCTGCAGCCGGGTCAGTCGCAGAGCCGCCGCTTCATGATCCCGGGGCGCTACGACTACTACTGCCGCTTCCATCCGCGGATGCGGGGCGCGGTGGTGGTGGAGGCCGGCAACGTCACGCCGTGAGGCAAGTGCCCGCGGCGAATCGAATTGGGAGGGACGCGTGAAGCAAACGTGGCCATGGGGCATCCTCCTGAGCGCCCTCCTGGCGGTCGGGTGCCAGCAAGCGAGCACGGGACCTCAGGCCCTGCCGGGGCATGACCATCCCCCGCCGGACGCGGGCGCCAAGGCCACGGAGCCTCGGCCACCGGAAACGGGGGTCGTGTTGGTGGCGATCCGCAACTTCGTCTACGAGCCGGCCTCCGTCTCGATCCGCGTGGGGGAGACGGTGCGCTGGACCAACTACGACGCGGCTCCGCATGACGCGGTGGCCTTGACGGGAAGCTGGAAGACGCCGCTACTCAAGATCAACGAGTCGGCGAGCCAGGTTTACACGGAACCGGGGATTTACCCCTATTACTGTACGGTTCACCCCGCGATGCGGGGGACGGTCGAAGTGAGAGAATGAGGAGCGTCACGATGAGAATCAGAGTGTTACGGGCCGCCACCCTCGGGGTGAGCATGATCGGCCTCATGGGGTGTTCGGCGATCGCCCCCTCCCAGCCTCCGGTGGAGACCACCGCGCAGCCGCGCGCCGAGCTGCCGGTGCGCGTGGACCTCAGAGATCGGGGTCCGGACCTGAGCGCGGCGTCGCCCTTCGAGCTGCAGCAGCGGCGCGGCCGGCGCTACCGCCACCGCCGGATCATCATCTCCGGCATCCCGTACTACATCCCCTACTTCGCCTACCAGAACTACTACCTGCCGAACTACCTGCGCTACGATCCGCAGTGGTACTACGTCTACGCGTACTCGGACCGCGACTTCCGCGGCCAGCGCCGCTTGATCCGGATCCGCCGGGACCGCGACCGGGACCGCGACTGGGATGACCGCCGCGACTGGAATCGTGACTGGAGCGATCGCCGGGACTGGCGCGAGGGGGATCGCGACCGGGACTGGAGCGATCGCGACTGGGGCGATCGCCGGAACTGGCGCGACCGGGACTAGCCCGCAGCGTCCAAAAGCCGGGGCGGGGGGAATCTCCCCCCGCCCGCGTCATTCGAACATGTACGTGGTCTCGTACTCGACATCCGTGATCTCGGCGTCCCAGTGCCCCGCTTCGAGATAGCGGACGGCCTTTTGCAGCACCTCGCTCGCATGTGGTGCGGAGTTGCTCACTACCGCCAGCCCCAGCTGCGCGCTGCGCCAGTGGTCGAGGTCGCCCACCTCGGCCGCCGAGATCTTGAACTGGTTCTGTACCCGGGCGAGCATGGACTTGACCACCGAGCGCTTGTCCTTGAGCGACTGCGCGCCGGGGATGTCGAGGTCGATCAGGCAAGAACCGACGATCATGACAGCACGCGCTCCTGGACGGCGCCCTGGATGAACGCCACCACCTCCTCGGTCGACGTGCCGGGCCCGAAGATGGCCTGGGCACCCGCCTCCTTGAGCGCGGGAATGTCGTCCTCGGGAATGATGCCCCCCACCGTGACCACGATGTCCGCCGCCCCTTGCGTCCGCAGCTGCGCAATGATCTGCGGGACCAGCGTCAGGTGCGCTCCCGACAGCAGGCTCAGCCCCACCACGTCCACGTCCTCCTGGATGGCGACGTTGACGATGGCTTCCGGGGTCTGGTGCAGGCCGGTGTAGATCACCTCCATCCCGGCGTCGCGCAGGGCGCGGGCGATCACCTTGGCCCCGCGGTCATGGCCGTCCAGGCCGGGCTTGCCCACCAGGACGCGAATCGGACGTTGAGTCATTCTCTTTCTCGCTCTCCAGCTCCTGCCCGCGTCGGGCGGAGCGCCTCAGATTGGATTGGCCGGATTTTCCTCCCATTATACCGGAGGCCCCGCCTCCCGGCGCAGGGAGTGAAGGCTCGTCAGGTCGGTTATAATGGATCCGATGGATCCTTTTGCGACCCCGACCCCTCCCCGTTGCACCCGAGAGGACGTCCGCCATGTTCCAGCCCCTCGAATCGATCCTCACCACTGACGCGAAGATCCGCGACCGCGAAACCATCCTCGCCCTCCTCAACCACAACATCCACCTGGAGCACGGCGCCATCGTCCAGTACCTCCAGCACGCCTACGCCATGGGCGAGGGCGGTATCGGCACCGAGGTGATCACCATCGCCCGCGCCGAGATGCGCCACATGAAGTACTTCGCCGACCTCCTGGTCGACCTTGGCGGCAAGCCCACCCTCGATCGAGGCCATATCTACTTCGACGCGAACTCGGCCGTCGCCATGATGGCCAATGGCGTCAAGGCCGAGGAAGACGCCTTGCGGGAGTACCGCACGCAGCTCGAACGGATCGACTTCGCGCCGATGCAACGCCTGCTCGAACGGGTGCTCGCGGACGAGGAGTACCACCACGGCCAGTTCCAGGGCTTCGAGGAGGAACTGCTCTCCCAGTCAGCAGAGGCCGCCGAGGCGCTCTCAGGCGTCGCCTTCCCGTCGCCGGGACCCGTCGAGGATCCCGAGGCCATGGCCCTGATCGGGGCTTCCTTCACCGCCCGCTACAACCAGGTCCTCGAGTACGTGCAGTACTACTTCGAGAGCCGCGACTACCATGCCCGCGACTTCCTCGAAGAGACCTGGACCTGGGCCATGCGCGGCATGGCGCTCTTCGCGGACGAACTCTCCGAGCACGGTGCCGACCCGGCCTTCACCAACGCCCCGACCCCCGTGGCGGGCGACCTGCGTTCCCACGTGGACCGCATGATCTCCCTCGAAAAAGCCAACGCCGCGACCCGCAGCGAGCAGATGCGCTGCCCCATCTCGCCCGAGCTCAAGGCCTTGCTCAAGAATGTTCAGACCCACGAGGCCTACAACGCCGAGACGCTCGAATTGCTGAAGTCCCGGCACTTGCCCATCACGCCGAGCGAGTCACCGGCACCCTCGCCGATTCTCGCGGCGGAGCCTTCCCTCGTCACTCCACCTGCCCGCCCCCGTGCCGCCTGGACTGTCGGAAGCCTCATGCAGCCCTGACCCTCATCCGACCTCATGGCTCGCCATCCCGGTACGCCCTCCGGGCCGGGATGGCGAGCTTTCTGGCGAAGGCTCCCTTGTGACAGGTGGCGGCGACGCTACTCCCAGGCCGTTGCCGGGTAAGATGAGCAGGGGAGAACCATGAGCCGTCAGAAAGACCCGCTGCGTGAAGCCAAAGCCCTGCTCGAGTCCGGAGATGCCCTGGGGGCGGAAGCGGCGCTCGACGGCGTGCCCGGTCCCGAAGCGCTGGCTCTGAAAGCGAGTATCCTCTGCGGCCGGGGAGAGCATCTCGAAGCCATCCGGTCCTACCGCGGCATGGCATCCATAGCGCCGAGCGCCGAGTGCTACTACCGTCTCGGGACCTGCTGGCAGCATCTGTCCCAGTGGGACGCCTCCGAGAAGGCCATGGTCCGAGCAGTTACCTTGGATCCCAAGCATACGGACGCCTTCATCCTGCTGGGCATCGCGTATTACCAGCAGGAACGCCATGCCGATGCGGTCAGGTCCTTCGAGCGCGCACTCGTCAACGACCCCCATGCCCTGCTTGCGAGGTATCACCTGGCACAGGTCTGCATGGAGATGGGCAACCTCAAGCGCGCACTCTCGCAGCTTCACGTCTTGCAGAGCCTCAAGCCGGACTATGCTCCGACGCACCGCCTCCAGGCGGCCATTTTCCTCAAGCTGAAAGACTACCGTCAGGCCCTGGTAGAGTTTTGCTGGCTCGTCGAGGCGGGCCATGCCGACATCTGGTGCTTCAGCTCGATGGGCGGGGCGTACCGGGCCATCGGGGAGAAGGTGCAGGCCCTCAAGGCCTACGAGTACGCGCTGCGACTCGATCCTGAGCTGACCGACGAGACGGTCTACGCAGCCCAGCTCAACGAGGAGCTCGAGCAGTACGAGCCCGCCCTCGCCCTGTATCGCGCGCTCATCCGCGATCTGTCCTGGGGCGAACGGGCTGTCGTCGCGGTCGAGCGCCTCGAGCGGCGCCTGTCGGTCGTGAAGCTGGCGGCAAAGCAGACGCCTGAACTCCCGGAATTCCAGGGCTTCCAGGCTCCCGCCGTCACCCAGAAGGCAACCTTTCCGCTCGGGGCCGAAGCGCGCGTCTCGACTCAGCCCCTTGGCATGCAAGAGATCGAATACGAGGGGACGGAGCCCTTGCTGGAACGCCTCAAGCGCAACTTTGCGGATCTGACCGGCGGTCGGGTGGACCTCGACGACCTGAAGGATCGCTCCCGGGAGGTCCTCGACCGCATTCCGCTCGAGAGCCTCAAGGAAAAACTTCCCGATGCGCTCAAGAAGATTCCGCTCTCGCGGCTCTTCGGGGATCGGGGAACTTAACGGAGTCTAAACGAAGTTTCAACGCGATCCGAATGGCTGGTTAAGCAATTACACGCGAATTCGGAACGATAACCCAGAAACGGAGTCGGGCGAGGCCCCACCCACTTGGCTTTCCGGCGCCGCGGGGCGAGAGAGGCAGTCCCCGGCGCATGCGAGGAGGATCCGCATGACCACGGTCAACAACCGCCAGTCAGTGAACGTGAACGCGACCAAGAAGCGCGAGGAGACGAAGAGTCAGCGCCCCAAGATCGCCGATCCGGTGCCGAACTGGCGCCAACACATCTCCTCTCGGCCCGGTAATCGGGACAATCCGACGGGGCAAGGCGTTCAGGATCACAAGGGCCTGGATATCGCCGTGCCCCAAGGAACTCCGATTCAGGCGGCCAAGGCCGGCAAGGTCGTGCATGCCGGCGATGGGGGTGGGTACGGAAACCTGGTGGTGATCCAGCATGATGACGGCACGTATTCCAAGTATGCGCATCAGAGCCAGATCAACGTGAAGGTTGGCCAGGAGGTCGCGGCTGGAGACGTCATCGGAAAGGTCGGGAGCACGGGCGATTCAACGGGGCCTCACCTGCATTTCGAGGTACGTCGCGGGTCACCCAACGGAGAAGTGCTGGATCCCGTCGCTTTCCTGGAAGGGGCAGAATCGGTCGCGGCGGTCGATCCGGGTCAGGGCTACTCGGCGGCTGGAGATAGCCGCGGTTCGTCCGTTGGTGGCGGCGCGTCGAGCAGCCTCGGTTTGCCGGGCAGCTCGTCGGGGGGCTCGTCAGGCGGTGGCCGCGTGAGCTCATCGGGAGGCTCGGTGGGCTCGCCGGGCTTCAGCGGCTCGCTTTCGGGCGTGAGCGCCGGCAGCCTCGACGGTATGTGGGACAAGCTCGCCCAGTACGGCATCACCCAGGACTGGCTCCGCAAGCTGCTCGAAGAGATGGGCGTACCCGAGGGCGAGATGGACAAGATGATGACCCTCGTGCTGGGCGTCATCCAGCAGGAGTCGGGTGGTAATGCCAACGCCCGCTCACCGGTGGGAGCCACCGGCCTGATGCAGTTGATGCCCGCCACGGCGGCCGGCCTCGGGGTCAACCCCAACGACCCCAAGGACAACGTCAAGGGCGGCGTGAAGTACCTGATGCAGCAGCTCAAGGCCTTCGACAACGACATCCCCAAGGCGCTCGCGGCCTACAACGCCGGCCCGGGTAACGTCCAGAAGTACGGCGGCATCCCGCCCTTCGCCGAGACCCGCAACTACGTCGCCAAGATCACCCAGAGCATCGGCATGGCCTAGCGCCACCCCAACATACGCTCAGCAAGGGATCGGAAGGGTAACTTCCGGTCCCTTGCCCTCTGGGGTTAAACCGCCCACTTGTCTCCCGGCTGCGAGAACGTGGCGCGAGCAGCCATGGCCTGGGTGGGAGTGGGCTGCCAGAAGTTGATCTTGCGCAGGGTGGCCCAGGTGCGGTAGGCCTTGAACAGTTCCAGGGGGTTACGGTGCTGCCAGGCCCGCTCCATGGCGAGCTTCCAGAGAGACGTTTGCGCCTGTTCCGGCTGGATGAACTGCGCGAAGCTGAGGTTCATGGCCCAGTAGCGCTTGAAGGCTTCTTCTTCGGTGAGGGGCGCGACGTCATGCATGCGGCCCGAGTAGTCGAGAACCACCTGGTAGCCTTCGCAGAGCACGCGGTAGGCCCATTGGCGCTCGACGCAGATGGGAAGCCGCTCGTCAAAGGCATGGAGGTTCCAGAGGTCGCGCCGCAACGCGAGGTTCGATAGGCTGATCCCGAAGTGGGGGGCGGCCAGGAAGGTCGCCAGGTCTTGCGCGTAGCTCTGCTGCTGCGCGGTGATCGTGACGGGATCCCAGCCCTCGCCCGATACTGCCGCGACCAGCGGGTCGGAGAAATGCTTGAGCAAGTGATACAGCCACTGCGTGTCTCGCGGCAGGCGGCTGTTGCTCACGATCACCAGGTAATCCGACTCGGAGCGCTGGGCCGCCTGGTTGATGACCGAGCCAGGGCTCGATCCGGGCGCGGCCACGAGGGTGGTGATGGGATACTCGGACTGGACAGCCTTGAGGTCGAACGGCGGCTCGTTGTGCACGATGGTGACCTCCATGCCGGGATGTCGCTGGTCGAACAGATAGGAGACGAGCGGCCGAATGCCTTGCTCAGGGGTTTCCACGCGGATGATGATCTGCAGCGTCGGAGTCATGGCCGCCCTCCTCAACGAATTCCCGAATCCCCATTTCCAGAACCGATGCTTGAACCCATGCTTTAACCCATGCTAAGAGCCAATGCTCGCTAGTAAGCCTGGGCCCATCTTCGTCGAGGGAAAGCATCCAAGGAACGGCCAGGACGGCCCAGGGGACTTGTGCGGATGGGAGAAGAAGCCCCCCGGAGGTTTGCTACCTCCGGGGGGCTCGATCGAGACGGCGGGCTCAGCGCTTCCAGTACGTACGGGCGCCGTGGACCTTCTGCCAGCCGTTCTCAGTGAGGAGCTTGACGCCGGGGGCCCCCAGCTTCTCCTCGAGCGCCGCGGCAATCAGCGACTCCTTGCCGGTGAGGAAGCTCGACCCGGCAAGGGCCTTGAGGACGGAGTCCGCTTCCTGCAAGCGCTGATCCCCCAGCTGGCCGAGTGCTTCTCGCAGGGCTTCGCCCGCGGCGCTGCGCGTCGTGTTGTCGGTGGTGGACTTTAGCGCTTCGGTCGCGATCTTGATGCCTCGGGCGTCTCCCGAACGGGCCAGCATGAAGCCCGCGCCTTGGCGCACTTCGGGGGGCCCGTTCTTCAGGGCATGCTCGAAGGCCCGCTGCGTGCGGGTGGGCTCGATCTGCTTGAAGATGGAATCCGTCCAGCTCGGCGCCAGCCGATGCGCCTCCAGCAACTCGGGGATGACGTTCTCGAGGCCAGCCGCTTGATCAGGCTGGTAGCGCGTGATCGCTTTGATCTGGAAGCGCTTGGGATCCTTGGTGACCCCGTAGTCCCCGACGTCGGGCACGTCCAGGTTCTTGCGCTGAATCCAGCGGGTGTCGGCGTCGGCCATGCGATCGAAGGATGACGCGCCCATCGAGCCCTCCACCACCCGACCGGTGGAGACCTGTCCGCTGACGATCTCGGCCGCGGTCTTGACGTCTTGGTAGGTGTAGCCGGCGGCGGTCGTCGGGCTGGGAGTATGGTAGATCCCCTTGCCGTAGCGACCGGAGTCTCCGGCTCTCAGGCCTTCCTTGGCGATTTTCTCACCGAGGCTGGGTCCCTTTCCCGCGGGGACGCCCTTGTAGAAGTCCTTGAGGTCCGCGATCGCCTGCGGGCCGCTGGGCGAACCGGCAACCGGAATGAAGGAAACCTTGGCGGCCGCCACGCGGCGCCGGGTGGCGGCAGGAACCGCGGCGGGCATGTCCGCCGCCACCCGGCCCGCCAGTGCTGCCACCGCGCGCTGCTCATCGACCGAGCGCTGGGCGAACCCCGGAACGGCGCTTTTGAAGGCATCAATCTCGAGGTCGTTGAACAAATCGTCGCTCGCCTTGAAGAAGTCGGTGAAGGGCTTCCCCCCGATGGCTGCCGGGACCTCGCCACGGGCCACGGCCTCGCCGTAGTCCTTGAGGAGCTTGCCATGGTCCTTGGAGTCGACCAGGACGTGCTTGACCGATTTCCCCAGGTCCAGGGTCTCCGAGAGCGCCGTCTCGGTGCCGAAGCGCAGGCCAGATTTGCCGTAGCGGACCTCGCCTAGCTTCGAAAGGGCCTTGTCGATCCCCGAGGCATCCGGCGCCGTTGCCAGCAGCCGCTTACCTTCGTCGCTGAGCACCGCCGCCGCGAAGCCACCATCCTCGGCGACTCTCTGGCTGACATTACCCAGCGAGAGGGTCAAGGCGGAGTCCGATGCCAGGCGGCCGGATCGGGTCAGCTCGAGCAGGCGTGCGGGGTCGGAAGGCATGATGATCGTGGCGTTGGTGTCGAGCAGCTGGGTCATGCGCTTGGCTGCCTCGGGCGCGAGGTCGGTTCTCGCTGCGGCCTTCGTGACGGCTTTGTCGGTGCCGAGGGTGAGCGCCTTCTCGGCGACCTTTTCTGCGGCCGTATCCGCGGCTTTGCCGGCGGCCTTTTCGGTGGCCTGGTGAACGGCGCTGTTGACGGCCTTCGCTGCCGCTTGCGATACCACGGGGCGGTTGAAGACCTGAGCCTGGGCTTGTTGGACGAGTTTAGATAGTAGATCGGACAAGGGCGTGATCTCCTGATCGCTTCTTACCCGGCCCACCCAAAAGCCAGCGGCTGTTCGTCGTAATGCCGGGTTTTCCCGCGATGGGGAAGTCGCCTAGCGCGCGTCAGCCTGGCGAAGGATGCCCTGACGGCGGAGGTCGGCGATCGCCGCCGCATCGTACCCCAGTCGTCCCAGCACCCGATCCGGATCGGGTTCGGGCAGGGCCTGGGGCGCAAAGGCCGAGAATGTCGGTGTCTCGTCGGCCGAAATGTCGACGTGCTGGCCCAGGCCGGTGCGACCCCGATGCAAGAGTGCCGTCAGCACGGCGCTGGCGGCCATCCAGACGCCCGCGCCCTCGGCGAGCTGGCAGACGATCAGCATCGGGTTGTATTCCTGCAGCAGGGCGAAATCGATCCCGCCTTGTTCGCCGTGAGGAGCTATCAGGACGTCGGCTTCCTGCACGAGCATCAATAGAACGCGTTGCCCAACCGGGTGCTGCATGTCGAGGCCCGGTGGCAGGGCGATGTGATCGGCCCCCCAGCGGCAGAGCGCGCGCGCGCAAAGCGCCCCGTCGGGATCGCCGGAGAGGTCGAGCAGCTTGATGCCGGTTAGGGGCAAGTTTGACATCCAAACACACCTCGCGCTAACGTTTCCTATCCTAGCACAGGTGAAGAACGGGCGAGCTTGTGGTACGCTGCTTGAATCGACACGAAAGGGGACCTGTCATGCCAGTGCTCGAACTCAACCGAAACGAACAGAAGCTTCTTCAAGAGGCGGTCCAGAAGTTCATGGATCAGCATCGCACGCCGGACGTCTGGCTTCCCGGCCAGCAGACGCTTGCCGCGCTGAACGTGCGGGCGAAGGGGCCGACCAACGTCAAGGCGCTCGTGCCGCCGCAGGCGGTCGCGCTCATCCGCGCGGCGATCGCCGGCCAGGAAGGCGCCGAGGCCGCGAGCATTCTCTCCAAGCTGCCTCAGAAGTAAGACGTCGACGCTGCGCAGTAGCCGCAGGCGCTTCGAAGCTTCCGCAGAAGCAAGCGAATAAACCACGAGGCCCGGGGCAATCGCCCCGGGCCTCGTGGTCTTTGCGGGTCTTACTTGACCGTCGCGAGCTGCTTCATGCGCTCGACGACGAGGTCGCCGATCTGCGCGGTGGTGTCGGCAACCGGCACGCCGGCGGCCAGAAGCGCATCCACCTTGCCCTGCGCGGTGCCCTTGTTGCCGGAGACCAAGGCGCCGGCGTGGCCCATGCGCTTGCCCTCGGGAGCGGTGCGGCCGCCGATGAAGCCGACCACGGGCTTGGTCATGTGGTTCTTGATGTAGTCCGCGGCTTCCTCTTCGGCAGAGCCGCCGATCTCACCGGCCATGACGACCAGCTCGGTCTCGGGATCCGCCTGGAAGGCCTTCAGGACGTCGACGAAGTTGGTCCCGATGATCGGGTCGCCGCCGATGCCCACGATGGTGGACTGGCCGTAGCCGCGGTTGGTGAGGTCCGCCGCGATCTCGTAGGTCAGGGTGCCGGAGCGCGAGACCACGCCGACGTTGCCCTTCTTGAAGATCATGGCGGGCATGATGCCGAGCTTGGCTTCGCCGGGCGTCGTGAGGCCGGGGCAGTTGGGCCCGATCAGGCGGCTCTTGGACTTCTCGAGCACGGGGTAGACCCGCATCATGTCGAGGGTGGGGATGCCCTCGGTGATGCAGACGATCAGGGGGA
>JAKFCW010000076.1:0-1566 GCA_036676455.1 Candidatus Sericytochromatia bacterium
CATGCCCGCGAAGAGGGCGTGTCGTTCATCAACTTGCAGTTCTGCGACATGCTCGGCGTCGTCAAGAGCGTGACCATCCCCCTTTCCCAGTTCGAGGACGCCATCGACTTCGGCAAGTGGTTCGACGGCTCCAGCATCGAAGGCTTCGCCCGGATCGCCGAGTCCGACATGTTCCTGCTGCCCGATCTCAGCACCTTCCGCGTGATCCCCTGGGACACCGTTCCCGGCAAGCGCCACGCCCGGGTCATCTGCAACATCTTCCTGCCGGACGGCACGCCCTTCGTCGGCGATCCTCGCGGCACCTTGCAGCGCGTCGTATCCAAGGCCCGCGCGCTCGGCTACGAGTTCAACACCGGCCCCGAGCTGGAATTCTTCCTGTTCCGCTCCAGCGAGCCCGGCAAGATCGAGCCCCTGCCCCATGACCAGGGCGGCTACTTCGACCTCTCGACGGATCTCGCCATGGACGTCCGTGCCGACATGACCAATGCCCTCGAGGCCATGGGCATCGAGGTCGAGACCTCCCACCACGAGGTGGCCCAGGGCCAGCACGAGATCGACTTCAAGTACGCCGACGCCGTCAGCACGGCCGACAACGCCGTGACCTTCCGCTACACCCTCAAGGCGGTGGCCCAGCGGCACGGCCTGCACTGCACCTTCATGCCCAAGCCCATCTTCGGCGTGAACGGCTCGGGCATGCACACCCACATGTCCCTGTTCAAGAACGGCGAGAACGCCTTCTACGATGCGAACGACCCCTACGGCCTCTCCGAGCTGGCCCGGCACTTCATCGCGGGTGTCCTCGCCCACGCCAAGGGCATGATCGCCATCCTCGCCCCCACCGTGAACTCCTACAAGCGCCTCGTGCCCGGTTACGAAGCCCCGGTCTACATCTCGTGGGCCCGCAACAACCGCTCGGCGCTGATCCGGATCCCCCGGATCAACCCCCGCCAGCCCAAGGCCACCCGCGTCGAGCTGCGCTGCCCCGATCCCACCACCAACCCCTACCTCGCCTTTGCCGTCATGCTGGCGGCCGGCCTCGACGGCATCGAGCGCAAGCTCGCCCTCTCGGCACCCGTCGAGGAGGACCTCTATCACATGGACCTCGCCGAGCGCACGCAGCGCCAGGTCGACGCCCTGCCCGGCTCGCTGGGAGAAGCTCTCGACTACCTCAAGCAGGACTCGGTGGTCAAGGAAGCCCTGGGCGAGCACCTCTTCAACCGGTTCGTCGAGGCGAAGACCCAGGAATGGGACGAGTACCGCCTGCAGGTCTCCGAGTGGGAGCACCAGCGCTACCTCGCCATCTTCTAGGTCAGCGGGGCGGACCAATGGGGCGGGCCTCCGCGCCCGCCCCATTTATGTTAGGCTAGAACCGTGCAACCCCTTGAGTTAGAGGACCAACGCGTGCTCACCATGAAATCCACCGACAAGGAGTCGATCCTGGCTCATGCCCGCGAAGAGGGCGTGTCGTTCATCAACTTGCAGTTCTGCGACATGCTCGGCGTCGTCAAGAGCGTGACCATCCCCCTTTCCCAGTTCGAGGACGCCATCGACTTCGGCAAGTGGTTC
>JAKFCW010000077.1:0-83279 GCA_036676455.1 Candidatus Sericytochromatia bacterium
TGAGCGCGACGTCCTGCGCCTGCGCTTCGGCCTCGACGACGGCCGCAGCCGCACCCTCGAAGAGGTCGGCCAGCAGTTCGGCGTCACCCGCGAGCGCATCCGCCAGATCGAGGCCAAGGCCCTGCGCAAGCTGCGCCACCCCAACCGCAACAAGCGCCTGCGCGAGTACATCGAGTAAGATTCCCTTACCGAAGGGCCGCCTCCAACGAGGCGGCCCTTTCTTCATGCGGAGCCCCGCCCGCCCCATGCCCGACAGGTTAGAACGGCCTCACCTGAGGGGAATAAGAAGGTCGGAGGACCGAACTTGAACTCGTCGTCACAACCACCTTCCGAACAGCCTCACGAGGCATCCATCGAGCCGCTCGTCGCCCAGCCGGCACCCCCTGTCGCCCCTGAGGCGGCATCCGGCGCAGCCTCGCCGGAGGTTGCCGAGTCGCGCGTCCCGGCGAGCGACGCCCCCGCTCCGAGGCGCAGGGCCAAGACCGAGGACTTCGCCCTGCTTTCGCGGATCCCCACCCGCAAGCCCGAGACCTTCGATACGGACGCCATCGTGCGGGCCGCCTGGATGGTCGGTGGGCTGGCCATCGGCCTCTGGGTCATCTCGCTTTTCGCGAAACCCAATGCCCCGGTGGAGCCCGTGGCCACACCGACCCCCGCGGCGCTCATCCAAGAGGCACCCCCGATCGTCATGCCGGGTCACGACGACGCCGCACCGGTCCCAGAAGTCATCTCGCTGACTCCCGCACCGGCCTGGACGCCCCAGCCGCCGGTCCGCGCCCCGGGCCTGCAGGCACCCGCGTCGCAGGCTCCAGGCATGCAGGATTCGGGGCTGGCGCGCGACGGCGAAATCCCCTATCCGGCGAGCGAGCCCGTGGCCATGCCGGCGGCGGCCGACACCCCGGATCCCAGCAACCTCTTTCCAAATCCGTAGCGGCTAGCAAAACGACGACGCCCTGGTCAATAGACCGGGGCGTCGTCGTTACGGGTGTTAGCGGGTCGAGGCGGGAAGCAGCTCCCAGTTCTTGCGGAAGACGTCCTTGGGCTCGATCGTCTGGCGCTTGCGCAGAAACTCGATCAGAAGCTCGCGAATGCTCTCTTCCTTGCTGTAGACGACCGGGGCGTCCTGGAACATCTCGTAGCCGCCGCCGCCACGCTGGCGGTAGGTGTTCATGGCCATCGTGAAGGTCTGATCGTCGCGCACCGGCTTGCCCAGGTACTCGAGTTTCACGATGCGCTGGCCGATCGGCTTGCTGCGGTCGATCTGGTAATCGACGCCCACGACCATGTCGTAGTTGTAGCCGCGCACCTCGGGGTTGACCACGGGAAGACCGGGCTTTGCGGGGTTGAAGAAGCGGGCGGTGTGCTCGAGGTACTCCCTGAGTTGCTTGCCCGTGAGCTGGATGGCGACCAGGTTGTTCTCGTAGGGGTAGACGGAGGCGATGTCGGCGATCGAGATGTCGCCCTTCTCCAGGACGGCCTCGGTGTTGAACGACGCCGCCGACGAGAGCTGGGCGCCCGTGGCCTCGAGCTGGACCTGGTTGATCAGGTCGACCAGCGCGGTGTCCTTGAGCTGCGACTCCTTGGCGTCCCAGTCGGCGGAGGTCTTGGCGATCGCGCTGCGGACGTAGGCGACGGTCGCCTCGTGGGCGGCCCGGGTGGCCGCGAGGACCTCGGGAGCCGGCGCGACGCCCTTGGTGGAGCGGGTCTCGGTCTTCTTGGAGACGACCTTCCACTTGCCGTTCTGCTTGGCCAGCTTCAGGTGGGCGATCGCCAGGTGCTCACCCCACTTGCCGGCCTGGCAGCAGGCCACGCCCTCGGGGGTCAACTCGCCGGGGACGTCCTGGTGGGAATGGCCCGCGAAGATCACGTCGATATCCGGGAAGAGGCGAGCTAGCTCCAGGCCCACGTTCTCGGGGGGAAGCCCGGACGAGGCCGAGTAGCCCGAGTAGGCGGGGCCGAACTTGCCGCCCAGACCGCTATGCGGGTTGGCGATGATGATGTCGGCGCCCTGCTTCTTCAGCTCGGGAATCCAGCGCTTGGCGGCCACCAGGATGTCTCCGACGTCGATCTTGCCGGCGACGTTGGCCTTGTCCCAGATGGTGATGCCCGGAGGCGCGAAGCTGACGATGCCCACCTTGACGCCCGCCACCTCCTCGATGTGGTAGGGCTTGAAGACGGGGGCCGGGGCTTCATGGGTGCCGAGCTTCTTCTGGTAGGTGAACTCGGGCTTCAGGCCGTAGATGTTGCCCGAGATGAGCGGGAACTTGGCCTCTGAGTAAGAGCGGAAGAGATGGGGAAGGCCGAAGTTGAACTCGTGGTTGCCCACGCCGGCCACCGTGTAGCCCATGACGTTCATGGCCTGGATCATCGGGTTGGGGCCGGGTACCTTGGCGACCTTGGCCTGGTAGTAGGCCAGAGGCGAGCCCTGGAGCATGTCGCCGGAGTCCACCAGGACGGTGTTCGGGTTCGCTGCGCGGGCTTCCTTGATCAGGGTGTAGAGCTTGGCGAGCCCGACGTCCTCGACCGCGTCCCCGTTGAAGTAGGTCGTGGGGTAGATGTGGCCGTGGACGTCCGTGGTTCCCAGGAGCGTCAACTCGACCGTTTTGGGGCCGGCTGCCAGCGCAGGCCCCGCGAGCGTCACGGCGAGCCCGAAAACGACTGCCACCTGACCGTACTGACGATGAATCAAGCCATCCTCCTGAGCCGCCGCTCCTATCGCTGATGCGTTTTACTGGATAGCGAACGCCAAGACTCCTCGCCGTCGATATCCGCTGAAAACCTGATCCTTCCCCGATTATAGCAGTGCGCCTGGCCCTTGGATAGGGAGCCTGCAAGGGGACGCCGGGCGCGGCGGGGCCCATGCACCGGCCCCTTGATACAACCAAGACGCCAAGCGGCCGCCGTCGGTTCCCTCTAGAGCGGATCGAGGATCGCCCGGGCCACGTCCACCCGCCCGTGCCCCGAATAGGGGTCGATGCCCGGCTGGATCACGTCCTTTGCCGTCTTTTCGAGGCGCGCCTTGACCTGGGCCTGCGTCAGATGCGGGTACTGGCTGCGGACCAGCGCGGCCGCGCCCGCGACGAGCGGGGCGGCCATCGAGGTGCCCTGCATGATGCGGTAGCCATTGCCCTTGGACATGGGGTAGGTCGAGAGGATGCCCTCGCCGGGGGCCGCCAGAGAGACCCAGTCGCCCCAGGTCGAGAAGGAAGCCCAGCGGTCGGAGGCGTTGGTAGCGGAGACGCCGATGACGCCGGGGCTGGCGCCGGGGTAGGACTTGGCGTCGTTCTTGCCGGAGTTGCCGACCGCGGCGACGAAGACCACGTCCTTGTCCAGCGCGTACTGGTAGGAGTCATGCGAGGCCTGGTTGACCAGGGTGCTGCCCCAGCTGGCGTTGATGACCTTGGCGCCGTGGTCGACCGCCCAGATCACCGCCGCGGTCGCCGCCCCGGTGGTGGTGTTTCCGGAGTTGTTGAAGATTCGCACGGGCATGAGCTTGCAGCCCGGAGCGATCCCGGCGATGCCGGTGCCATTGCCCGCCGCAGCCCCGATCACCCCGGCGCAGTGCGTCCCGTGGCCGTAGCCGTCCTCGGTGCCCCCTGCCTTGGGCTCCTTCTCCGTGAAGTCGTAGCCCGGCACGAGGCGGCCCGCGAACTCCGGGTGCGAGGCGTCGATTCCGGAGTCGATGACGGCCACGACCACCTCGGGCGAGCCCTTCTGATTGGCCCAGACGCGGTCGGTGCCGGTGATCTGGATGCCGTACTGCGCGGGGATCAAGGGGTCGTCAAAGGTCTCGCCGCCGCTACGGGCGGGGACGCGGGCCGGGGCGGGAGCCGTCTGCATCGGAGGCAGGCGGAAGGCCATGTTGGGCTCGGCCCAGACCACGGCGGAGTCGGCATCAAGGACATCGAGCGCGCGCTGGCCCTTGAAGAGGTAGATGCCCAGGCCGATGGTCTGGACCAGCTGCAGGCCGTGTCGGCGGGCGTAGGCCTGGGGCGAGGTGCCGGGCTTGAGGCGGACGAGCGTTTCGCCGGCGATCGCCCGCGGGGCGAAGTCCGCCTCCGGGCGGGTGCCGACCGAGGGAAATGCGGAGCCGCAGCCCGCC
Organism: Candidatus Sericytochromatia bacterium; assembly: GCA_036676455.1. Lineage (GTDB taxonomy): Bacteria > Cyanobacteriota > Sericytochromatia > S15B-MN24 > UBA4093 > UBA4093. The sequence goes on from JAKFCW010000077.1 coordinate 4,103, forward strand.
AGCAGCGAGACCCCGAGGATGAGCGCGAGCCGACGCATGAGTGGCCTCCTTCAACGAAATCAACAATATTAAGAATAGATTAAACCGATTCACCGAAGGAGGCAAGCGTCAGGAGGTCATGTCTTGCCGGGTTCGAGCATGCGGTACTGGATGGCCTCGGCCACGTGGACGGCCTGGATGGCATCGGAGGCCGCCAGGTCGGCAATGGTGCGTGCGACCTTCAGGATGCGGTCGTAAGCGCGCGCCGAGAGGGAAAGCTGGGCGATCGCCCGGCTAAGGAGGGCCTCGCCGGCCGTGTCCAGGCGGCCGTGCTCGCGCAGCTGGCGCGTGGTCATCGCGGCGTTGCAGTACACGCCTCGCACGTCCCGGAAGCGCCAGGTCTGCCGCTCACGGGCGGCCATGACCCGCTCACGGATGCGCTCCGAGGACTCGGCGGGCTTGCTGGAGAGCAGTTCGTCCTGGCCTAGGCGCGGGACGGCGATCTGCAGGTCGATGCGGTCCAAGAGAGGTCCCGAGAGGCGGGACCAGTAGCGCTCGGCGGCTAGCTCGGAGCACGTGCAGGGCTTCAAGTCGTCGCCCCGGAAGCCGCAGGGGCAAGGGTTGCTCGCCGCGACGAGCGTGAAGGCCGCGGGGTAGGTCAAGGAAACCCGCGCCCGGCTGATCGTCACCCGGCGATCCTCTAGAGGCTGGCGCATGACCTCGAGCACGGAGCGCGAGAACTCATTAAATTCATCCAGGAACAAAATGCCGTGATGGGAAAGGCTGACCTCTCCAGGGCGGGCATGGGACCCACCGCCCACCAGACCGGCCGGGGAGATGGAATGGTGCGGGCTGCGGAAGGGGCGGCGGGTCAGCAAGGGCAGCTCACCGTTCAGCAAGCCGGCCGTCGAGTAGATCCGGCTCACCTCCAGGCTCTCCTCCCGGCTGAGGGCTGGCAAGATGCCAGGCAGACGCCTCGCGAGCATGGTCTTGCCCGAGCCCGGCGAACCCACCAGCATGACGTTATGGCCGCCAGCGGCTGTGACCTCCAGGGCCCGGCGGGCCTGCTCCTGGCCCTTCACCTCGGAGAAGTCGGCGCCCTGGGGCTCGGGGTCGAAGAACCGCCGACTGTCCGCGCGAAACGGCTCGCGCGAGGCCGGATCCGCGAGGAGCGCGCAGACGTCGTGCAGGGACTCCACACCGTAGACCGTGAGCCCATCCACCAGGGAGGCCTCGCGGGCGTTGGCCAGCGGCAGGATCATCGCCTCCACCCCGCTCCGCTGGGCTTCCAGCGCGATGGGCAGGACGCCGGTGACAGGGCGAACATGGCCGTCGAGCGAGAGCTCGCCCACGAGCAGGAAGCGCCCCAGGTGCGCGGCCGAGAGTTGCGAGCTGGCGGCGAGAATGCCGACGGCGATGGGCAGATCGTAGAGAGGGCCTACCTTGCGGATGTCGGCGGGGGCGAGGTTGATGGTCACACGCTCGTAGGGAAAGTCGTGGCCGGCGTTGCGCAAGGCGGCGCGCACGCGATCGCGGCTCTCCTGGATGGCCGCATCGCCAAGCCCCACGACCACGACGGCCGGCAAGCCTCCCGAGACGTCCACCTCGACGTCCACCCGGTACCCGTCGACACCCAGAACCGCCCCGGACGTGATCGTTGCGAGCATGGGGCCCTCCGCACTCCAAATTATTGATATCCAAACACTTACTTATTATCATATCACAATCGTTACTCGCTTGGATCGGATGCCGGCGGCGCGATTGACACGGCGGATTCGCCTTCGCTAGACTGCCTTCTGTTATGTTGACCTGCCGCTCGGCGCGGCGGGGTGATTCAATACCGAGGAGGCTTCTTCGTGGAGCGCGTGGCCATTTTCATCGACGAGGGATATCTGAACAAAGCCCTGGAGAGCCTGGGACGTCCGAGGCTGGATTACGGGCGCTTCATCGAGGCGATCCAAGGCGACCTGCCCCTGCTTCGCACCTACTACTACTACTGCATGCCGTACCAGTCTCCGACTCCGACGCCCGAGGAGCGGAACATGTACCAGGCGAAGCTATCCTTCGTGCGCTACCTCTCGCGGCTGCCGCGCTTCGAGCTGCGCCAGGGGCGCCTGATCAAGCGCGGCACGGAGTACGTGCAGCGCCGGGTGGACATCATGCTGGCCTCGGACCTGGTGCGCCTCTCGGTTGCCGGCCAGATCAAGGAAGCGGTGCTGGTGGCGGGGGATTCGGACTTCGTGCCGGCCATCGCGATCGCCAAGGACGCCGGTGTGCTGGTGACGCTTTGCTACGCGCCGGGCGCCGCCCATGACGAGCTGCTCGACGCCTGCGACGAGCTGGTGCCCATCAGCCGGGATCTGCTCGAGGATTGCCTGCGTTCGGCTCCGCCGAGCTCGAGCGCTCCGGCATTGGGGGCACCGGCCGCACCGATGCTGGCCGCTTCCAGCGAGGCCGTCGCCCGCTAACCGGCGCACGCCCCTTCCGAAACTCTCGCTGTCGTGGGAGTCACTGGATTCCCGCTTTCGCGGGAATGACGGTAGGGCTGCTTACTTCATCGCCTCAGGGTGCCATTCCAGCCAGCGCATCACGTCGCTCTGGCTGAGAATCCCGACCAGCTCCCCGTCCTGGATGACGGGGAGCCTTCCCACGCCTAGGCGGTTGAAGCGTTCGAGGGCCTCCGTGACGGTGGTCTCGGGGCCGAGGGCCTGCTCTTCGTCGAGGGGGCGCATCAGCTCGGAGACGCGAAGCCGGGGCCATTCGCCGGCGGGCACCCGCTTGACGTCGGTGGCCTGGAGGATGCCGTGAAGGTGGCCATCCGCCACCGGGTAGCCGCCGAAGGGGTGGTGCGAGAGGGTGGTTTCCACCGCGTCGCGCACGGTCATCTCGGGGTGCAGGGTCTGGACGTTGCGGCTCATGAGGTCGGAGACGCCCACGTGGCTGAGGGCGTCACGCATCACCAGGTCCCCGTACGAGCTGCTCGCCGCCTGGAACAAGAGGTAGCCCAGGAAGCCGACCCAGACGCCGCCGAGGAGATCACCGTTGACGAGGCGGATGAAGGCCCAGGCCATGAGCAGGCCGGCGATGATCTGGCCGCCGCGGGTGGCGATGCGGGTCGCCTTGCGATGGCTGCCGGTGATCTGCCAGGCGGCCGCGCGCAGGACCCGCCCTCCGTCGAGCGGGAAGCCGGGCAGCATGTTGAAGACGGCCAGGGCGACGTTCACGACGGCCAGCCACTGGAAGACCACCGTCAGCGGAACGTTGCCAATTGCGGCCATGAGGAGCGAGACCGCCCAGCTCGCGGCGCCCAGAAAGACGCTCATGAGGGGGCCGGCGATACCGACCCAGAACTCCACCTTGGCGCTCGGCATCTCGTCGGTGGCCTCGGAGACTCCCCCGAAGATGAAGAGGACGATGCGGCGGACCTGGAGGCCGTAGTGGCGGCTGACCAAAGAGTGCGAGAGCTCATGAAGCAGAAGCGAGCCGAAGAAGGCCAGCGTGGTCGCCACGCCCATCAGCCAGTAGGTCGCGCTGCCGAGGCCCGGCACGATCGACGGGAACAGGGCCGCCGACAGCGACCACAGGATCAGGCCGAAGATCACCAACCATGAGGCATTGACCTCGATGGGAATGCCGAACGCCTTCCCGATCCGGAACCCGCGCATGGCGTCCTCCTCTCCCGGTGGCTCACGAAACTCACTATAGAGTCGCGCCACACGGGGGTCAAGGCACGGTGGCGACCCTCCTCCCGGGCACCCGTCCCTTGTGTCGCCATGGCCGCAAACTTAAACTGCGGATGCGAAGTCGCGACGATCCCGGCCGTGCCGGGAGGAGGAAGCCATGGCACTCAGTCGTTGGGAGCCCCCCGTGGGCATGCGCTCCCTGAGAGACCAGATCAACCGGATGTTCGAGGACGTGATGGGCTCGAGCCTCACCATGGGCTTGCCGGCCGTCGATGTTTACCAGCGCGAGCATGAGATGGTGGTGGAAGCGGAGCTGCCCGGCCTTGACCTCAAGGACGTGGAGGTCAACGCCACCGAGGACAGCATCACGATCCGCGGCCAGAGCCGCTTCGAGCGCGAGGTCAAGGACGAGAACCTCTACCGCTCCGAGCGCCGCCTCGGCATGATCAACCGGACCATCGACCTTCCCACCCCCATCAAGCCCGAGGAAACCCGGGCCTCTTTCAAGAACGGCGTGCTGACCATCCATGCCCCCGTCGCCGAAGGGGTCAAGCCCCGCAAGGTCCAGATCTCCGAAGAGGCCTGAACGCTTGTAGGGGCGCGCCGCCGAGCGATTTCGGCGGCGTTTATTTCCGGCACGGGTGGGTATAGAAGGTTGGGGTACACATCCTCAACTAAACTGACAGGAGGTACGCGCTTATGGATTGTAAGAGTACGACGGGCTTCGAGGTGTTGAATCTGGAGGTCAGCCCTACCCTGTAGCGGGCGCAAGCCTCCGCTCCGCGCGGATGGCCTGATTCCTGTCAACATCGACGACTAGCGGAGGGTCCCCAGCCGGGGACCCTCCGATTGCTCCGTGTCTACCCCGCGCCCACAGCAAGTAGCGCCCGCGGCTGTTTCGTAAGGTAGCGAGCGTTAGCTGCCGGACCGCCGTCAGTAGGTTGAATCGTCAAGCTCGCTGACCTGCAGAAACGACGTTAGCAATAGGAGTTGCCATGCTCACCCTCAGACCCGCCCAACCGACCGACGTCCCGACCCTGATCGACCTGATCCGGGACCTGGCAGCCTACGAGAAGCTGCTCCACGAGGTGGATGCTGACGCCGAACGCCTGCATGCCCACCTCTTCGGTGAGAAGCCCTTCGTCGAGGTGATCATGGCCGAGTGGGACGCAGAGGTCGCCGGCTTCGCGCTGTACTTCCACAACTACTCCACGTTCTTGACCAAACCCGGGATCTACCTGGAAGATCTTTACGTCAAGCCGGATCAGCGGGGCCGGGGAATCGGCAAGGCGCTGCTGGCGGAGCTGGCGCGGATCGCGGTCTCGCGGGGCTGCGGGCGGCTGGAATGGAGCGTGCTCGACTGGAACACTCCGGCCATCGGCTTCTACGAGAGCCTGGGTGCCCGTCCCATGGACCAGTGGACAGTCTACCGGTTGTCAGGAGATAATCTGGAAAGCGTCGCGGCCTTGCGAGGTGCATCGGTCACAGAAGCCGGGATCTCCGACTGATAAGCTGACTCGCCGAGAAGCAGGCCAAACGCTCGCCACATCGCAAGACGCGCGTTTCCTGCCTCCACCGACGCGGGAGGGGCAAGCCGTCTACGCCCAACTCGACTGGGTACAAAGGGAATCATAGGGAGGAATTCACTGTGAACAAAGAAGAACTCATCGACGCCATCGCCAAGGATGCCAGCCTCTCCAAGGCCGCTGCCGGCCAGGCGCTCAACGCCGTCCTCAACGCCATCACCGGCGCCCTCAGCACCGGCGACAAGGTGACCCTCGTGGGCTTCGGCACCTTCGAGACCCGCGAGCGCGCCGCCCGCGAAGGCCGCAACCCCCAGACCGGCGCCACCATCCAGATCGCTGCCAAGAAGGTCCCCGTCTGGACCCCCGGCAAGGCTCTCAAGGACGCCGTCTCCAAGTAAGCTTTTCCCTCGTCGACGCGGGCCCCGGCATGCCGGGGCCCGCGTCGTCTTGGAAGCTCGGGCTGGTTTCGCCGCTCAAATCTGCTAAAGTGGGGAAATGGACGTCTTTTCCGGAGAGCCTCTGCTCTCCCTCAACACCCTCACCCATCGCCATTCCGGCCGCGTCATCCTCGACGGGGTCTCGCTGACCGTGCACCGCGGCAACCGGCTCGGCCTCCTGGGCCTCAACGGCGCCGGCAAATCGACCCTGCTGCGCCTCATGGCCGGCATCGAGAAGCCGGACGAAGGCTCGGTCACCCGCTCGCGTGACCTCTCCTTGGGCTTCCTCGATCAGGAGTTCGGGCTCGACCCCGAGCGCACCGTCCGCGAGAGCATCGAGGACGGCCTCGCCGAGGTCCGCACCCTCCTGAACCGCTACCACGACCTCAGCATGCGCCTCGGCGACGAAAGCGACCTGGCCGGCGAACACGCCGCCCTGCAAGAGGAGATCGAGCGCCGGGACGCCTGGAACGTCGACCACGCGATCGACCGGATCATGGGCCACCTGAGCGTGCCGCCTGCCGACAAGCCCATCGCGCAGCTTTCCGGCGGCGAGAAGCGCCGGGTCACGCTTTGCCGCACGCTGGTCGCGCATCCCGACCTGCTGATCCTCGACGAGCCCACCAACCACCTGGATTCCGCGTCTATCGAGTGGCTGGAGGAGTTCCTCGCCGACTACCGGGGCACCCTGGTCCTGGTCACCCACGACCGCTACTTCCTCGACCGGGTCGCCGACCGCATGATCGAGCTGGAGCGCGGCAAGCTCACCGAGTACGTCGGCAACTACTCCGAGTACCTGCTCCAGAAAGCCCTCAAGGCCGAGTGGGACGCCCGGAGCGAGCAGGCTCGCCAGGGCATGCTGCGCCGCGAGGTCGAGTGGGTCCGCAAGCAGCCCAAGGCCCGCAGCACCAAGCAGAAGGCCCGCGTCGAGCGCTTCGAGGAGCTGGCGGCAGCCGCCCCTCCGCCGCCGCCCGGCGAGGTCGACATGCTCATCCCCTCCGGCCCGCGCCTGGGCAACAAGGTCGTCGACGTCAAGGACCTGCGCAAGGCCTTCGCGGGCCGCACGCTCTTCGAGGGCCTCAGCTTCAGCATGAAGGCCGGCGATCGCATCGGCGTGGTCGGCCCCAACGGCATGGGCAAGACCACCCTCATGCGGATCCTCATGGGCCTCGAGGCCCCCGACGGCGGCAGCGTCGACGTCGGAGTCAACACCAAGTTCCTCTACGCCGACCAGGGGCGCAACCGCCTGAACGCCGAGAAGACCGTGCTCGACGAGGTGGCCGGCGACGCCCAGTGGGTCCACATCGGCGGCCAGCAGGTCTCGGTGCGTGCCTACCTCAGGCGCTTCCTCTTCACCGACGAGCAGGCCGCCACGCCCATCAAGCGGCTGTCGGGCGGCGAGCAGAACCGCGTGCAGCTGGCCAAGCTGCTGCGCGAGGGCGGCAACGTCTTGATCCTCGACGAACCCACCAACGACCTGGACCTTCCGACCCTGCGGGTCCTGGAGGAGGCGCTGGTGGCCTTCGAGGGCTGCGCCTTCGTCGTCTCGCACGACCGCTACTTCCTCAACCGGGTCGCGACCTCCATTCTCGCCTTCGAGGGCGACGGCCGCGTGGTCCTGTTGGCCGGCGGTTACGAGCGCTACCTGGACTGGAAGGAGCAGCAGGTCCAGCAGCAGGCGACGGCCGCCGCGCCGAAGGCCGCAAGGCCCGAGCCCAGCCCCGAGAAGACTCCAGCAAGCCGCAAGCTCAGCTACAAGGAGCGCGAGGAGCTAGCCGGCATCGAGGCCCGCATCGAGGCGGCCGAGACCGAGCTCGCCACGATCGAGGCGGCACTGGCCGATCCGGGCCTCTACGCCGAGCGCGGCGAGGAGGTGCCGGCACTGTTGGCGGCGGCCGAGGCGGCACGCGCGCAGGTCGAGGCGCTCTACCAGCGCTGGGAACAGCTCGAGGCGCTGCGCGAGGCGGCCACGGCCTGAGTCGGCCGGGGGAGCACCATCCATTTCTGCTATAATGACGCGGGGAGCTTCTTGCCTCCCCGTGTTTCGCGTTCAAAGGAGGAATTCCAGCGCCGCGCATGCGGCCCAACCCATGGACACATTCAGTACAGGGTTCAACCTTTTTCTCGTCCTGTTCTTCACCCTGCTCAACGGATTCTTCGTCGCCGCCGAGTTCGCGATGGTGAAGGTCCGCCAGACCCGACTGCAGCAGCTCGCCCTCGAAGGCAACGCCATGGCGCGTACCGCGCAGCAGGTCACCGGCCATCTCGATGCCTACCTCTCGGCGTGTCAGCTCGGCATCACCCTCGCCTCGCTCGCCCTCGGCGCCTTGGGTGAACCCGCCATCGCGCGCGTGATCGAGCCCGCCATGACCACCTTCGGGGTCCCTGAAGCCCTGACGCATACCATCGCCTTCGCGATCGCCTTCACCACCATCACCTTCCTCCACATCGTCTTTGGCGAACTGGCCCCCAAGTCGCTGGCCATCCGCAAGGCCGAGGAAACCACCCTCTGGACCGCGACTCCGCTCAAGGGCTTCTACACCCTCTTCTATCCGGCCATCTGGGCACTCAACGGCGTCGCCAACCAGACCCTCAAGCTGCTGCGCATCGAACCGGTCAGCGAACACGAGGCGGCCCACACCGAAGAGGAAATCCGCATCCTCATGAACGAGTCGGCCAAGTCCGGCCACATCGACCAGACCGAGATGGCCCTCTTCGAGAAGATCTTCCACTTCTCGGACCGCCTGGCCCGCGAGGTCATGGTCCCCCGCGTGGACATGATCTGCCTGGACCGCAACGACCCGTTCGAAGAGAACCTGGCCACGGCCCTGCGCGAGGAGCACACCCGCTACCCCGTCTGCGATGGCTCGAAGGACAACATCGTCGGCTTCGTCCATATCAAGGACCTCTACACCAACGAGGGCCAGAACCTCGACACGATCACCCGCCAGATCCTGGCCGTGCCCGGATCGGTCGAGATCTCGGCCGTCCTCAAGCAGATGCAGAAGGCCAAGACCCACATGGCCATCGTCATGGACGAGTACGGTGGCACCGCCGGCATGGTCACCATCGAGGACATCCTCGAGGAGATCGTCGGCGAGATCCAGGACGAGTTCGACGTCGAGCGCGCCCCCATCGAGCAGAAGGGGGATGTCTACTCGCTGGACGGCCGCCTGCTGATCGAGGAGGTCAACGAGACCTTCGACCTCCACATCGAGGCCGAAGAGGACTCCATCGGCGGCTGGCTCTACTCGCAGCTCGGCCACGACCCGCTGGTCGGCGAGTTCGTCGAGATCTCCGACGCCCGCTTCACGGTCGCCGAGGTCGATCACCTGCGGATCACCCGCGTCAAGCTCGAGAAGATCGCCTCGGAAGCCACCACCGAAGCGGCCGAAGAACAAGCCGAATAACCGAAACCAAGAGGCTGGGCGTCGCCCAGCCTCTTCTTGCATGGAATCGCTTGTAGTTTAAGAACGGTTTAAGGTAGACTGAGGACGTCAGCGCTCGCCATTCCGCAGGAGGACTTCGTGCACGCGATCCGGTCGCTCGTCCTGACCCTCGTCTCCGCCAGCGTCCTCACAGGCTGCAGCCTGGGCGATCAGGCGCGCTCCCTGCTCGGCGCAGAGCCGCAATCGGGCCCCGTCGCCTTCACCCACTCGTCCGGCAAGGCCGCCGTCGTCCTCCACTACCCCGATCGCGACGCGCTGACCCAGCTCCTGGGCCATGGCATCGACCTCTGGTCGGTCGACAACGCCAAGCGCCAGGCCGAAGCCGCCCTCACCCCGGCCCAGGTCGAACAGGCCAAGCGACTGGGGATGCGGGTCACGCAGCTCCCCGATCGCCGGCTTTTCAATCGCTTCGACGCGGGCTACCACACCTACGATCAAATCGCCGCCGAGCTTCGCGGCCTGGCCCAGCGGCGGCCGGATCTGGCGCGCTTGGTCGACATCGGGGACTCCTGGGAGAAGACGCAGAAGCGCGCCGATCGCGACCTCCTGGCCCTCAAGGTCGGCAAGGGCACGGGTAAGCCGGTGGTCCTCTTCGCCGCCTGCCATCATGCCCGCGAGCTGGTCACCCCCGAGATGGTCCTGCGCATGGCGCAGCTGCTGATCTCGCAGTACGGCCAGGACCCCGAGATCACCGCCTGGGTGGACACGCGCGAGATCTGGCTGGTGCCCATGGTCAATCCCGACGGCCACGCCCTGGCCGCCCGCGGCGAGAACCAGCGCAAGAACACCAACGACGTCACCGGAGGCAAGCGCCGGGTCGGAGTCGACCTCAACCGGAACTACTCCACCGCCTGGGGCACGGTCGGCGACAGCCCTCAGCCGGAGTCGGACACCTTCCGCGGCAAGACCCCCTTCTCGGAGCCCGAGACCCAGGCCATGCGCGACCTGATGACCGCGACGAAGCCCGTCTTCCTGCTGACGTTCCACTCGTACAGCAACATGGTGCTCTGGCCCTGGGACCACAAGGATGCGCCGCCGCCCGATCCGCGCCTCCCCGCCATCGGCAAGGAATTCGGCAAGCTCTCCGGCTACGAGGCCCAGCAGGGCTCGGAGCTTTACTTGAACGGCGGCGATGACGTCGACTGGGCCTTCGATCAGCTGGGAGCGCTCTCTTACACCATCGAGATCGGGTCTCGGAGCGACGGGTTCGATCCCCCGTACACGAAGGTGGAGCGGTTCTGGAACGAGAACCGCCCGATGATGCTCTACGCCCTCAAGGTCGCCGATCGCCCTGGTCGGGTCTTCGGTCCGTCCCTGCAAGAGCCTGAGGTCACGACCTCCGGGCTGCGCGTCCGCTCTCAGGCCGCGCTGCGGCGCGCCGAGGCCTTCGTCGGAGCGCCTGGCGCCGCCGGCACGGGCATGCCGCTCAACGTCGATGGACTGGAAGCACAGGCTTCGCTTGCGCTCCCGGAAGGGCGGCAGCTGCTCTGGGTGCATGCCCAGGGTGAGAACGGCGAGTGGGGCCCGTGGGAGGTCACCTGGAGCCGTTAGCGGCTGAGGCGTCAGCGGCGAATCGGAACGCCTGTGGCTTTTAGGCTTTTGGGGTAGAATCTATCCCATGATCGATCCGATACTCGCTCACGAACTTCTGCTGGCCGTCATCATCGGGGGATTGACCGGGCGCCTCGTCGACTTCGGCGCGGTGCAGCTGCTGTTTCGCCCCTACCGCCGCCGGGTCATCCTGGGCGTGCCCCTGCACGGGGTGCTGCCCGCCCGGCAGGACGCCTTGGCCCGGCAGCTCGCCAACATGATCTCCGAAAGGCTGCTCAACGAGGAGGCCCTCTCGGCCTTCCTCCAGAGCCCCGACATGGAGGCCAAGCTGCGCGCGAACGTGCAAGAAGCCGTCGAGCGGGCAGTCTCCAGGGACCTGCCGTCGATCCGCGACGCGCTCTGCGCGCTGCTTCCCGATGCGGAGAACAGCGCCCACGCGTCCGAGGTGATCGATCAAGAGGTGGAGGTCATCTGCGGCTGGCTGGCGGAGCAGGCGATCGCCTTCGCCATGTCCGACACGGTCCTGGACCAGCTCGCGGACATCGCCACCGGCTACCTGCGGGACCGGCGCGACGCCACCCTCGAGGAGCTGATCGCGCCGCCCCTCTTCGAGGCCTTCGACCGCTTCCTGGAGTCCGTGGTCAAGCACGCTCCCGAGCAGCTCCCGCGGCTGCTTTCCGACGTCGACCAGAAGCTCATGCAGCTGGGCCCGCTTTCGGAGCTGCTTCCCGAGGAGACCCTACTCGCCGCCCGCCGCGAGATCCACGCCAACCTTCCGGATTGGCTGCAATCCCTCGAGACCATGCTGCGACGCAAGGAATCGATGGCCTGGATCGAGAAACACGTCCTCGATCTGCTGGTCAACCTGATCCTGGGCCTGCCGCGCCAGAACCTCTTCGACGAGTTCCTGGGCTGGATGGTCCGGACGCAGCTGCGCGAGGAGGATGCCTTCCTGCGCAAGCGCGTGCTGGAGGCCATCCCGGACCAGGCGAAACGGCTGCGCGAGCAGCTTCTCAGCCCGGACATGGGACCCGAGCTGCGCAAGAAGATCGATCTTTTCCTCGACGACGTGGTGAACGTGCCCATCTCGCAGCGCTACGCGGCGATTCCCGAGGAGCTGCGGCAGAAGGCCGGGACGGCCCTGGCGGCCCTGCTGGAGAGCGAGGGGGCGATCGCCACCTACCGCACCTGGACGTCACGCCTGATGCTCGGCGCCCGCCGCACGCCCCTCAAGGACGTCCTGCCCCCGGACCTCAAGGAGGGCGACCCGGAGTCCATCCAGGGCGCCGTCTCCGGGGTGATGAGCTTCGCCGTCGAGCTGACGCGCGGGCCGTACCTGCGCGATCAGCTCCAGTCGGCCATCCGCTCGGGAGTCTCCTACCTGCTGACCCTGCCCATCGGCCAGCTGCGCGAGCGGCTAGGCGAAGAGCGGCTCGCGCGCATCCAGTCCACCATGAGCGTCCAGGTCATCAACCTGGCGCGCAAGGAGGCCCCGCGCATGGCCCGGATGATCGACATCCGCAGCATCGTGGAGGCCAAGGTGCGCGAGTCCGACCCGCGCGCGATCGAGCAGGCGGTCAAGGGACTCGCGCGCAAGGAGCTCAACTCCATCTTCACCAAGGGGCTTTACGGCGGCATCGTCATCAGCCTCATGCTGACGACCGTGCTCTTGACGCTGGAGCACACGCTCAACCTGATTATTCCGGGGTCCGGGTTCTGGGCGATCGGCTTGCTCGGGGCCTTCCTGCTCGTCCTGGCCGGAACCAAGCTCCGGATCCCCCCGCCCCGCGCCTGATCTCTATTCGGAGCCGCAGGCGCTGGCGCTAGCCGGTAACGGCCGTCCCGCCGAGGGCATCCACGATGCGCTCCAGCAGCTTGCCCGTGCCCTGGCGCTCTTGCAGCCAGTAGCGCGTGAGCTGGTAAGGGCGCTCCAGGCCCTTCAGGCGCACCTCGAAGCGCTCGGCCTTCAGCTTCAGGCCCGCCAGCGCCCTTTGCACCCCGGGATCGGCGTGCATCTCCTCAGTCAAGACCAGGTCTCCGCCGTAGGACTCGTTCTGGACGCGGGCGGCCACGTTGACGGTGGTGCCGAAGTAGTCGAGCCGGTCGTTCAGGCTGACCGCGATGGTGGGGCCCAGGTGGGTGCCGAGTTTGACGGTGACGGGGGGACGGTTCGAGGAGGCGTTGAAGGCGGCGATCGCCCTCTGGATGGAGAGGCCGGCCGCCACGCAATCGCCCGCATCGGGGAAGACCGCCATGATGGCGTCCCCGATGGTTTTAACGACGGCTCCGCCATGGGTGGCCACCTCGCGCTCCAGGATCCGGAAGTGGTCTTGCACCAGCGAGAAGGCAGGGGCGTCTCCCATCAGGGCGTACATCGCCGTGGACGACTTGAGGTCGCTGAAGAGGAAGGCCAGGCGCGAGACGCCCATCTCGACGCCCGGAGCGAGGTTCTGGGCCGCGAAGAGGTCCCTGAACTCCTGCATGGCGGTCACTTCCGAGGCCCTGACGGTGTTGTCGGCCCAGGCCAGGCGCTCCATGACGAAGAGGGTGGGATCGGCATCGGCGTTATACAGGCGCAGGGTGGCATTGGGGGCGATCGCCAGCTCGGGAGGCAGTGGGGTCGAGGCCCCGAGCGTCAAGTCGAACTCCCCGCGGCCCTCCGCCGTCACGGTGAGGGTGGTCTGGCCGGGAATTTGCGGGCTGCGCAGGCGGTAGGCTCCGGGCTCTGCCGGGACCGTCACGGACTCCGAGGCCCCAGGCGCCAGGTGGAGCTGCGAGACGACGTGCGGAGTGTGGCCGGGGCCGCCCACGCAGAAGAGCAGGGCCTCGACCTTTCGAATCGCCGGCGCGGGCCGGAAGGTCAGCTCCACCGAGGCGTCGAAGTTGGCCGTGAAGTCGATATTGCACGACGAGCAGTGCACCGCCTCTTTGAGCTGGTCTAGCGAGGAGTGGCGCTCCTTGGCTCCGCGGCAGGCCGGGCAGACCAGATCCCAGCTCAGGTCGAGCAGGCCGAAGCGGGTCGCGTACAAGAAGAGCCTCAGGACGGTCCGGCGATCTGCCTGCCAGGCGTCGGCCATGGCGTAGGGCCGAACCTTGAGGAGCTCGTAGTCGGGGGCCTCGGCCACGAAGCCGGCCAGGCGATCGACCAGCGGCGGGTCGAAGCCCTGGGCGACCAGCTTCGAGCAAAGGGAGTCGAGCCGGGTGCGGGAGAGCGCGTCGAGGGTCGGCTGCGGTTCGATGAAGACCCGCTCGAAACGGCCGGCGGTCCATCCCTCGATCCGCTGGGCGAAAAGCGTCGAGCCGGCCTGAACCTCGCGGAGGATCAGCCTCAGCAGGGGGGTGAAGAGGGGCAAGCGCGGTTTGAGCTCGAGCCGGTAGATCAGCCGGGTGAAGGCGCCGTCGGGGACCAGACGGAGTTGCAGGAAGAACTCGGTCATGGGGCCCTTGGGGTAGAGCCTCCGGATGCTCAATTCCTCGGGCTCGCGCCACTCATAGGGGAGTTCCTGCCAGGCGATAGGGATGCCGCGGAAGCGGAAGGAGGCGAGCCGCTTGATGCCGCCGCGCGGGTCCGGTGCTTCTTGGTAGGTGACGGCGGGGATGCCGATCAGGCGATTGAAGCGCTCGGTGTCGCTCGCGTAGGGCCAGAGTTGCTCCGGCGTTCCCGGCACCCGAAATTCCCAGCTTTCGCGGATCATCGCTTTCCCCCCCCCCTGTTGTCGCTGCTTGCTTCTTCTTGTACCCGGGGGTCTGCCGGCAGAATCCAGGCCCCCCACGCCCGCGGCGGCAGGGTCGCAGATCGAATCCACAGGCCAAACGGAGCCGGGCATGGTAGCATGAGAGCCGGTTTCGGGGTTCATGAAAGACAGGAACGATGGCTGTTAAACTGCTTGAAAACTACGGGTTGACCTTCGACGACGTGCTGATCGTCCCGAAGCGTTCCTCGGTGCGTTCCCGCAAGGACGTCTCGCTGAAGAGCCGTCTGGTGGGTGATCTGACGCTGGAGCTCCCCATTCTTTCCGCCAACATGGACACCGTGACCGAGGAAGCCATGGCCAAGTCGATGCATGAACTCGGCGGGCTGGGCGTCATCCACCGTTTCATCCCCGATGCGCAGCAGCACGCCGACATGGTCGGCCGCATCCCGGGGCCCAAGGTGATGACGATCGGCGTCAAGCCCGAGGATCTGGACAAGGTCGCAATGGTCCCGGGCCTCGACGTCGTGCTGATCGACGTGGCCCACGGGCATCATGACCGGGTGATGGAGATGATCCAGGCCGTGCGGGAGCGCTTCCCCGGCGTCTGGGTGATCGCGGGCAACGTGGCGACCTCCGAGGGAGTCTGGGACCTCCTGGAGGCCGGCGCGCACGCGCTCAAGGTCGGCGTCGGCCCCGGCGCGGTCTGCACCACGCGGATCGTCACCGGCTGCGGCGTGCCTCAGCTCAGCGCCATCATCAAGGCGCGCGCCTCCCTGAACCGCTGGTGGGACGTCGAGAAGCGCAAGGCCAAGCCGCGCCTCACGCATGCCCCGACGCTGATCGCCGACGGCGGCATCCGCAACTCCGGAGACATCGTCAAGGCCCTGGTGGCGGGCGCCGACACCGTCATGATCGGCTCCTTGTTCGCCGGCACCGACGAGGCCCCCGGCGAGATCATCGAGCGCGACGGCCAGTCCTTCAAGCTCTACCGGGGCATGGCCTCGGCCGGCGCCCAGAAGGTGGTCGGCTCGGATCGCACCCCCGAGGGCATCTCGACCTACCTTCCCTACAAGGGCTCGGTCGTTCCCCTCGTCCGGGAGCTGGAGGGCGGCATCCGCTCGGGCCTCAGCTACTGCAACTCGTTCTCGATGGACGATCTTCACTCGCAGACGATCGAGCTGGTCAAGGTGACGCCTGCGAGCATGCGCGAGAGCCTTCCTCACGCCGCCTTCATCGGGGTGGGTGCGAGCGCCGCACAGTCCAACGTCCCCCAGAGCGTCTAGCCCGGTCCGCCCCGCGCCAGAAGGTCGCGGGGCGCCCTCATCCCCACAGGCGGAGGTGAAGCGATGAAGTTCCCGCACTCCCTGCGAGACCCCATCCACGGCATGGTCCCCATGACCGCCTGCGAGTGGGAGCTGCTGCGGACCCGGGCCCTGAGCCGGCTGCGGGGCATCCGCCAGATGGGCATGGCCTACGTGGTCTTCCCCGGCGCGCATCACACTCGCTTCGAGCACGTGATCGGCGCCATGCACACCGCGGGGCTGCTGGCCGAGCGGCTCAGCTTCGACGAGAACGAGCTGCGCCTGATCCGGCTCGCGGCGCTCTTCCACGACATCGGGCACCGGCCCTTCTCGCACTCGCTGGAGGACGCCGCTCGCCGCCACGTCGACCGCCCCGAGCTGAGCTTCCTCCACCAGTTCCTCGATCACGAGGAGCGCACGCGCGAGCTGGTCTGCACCGATCCCGAGATCGGCGAGGTCCTCGCGCGGCATCCCGAGTACCGCGATCTCGACCGCATGGAGCTGGCGCTGGCGGCCACCGGAGAGCATGCGCGCCCCGAGTTCAACTTCTTCACCCACTCCGAGATCGACGCCGACCGGATCGACTACGTCCTGCGCGACAACTACTACTGCGGCTTCGCGCCCGGGGTGGACATCCCGGCGCTGCGCGAGCTCTACGTGCCGGATGCCACCTACGGGATCGTGCTCAACTCCGAGCGCATGTACGTGGCCCAGCAGATCCTCTTCGCGCGTTACCACCTGATCTCGCAGGTCCAGAACAACCCCTTCAGCCGGCTGGGAGACCTGATCCTCGCCGAGTGCATGCGCGACGCCCTCTTGAGCGCCGACGAGGCGGGACGCCAGGAATTCACCCGGATCGTGAACGAGGGCCAGGACTCCGATCTCGAGCATTACCTCCGCCTGCATGCCCCGGCCTCCTGGGCCAAGCTGCAGGGCCTGGTCTCGGGCAAGTCGACCCTGGAGGAGCGCCTGAGCTACGACTTCCGGGTGCTGTCGCCGGTCGCGCGCTACGGCATCCAGTCCCTGCGCCTGGAGGGCCTGAGCGTGGCCCAGCAGCTACAGGAGCGGCTAGGCAAGGAGATCGAAGGCGACGCGCTGATCGATATCACCCGGGTGAAGGCTCCGACCGACCCGCTGCCCACCACCCCCACCGGGCTGGTGCCCTGGCACGGCAAACTCACCGAGTTCCCGACCATCCAGGGGATCATCGCGGCGTCTCACGACGGAGGCGCCCTGCACGTCTACGGGCCGCCCGAGCTGAGCGTCAGCGACGAGGCCTTCGAGCGCTGGGTGAGGCGCTACAAGCTGCTCGACCCCAGCATGGATCGCGAGAAGGCCGAGGGGATGCTGACGGAGCTGTGGGGGGGCGACAAGACCCGCATGGGGTTGTTGCTCGCGATGGAGGAGGCCACCTTCGACCTCCTGGCCGAGCAGATCCGGCACACGCCCTCGCGCATGGACGTGCTCTTCCTGGTCTGCTACCTGACCTTGCGACTGCTGGAGCAGGTGCTGGGCGAGGAGCGGCTCTATCTGGATGGGACGGAAGCGGTCTGGGCGATCGTGCGACACCCGTCCGTGGTCTCGGCGTTCGGCGATCGCTACCCCAAGGCCTTCGAGACCTCCGAGCCGTCCGGCACCTTCGCGGGCGACCTCGGCTACCTCCAGCGCTGCGGCTTGCTCTACGTGATGACACGCCTGGAGCGGGTGCGCAACGCCTTCGTCGAGCGCCCCAAATACGGCGGCACCGGCTGGGGCCGCCGGCTCTCCCGGCTGCTGGCCGAGCCCGCCGACTCCGAGAAGCTGGCGCGCATCGACCAGGCCATCCGCGACCTGATCCTGCCTCACCAGGAGGTCTACCGGGAGTACTTCGGCATGCTGGGAGCCTCGGGCGGCGCCGCGCGCCGCCGCGAGTTGCGCCGCCAGATGCCGGTCGCCATCACTCGCTGAAGGCGTTCTTGAACCAATTCAAAAGACGATTCAGCGGGGACAGAGGCGCGGAGGCGCCCCCCTGGCCAAGCTTGCCGGGGTCGATCCTCGGCGCGGCTGCCAGGGCCTCGCGGATCGGTGCGGCCGCCTGGGGATCCATGACCTTGATACCTTGGCTCAGGGCCTCGTAGGCGCTGTGGCGCAATTCGGGCGTCGGGGCTTCTTTTAGGGCCTTGAGCGCAATCGAGACGGCCTGGGGATTCCCCTCCTTGGCCAGGAGAATGCCCGCAGCCTGGCGGGCGTTGGAGTCGAAGGACTTGAGAGCGTGCTCATAGGCCTTCTTGGAGCGCGTGGGGTCGACCCGGTCGAGCAGCCCGGAGGACCACTTGGGGGCCTTCGGATAAGCCTCGAGGAGCTCGGGGATCAGGCCGTCGAGGCCGGACTTGGCAGCCGGATCGTAGGTGGTGATCGCCTTGACGGTGAAGCGCTTCGGATCCTGGGTGACCCAGTAATCGCCGGAGTCGGGGGACTTGAGCTTGTTGCGGGGAACCATGCGCGTGTTGGCGTCCTTGGCTCTCCAGAAGGGATCGGAGGTGACCTTGCCGACGTCGACCTTGCCGCTGACCATCTGGGCCGGCGAGCCGGGGTGCGCGTAGGTGTAGCCCGACGAGGCGGTGGGGTTGCTGAAGTAGATGCCCCGGCCGTAGACGGCGCCGTCGCCGACCTTGAAGCCATTTTCGGCGATGAGCTCGGCGGCGCGGGTGCCGTGGTAGAACTGCTTGAGTTCGCTCAGGGCCGCGTCTCCGGTGGACGAGCCGGCCACCGGCTTGTGGGAGACCAGGGCGGCGGCGACCTTGCGGCGCGTCTCCTCGCTGACCTCCTGGGGCATGTCGGCGGCGACCCGGCCGGCGAGGGCGGCGACGGCCTTCTGCTCCTCGATGGGCTTCTGGGAGAAGTTGGGCAGGACGCGCTTGAAGGATTCGATCTCCAGATCATTGTAGAGGTCGTCCGTCGAGCGGAAGAACTCGGTGAAGGGCTTGCCGGCCAAGGCAGCCGGAGCCTCTCCCTTGGTCACGGCGGCTCCGTAGGAATCCATGAAGGCACCGAAGTCCTTGGCGTCGATGAGCACGTTCTGGACGTCGTCCTGGAGGTTGACGGAGCGTGAGACCTTGGCCTGGGGGCCGAAGCGCAAGCCGACGTCGAAGCTGTTGCGCTCGTGACTCTGTCGCCCCGGGATGCCCTTGAGGCCCTTGGCGAGCACGTCGTCGAGGGAGGCCTCGGAGGCAAGTGCCTTCTTGCCCTTGTCGGAGAGGATGAAGGCGGAGAATCCGCCCTTTTCCTGGACGTTCTGAGAGACGTTGCGGAGGGCGAGCGAGGCGTCATCGGACATGAACTTGCCGGCCTTGGCGATCTCGAGCAACTTCGAGGGATCGCTGGGCATGACGACGGCCACGTTGGTCTTCCTGAGCTGGCTGGCACGACGCAGAACCACGGAGTCCGCGGTGGAGACGACCTTGGCGGGCATGTCCTTGAGGAGCTTGGCGACCTCGGGGGTGATGGTCTGGCGCGGGATGTGGCTCGTGCGCTTCAGGACGAAGCGGGATACGGCGTTGGACATGGCGACCTCCGGCGATGATGTTGCGGCGTGTTAAGGGTTCCATACCCAGGGAGCGCCGAGGCCGAAACCCCCTGTCGTTTCCGACCAATCTTTTCTCCGCCGGCCGCTAGCCTCGCTTGACCGTGCTCGCCTACGCTCCATCAAGCGCCCGCTTTTCCCTCGGAGGAGGCAGCATTCCTGATGGATGCGACGATCCTGTCCCGGCTGCAGTTCGGGTTCACCATCACCTTCCACTACCTGTTCCCGCAACTGACCATGGGGCTGGCGCTGCTGATCTTCGTGCTCAAGACGCGTTACATGCGCTCTGGCGACGAGGCGCACAACCAGGCGGCGCGGTTCTGGGCCAAGATCTTCGCGGTCAGCTTCGTGATGGGCGTGGTGACGGGCATCCCCATGGAGTTCCAGTTCGGGACCAACTGGGCGCGCTTCAGCGCGTTCGCGGGGGGCATCATCGCGCACACGCTGGCGATGGAGGGGGCCTTCGCGTTCTTCCTCGAGTCGGTCTTCCTGGGGCTCTTCCTCTTCGGGGAGCGGCGGTTCGGGCAGCGGGTCCACTGGTTCTCGTCCCTGATGGTCTTCCTGGGGACCTGGCTCTCGGCGTACTTCATCATCGCGACCATGGCCTGGATGCAGAACCCGGTGGGCTACCGCGTCACCGAGGGGGGCGGGGTGGACATCGCCAACTACTGGGCGGTCCTCTTCAACCCGTGGCTGCTGGCCTCGCTGCCGCATAACCAGAGTGGCGCGGTGATCACGGGTTCCTTCGTCATGGCGGGCGTCGGGGCCTTCTACCTGCTCTCGGGCCAGCACGTCCGCTTCGGCAAGATGTTCGTGAAGCTGGGGGTGATCGCGGGCCTGATCGCGAGCCTCTTCCAGCTCTTCCCGAGCGGGGACTGGGAGGGTCGGCAGGTCGCCGAGAAGCAGCCCATCAAGCTCGCGGCCATGGAAGGCCTGTTCAAGACGGAGCGCGGGGCGGGGATCGCCATCCTGGGGCAGCCCGACATGGAGAACAAGCGGCTCGACAACCCGATCATCGTGCCGTGGGCCTTGAGCTTCCTGACCTACCAGAACTGGAGCGCCGAGATCAAGGGGCTGGACGCCTTCCCCGAGAAGGACTGGCCGGATAACATCCCGCTGCTCTACTACTCCTATCACATCATGGTGGGGCTGGGGACGTTCTTCATCGCCATCATGGGCCTGTCCGCACTGCTGATGTGGCGGCGCAAGCTCTACGGGGCCCGGCCGATGCTCTGGGTCCTGATGCTCTCCATGCCCTTCCCGTTCATCGCCAACACCGCCGGGTGGTTCGTCACCGAGCTGGGGCGGCAGCCCTGGCTGGTCTACGGGCTGCTGCGGACTCCCGACGGCACCTCGGTGCAGGTCTCCAGCGGCAACATCTGGTTCACCCTGCTGGGCTTCATGGGCATGTACTTCCTCCTAGGCGTGCTCTTCCTCTTCCTGGTGGCGCGTGAAGTGGCGCACGGCCCGGAGGTCGCGCCCATTCCCCCTGGGGCGGCCCAGGGGCTGAGCGCGTAGCCATGCAGACGCTGTGGTTCTGGCTGGTGGGCTTCATGCTCATCATGTACGTGGTGCTGGACGGCTTCGACCTGGGCGCGGGGGTGATTCACCCCTTCGCGGCCAAGTCGGACGCCGAGCGCCGCAGTATCTTCAAGGCCATCGGCCCCGTCTGGGACGGCAACGAGGTCTGGCTGATCGCCGCCGGCGGCAGCCTCTTCTTCGCCTTCCCCTTGCTTTACGCCACTGCCTTCAGCGGCTTCTACCTGCCCTTGATGCTGGTGCTCTGGCTGCTGATGATCCGGGGCGTCTCCATCGAGCTGCGCTCGCACCTCAAATCCCCCCTGTGGAGGGACTTCTGGGACGGCGCCTTCTTCCTCGGAAGCGCCCTGTTAGCCCTGTTCTTCGGGGTGGCTCTGGGCAATGTCATCCGCGGCGTGCCGATCGACGCGCAGGGCAACTTCTTTGTGGCCCTCTGGACGACCTTCAGCCCAATCGGACCGAACCCGGGGGTGCTCGACTGGTATACGGTGACCATCGGCCTGCTGTCGCTCTCGGCGCTGAGTGCACATGGGGCGGCATGGGTCTCGCTCAAGACCGCCGGCGCGCTCAGCGAACGCTGCAAGCGCCTGGGCTTCAAGTTCTGGGCGGTCACCGCGGTCATGACGGCGATCGCCACCCTCATGACCTTCGCGCTGCGCCCCGAGCTCTGGACCAACTTCCGGCGCTGGCCCCTCGGCCTGCTGCTGCCCCTGCTCGCCATCGGAGGCCTCGTCGCCATGGGCGTGTGGCTGCGCCGAGGCAAATCGAAGCGCGCATTCGCAGCCTCGGCAGCCTACCTGGTAGGCATGCTCGCAAGCGCGGTCTACTCCGTCTACCCCGTGGTCCTGCCCGCGGTGATTCCGGACCGTTCGCTCACCGTCTTCAACGCCTCGGCCTCCCACACCGGCCTCATGATCGGGCTTGGCTGGTGGAGCCTCGGCATGGCGCTCGCGCTCACCTACTTCGTGGGCATCTACTGGCTCTTCCGCGGCAAGATCTCCGAGCACGACGAGCATTACTAGCACACCCAGCGATCGCGCGGAAGCTTAACGGAAGCTTTCCTCCAACACAACCAAGATCCACAGCGCTCCTCGGGATAATCCCTTCACAAGGAGACCTGAGATGCGCCTGCTGCTGATGATCGCGATCGCCCTACTCGCCACCGGATGCGCCAAGCATCCCGTCGGCGCATGGCAGCCCGAGCCGCCGGTCCTCTCCTCCGAGATCATCCCCCCGCCCGCGGACGCCTCCGTCCCGCGCATGACCTTCCCCCACCACGCCGAGGACGCCCAAGGCCGCGCCGCCGAGCCGATCACCATGATCGTGGCCGCCAAGGAAGCAGAGCTGGTCGAGGCCTTCGCCAAGGCCGGCTGGGTGGCCGCCGATGCCGTGACTCCCGAAAGCACCGAGCGCCTGCGTTCCGCCCAGATCTGGTCGGATGCCTACCCCAACGCCCCCGTCGCCCCCCTCTTCTACTGGGGACGCGAGCAGGACGCCGCCTGGCAGCGCCCCGGCACGACGGTCGCAAGCCGGGTCCGGGTGCGCGTCTGGCGCAGCGACGAGCAGGACGAGCAAGGCCGCTGGCTCTGGGCGCTGAACGTGGCACAGGACGAGGGCTTCATCGGAGTGCCCTCTCACGGGCTTCCTCTCTACCACATGCTGCCCAACGTCGACGACGCCACCGATATCCTGCTCACGGACCTGGCGAAGGCCGACCTGACCAGCCGCCAGTACCTCCTGACCGGCATCGGTCCCAACCTGGGCTTCCGCACCACCGCCGGAGACCCCTACCAGACCGCCGGCTGGGTCCGGGTGATCGAATTATAGACTTTGTGGGGCGGGCCTCTGCGCCCGCCATATCTACATGCTTGCCCTTTCCGGAGCTTCCCCGCACCATGGGGGTTCAGCTCGCCTCATGCTTCCACGGAAAGGGAACGGCCATGAAGATTTACACCAAGACCGGCGACACCGGGCAGACCTCGCTACTCTTCGGGAAACGCGTCTCCAAGGACGACCTGCGGGTCGAGGCCTACGGCACCGTGGACGAGGCCAACTCGGCCCTGGGACTGGCCCTCAGCCACATGCCCGCCGAGCTCCGCGAGCTGAGCGAGAGCCTCCTGGAAGTCCAGCGCGTGCTCTTCAACATCGGGGCCGAGCTCGCCACCCCTCCTGGACGCCGTCCCGGCTGGCAAGCGGATCAGGACCAGATCGACTTCCTCGAGCGGCTGATCGATTCGCTCGATGAGCAGATCCCGCCCCTGACCAGCTTCGTGCTCCCCGGAGGCAGCCCCGCCGGTGCGGGCCTCCACCTGGCACGCACGATCGTGCGCCGGGCCGAACGGCTCGCCGTGACGGTCGCACGCGACGAAGAGCTCAACCCGCTGGTGGTCACCTACCTCAACCGCCTCTCGGATGCCCTCTTCAACGCGGCCCGCTACACCAACCACCGCATGGGGACGCCCGAACCCGCCGGCCCCGCGCCCAAGGCCCTGCAAAAGAACGCCAAGGCGGAATAAGACCAAGGCCCAGAATTACAACTTCTTAACGAAAGCCTAGCCCTCCAATAACCGATAGTCTTTCACGGAAAACGATTGGAGGACGAAGACATGAAACGGCTACTTCCAGCTACCCTACTCACTTCGATGCTTCTCGCCGGCTGCGGAGTAGCCACCCCTGGGCTTTTCGGCGGAGCCAGCAACGGCTTCGAACTTGACGGCACCAAGGGTCCGGCCCGGAGTGCCGCCGATTGGACGGTCTTCGTCTACGTCGCCGCCGACAACAACCTCTCGCGCTTCGCCACCAAGGACCTCCAGGAGATGCAGGCAGGTCTCACGTCGGACCGGGTGCGCTTCGTGGCCATGGTCGACCAGGCCCAGCAGGGCGACTCGCGGATCGTGGAGATCTCCACGACCGCAAACGGCAAGCCCGCGACGCAGACGGTCGTGAACGACGGCGGCGCCGTGATTCCCGCGAGCCGCGAGGTCGACTCGGGCTCGCCCGAGACCCTGAAGAAGTTCGTGGAGTGGGGCACCAAGACCTACCCCTCGCGCCGCTCGATGTTCGTCATCTGGAACCACGGCGGCGGGGCCTTCGCCGATCCCAAGCACCTCAAGTCCTTCTGCTGGGACGATCAGACCGAGAACCACCTCAATCTGGTCGACCTCTGGCGGGTGGCCCAATCGGTCTCGAGCCGCGCCAAGTTCGACATCATGGGCTTCGACGTCTGCCTCCTGGGGCACATCGAGACCGCCTACCAGCTCTCGCGCGTCTCGGACTTCCTGGTCTCCTCCGAGAAGACCGAGCCCGGCGACGGCTGGGAGTACGGCTCGCTGGCGCAGGTGCTCTCTAAGAAGCCCACGATCTACCCCCGGGAGTTCGCGTCCGAGATCGTCAAGAGCTACGGCAACTACTACTCCCAGCGCGGCCAGAGCGGCACGCTTTCGGCCATCGACCTGGACAAGCTCAAGGACCGGGTCGTGCCCGCGGTCAACGATCTCGCCGAGGATCTGCTGAAGACGAGCGCGAACACCACGGCCAAGGCGAGCCTGGTCAAGAACTTCAAGCTGGCCCTCTCGCAGTCCGCCACGGGTAACGGCGAAGAGGCGGCGATCGACCTCGGCTTCACCACCCAGCTGCTCAACCAGGACGCGACGCTTCCGCAATCCACCCGCACGCTGGCCGGCAAGGTCTCGCAGGAGTTCCAGCGCTCGGTCGTCGCCAACGTGACCACCGGCCGCACCTCCAAGGAGGTCTACCAGGGCCTGAAGGTCTACTTCGACCTCTCCCAGGTGAACCCCAACTACACCGACCCGTCTAAGCAGTTCTTCGGCACTTCCGCCTGGGCAAAGTTCGTCCAGACCTTCGCCCCGAAGATCTAAGCAAGCAAAAGAAAAGCGGGCCCCGAATCGGGGCCCGCTTTTCTTTTGGCTTTTACGGAGCCAGCGCCTTGCGGACCATCTCCGCGAGCATCACCGGATCGTGCGTGAGCTTCCCGAAGTCGAGAAGGCGTCTCAGGACGTCCTGGAGGGGCCTGAGGGGGACTCCCTCGCGCATCAGGTGCTGGATGACCCGGTGCAGCTCCAGAAGCGTCAACGTCTCGGGAAGGGCCTCTACGAGCAAGGGGTCCGTGGAATGTAGCTCGTCGAGCAGCCACTTCAGCTCTTCGAGCGTGAAGAGCTCGTAGGAGTACTTCCTGAGGACCAGCTCCAGGTGGCGGACGACCACCTCGTCGGGCGAGAGCAAGCGATAACCGTAGCGCAGCGCGCGCTTGCGTTCGGGCCCCGCGACCCAGAAGGCTTCTAGGCTCTGCTCGGGATCATGGAAAGACGGGAAGTCCTGGGGAAAGCCACTGGGCGTCCGGCCGTCCGCGACGCGCCCGTGCGGCACGGCCAAGGAGTAGCCCATCAGGAACTCGCCGGCGGCGACCTCCAGGCCCCGCACCAGGATGCGGAAGCCGTTGGGGCGCAGGGAGAGGTTGTCCTTGAAGGTGACCGGGCAAGCGACGTAGCCCGTGGACCGGGCGAGCTGCAGGCGCATGGCGGCGACCGTGGCCAGCATGCGGCCCTCCTCGGGCTCGATCATGGGCACGCCGTGAAGCCCCACCTCGACGAGCAGCATGGGCGGCTTCAGCGCCTGGTAAACGTGCTCGGGGCGGGCGAGATCGGGAATCTCCACGCCGTAGACGCCCACCTGGGGCGGCAGGGCGCGGTGCGTGCAGTAGGCGCAGGTCCCGTCGCACTCCAGCAGAGCGGGCTCAGCGTCGAGCGGCACGAGGAAGTCCTGGAAACGCTGGGGAATGTAACCGGCCGGCATGCCGGCGGCAGATCCTCCCATGGCCAGCTCGAAGAGCGGGGCGAAGAGGGGAAACTCCCAGAACATGTCGCGGGCATGCGGGAAGAAGGCGTAGAGCATGGCCACCTCGCGCGGGACCGCCTCGCGGATCTCGCCGGCCCCGCCGGATTTCAAGTAGGCATGCAGCTCAGAAGCGACCTCCAGCTCGGCGTCGGCGGCGTCGGCAAGCGCCAGGACCGCCTGCACCCGAACCCGCAGCCGCGAGAAGAGCCGCAGTTGCGCCGTCAAGGCGCGCACCTGCGCTTCGCCCAGCACGAAGGAGCCGGGGACCTCGAGGTTATCCGCCGGGATGCCCTGGCTGGAAGCCCAGAGGGCGAAGCGCAGGTGCTCGAGGGCCGGATGCACGCGCTCGCGCATGCCCTGGGCGTGGGCGAGCGCTGATTCCAGCGCGTAGAGCGGAGTGTGGCTCCCCATGAGGCGGCGAGCCATGGCCCTGAGGCTCGGGGCGAGTCGGCCGGGGGCCAAGCGGGCCAATCGGCCTGGGGAGAAGCGCCCGAGTGCTTCTTGCCAAGGGCGGTCATGCGGCATGGGGGCCTCCTGCGGGTGGGGGGGTCTTTAAGATCCTTTACCCGCGCGATCGGGGATCTCACCCGATGCGGTGGCGAGGGTCACTTCGCCGGAGGCGGCGCTCGTTTAGGATCGAAGCTCTGTTCGATGAAAAGGATCCCCGTGAAACGCGTCTACACCGGTATTCAAGAAGGTCTCACGCGCCTGTCGCGCGCCGAGTACGACCCTCCCTCCTGGCAAAAGGTCTGCATCCAGGCTCACCTGCTCTCCCTCGGCTCGGAGATCACCGAGCTGCGGGCCATCCAGCAGCTGGAAGGCGAGCGGATCCAGGTCCTGCCCCACCAGATCGCGGCGGTCATGACCGCCATCAACAAGATGCACACCCGGGCCATCCTGGCCGACGAGGTGGGTCTCGGCAAGACGATCGAGGCGGGATTGATCCTCAAGGAGTACCTGAGCCGCGGCCTGGCTAGGCGGATCCTGATCCTGACGCCCGCCCCTCTCACCACCCAGTGGCAGGGCGAGCTTTCGGGCAAGTTCGGGGAGCACTTCGCCGTGGCCGGCGACGACACGCAGGGCTGGCAGAACCTCGACCGGCTGATCGTGAGCCTGGATACCGCCAAGCATCCCACCAATTCCGAGGCCCTGCTTCGCAAGCGCTGGGACATCCTGGTGGTGGACGAGGCGCATCGCCTGAAGAACGACGCCACCGTCGCCTATCAGTTCGTCAAGAAGCTGCAGAGCCGCTTCATGTTGCTACTGACGGCCACCCCCATCCAGAACTCGCTTTACGAGCTCTACAACCTCGTCAACCTGGTGGCTGAAGGGATGCTGGGCAGCAAGGACAGCTTCCGCAACCGGTTCATCGAGGACCCGAAGGGCCGGGTGCTGAAGAACCCCGAGGAGCTCTCGAAGAAGCTCTCGCAGGTCATGGTGCGGCACCGGCGCTCGGAGGTCGGAATTCGCTTCGTCGATCGTAAGGTCGAGACAATCCGCCTGGAGGGCACGCCCGAGGAGCTGCGGCTGCACGACGCGGTGGTCCAGTACGTCGGCAACCAGATGGGCAAGGGCACCAGCAAGGGACAGCAGACCCTCCAGTTCATCCGGCTCTCGCGGATGCTCAGCTCCAGCCCCGCCGCCCTGGCCAAGAGCCTGTCCGCCATGATGGGCTACGTGACGGTCGAAGAGGCCCAAGAACTGGGTCCGATCGCCGATCTGGCCCGCCGGATGCAAGTGGTCTCCAAGCTGGAGGCCCTGAAGACCTTCCTGAAGAACCACCAGGACAAGGCCCTGGTGTTCACGGGCTTCTACGAGACCCAGGACTTCCTGGCCGAGGCCCTCACGCAGGAGGGCTACAAGGTGCTCTGCTTCAACGGGAAGATGACGCAGAAGGAGAAGGACCGCGTGGTGGCCGAGTTCAAGCGGGACGGACAGGTCCTGCTGCTGACGGACGCGGGCTCGGAGGGCGTGAACTTGCAGTTCGCCCATGCCTTGATCAACTACGACCTGCCCTGGAACCCCATGCGGGTCGAGCAGCGGATCGGTCGCGTGCACCGCATCGGCCAGACGCGCGACGTCCTGATCGTGAACCTCTCGATCAAGGGAACGATCGAGGATTATGTGCTGCAGATCCTCGAGCAGAAGATCGAGCTCTTCACGCAGGCGGTGGGCGAGACGGATCTGATCCTGAGCAACCTGAAGGGGGCGGATTCGTTCGAGAAGGTGATCGTCGACCTGATCGCCCAGGCCAAGGAGCGCGGGAAGCTGGAGGAGTCGTTCGCCACCTTCGGCGCGAACCTCGAGATGGCCAAGCGCGCCGCCGATCAGATCCGGGAATTCGACGAGCAGACGCTGTCCCGGCTGGACCTCTCCGCGATCAAGCGCTGAGGCGCCCCTCTTGCGCCCTGTACGCAAATCCCGCTTGCATCTTAACAAAAATTCACTACAATACTCTAAGCAAGCATCGTTTTGCGAGGAGGACATCGCATGAAACGTTCCCGCAGACCGCACCTGGATCGACTCGGCAGGCTCTCAGTGATCGCATTGGCCTTGACCGTGGCGCTCGCCGGGTGCAAGGACAACGGCCAGGAAACCTCTGACAAGGGTCCCGAGACCCAGCAGGCTGCTGCCACGGCGCAACAGGCCGCCGCCACGGCGCAGCAGGCTCCCGAGACCAAGCGCGTCGACTCGCCCGAGGCGCATGCGCAGCTGGTCCAGGAGATGGCCGAGTCGCGCAAGCAGGCCCAGGCGAAGCAAGAGCCGCTCGATCCCGAGGTCGAGAAGCGCATGAAGGATCCGGCCTACCGCAAGCAGAAGGACGAGATGCTCAACAAGCTCTCGCAGGTGAGCACGTCGTACTTCAAGCAGGGCATCGAGATCCGCCACACCCGCAAGCGGCCCGAGTGGCGGCTAATCGATCCCCGCCTCGAAAAAGTCACCAGCGAGACCGAGCGCCGGCAAAAGGGCGAAGCGCTCGCCAAGCAGTTCAAGGGAGAGGTCGAGCCCCTCCTGGATAAGTCCATCGAGGTCATCGTCTTCGCCGACGCCTCCGAGAGCATCCAGGTGTACTAGCCCAAACACCCGTTCCCAGGCTTTCCCTGCCCCGATCCGGGCCGCCCAGCAAGGGGCGGCCCGGATTTCACCTAATCATGCACGACCCTTAACCCCGAGATAAGACAGATCCCGGACCACCCCCCGATATAACAGTACGGGAACACTATTCGGTCCACAGAAAGGTCGTGACGCATGAAGGGTTCGCAAATGCAGAAGGCGATTGGGGGAATGCTGGGTCTGCTTCTGCTGGCCGGCTGTGGACAACTTCCCGGCGTGGGGTTGAACGGCTCTGACGCTTACTCGGTCGACGCCTCCGCCAAGAAGTTCAAGTATGCGCTCGGCGCGGACATCTCCAAGGATCCCGGCGTCAGCCTCGACGAGACCTTCGATACGCAGGCCCTCCCCGTCAAGATCGACCTGCGCAAGGATATGAGCCCGGTGCGCAACCAGGGCAACTTCGGCTCCTGCACCTCCTTTGCCACCATGGGCCTCCAGGAATACCTGCTCAAGAAGCAGGGCCGCTACACCCAGCAGGCTCCGGCCTTCAACTGGTACCAGTCGCGCCGCCAGACCGGCTCGAAGGGAGTCGACAACGGCGTTCCGACCGAGTTCGCGGTGAAGATGCTGGACGCCTACGGCTCGGTCTCCGAGTCGGACATGCCTTACCTCACGGCCTCTAAGCAAAAGGACGAAACGGCTCGCCTCGGCTTCCTCACCCAGCAGCCCTCCAGCGAGCTGACCGCGAAGGCCAAGAAGAACCGGATCGTCACCGGCTACAAGACCGTCACCACGCTCAGCGGCGTGAAGAAGAGCCTCTCGGACGGCATGCCCGTCGTCCTGGCGATGCGCGTCTTCAGCAGCATGAGCAGCACCCCCAAGTCGGGCCTGCTGCCGATGCCGACCACCAAGGACACCTTCCAGGGCGGCCACGCGGTGCTCGCCGTGGGCTACGACAACGAGAAGCGAGTCATCATCGTCCGCAACTCGTGGGGTACCGACTGGGCCGACGGCGGCTACTTCTACATGCCTTACGAGTACCTGAAGTTCGGCGGCGTCCGCCTGGCGGTGGTTCCCAAGATCTAACTTCCGACTCGAGTCTCGAGGGGCCGCTTCACTTCGGTGAAGCGGCCCCTTTGCCCATGTTATGGATCGATCACAGATCCTGAGAGGGTTTTGGGCGATCATGGGGGTCATCAGGCCCGGATGGCCTTAGAGGAGCCCCCATGCAGGAACCATCGATCCGCAGCTTCACCCTGGATTACTACCGTAGCCTCGGGGCCGAGCTGACCCCTCTCGACGCGACCGCGCGCCGGTGGGAGGTCCGCTGGCCTCAGCGGCGCCTTTCCATCACCTTCGATCACGCGTCAGAAGCGGCCGATGCCCCGTCCGATCTCGCCGAGCTGCGCCCGATCACCCCGGTGAGCCCTCACTGGCGGGCGATCCTCGAGGAATGTACGCGCGAGCAGACGGTCTCGTACCGGCACGTGGTCTCCCGCCCGATCGACCAGCCGGCCCAGCTCTTCGAGCGGATCCTGCCGGGGGGCTTCCGGGTCGAGAGCGCACGACTGATCGAGGTCCTGCCGCGCACGGCGATCGCCTTCACCCACCGCGTGACCTACGAGGCTCCCGCCATGAGCGCGCGCGACGAGGAGCTGTACCTCGACGCGATCGACCCTAACACGGGCGATCGCCTCGACGTGCTCTCCGAGGCCTGCTTCAGCTTCCTCACCATCCCCGTCGATCCTCCCCAGCATCCCTCCTACCAGCTGGAAAACCTTCATGAGCGGGCGATCGCCTGGCTGGACGCCCGGACCGAGCAGAAGGGCTTCGAGCTGGAGCGCACGCTCGCCCCGAGGCTGGAAGCCGCCGAGGCGCGGGTTCGCGAGACGATCGCGGGCCAGGTCGCCCTGATCCTCCAGGACGAGGAGAAGGCCATGATCGCGAGGCTGGAAGACCTGGTGCGCCGCAAGGCCGAGACCAAGATCCCCCAGGCGATCGTCAAGCTGGAAGAAGAGGCCGAGCGCCTGATCATCGAGATCGAGCACCTGCACGTACAGCGTGAGCTCGAGGCCGAGGGCCTGCGCCGCGACGAAGCCGCCCGCCTGGAGGCCGAGCGCGCCCGCCACGAGGTCACCATCGACACCCGGCTGGTCGGCGTCTGCCACGTCTCCTACGATGAGGTGCGCTACGAGCTGAACCTGCTCCGTGGTTCCGAGCGCGGACGCCTCACCGTCGCCTTCCTGCCCACCACCGGTGAGCTCTTCTTGCCGGCCTGCCCCCAGTGTGGCGACGAGATCCGGCAGCCCGGCTTCCTGGACAACGGCCAGGCGTGCTGCCACCGCTGCTCGGCCAGGCACCGGGCGGCGTCGGCCGGCGCGCCCACGGCCATTGAGACGGTGGCCTGCGATCGCTGCGGTACGGAGACGCCTCATTCGCTCGTCCAGCGGTGCCACCTGACCGACACGCCCTACTGCGTCGCCTGCGCGCTCGACTGCGTGGAATGTGGCAAGGTCACCCGCCGCAACCTCTTGCGCCCCAGCCCCTCGGGGCGGGGCATGGTCTGCCCGGATCACCTGATCTCCTGCGCGACCTGCCACCAGAGCGCCCTGCCGCGCGAGACCTTCAAATGCCCCATCTGCGAGGATCGCCACTGCCTGGCCGAGGCCGATCACTGCCCCTCCTGCGCGATGCCCGCCTGCCGGCGCTGCTCGCGGGTGGTGCTGGGCCGCTGCCTGGCCTGCACCCAGCTGAAGCGGGTCCGCGAGGACCATCCGCACGTCGCGATCATCCGCTCCCAGTACCCGGATCTCGCGCGCCGGCGGCTGACCTGGCGCTGGTCAAAGGCGGGAGAATTCGCGCTCGTCGAGTGGCAGAGCCTCTCGGGAGCCTGGGGACGGTTCGTCATCAACACTCAGGACCACCTCCTCTTGTCTCAGACGCGCCAGAGCGCCATGGCCAACCTGTCGAGCCGGGTCCTCGCGTACTTCGGCTGGAACTCCGAGAGGTAGATTCCGAAGGCCTCCGAAACGTTCCCTTCGGTAATGATTCCGGATGCCAGGCGTTCCATGTGGAGATACACTGAGGGCATGACCAAGAATCCGCGCATGCGAACCTTGTTGCCGCTCGTCACCCGGTCGTGGCGAAACCTCTCCCTGGGCGTGAAGGTCCTGTTCTGGGGGCTGGCCTCGATCATGCTGGTGACCGGGGTCCTGATGATCACCGCGTACGTCAGCGCGGAGTCGAGCTTGCACAGCCAGGTCGCGCGCCAGGTCCAGAACGAGCTCACCGTCTTCCAGCGCTTCTACCTCCTGGAGCGCCAGACCTACCCGCATCAAGAAGCGGCGCGGGTCGCCACCCAGGAAATGACGGACATGATGGGCGGGATCGCGGCCATCTTCGTGGACGGCAAGCCCGTGACCGCCTCGGGGCTGCCCATGAGCCGCCTGGTGCCGCCGGGCCCGCCGGGCCGGGACGGCCTCTCCGTGCTCAAGGTGAACGGCATGGAGTACGTCACCCTCACCCAGACCCTCTACAGCGCCGACGGCCGGGTGGTGGGCACCGCGATGCGCGGCGTCCCGAAGCGACAGATCGCCGAGATGCTGCAGCGCCACGCCTGGGGCATCTTCTCGATCTCCGGGACGGCCATGCTGATCGCCTTTGGCGGTTTGCTCTGGCTTTCGAACCAGATCGTGAGGCCGCTGCGCAACCTCATGCATGCCTCGGCGTCCCTGCTCGATGAGCCCACCCCCGTGCGCGGCAAGGACGAGGTCGGCCAGCTGTCGACCGACTTCCAGCGCATCGCCGAGCGGCTCATGGCGCAGCAAGCCCAGCTCGAGGAAGCCCATTTACAGCGCGGTCAGTTGCTCGAGAAGGTCATCACGGCCCAGGAGGATGAGCGCAAGCGGATTTCGCGCGAGCTTCACGACGAGACCGGGCAGTCTTTGACGTCGTTGCTGGTCGGACTGAAGATCGTCGACAAGTCTCCGACCCTGGAAGAGGCGCGAAAGCGGATCTCCGAGCTGCAGGAGCTGACGAGCCGGACGCTCGAGGAGGTTCACAAGCTCTCGGTCGAGTTGCGTCCGACGCTGCTCGACGACCTCGGGTTGATTGCCGCCTTGCGCTCGTATTCCAAGGACTTCAGCCAGAAATACGGGGTCAAGGTGGCCTTCCATGCCTCGGGCTTCGAGCAGCGGGTGCCGCCGCTGGTGGAGGTCACCGTCTACCGCGTGGTGCAAGAGGCGCTGACCAACATCGCCAAGTACGCCTCGGCGAAGACCGTGCACCTGAAGTTCGAGCGGCATGGCGCGAAGCTGCAGGCCCAGGTCTGCGACGACGGGATCGGGTTCGATCCCGAGCATGTGCTCGCCCAGAAGCGCAAGGAGAACCGGCTTGGCTTGCTGGGCATGCAGGAGCGCGTCACCCTGCTGGGCGGCAACTTCAGCCTCCGCTCCGCGGAAGGCGAGGGCTGCTGCATCGATCTAGACATCCCGCTTTCCTCCGGCGTACCGGAGACCCTCACCTAGCCGTCCACCATACGTTTGCCGCGGCGGGAGACCGCGCCGAATGAAAGCAGAGAAAGGGGCCGAAAGATGCCACCGACGCTTCCCAAGATCCGGATCCTCGTCTCGGACGATCATGCCATCCTGCGCTCGGGACTCAAGATGCTCCTCTCGGCCGAGCCCGACATGGAAGTGGTCGGCGAGGCGACGGATGGTGAAGAGGCGATCGCCCTCGCCGAGCAGCTCCACCCCGATCTCGTCCTGATGGACGTGTCCATGCCCCGGGTGAACGGGATAGAGGCCACGGCCGAGATCAAGCGCCGGCTGCCCCAGGTCAAGGTCCTCGTGCTAACCATGCACGAGAACGAGGAGTACCTCTTCCGCACCCTCAAGGCGGGAGGTTCGGGCTACGTCCTCAAGAAGGCCGCCGACACCGAGCTGCTCGACGCCATTCACCAGGTGATGGAGGGCGGCGCCTTCCTGCGGCCCTCGGTGACCAAGGCCCTGGTCCAGGACTACCTCGAACGGGTCGAGACGGGCGAGGAAACCGATTCCTACGGCCTCCTGACCGAGCGCGAGCGGCAGATCCTCAAGCTGATCGCCGAGGGCTTCACCAACCAGGAGATGGCCAAGATGCTCGTCATCTCGGTGCGCACCGTCGAGACCCACCGTGCCCACCTGATGGACAAGCTGGGCATGCACACCCGCTCGGAGCTGGTGAAGTACGCCCTGCGCAAGGGCTTGCTGGACTAGAAGTCGGAATCCTCGAAAAGGGGCCCCGTCATGGGCTTTCGTCCCCCGATCCGCTTGGCGGAGGGAGGCTTGCCTTGGGCCAGCGCAACGACCTCGTCGCGAACTACCTGAACGATCCGCTTCACGGCCTCCTCCTCGCGCTCGGGGGGGAGGTCGTAAAAGTTGTCGAAGGCCAGCGGCTTTCCGATGGCGATGCGCGCCTGACGATAGACCACGCCCAGCACCTCGCCCCGGTCCCAGCTCTGGTTACCGGGGTCGAGCTGGCGCAGGACGGCGGAGGGGATCCGGAGCAGAACCTCTTCCTCCTCGCCGGTGATGGCGATCGGGATGACCGGCAGGTCGGGGATCCGCATCTGCATGAGCAGGCGGGCGAACGAGGAGTGAAACGGCGAGACGGTGCCCGGGGGCGAGCCGTTGACGAAGTTGTCGACGCCCTCGGGGAAGACCCCGACCACGCGGCCCCGAAGCAGCAGGCGCTTGGCCTTACGCATCAACTCCTGGCTTCGGCCGCCCTGTGAGACCGGAAGGACGATGTTTCCGGTCGAGCGAACCATCTCACGAGTGACGGGCAGCTGACTCATGAACGCGGCGACCACCCAGTGCACCCGGCGGGGAAGCTCGGCGCTCAGGATGAACGGGTCGGTCATCGTGCGATGATTGGGGACCAGCAGCGCGGGCCCTTCGGACGGGATGTTCTCCAGGCCGGTGATCGTCGTGTCGACGAGCTGGTTCTTGATGATCGGCGCGAGCACCGACTTGAGGGTCTCGTACCAGAGGTCCTGGCTGAGGACCGTCATCTCGGTGGGGAATTTGAACATCCGGCCTCCAGGTGACGGTATATCGAGCGCTGCAGCGTCAGCATAGCAAAGAGCCGTTCCGGGACGCAAGGCGAACGCCCGCTCTACGGGAGCGGTGGCGCGGGCGTCTCTGCCGAAGACGCATGCATGGCATGATGCGCGATCATGCGCCTGGCATTCCGGTAGAGCACCCATTCCGCCTCTTGAGGTTGAATGGCTTGGCGGACGTTGGACAGGGCGACGTCCTGCTGGAGCAGGGGAAAGTCCGAGCCCATCAGGACCCGGTGGACGCCCAGGCGGTCGATGGCCTCGCGGATGATCTCGGGGGGCTGCCAGGAGGTCTCGACGTGGACGTTGAGGTAGCGCTCGCCGAGCTGAAGAACCTTCTCATGCTGATCCCAGCCGATGTGCCCGAGGACGATCGGAATCTGATCGAAGCGCTGGATGAAGGTTTCCATGAGCATGACGTCGTCACAGTGATCATGCAGCGGGAAGGGGAAGGTTCCCGCGTGCACGAAGACCGGAAGGTGGTTGGCCTGGGCAAAGGCCCCCAGCTCCATCATCTCGGGCGCCACCGGATGCGGGCCCGCCACCGGGGGATGGATCTTGAGCCCCACCACCTGCCCGGAATCGACGTAGGCCTGCAGGCGCTCGAGGTAGCCCGGCTCATGCGGATCGACCGCGCAGTAGACCGAGATCCGGTCCCGGTAAGGGGCCACCGCGTTGAGGACCTCCATCGTCCCGATGAAGGGCTCGATGACGCAAACCACGGCATGGTCGATGCCGTTGCGATCCATGGACTCCAGGAACTTCTCGACCCGGTACTTGTTGAGCAACCTCAAGAGTTCGTGAAATCCCAGGAAAGTCATTTCCCGGTAGACGCCATGAAAGCGCGTGTCGCGGCCGTAGCGCGCGAAGAGGTTCACGCCGCCGTAGAGCCAGGGCTCGAACATGTCCGCGAGGCGGTGCAGCAAGGGATACTGCGGGATCTCCGAGAGATCCATCTCGTCGGTGCCCTTGATATGGGCGTGGTAGTCGATGATGGGGCCGGAATACGCTCCGGAGCCGAGGACTTTCACGGGCATGGCGTCACCCTCCTCTTCCTCTCATACCCGCGCCGAAACGCCCGGGTCGAAGCGTCAAGGCTCATTATACGACGGGGCCTGCCGGCGTGATCGCATTCTTCACTCCTGTTTGGCAGAATGTGCTATTCTCGATCCTGTTATGAAGAATCTTCACATCTTGGTCGTTGAAGACGAGCCGTCGAATCGAGAAATCGCCGAGGTCATCCTGACCAGCTACGGCTGCCAAGTCACCTGCGCCGAGAACGGCCAGGAGGCCCTCAGGCTTTGCCATGACCAGGATCAGGTCTTCGACGCGGTTCTCATGGACGTGCTCATGCCCGTCATGGATGGCCTCGAGGCCACCCGTCGCCTGCGGGAGCATCCCAAGACCCAGGATCTCGTCATCATCTGCGTCTCGGCCAAGGCCTCTGGCTCCGATCAAGGAGCGGGCCTCAGCGCCGGCTGCGACACCTACGTGCGCAAGCCCTACAAGCGCAAGGAGCTCCTCCAGGCGCTCTCCGACGCCCTGCTAACCAAGGGCATCATCGATACCCCGCTCATCTAACCGCCTCTCAGTTGGTGTTGAAATCCACGGAGGTGGCCGGCTTCACGAGAAGCAGGGTCGCCTTCATGGCTCCGGCGTTCCGGACCCGGAGCGCGCCCCGGCCGCTTTCGAAGCGAACGTGGACATAGCGCACGCCATTCGAACGCGGCGGCACGGTGCTGCTGGTCACGCTCTCCATCTGGGCCCCGTTGAAGCTGCCAAAGACGTCCACGTAAGGAATCCGGTACTGCCCCGGCACGTCAGGGTGGTAGCCGTCCAGCAGCAAGGAGAGGGCGTAATCCCGGTAGAATTCGGGGAACGTCTGGCGGATGGCCTGCCGCATGACCTCGTCGACCGCCTGGGCCGACACGCCCTCGGCCAGCTGGATCTCCCTGGCGAACGCCGGGTAGCGGGCGTGCGCGTACGCCGAGAAGAGGAGCGCCCCGCCGTAGTTCGGCGCATCCTGCTCGGCGGCCCGCAGGAAGTCCTCCATGTCGTAGGCGCTCGGATTGTCGAGGTAGCGCTGGAGGTAGGATCGGTAGGTCGACTCGGCGGGCGGGGCGAAGAGGTACTCGCCAAGGACGGCCACTCCCTCGTTCAGCCAGCGCTCGGACTGGTCGGGAGGCCCGAAGTAGGAGGAGTCCTGACCCAGCGGCAGCCCGAGGGCATGATGCTTGCTGTAAGCCTCCAGGCGGTGGGCGTAGTACACGATGTGGACGTACTCGTGGACCATCGTGCCGAGGAAATGCGACGACCCGTAGATGGAGTTCAGGTAGACGAGCTTGGCGTTATTCGAACGCGAGTGATACTTATCCTGGGCGAAGGCGTCGGAGAAGAAGTCCAGCGGCTCGACGAATCCGCCGTACTCCTGGGGCACCTGCTGGGAGATGAGGACGTTGAGGTGGTCGTCTCCCCAGTTGTAGCCGTCGCTGCGCCCCGCGGGGCCCGCGCCGTACTGCGCGGTGATCGCCGGCATGAGGCGATCGAAGTCCGTGAGCAGGCCCGCCAGCGCCGTCGGGTGGAAGCTCAACTGGTCGCGCTGGTCGACCCAGATCGCGCCGTGCGTGCCCACGGCGACGCAAACCGCCGTGACCGCGACCGAGCGCACGAAGAAGTCGCGCCGAGCCCCCACGACCGGGGGCTCGAAGGCCGCTCGTGCAGCCCGGATGCCCGGCGAAGTCGACAAAGCCCCCATGGACGGGATCGCGTGATCGAAGGTCCCGCAGGCCGGCCCGGGGGCCTGTGTCAGGCTCTGCAAGCGCGGCATGCCGGTAGTCGTCGCCGTCGCTCCATCGAACGCAAAGCCGAAGGTCGAGGGGACCTCCCCGGTGCGGGTCAGGGCCAGGATAGCCTCGCTGGCCTCGAAGGGAATCGAGGCCTCACCCGAGAGCGGCAGGGCCACTGGCTTGACCGTCATCGCCAGGGAGTTCATGGGCAGCGTGAAGGGCGATGGGAAGGTTTCCGGGATGGGGCTAGCCGTAAGGCCCACCGAGGCCGAAGCCGTGGGGGTGGGGTTCGTCGAAGAAACGTCGGAATTGCCGTCCGGCGAGGCGAGAAAAGGCAGCCTCTTCGGGCAGCCCGCCAGGAAGAAGACGAGAAGGCAAAGACCGATCGACCCGAGTTGCCGCATCCCGCCCTCCCGGCATCCGCTGATCACCGACGGGGATCATGTACCCGGAAGCGCTCGCCACCTAAGCTAGACCGGCCCCTGTGTTTGGCTGACGTGCTGTCGAGGCAAGCGGGGGAAACGGGTATAGAAGGGCCGGAACCGATCAAAGGAGAATCATGATGGTGCTAACCCGTGAACAGAAGACCGTGCTCAAGGTGGCCGCGGTCAGCCTCGTCTTCACCGCCGTGCTGCTTCAGGCGATGCTGCCCTTCCTGGGCGTCCGCAAGGATCCGACCATGAGCTTCGTGACCGTCTTCGCGGTGGAGGCCCTGCTCTTCGCGGCGGCCTTCTGGGTGGCCGGCAGGGGACGGATGGGCTGAACGCTCGCTCGGGCCGTCAGGCCCTCGACGGGCGATCGCGCCGGATCCACTTCCAGAGCTCGCTGAGCCACAGCAAGCTGCTTCCGACAGCCAGCGCCAGGAGGTATTCGCCCAGCGAGATGGCTTGCGTCCCCATGAAGAGCTGCAACGGGCCCCAGTAGACGACAAGGGTCTGTAGAACGACGCCCAGCAGGAGGCCGCCGAGCATCCAGCGGTTGAGGGGGAGGCTGAAGGTGGACTGGCGCCTGGATCGGAAGGCGAAGGCGCTGAACCACTGGAAGGCGACCATGGCCGTGAAGGCCTCGGTGCGCCCGTGGATCAGGCCGGATCCCGGGGTGAACTCGATGACGAATACAGCCAGGGTTCCGAGGGCCATCAGGAGGCCGTAGGCGATCATGAGGCCGAGCTGGGAGCGGGGAATCAGCGACGAGTGGGGCGGCAGCGGGGGCCGGCGCATCTGCTCGGGATCCGGGGGCTCGAAGGCGAAGGTCTTGTCGAGCACGCCCGTGGCGATCAGGTTGATCCAGAGGATCTGGACCGGGGTGAAGGGCAGGGGCAGGCCCAGTAGCAGCGCGCCGACGATCACGGCGATGTTGCCGATGGCGGTGGTGACGAGGTAGGCGATCGCCTTGCGGAGGTTGCTCGAGATGGCCCGACCTTGCTCGACGGCCGCGACGATGGTGGCGAAGTTGTCGTCGGCGAGGATCATTCCGGACGCTCCCTTGGCAACCTCGGTGCCGGTGATGCCCATGGCGATCCCGATGTCGGCCTGAGCGAGCGCCGGAGCGTCATTGACCCCGTCTCCGGTCATGGCCACCAGCTCTCCGCGGCGCTGCAGCGCCGTGACGATCCGCAGCTTGTGGCTGGGCGAGACGCGGGCGAAGACGTCGATGTCTTCGACGCGCGCCCTCAGCTCGGCGTCGGAGAGCGTATCGAGCTCGACGCCCTGCATGGCGCGCTCGGGGGAGCGCAGGAGGCCCAGGGCGGAGGCGATCGCCTTGCCGGTGACCACGTGGTCGCCGGTGATCATCTTGACGGCGATCCCCGCCTCCCGGCAGGTCGCCACGGCCACGGCCGCCTCCTGGCGAGGGGGATCGATCAGGCCCACCAGTCCCAGCAGGACGAACTCCTCGGCCAGCGCCGGCGGATACAGCTCGGCATGGGGCTGCTGGCCGCGGACCATGCCCAGGGCCAGCACCCGCAGGGCCTCCTTGGCCATGGTTTCGGCCTCCGCCTGGAAGCGCGCGTGCGCCGCCGCATCGAGCGGGTGCTCCTGGCCCTCGGGATCCATCCAGCGCTTCGCCAGCGGTATCAAGCGCTCGAAGGCGCCCTTAAGGAAGACGACGCCCTCGCCCTGGGGGGATTCGTTGAGGGTGGCCATCCACTGGCGGTCGGAATTGAAGGGAATCTCGCGGTTTCGGGGCCAGTCGGGGTCGACGCGCATCTTCTCGGCCAGGACGACCAGAGAGCCTTCCGTGGGGTCGCCCAGGATCCGCCATTCGGAGTCCTTCTCCTCGAGCAGGGCGTCGCCGCAGAGGTGCGCGCAGCGTCCCAGCCAGACCAGGCCCTCGAGGCTGCGCGGGTCGATGCGCTCGGAAGCGCGCTTGAAGGTCCCTTCGGGGCGGTAGCCCTCCCCGCCCACCTCCAGGCGTTCGCCCATGAAGAGCGTTACGGCGGTCATCTCGTTGCGCGTGAGGGTGCCCGTCTTGTCGGAGCAGATGACCGTCACCGAGCCGAGGGACTCGGCGGCGGTCAGGCGTCGGACCAGCGCGCGCCTTCGCGCCATGCGGCTGACGCCGATGGCCAGCATGATGGAGACCACGATGGGCAGGCCCTCGGGCACGGCGGCGACGGCGAGGGTGACGGCCACGTAGAGCATGTCGGCCATATCGCGGCCGGAGAAGACGCCGATGAGCCAGACGACGACCACCGTGCCCAGGACCAGCAGGCCAATCTGGCGGCCGAACTGGGCCATGCGGCGCTGGAGGGGCGACTCGCCCTCGGCGGAGGCCACCTCGCTGGCGATCTGGCCCATCTCGGTGGCCATGCCGGTCGCCACCACCACGCCCTTGCCCCGGCCGCCGGTGACGACGGTGTTCATGTAGGCCACGTTGAGGCGATCGCCCAGCGGCAGGCTCTGATCGGCGAGCGGGGCGGCATGCTTGGTGACGGGCACGGACTCTCCCGTGAGGCCCGACTCGTCGATGGTCAGCTCGGTAGCCGAAAGCAGGCGAATGTCGGCGGCCAGGCGATCGCCTGACTCGAGCAAGAGCAGATCTCCGGGCACGACCTCCGTCGCCAGGACCTCATGCACCATGCCCGAGCGCAGGACTCGCGCCCGGGGGCTGGTGAGCTTCTTCAGAGCCTCGATCGCGTCGGCAGCCTTCGACTCCTGGATGAAGCCGATGATCGCGTTGAGGAAGAGCACGACCACGATCACCCAGACGTCGAAGGGCTTGCCCACGAAGACGGCGACAATGGCGGAGACGCCCAGGATGGCGACCAAGGGGCTCTTGAACTGTGCGATGAGGCGTTGCCAGGCCGACGGGCCTCGCTGGACCTCGAGCTGGTTGGGTCCGAACTCCTCCAGCCGCCTCCGGGCCTCCTCGCTCGCAAGGCCTTCGATCGGAGTCGAGAGCGCCCGCATGACCTCTTCTGCCGGCAGGACGTGCCACGGCCGCACGACCACGCGGGCGTGGCTGGCGCCGGGCGTCGGAGGCTTGGCCTGGCCGCGATTCCTCGCAGTCATCGCGTCGAACTCGCATCGCGCATCGCTCATCGCTCCTCGAGGTCCGTGGGGGCTACTGGACGATCACGACCCCCTTCATCATCGCGGCATGCGGGGTGCAGTGATACGGATAGGTCCCCGGCTGGTCGAAGCGCACAGTGTAGGTCGCCCCAGCCCCCAGGATGCTCGAGTCCCAGGCCTTGGGGGAACCCGCATCCGACGTGCTCGAATGCTGGATCGCGTCCTCGAACTTCCAGATCACCGTGCCCCCGGCGGGGATCGTCACGGTGGCCGGCGTGAAGGCCATGTCCTTGACGATCACGATCTCGGTCGCCGCCTGACTCGGCGTCTGGGTCACGGGTGCTGAGTCGGCGGGAGGAGGCGTCCCCTCGCCGGGGGGAAGCGTCCCGCCGCCGCCGCCGCCCGGGGCGGGAGTGCAGCCGATCAGCACGGCGGTCGACAGGGCCGAGAGCCACATGGCGCGCATGGATCCTCCTTGGGGGGACGGGGTCCCGCTCATGAATGAGAGACGTCGCCTCGGCATGATACGTCACGCGCGGCCCTGACCCTTGCTTGTTTGGACCAAGATCCCCGGCGCCAATTCTCCGGTTTGCACGTTGCCAGGGCATGCTGGGAAGGCGTCCCGGCAGGAGCAAGCGCGTGAGGAGCGAGCAAACGGGGTACTTAAGTTTTGAAGCTCCTTATCGCCCCAGATACCCTCTCGACGTCGCAAGGAGGCCCCATGCTTCGAGTCGCCCCCCACCTGGCGCTTGTCACCACGATCGCGGCCATGGCGATCGCCCAGCCGGTCCATGCCCAGTCCCTCACGGCCACTGACCGCGTCGTCCAGGATCTCCTCGACCAGAAGGCGCTGCTTCCCGCCGACAGGATCTGGATCGCCCAGGAATCGGAAGAGCCCACCTCGTCGGAGATCGCGATCGCCGACACCTTCAGCAAGGCCCTGACCGGCCGCGGCCTCGCCGTCATGGGCAACGTCGGCATGGCCCAGGTCCCCGCCGCGGGGGGCTTCCGGGAGCAGCTCGACGCGCTCAAGGCCATGGGAGTCACCAAGCTGCTCAGCTTCGGCCGTAGCGACGACCTGGGCAACCTGACCGTCCGGGTCGTCGAGGTTCCCGGAGGCTGGCTGAAGCGCGTGAGCACCGTCAATCTCGGGTCGGGCTCCACGGCGAGCGCCCCCGGCACGGTGACCATCAGTCCCGACGGCCTGATCCCCGGCGAGCGGCAGATCCCCTGGAACCCCGGGCATGGAGTGGGCCTCCAGATCTCGTCTCTGTCCGGCTCCGGAGCCTCGTACCGCCACTGGACCGAAAGCGGCTGGGGCTTCCAGGTTGCCGGCATCCCGGCCCTCTCCTACGATGGCAAGAAGGTCTCGGGCTTCGTGAACCTCGGCCTGCAGGGCATGAAGACCTTGCTCAAGACCGATCGCCTGCGCCTCTACACCCTGCTGGGCATCGGCGCGCTTTACCGTCCCAACGAGGTCCGCACGCGCTTCGACGACGCCAGCCAGGGATACGTCACGCGAACCGGGGATGCCTGGGATCTCGGGATCGCCCCGGGCCTCGGCGTGGACTACCGGATCTACGATCGCTTCGTGCTGAGCGGCGCGCTGGGGTACACGTTCTCGCGCCAGTCGTTCGCCACGGAGCTCCCCAGCTACGCCTACTCCCCCGGCTTCACGCTGGGGACCCTGATCGAGTGGTGAGGTAGCTCAAGCCTGCTTGGGGATGATGCTGATGCCGCCTGTTCGCTCCAGCACCGCGTACTTGATCTGCTCGAGCCGTTCGAGGCCATGGGCCTGGCGCGCGGCGGCCATGATCTCCTCGAGGTCGACGCCTTCCTTGTCGAGGCGGTCCTGGAGGACCTTCCCCTCTTCGATGAGGATGAGCGGGGTGTCCTGAAGGATCTGCTGCAGCATGGGCATGCGGTCGCAGAGGCGCCCGATCAGGGTGTCCAGCCCCAGCAGGGTCGTGATCACGATCATGGAGTTCATCAGCGAGCTGTCCTGCCCCATCAGCCCGGGCTGGGTCGCCTCCGAGATGATCAGCAGCAGAGCCACGTCGAAGGTCGTCACCTCGGCGAGGGTTCGCTTGCCCAGGATGCGGAAGAGGAGCATGAGGAAGCCATAGACGATCGCAGCCCGGATGACGCTTTCCATGCGAACTCCCCTCTCATCCTCCCCCTTACGGATAGATGAACTGCGAGAAGCGGACCTCGGGACCTTCCAGGATCCCCAAGCGCCCCTGCACGGAGCCGATCGCCTCGGGCTTGGTGACGATCCGGATCGTCGACGACGCGCCCGAGACCCGCAGCGTCGCCACCAGGCGTCCCTCGCGAACCTCGACGTCCTCGGGGTCCGGAAGCACAGCCATGATCGGCAGGGCGGAGACGTAGCGCTCATCGAACCAGAGCCTCACCCTCCCGGAGGGCTGAGGCCCCAGGTGGACGATCAGCACCGACTCCTGCGTACGGCGCTCGAAGCGGTTGTACTCCACTGCCAGGTAGGCCGGATCCCCCGCGGTCGCACGGGACAAGGGCCCGCGACCGAGATACCCCAAGAGGGCCGCCCCCACGAAGAGCACCATCAAGACCTGGCCCACCCGCTGGAGGATCCAGGAGAACGCCTGTATCCTCAGGTGCTGGTCGATATCGAGGTTCCCAACCCGCTTGAGGCGTGCACGAGGCATCCGGCACCTCCATGCCTCCATGCTGGGTCCTGGGCACCATGCAAGCAACGGACGACTTGGCCAAGGGTCTTGGCCAAGTCGTCGGTCATGTTCGCTGGAGGGGCCGGATGGCGGTTCGGAGCGATCAGGAGGGCCTGCGGCGGAAGGACGTGCTCCCCGTCCCGGACGCGCCGTAGCCCATGCGCTCGAGGCG
The DNA here is from genome assembly GCA_036676455.1 of Candidatus Sericytochromatia bacterium. Lineage (GTDB taxonomy): Bacteria > Cyanobacteriota > Sericytochromatia > S15B-MN24 > UBA4093 > UBA4093. The sequence continues at coordinate 48,008 of JAKFCW010000077.1, forward strand.
GGCGATGCGCTGCCGGATCGGGGGGTGCGTGGCGAAGAGGTTGGCGACCTTGTCCTCACGCTCGTTGAGCTTGCTGAGGCGGGGATCGACGATGAAGAGATGCGCCGTACCCTCCGTGGCGAGCCGGGTGGGGTGCTGGTGAGCCTCCAGCTTCTCCAGGGCCCGGGCCAAGGCGAGGGGGTTGCGCGTGAACTCGGCGCCGCTGCGATCGGCCTCGTACTCGCGGGTCCGCGAGACGGCCATGGCGATCATCCGGGCGGCCAGAGGCGCGAGCAGGGCGACGAGCAGGACCACGATCACCAGCAGGGCATTCCCGCCTCCGTCGCGATCCGAGCGGCGGCGGTGGGAACGGCCGGACGTGCGCAGGGCCAGGTCCGAAAGCAGGGCGATCGCGCCGAGCAGCACGCTCACGATCATCATGGTCCGGATGTCCAGGTTGCGGATATGGCCCATCTCGTGGGCGACCACCGCTTGCAGCTCCTCGCGATCGAGGGCGTCGAGGAGGCCCTCGGTCACGGCGAGGCTGGCGTGCTCGGGCGATCGCCCGGTGGCGAAAGCGTTGGGGTCGGCCTCCGGCATGACGTAGATCTTGGGCATGGGCATGCCCGAGGCGATCGCCATCTCCTCGACCACGTTCTTGAGCTGCCGCTCGGCGGGGCTCGACGCGTCGAGCTCGCGCGCGCCCACCGAGGCGAGCACCATCTTGTCCCCGCCGAAGTAGCTCGACACGGCGCCCAGCGCGCCGAACCCCAGCGAGAAGGCGGAGTAGAACGGCAGCGGCACGGGCACGCCCGAGACTTCCATCCCGCTTGGACCCGAGTAGAGCATGTCGAGCGCGCCACCCAGCACCAGGAAGAGCAGCAGGAAGGCGGCCATCAAGAGCGCGGTCATCCGCCGGTTTCGGGCCTGCTGGGCGAAGAGATCCATTTACTTCAGCCTCAGGTCCACCGAGGGAGTCTGGCGGGCGGCTTCCTCGATCTCGAAGAACTCCGCGCGGCTGAAGCCGAGCTGGCGGGCGAACATGTTGGTGGGGAAGACCTCCTGGGAGGTGTTGAAGCGGGTGACCAGGTCGTTGTAGAGCTGCCGCGCGAAGGCGATCTTGTTCTCCGTGGAGGTCAGCTCCTCTTGCAACTGCAGGACGTTCTGGTTGGACTTCAGCTCGGGGTAGCTCTCGGCGAGGGCGAAGAGGCGGCCCAGGGACTGCGTCAGCGCGTTCTCGGCCTGGGCCGTCGCCTCGACGCCATGGGCGTTGACGGCCACGTTGCGCGCCTGGATCACCCGCTCGAGCGTGTCGCGCTCGAACTCCATGGCGCCCTTCACCGTGTTGACGAGGTTGGGGATCAGGTCATGCCGGCGCTTGAGCTGGACGTCGATCTGCTTCCAGGCGTTCTGCACCTGGTTCTTCAGGCCGATCAGGCCGTTGTAGGTGACGATCAGCCAGATGGCCAGCAAGGCGACGAGAGCGAGAACGATCCAGAGTGCCATCGCAATTCCTTTCGAGCGAGCGCCTTGGCATGCACGCGGCCTGGCGGCTTGGGAGGCTACGGGTATCGTACCGCAACTTCGTTCGGAAACATCCGCGCGCGCATGGGAATCTGCGATTCCGCTCTCCGGGGCCGACCTCAAGCCTGCCAACCTGCGTGAAAAACGGGCAAAGCATCGCCAAAAAGCCTTGCAGGCCAGAAACCGGCAAGTTAATATTTCGGTGATCACATTTCAATGTCACATGCCCTCGCACATCGTCATCCCCCTGCAAGGAGTCCTCACCATGCCTCGAACCCTGCTCAAATCCCTCCTGATCTCCGCGCTGGCCGCGAGCATGCTCGTGGGCTGCACCGGCCTGCCGACCATGCAGCCTCAGACGCCGGCCGTCGAGGGTGAGCAACCGGCCATCACGTCGGCCACCGTCAAGGAATTCCTCACCGAGGTCAAGCAGACGCTCGCCTCGCTGCGGACGGTGAACGGCGCCACGGCTGCCGTCGCCTCCGCGGCCGCGGGCTACCGGCTGAGCAGCATGAACCCCTGGGACTGGGAGCGGCAGACCCTCGGGGATGGGACCGTCGAGATGACCCGCCATGTCGTCGAGATGGACGCCTCGGGGGCGACGGTCACCGATATCCAGTCGACCCGCCGCGAGAAGACCACGGACGGCGTCATGACGTACAGCCAGGAGGACGTGGTCACCAAGAGCCCGACCATGGCCCCCGGGACCTACGCGATCGCGGGAACCAGCACGCTGAGCGGCACGCAGGGCCAGGCGGACTTCAAGGCCGTGAGCGAGCAGACCACGACGTACACCCCGGCCGGCGGCACGGCACGGAAGGTCACCATGGCGGCGACTTACACCCCGGCTCAGTCGGTCCTGACCGTCACCGGCACCCTTCCCGACGGCGCGACGATCGCCTACGAATCGACCCAGTCGGGCGTCTACAATGGCGGGGTGCCTAGCGAGATCCGGACCACCATCGATCTGACGATCACCAGCCCCAGCGGGAAGACGATCACCGTGCAGAACGCCCTCGACAACGTCTTCACCAGCACGGAGAGCAGCTCGAGCACCGACTCGAAGGGCTTCTACCAGGTCGCCCTGGGCAACGTCATGAAGGTGCGCTTCGACATCGACATCCTCATGGCGGGCACCTTCGTCGCCGGCGAGAATGGCGGCGGCCACTACGAGTACAGCTACCCCCGGAACAACCTCACGGCCGAGCTGCTCGACGGCGCCGGCAAGCGGATCGCTCCGATCGGGCTCGAGACGACCACCGACCACTCGAAGCCTCCCACCAAGGGCACGCTCGCTCTCGAGGGCGAGGCACCCTCGGAGCTGGACATGAGCTTCATGATGGACATCCAGCGGGTCCAGATGAGCCTTCCGTACATGGTGTACTAGGGGCAAGACCAAGACAAAGCGAGGCGGGCCGGTCGGCCCGCCTCGTTTTATGCGGAGGGATTCCCGGCGACGACCTGGGCCAGCTCGCGGTCGAGCGGGGTAAGCTTGCCGGTCTTGGCGCGCTCGCGCACGACGTGCGCCAGGAAGGCGCGCGCGCGGTCGGTCCGGGGATGGCTGAAGAAGGCGGCGGGTGGCGCCTGTTCGAGGATCCGGCCGTGGTCCATGAAGACCACCCGGTCGGCCACCTTGCGGGCGAAGTCCATCTCGTGGGTGACGACGACCATGGTCATGCCCTGGGCGGCGATGGCGTTCATGACCTGCAGGACCTCGGAGACCATCTCGGGGTCGAGCGCGGAGGTGGGCTCGTCGAAGAGCATGATCTGGGGGCGCAGGGCGAGGGCGCGGGCGATCGCCACCCGCTGCTGCTGGCCGCCCGAGAGTTGCATCGGGAAGGCCTTGGCCTTGTGCGCCATGCCCACCTTGGCCAGGAGGTCCATGGCAGTCGCCTCCGCCTCGGCGCGCGGGCGCTTCCGGGCCTGGATCTGCGCGAGGCAGACGTTATCCAGCACCGACATGTGCGGGAAGAGGTTGAAGTTCTGGAAGACCATGCCCACGTCGCGGCGCAGTTGCTGCTCCTCGGTCTTGGAGCCCGGCAGCGTCCGGCCGAGGACGGTGATATGGCCCTCGTCGATGGTCTCCAGCGCATTGATGGTGCGCAGCAGCGTGCTCTTACCCGAGCCAGAGGGGCCCAAGAGGACGATCTTCTCGCCGGCGTGGATGTGCAGGTCGATGCCGTCGAGCACCCGATGCGAGCCGAAGGACTTTCCCACGTTGTCGAAGACGATCATGCCGTCACCCCCTGTGCGCGACGCAAGCGCGCTTCCGTCCACCTGGCGAAGCGCGAGACCGGGTAGCTGATGGCCAGGTAGATGGCCGCCGTGACCAGTCCGAGGCCGATGTAGTCGTAGGTGGCCGAGGCGAGCATGCCGTAGGCCTTGGTGAGCTCGACGAGGGTGATCACCGAGATCAGCGAGGAGTCCTTGAAGAGGGCGATGAAGTCGTTGGTGACGGGCGGGATGGCCACCCGCAGCGACTGCGGCAGGATCACGAAGCGCAGGATCTGGGGGCGGGTGAGGCCCAGCGCGAGAGAGGCTTCCATCTGGCCCTTGGGCACGGCCTGGATGCCGGCGCGGTAGTTCTCGGCCTCGTTGGCGGCGTAGTTGAGGCCGAGGCCCAGGACGCCCGCGACGAAGGCGTCGAGCTGCAGGCCTAGCTTGGGCAGGCCGTAATACAGCAGGTAAAGCTGGATCAAGAGGGGGGTGCCGCGGAAGATCTCGATGTAGGTGGTGGCGAGCCACTGGACGGGCATGGGGCCGTAGACCCGCATCACGGCGAGGACCATGCCGAGCGCCATCGCCAGGGCCATGGCCAGGGTGGAGATCTTGATGGTCATCCACGTACCCGCGGCGAGCATGGGACCGAAGCGCTTCCAGGCGGGTTCGAGTTGCTGGGGGACCTCCTGCGTGTCGCGGAAGGAGAGCAGTTTCTCCTGGGAGGGGGTCCAGAGATCCCAGCGGCGGTAGATGCGCTCGAGGGTGCCGTCGGCGAGCATGGCATCGAGCGCGGCGTCCAGCTCGCGCTTGAGGGCCTCGTCTCCCTTGCGCAGGGCGATCGCGTAGTAGCCCTCGCCGAGAGGGGGATCGACGAAGCGAAGCTTGGGGTTGCCCTTGGCGTAGTAGGCGGCCATGGGGAGGTCGAGGAATACGGCGTCGACGCGGCCCATGCCGAGGTCCTGGTAGACGGCGTAGATGTCGGAGTAGAAGGTGATGTTCACGCCGCCGAGCTGGTCGAGCATGCGGTGGGCGGCAGAGCCGGAGAGGGTGCCGACGCGCTTGCCGCGCAGGTCCTCGAAGACCTGGACGCGGGCCTCGTCGGCGCGCACGACCATCTGCTGCTGGTAGACGTAGTACGGGCGCGTGAAGAGGGCGCCGCGCTTGTGTTCGTCGGTGAGCTCGATGCCCGCCATGGCGAGGTCGATGGTGTTGCGGCCCAGCGCGGGGATCAAGCTGTCCCAGTTGACCTGCACGCGCTCGAGGGGGCGGTTGAGATGCTTGGCCAGAGCGTCAGCGAGCTCCTGCTCGAAGCCGATGACACGCGACGCGTCCTTGGGGTCGGCGAAGGCGTACGGGGCGCCTCCCTCGAGATCGGCTCCCCATCGCAGGGAAGCGGCGGGGGTCGCGGGGGTGAACGGGGCCGCCATGAGGGCTCCCGACATGGTGCACCAGAGCAGCAAAGCCCAGACCAAAAGCAAGAATCGACCCTTCAACGTGCCTGAACACCTCCAGCTTGCGGGGGGATGGAGCCGGGATGGCCCCAGAGGGGCCTGCCGGTAGGGCCTGAGGCCCAATCAAGGCCTTGGCGCGCCTGATGGCGCCGGCAAGGCTGAGCGTAGGGCCTGCGGCCCAGCTAAGGCCTTATACCCCGATCGCAAGGAGTATCGCGCGCCCGGACGAGCGAAGGTCAAGGCGAGCAGGAAAAATCATTCTCCTCAACGAAGGCGATGGGGGGCATGCCCGTCTAGTCTGGGGTGGGGCGGAGACCCTCCAGGAGCGTGTCGTGCCGCGAAAAATCTCGCTAAAATCCTTGCTATTCCTGGCCTTTCTCCCCATCGTGCTGCTACCGGGCATCTTGACGGCCTCGAGCGCGCAGTGGCGCTACCAGGTGGACAATCGGACGGTAGGTCACGAGATCAGGGAGGACCTGGCCCAGGTGGGGCAAACGCGTCTGAACCTCATCACGGGGTTGCTGAGCAATGCCCGGGAGTTGGCGCAGACGATGGCCTTGATCTGGCCGGACATCCAGGCGCACGGGGATCCCAACGCCCAGCTGCAGTGGATGATCTATCGCTCTCACATCTTCACGCCGCTCTGGGTGGTTTCGGCCGATGGGCGGATCCGCTACAGCTCGGACCCTGTGGCCATCGGCCAGCTGATCGCTCCCGAGCCCTTCTGGCAAGAGTACCGGAAGCGAGGCGAGGTCACCTTCTCCGGGGTCCTGAAAGATCCGCAGGGCCGACGGGTGATTCGCATCCTCGCTCCGCTGGGAGACGGCGACACCCTGGTGGCCAGTTACAATACCAGCCAGCTTCAGGCGGCCTTCCGCAACCTCCAATCCGAGCAGTCCCAGCGCTTCTCGGTGCTGACGGACAGCGCGGGCAACGTCATCGCGCACTCCAGCGAACTGGAGCTGCTGCGCCGGCCCAACCTGATGCGATTGCCGCCCGTCGCGCTGGCGCTGCAAGGCTACCTCGGGACCATGGAGTTCAAGGACCCGAAGTCGGGGGTCATGCGAGACGCCGCATACCTTCCAGTTTCCCTCACCGGCTGGGCCCTCGTCATGATGCAGCCTACGGCGACGGCGATGCTGACCCCAGCAGCGACCACGCACCGGATCACGCTCCTCACCCTGGCCACCAGCCTGTTCGTCGCGATCGCGGCCACCATGCTCTTGAGCCGCAGGCTCGCCAACCCGATCGAGCGTGCCGGCCACCGCCTCCAGCTCCTGAGCCAGGAGCCCGTCAGCCTCGAGCACCTCTCGCAATTCCCCGGCTCGCCGATCCGCGAGTTCGACGGGGTCCAGCAGAGCGTCCGACGGCTCTACGAGTCGCTGGCCCGGAGCATCATGGAGCTGGAGGCCAAGAACCACGAGCTCATCTTCGCCAACGACCAGCTGGCGGCGTCGGTGGAGAACTTCAAGCGCCTCGACAAGCTCCGCGCCGACTTCATCAACATCCTCAGCCATGACCTCCGGATCCCGCTGACCGCCATCATCGGCTATGCCGAGCTGCTGGAAGACGCTCCGTCCCTGCTCCCTCAAGAGAAGAGCTACGTGCAGCAGATCCTGGACGGCTGCGACCGTATGAAGGCTCAGCTGGACGAGCTGCTCGATTACGCCCGGATGGAGGTCGGCCGCTTCAAGCTCAGCATCGAGCCGGTCGACCTCACCACGGCGATTCCCGAGATCCTCGCGTTCTTCAAGCCGATCGCCGAGCGCGAGGGCCTGACGCTCGAGCTCGACCTCCCCGATCAGCTTCCCGAGGTCTGGGTGGATCCGGATCGGCTGCGCCAGATTCTCAACAACCTGGTCTCGAACGCCATCAAGTACACCCCGTCGGGCGGCCATGTCACCGCTCGCGCGCGCATCACCGGAGACGACCTCGTACTCGAGGTCTGCGATACCGGCATCGGCCTGACCGCCGAGGATCGCGAGCACCTCTTCGAAAAGTTCTTCCGCTCCGGGCGTCCCGAGGTGCAATCGGAGCAAGGCTCCGGCATCGGCCTCTCGCTCGTCAAAGGGGTGATCGAGGCCCATGGAGGCAGCCTCGAGGCCGAAGGCGAGCCCGGCAAAGGCTCGACCTTTCGCGTCATCCTACCGATCCGGCCTCTTGAGGCCGAGAAAAAATCCACATGACGGCCTGGCAACAAGGTAAGCTGCAAGGCCTCCTGGCGGGGCTGCTCCTCGTCCTGCTGACCCTTCCGGCATGCCAAGCCTCCCGTGTCCCGCAGCCGCCACCCGTCCCCGGAGCCGGCCGCCAGTTCCCCGGAGCCAAACTGACGCTCTACGGGTTGGCCCCCGAGCTGAGGGAGGAGGACGAGCAGGCGCTGATCGCGACGTTCGAGAAGGCGACGGGGGCCACGATTGCCGTGATTCCCATGGCGCATCAGCGAGAGGATGCCTACATCGAGCTTCAGCGGATGTCGAAAGCAGGAAAGGTCGATATCCTGACCCTGGACATCATCTGGCCGGCCGCCTTCGCGGAGCAGCTGGCTGAGCTGGAGCCACCACTAAGAGAGGCGGCCAAGGCCCACTTTCCGGCCTACCTCGCGAGCGGCATGCATCAAGGGAAGCTCCTGGCGATCCCCCTCTACGCGAGCGTGGGGATGCTTTACTCGCGCGCGGACCTGCTCTCGAAATATGGTTTCTCGCATCCGCCGGCCACGTGGGAGGAGCTGGAGCGCATGGCTCGGGTCATCCAGGAGGGCGAGCGCCGGAAGGAGCCGGGATTCACCGGCTTCGTCTGGCCGGGCAGCCCCTACGAGGGGCTCACGTGCTTCGGAGTCGAGCTACAGTATAGCCATGGGGGAAACTGCTTCCTCGATTTTCGGACGGGGAAGCCCAACGTGACCTCTCCCCGGGCGCAGGCCGCCTTTCGACAGGCCCAAGGCTGGGTAGGGACGATCTCGCCCTCCGACGTGACAAGCTACACGACTCCGGATGCCCTTTACGTCTTTGATCAAGGGATGGCGGCCTTCATGCGCGGGTGGCCGACCGCCTACGACGTCCTCGCGTCATCGACGTCGCTTGTCCGGGGCAAGGTCTCGATGTCCGTGCTCCCCCACGCGGCGGGGCCTTATCCCTCGGCGGGGGCGCTCGGGGGGTGGATGCTGGGCATCTCGAAAGCCACGAAGGAGCCGGAGGTGGCCAGGCACTTCGTCGCCTACATGACGAGCCCCGCGGTCCAGGCCTGGCGAGCCAAGGAGAGCGGAGCGCCGCCAACCTTGCCGGCCCTTTATCGCGACCAGGCGATCCTGGCGGCTCAGCCGCATCTCAGGGAGCTGGAACCGATTATCCAAGCGGGGATCGCTCGGCCGAGCAGCGTCGCCGGCCCACGCTACCCGAAGGTGAGCCAGGTTTACTACCAGGGGCTTTGGGCCATCTTGCGGGGCAGCCCCGTGGAAAGCGTGACGCCCCTGATGCAGCGCGACCTGAGCGGAGTCCTCTCCCGCTAGCCTCGCCTCCTCCCCTCCCAAGGCGAAGGAAACGAAGAAGTCCGCCCGGGCAGCCAAGCCCTAGGCGGGCGGCATGACGTTCAATAAAGGCGGACGAGCGGAGGTTTGCCGTGGAAGGGTTCTTGTTGACGGGGCTGGTCCTGCCCTGGGTCACGGCACTCTTGCTGGTGTTCTGGCCCCGGAGTCTCGACCGATTCTCCCCCTTCATCGCCATCCTGGGGGCCGGCGTCACGGCCCTGAGCGTGAGCGTGGGGCTGAGTCAGTTCCACGCGACCCCGCTGATCCCGCTGGCCTTTCCCGCGGGGTCATGGGCCCTGGATGGCCTGACGGGCATGTTCATGCTGCTCACGGCCTGGGTTCACCTGCTGGTCACCCTCTTCTCCTGGCGCTACCTGCCGCATGCCCAGGCTGAGGAGGGATCCGAGCGACGCGATGCGAGTCTCTACGCGCTCGTGCAAGTCTTCGCCGGGTCGATGCTCGCCATGGTCGCGTCGGGCAACCTGATCCAGCTCTACCTCTTCTGGGAGATGACCAGCATCACGTCGTTCCTGCTGATCGGGTACTGGCATGCGCAGCCGGAGGCCCGCGAGGGCGCCGTGCGCAGCCTGGTGATGACCACGGCTGGGGCGGTAGCCATGCTGGTGGGGTTCCTGGGGCTGGGGGCGATCGCCGGCACCCTCAGCCTCCCCGAGCTGCTCGCCAGCCGTCATTCCTGGCAGGCCTCCGCGGCCTTGCCGGTCCTCACGGCCCTGATCCTCATCGGCGCCCTGGCAAAGAGCGCCCAGGTGCCGTTCTCAGGGTGGTTGCCGGGGGCCATGACGGCACCGACGCCGGTCAGCGCCTTCCTTCACTCGGCCACCCTGATCGCGGCGGGCGTCTACCTGCTGGCGCGCTTCTTCCCGATGCTGCACATGGCCCCCACCTGGAGTGCCATCCTGGTGCCCGCGGGCGTGATCGGCGGAGTGCTTGCCGGGATCATGGCCTTGCGCCAGAAGGAGATCAAGGCCCTCTTGGCCTACTCGACCATCAGCCAGTACGCCTTCATCTTCCTCGCCTTCGGCCTGGGAACGGTCGTGGGCGCGCAGGCAGCAGTCTACGCCTTCTTCGTGCATGCCTTCATCAAGGCAGGCTTGTTCCTGGTCGCAGGAGCCGTCACCTTCCTGACCGACGAGAAACGCTTCGAGGCCCTGGGTGGCCTGGCGAGCAGCCACCGCGTCCTCGCCATCCTGGCGACCATCCTGGCCTTCTCGCTGGGAGGCTTGCCCATCTTCGGGGGGTTCTACTACAAGGAGGAATTGCTCCACGCGGCCTACGAGCAGCAGGCCTGGCTCTTGCTCGCATCCCTGCTAGGCGGCGGAATGCTGACCTTCCTGTACATGCTGCGCTTCCTGACGGCCATCTTCTGGGGGAGGGCGCAGCGGGGAGGACGGCTCGGGACCGAGGCCAAGCTGCCCTTCTCCATGCTCGCTCCGGTGGGCGTGCTGGCGGGCGGGGCGATGGTCACCGGCATCTTTCCGAACTGGATGAACGTCTGGGTCCTCAACCCGGCGATGGCAAGCGTCATCCAGGCGCCGGCCGACTTCGCGGTCGGCCTGGAAGTGGGTGGGGTCTTCCTGCTCAGTCTCGGGGTGCTGGCCCTGGGAGGAGGGATCTGGGCGCTCGGGACCCGCGGACGGATTCCCCGGGGCTGGATGGCCCGGCTGCCGAAGCGCTTCAACTTCGGGGGAGCCGCGGGGCTGCGGCTTTACGACGCGCTCTCCGAGCGCTTCCTGGACCTGCACGGAGGCAACCTCCGCAATTACCTGCGCTGGGAGCTGATGGCCATCCTGGGGCTGATCGTCGTTTGCTGGTGGGGCATGAGCTGGGGACCCGGCCGGAGCGAGGACTTCGACCTCGCCCTGGCCCTCATGCTGGGAGTCTGCCTCATGGCGGCCCTCGCGACCATCTGGCTGCGCTACCACGTGCTCGCGGTGATCGCGCTGACGATCTCGGGCTACGCGCTGGCCGTGATCTTCGCGCTGATGGAAGCCCCCGACGTGGCGCTGGCCCAGGTGCTGGTCGAGACGCTGGCGACGTTCTCGATCGTCATGGCCCTGCGCCAGAGCCGCCAAGTCCATCCCGAAAGGACCAAGATCCTGACCGCAGGCCGCGACGACTGGGGCCGCTGGGCTATCTCCCTCTCGGTGGGCGGGGCCGTGGGCATGCTGGCCTACGAGATCGGCCGTAGCCAACCCGCCGATTCCGCCGGGGCGCTCTACGCGAGCCAGGGCTACGCCCTCAACGGCATGGCGGACCTGGTCACGGCAATCCTGGCCGACTTCCGGGCCCTCGACACGGCCGTGGAGATCCTGGTCTTCGCCTGCGCGGCGTTCGCCGTGATGGGGCTCTTCCCCCGGAGGCACGATGAATAACCTGCTCGTGCGCTTCGTGGCCTGCCTGGTCCTGGCCATCACATGGATCATCGCCTGGCAAGAGATTCTCTACGCCGGCACGCTGCCTGGCGAGGGCTTCACCGCCTCGGTCCTGATGCTGCTGGGGGTGATCCTCCAGTACGTCGTGCTCGGCTACGAGGAAGCAAGCCGGCGGATTCCCCCCCGAGTGTTCCGCCTGGGCCTGATCGCCGGCATCGCCCTGCTGCTGGCCTTGCTGAGCCTGCCCATGCTCTTCGGAAAGCCCCTGCTCACGGCCTTCAAGCTTCCCCTGGGGTTCGACACCCTCTCCAGCACGACGCTTTTCGACATGGCGATCTTCCTGGTGGTCTGCGGGGGCATGCTCGCAGCCTTCACAAACTTGCGAGAACCTCGGTCATGAGCGTGCTGTACGGCGTGGCCGTCGGGATCCTGGTCGCGGTCGGGATCTACCAGCTCCTCGGCCGCGACCTTCTGCGGATCGCCTTCGGCATCTACCTGATCTTCAACGGGGCCAACCTCTTCATCATGACCGCCGGAACGGTGCCGGGGCGGCGAGCGCCCTTCGTGCAGCTCGGAGGCCCCTTCGTGGACCCCCTGGTCCAGGCCATGGTGCTCACGGCGATCGTGATCGGGTTCGGGCTGGCGACCTTCCTCATGATGCTGGCGGCCCGGCTCGCGCAGACGCGCGACACGCTGGACGCCGAGCGGATGGACGAGTGGAAACGATGACGCTGCTGCCATGGCTGCTGCTCACGCCCCTCGCGGGCCTGCTCGCGACCCTGCTGGCCACGAACCGGCTCACCTGGCAGGCCTGGATCATCTTGGTCATGAGCCTCGGCAGCCTGGGCGCGAGCGCAGGGCTCTACATGGGCGGCGAGACGGTGGCGATCGTCGCAGGCGGCTGGCCCGTGCCCCTGGGCATCGCCCTGCGCGCCGACATGCTCAGCCGGATCATGCTCGTCCTGACCGGCACGATCTTCAGCATGGCGGCCGTCTACCACCTCGGCCAGACCCTGCGCGGGGCGACGCCCACCCGCAACACCGTCTATCCCCTCAGCTTCCCGCTGCTCTTGCTGGCGCTCAACGGGATCTTCCTCACGGGCGACTTCTTCAACTTCTACGTCTTCTTCGAGCTGGTGGCAGTCTCCTCCTACCTGCTGGTCTCGCTAGGCAAGCACGCCCCCCTGGAGGCCGCCTGGAAGTACTCCGCCCAGAGCGTGCTGGGCTCGATTTGCCTGCTCATCGGGATCGTCAGCCTCTACGGCAAGACTGGCGCCCTGGAGATGATCGAGGTCTCCCAGCGACTCGGCGAGCCGGCCTACTGGTCGGCGCCGTTCTTCCTGGTGGCCTTCCTGCTCAAGGGAGCGATCTTTCCATTTCACTTCTGGCAGCCCGACGCCCACGCGGCGGCCACTACCACCGGCAGCATGCTGCTCGCCGGCCTGCTCATCAAGGTGGGCATCTACGGCTTGCTGAGGTTCTGGCCCCTCCTCATGGGCGGCGAACTGCTCGACCTCTTCCTCGTGCTCGGCGCGGCATCCCTCATCTTCGGCGCCGTGGCAGCCTGGAATCAGCCCGACGCCAAGCGCATGCTGGGCTTCTCATCGATAAGCCAGCTTGGCTTCGTGCTCATGGCCATGGGGTGGGGCACGATCGGGGCTCTGGGAGCCGCCATCCTGTATCTGATCAGTCATTCGCTCGCCAAGGCGCTGTTATTCATGGCCACCGGGGCCCTCAGCGATCGTGTCGGCAGCACGCGCTTCGCCGAGCTGGCCGGCGCGGGGCGGCGCACGCCCTTGCTCTCGGCGGCCTACCTCGTCGGGGCGATGTCGCTGATCGGGCTGCCGCCGACGCTGGGGTTCTTCGCCAAGATCGGCCTCCTGGGAGAAGGCGTGGCTGCCCAGGAATGGAGCTGGGTGGCGCTGGCAGGGCTCGGCAGCCTGATGACGGCCGGCTATTGCCTCAAGGCCTTTCAGCAGCTCTTCTGGGAGGACGGAGCGCCCCTGACGGAACGCCCGACCCCTCTCATGGTCACCGCCGTGAGCCTGGGCATGACGCTGGTCATGCTGGGGATCTTCGCCGGCGAACCGATCTGGGGGGCCTGCACAGCCGCCGCACAGGAGCTCTGGCCCCCGGAGCTGCGCCCCCCGGAGTTTCCACAATGAACATGGGCTTCGTCTTGTTCGTCATCCTCGCAGCGGGGGTCTGGTTCGCGCTGGTCGGCCAGATCACCTGGACGGACAGCCTCTACGGGGCCCTCGTGGTCTGGAGCTCCTGGGGGGTGCTCACGCGCCTCTCGGAGCTGAAGCTGCACCTGCCGCCCCACAGAACCCTGATCTGGCTGAGAGGGGTCGGCGGCTACCTGCTGGGCTACGTCAGCGTGGACATGGTCCGCTCGACGTTTCGGGTCTTCCGCAAGGTCCTCTCCGCGCAGATCAAGATTGCGCCCGCGATCCTGGCCGTGCCGGTGCCCGGGGCTCCGCGCTCGGCCCTGATCCTGCTGGCCTACGGCATCGCGCTCACGCCCGGCCAGCAGATCGTGGCCATCGACGAGGCCAATAGCACCCTCTACGTTCACTTCCTGGACGCCCCGGATCCCGAGGCGGCCCGCGAGGCCGTGCAGGATCTCTACTGCCGCTACCTGAAGGAGGCTACCCAATGGTGACCATGCTGCTCTTGGCCCTGGTGATCCTGGTCTTGCTGGCGCTGGCGTCCACCTGGCGGATCGTCACGGGGCCGTCGCTGCCCGACCGCTTGCTCGCCGGCGACCTGACGATCGCCCTGTTGACCTTCATCCTGGCGGTGGCCGCCGTGCTGGGTGGCTCCGAGTACTACCTGGACGCCGCCCTGGTGGCCGCGTTGCTGGCGTTCACGAGCACGATCATCCTGGCGAAGTTCATCGCCAGCGGCCACGTGATGGAGGAGTGATGAGCGCGCTGGGCATGTTGGGGGTGCTGGGGCTGTACGCGGGGATCGCCATCTGCGCGGCGGGCGTGCTGGGGATCTACCGCTTCCCGGATATTTACACGCGGCTGAACTCGCTGGCGAAGGTCACGACCCTGGGGGCCTTGCTGGTGCACCTCAGCTCGGCGGCCTTGCTGCCGTGGAGCGAAGGCGAGAAGGGGGTGCTGACGGCCTTGGTGCTGCTGCTGACGACGCCGGTCGTGACCCAGGCGATCGCCCTGACGGCGCACCTTCTCAAGACCTGCAACGTGAACCGCAAGGACGAGCTGCAGCACCCGCCACCTTGAGAGGGTGGCAAGACGCGCGCGCCAGGAATGCTTGGACATTCCCGCTTTGACTCTCAGCCCCCCCCTCCGCCATGATGGCGCCGAGTCCTCGTCGGCCAGGCTTGCGACCTTGCGTCCGCGATGCGTGCTCGAGGCTGCACTCGAGGGGAGGGGGGCCGATGGCTGATTCGCGTCGCGTTCCCAAGGCGGCTCCGCGAGCCGTGACGACCCGCCTGGGGCTGGGAGTGCTGATCCTTGGCCTGGGGGCAGGCCCATGCGGCCACTCGGCCGTGGAGGCCAAGGCCGTGGCGCCTCCACCCCAGCCGAGCGCCGAGCTTCCGCCACATGCGGGGGGCAAGCTGGTGCGCGTCCACCTGGTGGCCGAGGACCGGGAGGTCACGATTGCGAACGGCGTCCGGATGCGGGCCTGGACGTACAACGGCAGCATTCCGGCCCCGACGATCCGTGCTCGGGTCGGCGACACCGTGGAGATCCGCTTCACCAACCGCGGCACCATGGCGCACTCGGTGGACTTCCACGCGGCCCGCGCCGACTGGAAGACGGCCTTTCGCAGCATCAACCCGGGCGAGAGCCTGACGTTCACGTTCAAGCCGCGCTACGCAGGCGCCTTCGTGTATCACTGTGGCACGCCACCGGTCCTGCTGCACATGGGGGCTGGCATGTACGGAGCGTTGATCGTCGATCCGGCGCAGCCCTTGCCTCCTGCCCGCGAATTCGTCCTGGTGCACAGCGAGTTCTTCGTGAGCGGAGAGGGGTCCGTCCGGCAGCCCGATTACCAGAAGATGCTGCGCGCCCAGGCCGATTACTCGGCCTTCAACGGCAGGGCGTTCCGGTACCGGGACGCTCCCTTGCGGGTGAAGCGCGGCGAGCGCGTCCGGATCTACCTGGTCAACGCGGGGCCCCGCCGGCCATGCGCGTTCCACGTCATCGGGATGCAGCTCGACACGGTCTACCCGGCGGCCCCTCCCGCGGGCGCCCTCCAGGGCGTGCAGACCTACTCCGTCCCGCCGGGCGGAGGGGCCGTCTTCGAGCTGCTGATGGATCTCCCGGGGCACTTCCCCTTCGTGAACCATGACGTGGGGCACGGCGATCAGGGTGCCTTCGGGCTGATCGAGGTGGAGGGCTGAGGTGATGCAGAAGCGGGTCTACTCCCCTGAGATCTTGCAGGCGATGCTCGAACATGCCCCGGATGCCGTGGTGGTCATCGACGCCTCCGGCACGATCGTCTTCCTGAACCACCAGACGGAGCTTTACTTCGGCTATGCGCGCGAAGAATTGCTAGGCAAGCCGATCGAGATCCTGGTCCCCGAGCGGTTCCGGGGCATCCATCCCGGCTACCGGCGCAAGTACTTCGATCATCCGAGCGTGCGCCCGATGGGAGCGGGCCTGGAGCCGAACGGACGCCGGAAGGACGGCAGCGAGTTCCCGATCGATGCGAGCCTGAGCCCGATTCGCACCGCGCACGGCATGCTCGCGATGGCCATCGTGCGCGACATCTCGGTGCGCCGCCGGTTGCTCGACGAGCTCTCCCGCAAGACGGTCGAGCTGGAGGAGGCGGTTCGCGAGCTGAAAGAGAGCGATCGCTACAAGGACGAGTTCCTGGCGGTCATCAGCCACGAGCTCAAGACTCCGCTCAACTTCATCATGGGCTTCGCGAGCCTTCTCGGCGACGAGGTGACGGGCAAGCTGACACCCGAGCAGCACCAGGAAGTCGAGAAGATCCTCGAGGGAGCTCAGCGCCTGCTCGGCATCAGCAACAACCTGATCCTCATGAGCGAGATCGTCACGGGGCGCTTCGAGCTGGCGCCGTCGTGGGTGGATTACGCCGCGCTGATCGAGCAGGTCCTCGCCGAGTCCGCCCCCCTTGCCGACGCGAAGCACCTGCACCTCGAAACCGAGATCCGTATCTCGGGAGAGCGGCACCTGGACGGGCAGCGCCTCCACGAGGTCTTGCGGAACCTGGTCGACAACGCCATCAAGTTCACGCCTGCCGACGGCAGCATCACGGTCCGGGCGTTCGAGCGGGAGGCGGAGCTGGTCACCGAGGTCCAGGACACGGGAGTCGGGATCTCCCCTCGGGACATGCCCAAGATCTTCCAGCCCTTCCGCCAGATCGACATGAGCTCCACTCGGCAGGCCGGGGGAACCGGCCTGGGGCTAAGCCTGAGCAAGGCCCTGGTCGAAGCCCATGGTGGTCGGATCGGGGTCCGCAGCTCCCCAGGCGAAGGGAGCACCTTCTGGTTCACGATCCCGCGCTCCCCTCTTTTTCCCACCGATCCCATGACCTGATCGGATCGTGAATCGTCGCGGCATGCCTCGCGGTCTCGCTTGCGAATCTCACGGGCGACAGGAGTCATCGGGTGAGGCCCCCTGGCGTAGCCGCTTGCCGGGTCCGCCCAGCCAGAACTCAAACCAGCGCTGGGTGATGCGAAGCGCGAACAGCGCGACCCACGCCCCCAGCATGATGAGGCCGACGTTGCTCAACAAGAGTCCCATCGCACCCCATGTCAGGTCCATGTCTCCCTGCGAGAGGCCCAGGCCCACGGTTGCGGCCGAGGGAACGATGGCGGCGGCGATCATGACCCCCACCAGCTGGCTGGGTCGATTGGTGCTGGTCGAAACCCCTCCCGCCACCCCGGCCGCGAACGCGACCAGATAAGCGTAGAGCCCCACCTGACTCCGCTCCTGGACGATCTTGGCGCTCAAGAAGGAGTCGGCATCGGGAACGACGGAGAAGCGGAAGAGCAGCAGCGCGACGAGCCAAGCGGAGGCGATCGAAACGCCCAGGGTCAGCACGGTGGAGAGCAGGCCGACGGCCGCGAGGCGCGGTCGCCGGAGGGCCAGGGCCATGGGCACGAGCACCAACGAGCTCAGGGCCGGCGGAATGACCATGGCCCCGATCAGGATGGGGATGCTGCCCACGACCAACCCGCAAAGGGCGATGAGGCTGCCGAGCATCACGAAGAGCATGAAGATCGGGCTTGGCCGTCCCTCGCGCTCGAGGGCCTGGAGGCTCTCTTCCCAGACGATCGCCTCGCTTTCTCTCGAGCCGAGCGCCTGCTTGATGCGCTCGGCCCGCGCCCCCTTGATGGCCTCCACGCGGCTCGAGATCAAGACCCCATGCGCGATGGCCCCCGCCTCCTCCATCATGGAGACGGCCAAGTTGTACGCGACGTCGGGAACGATGAGCGTCAGATGCCACTGATCGAGCGGATGCTCGCATGCGGTCACGGAGATCGCCACGAGGGTCGGGAAATCCTCGAGTCTGCGCAAGGCCTCCTTGGCCGTCTCCTCGGGTAGGTAAAGCTCGATCTTTCGCATTTCCAAACCCCGAGCACTCGCCCCCACGGGCCCACTCTAATCGCTCCGAGGGCCATCTCAAACAAGGCAGGAAGGCTTCGCGACGATCGCTCCGGTGGTGACAGGGAAGGGCCCCTCCCTCCATGATGCGGGCCAGGAGGGCTGAGCGGTGGAGTGGCTGACGCAGTTTCCCCTATCCGAGAACATCCGGCTCCTGCTCACGCTGGGGGTCGCGATCCTGCTCTGGATCTGGTCGAAGGCCCTCTCACGGCTCATCCATCACCGGGTGCCGGACGATGCGCGCGGCTACGCCTTTCGCAAGCTCGTCGCTTACGCGGCCTTCTTCCTCTTCGTCTTCTTCGCCGCCGTCATCTGGCAGCGCCAGCTCCAGGGGCTCTCGACCTTCCTGGGCTTGATCGGCGCGGGCATCGCCTTCTCCCTGCAGGAGGTGATCGCCTCGATCGCAGGCTGGGTCATGATCACCTGGAAGCGAACGTACCGGGTGGGGGATCGCGTCGAGATCGGCGGCATCCAGGGAGACGTGATCGACCTCGGGCTGATCCGCACCACCCTCATGGAGACCGGTTCCTGGGTCCAAGCAGACCAGCAGACCGGGCGGGTCGTGACCATCTCCAACGCGACGGCCCTCAGGCAACCCGTCTTCAACTACACCGCCTACTTCCCGTACCTCTGGGACGGGCTCACGATCCCGGTGACCTTCCGGAGCGACTGGGAGCTGGCCGTGAGACTGATTTCCGAGGAGGTCGAGCTTTTCCATGCGCGCATCGAGGAGGAGGTCGCCGAAACCCTCGAGTTGATGCGGCGGTCGTTCTACTTGCCGAGATCCGAGGCGAAGCCGGGCGTCTACGTGCGCTTCACCGATAACTGGATCGAGATCTCCGTCCGCTACCTCGTTCCCTCGCGCGAGCGCCGCATGGCCTCGAACGAGCTGAGCCAGGCCATCCTCCGGTGCGTGCTTGCCGAACCCGGGATCACCATCGCTTCGGAGACCATGCATGTCTCGCTTTCCCGCCCTGGCGACAAGGAGCCCGCCTGAGCTCCACAGGAGCTCAGGCGGGCTCCTTGTCGGCGGGATGGGCGTCAGAGGAGGGGTTTGAGCGCTAGGCTTCGGGCGCGTAGCGCTGGTGAACCAGCAGCGAGTTGCCTTCCGAGTCCTGGAAGAACGCCCCGTGACAGACGCCGCTGTCGAAGGCATCGGTCATGAAGGTGACGCCCGCAGCCTTGAGGGACGCGACCGCCGCGGCCACGTCCGGCACAGCGAGAGCGATCGCACCGGCCGATACCGGCTCGAAGGGGCGCCCCTGAGCCTTGGGGTCGAAGACGGCCAGCGTGGCGCCGCCGACCTCGAACTCGACGAACTTCCCCCCGAAGTCGCTTCCCGACTTGAGCCCGAGAACGTCGCGGTAAAAAGCGACCGCCCGCGTCATGTCGGCGGCGGGCAACGCGATGAAATCAATCCCTTGTACGTTCATGCTGCTCTCTTTCGATGAATCGCCTGATCGGCAAACGTTTCCTTTGCTATATTAACCCAGGTTCGAACTGGCTTACCCGTGACCGCCGTCGAAGCATGCAAGGTTTCCAGCGTTCCGGCTGCCCCCAAGCGGACGGGCGAACGGTACAATCAACGGGCGCCGAAGACGCGGCTCGGAAGGAGGAATCGATGGAGCCCTCGCTCACCATGGATGACGCGGCCCAGCAGGTGATCAAGACGCTGTTTCGGATGTGCCGGGATACCCGGCTGCACCAGCAGAACGTCTCCGACCTCGCTCGCCAGATCCCGATGGACTTCCCCAGCGTCAAGAAGGTCCTGGCGGCTCTGGAGCGGGAAGGTTACGTCGAGACCCTGACCTTCGGCCAGAAGGTCGCCTTCACCGACGCGGGCCTGGTCATCGCTCAGCGGCTGATTCGTTAATTGAGCCGCGGGCGCTAATTGAGCCGCAGGCGCTAGCGCCCGGCATGTGCGTCCCGGTGGAGGCGCTCGCCATGGGGATGACGCGCTCGTCTCGCCGGAGCAAGTGCCGGCGAACTCCCAGGCAGACGGTGGCCAGGTAGGCATGCAGGTCGAAATCAGTCCCCAGGGGGAGCGAGGACTCGAAACGGAAGGTATTTCGCGTGAAGTAGGGAAAGACCTCGTCGATCGACCGCAGGGTCTTCCTCAAGCGGCCGAGGCGCGTGGCCTGGCGCTTTTGCCCCAGCAGCCAGAGACCTGCTTGCTTGAGGCGCAACGGCAGCTCGTGGTGCCAAAAGAGGGCGCGACGCAAGCGCGCACGATCCGGTCCCATGTAGGCCAGGTAGGGGCGCGGCTCTCCCGGTTGCGGCGTGAAGTACGGATTCCAGGAATTCCGGGCCTCCATGATCGTGGGGCTGTTCTCATAACCCGCGACCGCCTGGACGATTGCCGGCCGATCCGTACGCGGCCAGGCCGGATCGAACGCCACCTCGAGAAGCCGGTCGACCACCGCGTCGCAGGGAATGATGTCGAGCCGCGAGTCGAGTTCCGCCTGGAAGGCATGCAGGTATCCCGCCCCGTAAAGCGAGACGAAGGCCGCGTAGGCGGCCTTGCTATCGATCCAGCCGGCGACGGGCCGCTGAGCGCAGGCCGCGATGATGCTCGGGCGCAGGAAGACGAGCGGCACACCGCCTTGTTGCTTGGCGACGAGGTTCTCGGCGAGGCACTTGGTGAGGGTGTAGGTGTTGGCATGGCGGGTCGCGGCCAGCAGGGCCTGCTCGTCGGCCTTGCCGGCCAGGATGGCCGCGTGAAGGGCCTCCACGTCCATGGGAAGGGTGTGCAGGGTCTCGGGGAGGGTAACCTCGTCCCCGGCATGCGGGGTCACGTAGGCGGTCGACACGTAGACCATCGCCTGGAGCTGGCGGCAGGAGCGGGCGAACTCCAGCACGGCGAGCGTGCCGTCGACGTTGATCCGCGTGGCTTCCTGCAAGGGAAGGTTGAATTGCACCGAGGCCGCGCAGTGGAGGACATGCGTGACCCGGCCTGCCAGGCGTTCGCGATCCGCCAGGGAGAGGCCGAGGCCTGGCTCGCAGATATCACCCGAGACCACGTGGCAGTAAGAGGCCCAGTCCGACGGCAAGTCTGCGAAGCAAGGAGAGCTCGCCATCTCGGCGAAGCGTGCGGCGGGATCGACGCCCTTGCGGGAACGGACCAGCAAGGTGAGGGTCGCAATGCCCAGCTCCTCGCGGCGGCGCAGCAGTTCCGAGACCACGACCTTACCGACGAAGCCCGTCCCTCCGCTCAGCAGCACATGACGGTTGGCTTCCATTCAACCTCCAGCAGGCGAGCAAAAGGACGGCGCCCCCCCGCGTCGGGGGACGGGCTTCAGGGCGTCCATTCTGCGAAGAAAGGGGCACCTCTCATTGTACTACCCACGATCGAGGGTCTTGTGACCGACGAGAGTTCTGAAGGCGAGGAAGCACCTTCATTGGGGGGGGTATCGTCGGGGCCTCATGGGGTGAGGGGAGGGGTCTCCTGGAAGCGCAGGCCGCGGAGAAAGATCGCCATCAGATAGTCGAAGCTCGATTCGACGTCGATCGGCATGCCGAAGCCGCCTCCCACTTCCATGGAGACGAAGCCGTGGACGACGCTGCGCAGCCCCCGGATAGCATGCAGGCGTTCCTGTTCCCCGAGCCCGTAGGGGGCGAGGACCGCCTGGATGGTCGCCAGGATCTCGCCGCTGGCCTCTTGCAAGGCATGCTCGGAGGGGTCGGGAGCCTGAACGAGCATCGGGTAGATCCCAGGATGATCCTTGGCAAACTGCCGGTACTCCTGGGCGATCGCCAAGACGGCCTCGTCACCCGCCTTTCCGACAGCGGAGCGGCTCATGCGCCGCCCCAGGTCCCGAGCACCCCAGAGAGCGATCCCCTGGTGAAGCCCCTCCAGGCCGGAGATGTGCTTGTAGAGGGAAGGCGATCGCACGCCGAGCCGCTCGGCCAGGCGCAAGAGGCTCAGCGAGCCGATCCCTTCCTCGTCGATCAGGTCCACGGCCGCCTGGACCAGGACGTCTTCGCTCAGGCCCGCCTTACGCACCATGCGAAGCCTCCTTCCAGACCGTCGCCAGGAACTGCGCGATCGGGGCAACGGTCGCGTCGGGCATCTCGGCGTGCGGGTAGTGGCCGGCGCCCGGGATGACGTGAAGCGTGCCGTCCAGCTCAGCGGCGATCCGGCGGCCTTCGGCAGCGGGGTCAGGGAAGTCCGGGTCCTTGGAGCCCATCACGACCAGGACCGGGGTCGATACGCGGGGGAGGCGCTCCTCGGCCGCGGCCTTGGAGGTGGAAACCATGGCCCGGAAGGCTTTCAGGCGGCCGGGTTCCGCGAGGTTGTCGCGGAGGGCGGCGAGGTACGCGTCGAAGTCCGCGGGCTTGGAGGTCGGGTACAGTCCGGCGTAGAACTTGCTCCAGAGGGAGGCCCCCCAGGGATGCTGGAAGGGCAGGCTCAGGAGGCGGGCCTTCCAGACGGGGCCGAAGTCCCGGACGAACGCCCCGACGAGCACCAGACCCCGGATGATCTCCGGGTCCTCGGCGGCGGCCCAGACGGCGGCTCCGGCGGCCAAGGAGGTCCCGATCACGGTGACGGGGCCGGCGTCCAGATGGCGGGCCAGAGCGACGATGTCCGAGCCCACTCCGGCGACGGAGTAGTCGGGCCACGATACGCTGGTCTCACCCATGCCGCGCAGGTCCATGGTGACCACCCGGTAGCCGGCCTGGACGAGCTTGGGGACGAGGAAGCGGTACTCCTGGCGGCGATCGCCCAGGCTGGGGACGCAGAGGACGACGGGGCCCGAGCCCTGGGAGTCGTAGGCGATCCGGCCCTCGGGAAACGTGAAGTACTGAGTGGTCATGACGTTCTCCTTGGCATGAGCTTAGCCGTTACTGGTTCCAGAGGTAAAGCAAGGCGGAATTGACGAGCACGGCGATCCCGAAGGCCCGGGCGAGGTCGGGATGGCCCGAATAGGCGAGCGCCAGGGTAGCGGAGCCGAAGATCCCGATTTCCAGCAAGGTATGTGCGGGGCCCGCCAGGGGAATCGCGGCCTTCGGCGAGCCGAACGTGGCCCAGGCCGCGGCAGCGATGACGGGGGCTCCGAGGCCGAGGCCCAGCTTGGCCACCGGCCCTTGGCCGGTCTGAAAGCCCCAGTAGCCCAGGGCTCCGAGTGCACCCAGCTCGAGCCCGAAGCGGGCGCCGAGGTTGGCAACCTGGATCATGCCTAGCGGACTTGCGAGGTCGGTTTCGGCGAGCGAAAAGCTCTCGATCCGGGACTCGGCCTCTGTCGCGTGCGCCAGCGCCGGACCTGCCCCCACAACGGCGAGCATCATGGCGCTGACGGCAGCCGCGAGGCGCTTCAGGCCTCGGGACTTGGGAGTGTCGTTCGAGCGCATGGAAACCTCCGGGATCGAGTACATAAGCTAACACGATTAGCTTAAAGCTATCATGATTAGCTGTCAAGCGACAGGAGGCGAGGGCCTCGGAGGAGCGCGGAGGTCATGTGGAAATGCTTGCTTGAAGGGTACATGGAAGGAGCCGACGGCCGGAGGCCGTTCGCACGCGTTCACATCAAACGTCAAGGAGGCCTGAGGGATGTCGATCCAGAGATGGGCGGGGGTTGCCGGAGCGCTGGTCCTCGTCGTGGTGCTCTTCGGGATGGGAGCCTCGTACCATAACCAGGAGGTGGCCCTGCGCAACCAGACGCTGGCTCAGCAGCGCAACGCCCAGCAGATCTTCGACAAGACCTGGAAGGTCATCCAGCAGACGGCCGGCGTCACGGAAGAGTACCGCGAGGCGTTCACCCAGGTCTATCCCGAGCTGATGGAAGGGCGCTACGGCAATGCGCGCGGGGGCGCGCTACTGTCCTTCGTCCAGGAGAGCAACCCCGAGTTCTCGACCAAGCTCTACGAGAAGCTGGCCGACCAGATCGAGGCGCTGCGGGCCGAGTTCGCCCGCGAGCAGACCCAGCTGCTGGACCTGCAGCGTGAGCACCGCAACCTGCTGGCGCAGGTGCCCAGCTCGTTGTTCCTGCTGGGGCGCCAGCCCGTCGAGGTCCAGATCATCACCTCCGGCAAGGCCGAGAAGGCCTATTCGACGGGCATGGAGGATGACGTCGACCTCTTCAAGAAGCAAGACAAGGATCGGTAGGGCCTCTCGTGCTCATCTGGTTCGCGCTCCTGATTCCGGTCGGCCTCGCCCTTTACCTGGCGTGGGCGCATGGCCGCAGCGTCACGCGCTGGGAGCTGACGGGGCTGCTCTTGGTGGCCCTGGCGACCGTTGCGATCGCCAAGGTGACCACCGACAAGGCGCTCACCGCGGACACGGAGTACTGGGGCGGCTGGATCGCGCAAGCCACCTACGACGAGGCCTGGAACGAACGGGTCTCATGCCGCCACACCCGCTACCGGAAGGAAACCTACACCACCACCGACAGTGATGGCCATTCCGTCACCCGGACGCGCAGCGTTCCGGACGGGACCATGCATGCCTACGACGTCGACGAGCATCCCGCCAGATGGGAGGCCCAGGACTCGAACGGCGCGTCGCTGAGCGTGAGCCGGGAGCACTTCGAGCGGCTGGCACGCCAGTTCGACAGCCGGCGCTTCGTCGACATGAACCGGCGCTACCACACCCGGGACGGCGATCGCTACGTCACGGAATGGCAAGGCAACGACGCGGCCTTCGAGCCTGCCACGACCCAGCACCGTTACGAGAACCGCATCCAGGCCTCCACCAGCCTCTACAAGCGAAAGCCGGTCAAGCCGGCCGACAAGGAGCGATTCCAGCTCTTCGACTATCCAAGGATCCGGGATGTCTACCGCCTCGACGCCCTGATGGGAGACGGGGGACCGAAGGCGGCCGCGGCCAACGCGCGCCTCAACCGAGCGAACGCCAAGCTGGGAGCCAAGAAGCAGGTCCGGCTCTGGCTGCTGGTCTTCAAGAACCAGCCCCGGGAAGCGGGCCTAGCGCAAGAGGATTACTGGCTGGGCGGCAACAAGAACGAGTTCATCCTGACCGTCGGCGTGGACGATCAGTCCCGGGTCCTTTGGGCCCATCCCATCTCGTGGACGAAGGTCGAAGACCTCAAGATCGAGGCCCGCAACGTCGCCCAGGAGCAGGAGACCTTCGACCCGGAAGCGCTGGCCGTCTGGCTCGAGCGAGAGGTCGAGGCGCGCTTCGTCAGGCGTTCCTTCTCGGAATTCAGCTACCTGACCGTGGAGCCGCCTCTGCCCGCCCTCGGCTTGAGCTACCTGGTCGTCTCGCTGGTGAGCGGCGGCTTCGCCCTCTGGGCCGTCAAAAACCGCCATCGCAACGACGGCGAGCCCAAGCGCGCCAAGGAACTGACCTCCGTCGTCCCCGAGCGGAAGCGCCGCCCCGCCCGCAGCAAGCCGCGCCGCTAACCCTTGAAACCAGGTCTCCTGCTGAGGCCGGCTACGCTTTGAAGAGCCAGTCGAGCCCCTGGAGGACGAGCGCCTTCTCCTTGCCTTCCTCCATGACGTGGTTGCCGCTTGCCGCCTGGAAGAACTGGGCGCGCGCGCCGAGGAACTCGGTGATCTCGCGGGCGGCCGCGGGGCTGGCCAAGGGATCCTCATCGCCATGCACGACGTAAAAGCGTCCTTCCGGGCGCTGCCCGGCGGCCAGCATCTCGCGCATCCGCGCGAGATCCTCATTGGAGGCGTTGAAGGCCTCCGCCCGCGCCACCACGCCCTCGGCATTGGCATGCTGGGCCAGTTTCACGTTGATGTCCTCGTCCTTGGCCAGGATGGGTAGGCCGATGGAGGGCAAGGCCAGATTCTTGAGAAACGGCACGCGGCCCAAGGCCGACAGCCCTTGATTGACCACGGTCGGCGTCTTGTCGAAGTAAGGTGCCTGCAGGACCGCCGAGAGCCCCTTGGGCATCGGGGGGCCCTCCAGCTCGATCTTCCCGGCGTCGTTCATCAGGGTGGCGCCGAAGACGCCGGCCCCCGCCCCCATGCTGGTCCCGACCAGCACGACCTGAGGGGAGCGATCGGGGTAGGCGGATTGGGCCCGCTGCTGCGCATGCGCCGCCACGGCCGCCACGTCGCGCGCCACGCCGAACCCGCGGTCGATGCCGCCCTTGTCGCCGGAGCTGTAGCCCGCCCACTGGTGATCCATGACCAGGACCTCGTGGCCCTGCCGGTTCAAGAGGTCGATTTGCTCGTAGAAGTTGCGCCCGGTCTGGAGGAAGCCCGGCGAGAGCACGAGGACCTTGCCCGAGGGCTCGCCGATCGGCTTCCAGAGCTGGGTGAAGACGTCGCGCGGCGCGATGGCGTTCCCGTCGACACGGCCTTTCGCCGAGACGAAGGCGTCCACGACCTCGTCGGGCTTGCGCCCGAAGCGGGTGAGGGCGATCGCCTTCTCGGTGCGGAAGCGCTCGAAATCGGAGATCTGGCTCGCCGCGAGGGTCGTCGTGGGCGTTCCCCAGCGCTGTTCTTGGGCCGCGACGAAACGGCTCAGACGCTCGACCTCATCCTGCTTCGACAGGCCGGTCGAGGACGCGGTCTTGACCCGGCTGAACGCCGGCTGACGGTCAAAGAACGAGCTCTTGTCCAGCGAGCCTTTCGGCTGGTCCTCGTTACCGAAGATCCCGTCCTTGTTGCCGAGGGCATCCTCCATCGCGCCGTGGAGCGCCCCGACCTGGGAACGCGTGCCGAAATCCGGGATCTTCATCATTCTCCCCCCCTGGGATCGCGGCTCGACACGAGCAAGCGATCAATGACGCCGGGCAACTTCCCGGATCACGCGCCGATGCGCATTGGCAAGGTTATCGTACGGATTCCGTGCGAACGTTCGCATCTAATCGTTAAACCTATGTCAAGCTTACGGCTTGCGGGGCCCTGACGAGGTCACGCCTCGTCCATGGTCACGATCACTTTTCCCTTGGCCCGCCCTTGCTCCAGGTAACGGAAGGCCGCATCGATCTCCCCGAATGGGAAGACGCGGTCCACCACCACCTCCAGCGTTCCATCGTCGATCAGCCTCGCCAGCTCCGCAAGCTCCGCGCCACTCGGGTGCATGAACTTGTACCGGTAGCGCAAGCCGTGCGCCCGCGCCTGCATCCGGAGCTTGAGGCTCGCAAGCCAGAAGAGCGCGGCGAGGCCCTTCCCGGCCTGAAGGTCCTTCCTGGCGGTTTCCGGCTCGGGAAGGCCGGCAATCGAGACGACCGTGCCGCCCCGCTTCACCACCTCGAAGCACGCCAATAGCGTGTCCCCGCCCACCAGATCCAGCGCGCCATCCAGGTTGCCCAGCACGTCCTGGAAGCGCTCCTGGGTGTAGTCGATGACCCGGTCGGCTCCCAGGCGGCGGACAAGCTCCGCTCCGCGCGGGGAGGCCGTCGTGGTGACATGCGCTCCGAGCCACTTGGCGAGCTGGATGGCGAACGTCCCCACTCCCCCTGCACCTCCCGTAATGAGGAGACGCGTGTCCTTACCGGCGTGAAGCTCGTCGCGAAGGCACTGCAAGGCCGTCAGTCCCGCGAGCGGAACGCCGGCAGCCGCCGGGAAATCGAGCGTCTCGGGCATCCGAGCGACGAGGCTCTCGTCGATGCATACGTACTCGGCAAAGGCTCCGTAGGCCTGCTTGGCCACGCGGGCGAAGACGCGGTCCCCCACGTTGAAGCGCGTCACTCCCTCACCGAGGGCCTCAACGACACCCGAAAACTCGCTTCCCAGAACGATGGGCATCTTCGGCCGCTGGATGGCCCTCAGCTTCCCCTCGCGAAACTTGTAGTCCACCGGATTGAGGCCCGCGGCACGCACTCGGACCCTAATCTCTTGGGGTTTGGGGTCGGGGACCGGAACCTCTCGGAGCGCAGCCTTCTCCGGCCCCCCGTACTGCGTGAGAACCAAGGCGCGCATCATTCCGCCCCCCGTCCGGCGCAGGACGCCGTTCCCAGCCACGTATGAGGGTTGCCGGCCCAGCACCAGCCGAGCCTGGGACGGTTCTGGCTGATCCAGAGGGCGGGGACGCGGCGGTCTCCGCTGCGCGAGCCGGCCAGCGAGAAGCAGTGGTTCTTCTTCAGCGTCTCGGGGAAGTGGGTGAGGAGGGCGATCCCTTCCTCCATGGTCAACGGCGTGCGCCGGCGGGTGCGGATCTCGGCGAGGGCCTCGACAGGCGGGAGGTTGCGCAGGTCCGAGCCGGTATCCAGGTCGAAGACCAGGTAGGCGCGGCCTTCGGGCACCCCCAGCTCGGAGAGCGGCTTGAAGGTCTCGAGGCCTCCGGGCCGGAAGTCGATGTAGCCCATCTTGTCCTTCAGTTGCGTGAGCGCCATCGCCTGTTCCAGGGGCACCCACTCGCGCGGGATGACGATCACGAACGGAACGCGCGCGTCCTCGTTCGGAAGGACGGGGCTTGCTCCTTCGAGCACGCGCTTGAGCGGCTGCAGGCGCTCCGTGAAGGCGTCGGCCGACATCTCGGCGATCGCCGGATACCCTATCCGGAGCAGGGTCTGGACCTGATTGTCGAACTCTTCGATGGGCGTGCGCGCGTTCATCTTGTCTCCTGACGGTTCGGGCTCCCTGGGTCGCCGTGTACCTCCGACAAAGGGGCACTTCCCTCGGCCGAGGGAAGCGCCCGTGAGCGAAAGCTAGCCGAGCTGGGCTTCGATCGCCTTGACCAGCTCCGGATGATCCGGCGTCACGCTGGGCGCGAAGCGGGCTACGACCTCACCCTGGCGATTGACCAGGAACTTCTCGAAGTTCCACATCACGTCGCTGGGGTACTCCTGCGTGATGCCGTAGCCCGCGAGCTTCTTGGCGAAGCTGTCGTCGCCGAGGTCGTTCGCCTTGGGCGCGGCCTGGGTGAGCTCGCGGTAGAGCGGGTGAATCCCCTCGCCCTTGACCACGATCTTCTCGAACATGGGGAACTGGACACCGAAGTTGGTCCGGCAGAACTCCTGGATCTCGGTGTTCGTGCCCGGCTCCTGGGCGCCGAACTCGTTGGCCGGGAAGCCGAGCACCGATAGCCCCTTGGCGCGGTAGGTCTCGTAGAGCTTCTCCAGGGCGTCGTACTGGGGCGTCAGGCCGCACTGGGAGGCGACGTTGACGATCAGGAGCACCTGGCCCTGGAAGTCGGCGAGCGACGTGGGCGTCCCGTCGATGCGGCGCAGCGGGATGGAAGACAGCGAAGACGTTTGGGTCGTCATGGGGTTCCTTTCTGTGATGAGGGCGATATCCGGTGCAGAGGCAAGCGTCATCGGTTTGACAACGGCTGCCGGGAATCCCTGGCGCCCGCGGCTAAAGCAGGCAATGGGCGAGGCTGACCTGAATAACGAAGTTGCGCTAGGATGGAACGAACGACATGACCGATCGGTCACACTATCGTAGACCACCCCACCTCCATGAGCAAATGAACAGGACCCCGTGATGATTCCGCTTTCCATCCTTGATCTGGCTCCCGTCGTGCAGGGTGGCACCCCTCGCCAGTCGCTCCACGACTCGCTCGACCTGGCACAGCATGCCGAGCGCTGGGGCTACCACCGCTACTGGGTGGCCGAGCACCACAACTTCCCGGGAGTGGCCAGCGCCGCCACGGCGGTCGTGATCGGGTACCTCGCGGGTGGCACCTCGACCCTGCGGGTCGGAGCGGGGGGCGTCATGCTCCCCAACCATGCCCCGCTGGTCGTCGCCGAGCAGTTCGGCACGCTGGAAACCCTCTACCCGGGCCGCATCGACCTCGGTCTGGGCCGCGCGCCGGGCACCGATCAGCTCACGGCCCGCGCCCTGCGCCGGACCCTCAACGGCAGCTCCGACGAGTTCCCGCAGGACGTCCTCGAGTTGCAAAGCTACTTCCGCCCCGCCGTGCCGGGGCAACTGATCCAGGCCGTCCCCGGCGCCGGCACCCAGGTGCCCCTCTGGCTGCTGGGCTCCAGCCTCTTCAGCGCGCGCCTGGCCGCCCACCTCGGCCTGCCCTTCGCCTTCGCCTCGCACTTCGCCCCGGATTACCTCATTCCCGCGTTGCAGGTGTACCGTTCCGAGTTCCGGCCCTCCGAGACGCTGGCCAAACCCCACGCCATGGTGGCGGTGAACGTCTTCGCGGCCGACACCGACGAGGAGGCCTGGCGGCTCTCCACCTCGGTCCAGCAGATGTTCGCGGCGCTGCGCACCGGTCGCCCCGGCCTGCTGCAACCGCCTCTGGAAGGTCCGATCGTGCCGCTTGAACAGCGCGCGCAGGCCCTGGCCCATGGTCCCTTGGAGGTCTCGGTGATCGGAACGGCGGAGACGGTGCGCACCGGCCTGGAGGCCCTCATCGACTTGACGGGCGCCGACGAGCTGATCGTGGCCGCGCAGATCTTCGACCATCAGGCCCGCCTGCGCTCCTACGAGATCGTCGCGCAAGCCACGGGGATGATGGCAGCCCGCCCGCAAGGCTAGTACAGGGGCAGGTGGCCCGTGATGGGGTCGATGTCCTCGGGATACGCCGGCCCGATGCCGAGCGCCGTGCGGGTCGGCACGCCGTGAAACTCGGTATGCCCCGCATCGGTGATGAGGGCGTAGGGCAAGCCGGCGGCGGCGGCCTTCTCGGCCAGGGCCACCAATTCCTCTTCGGTCTCGACGTAGACGCAGACCTTGGCGATCGGCCCCGCGACCCACGACTGGTACGCGGGAGTGTTCAGCTCGGCGGCCATCTGAGTGGCCAGCTGCGAGGCATGCGCCCCCTGCGCGATCTCCTTGCCCCGCCGCAGCTTGACGCCACTCGGATACTTGCGGCGCATGACGATGATCTGTTTTGCTCTCAAAGGACCCACTCACCCCGTAAAACCGCGAGCCAAGCAGACGAACCGCGCCCCGGAAGGGCTTGGCCCGAGCCTTTCGCCGGCTGATGCGGACGCATCGCGGCTCCATCCGAGGGTACCCGCATGATACCCCGCGCCACGCCGGAAACGAACCGCTTTGGCCGTCCACGCAGGCCCTCTGCTCGGCTTGCCCGGCTCCCGGCGCCGGTGTACGCTGGATCGCAAGGAGAACCTGCCCCGTGAACGACGTCCCCGCCACCCCTTCCCACTCGCCTTCCTCCTCCTGGAGCATGCCGGACTTGGCGCTCGCAGCCCTGCGCTGTCCCGTCTGCACCCAGGAGTTCGCACAAACGGAGGCCGGCCTGCGCTGCCTCACCGGCCACCCGTTCGACCGCGCCCGCCAGGGATACGTCAACCTGCTTGGTGACGCCCGCGGCCTGCAAGGCGATGACGCCCCCATGGTGGAGGCCCGGGAACGCTTCCTGGGCGCGGGGCACTTCGGGCCGCTGGCCGCATGCCTGGCCGACGTGGCCCTATCGCACGCCTCGAAGGAAGGCCTGATCGTGGAGGTGGGGGCCGGGACCGGCTACTACGTCGCCACCATGCTGGACCGGCTGACGGCCCATTCTGGGCTGGCACTCGATCTCTCGAAGTACGCCGCCCGCCGCGCGGCCCGCGCCCACCCGCGCCTGGCCTCCGTCATCGCCGACGTGAACCGCCTGCCGCTCGCGGACGCGAGCGTCGACCTCATCCTGGACGTCTTCGCGCCCCGCAACGCCGACGAGTTCCTTCGCGTGCTACGCCCCAAAGGCATTTTGCTGCTGGCCGTCCCAACCTCCCGCCACCTCGGCGAGCTTCGTGACCGCTTGGGGCTGCTGGGCATCGACCCCGACAAGGAGCAGCGCCTCGCCAACGCCCTGAGCCCCCATTTCCAGAGCCTCGGCGTCACTCCGCTGGAATGGCGCATGGAACTCGGCCCTTCGGCGGTCCTGGACCTCGTCTCGATGGGCCCCACGGCACGCCACGTCTCACCCGAGACGCTCCGGGCGCGCGTGGCCGAGCTCCCCGAGACCCTGGCCGTGACGGCCAGCGTCCGCATCGAGGTTCTGAAGAGCGTCTAACAAAACGGTTCCTGAAAAGAGGAGGATCCCCCCATGTCCGCAGCCCCGAAGCAATTCCCCTACGGCGCTCACGCCTCCGTCCAGCACATGGCGGCGATCGCCGCCAACCTGCCCGCAAAAACCGGCAAGAGCCTGGAGGACTGGAAGCGGCTCGTCGAGACCGAGGGACCCGCGACGACCAAGGAACGCCTGGAGTGGCTGAAGTCGGAGCATGGGCTGGGGCGCGACACCGCCATGACGATCGTCGAGATCACCGAGGGCCGGGGCAACCCCGACCCCGACGCCCTGGTCGACGCCATGCTGGCCGGTCCCAAGGCGGGACTCCGGCCGCTCTACGAGGAGATCCTCACCTTCGCCCTTAGCCTCGGCGAGGACGTCTCGGCGACACCCTGTTCGACCTACGTCCCACTGCTGCGCAAGCACACGTTCGCGACCATCAAGCCCACCACCCGCACCCGGATCGACCTTAGCCTCGCACTTCCCGGCGTCGAGCCGACCGACCGCCTCAAGGAGGCCAAAGGCACGGGCAGCGGTCGGATCACGCATGTCCTCGGGCTTTCCAGCCTCGCCGACCTGGATGACGAGGTGAAGGGCTGGCTTCGCCAGGCGTACGAGGGTTAGCTCAAGCCTTCCTCGTCGCCGGATTCCGCGTCGCGGGATTCCCCGTCGCGGCCCGCCCCTGCCGGGGGCCAGGGGTACTCGACGCAGGGGATGCGCCGCTGGATCGCCTCCAGCTCCGCTTCCTGCTCGGGCACGACCAGCATGATCGTCTTGCCGACGTTGCCGTTCCGGGCCGTGCGCCCGCTCCGGTGAATGTAGGTGTCGACCAAAGCCGGCAGGGTGTAGTGGATGACGTGGCTGAGGCCCTCGATATCCAGGCCCCGCGCCGCGAGGTCGGTGGCCACCAGCAGGGTCACGTCCCCGCTCCGGAAGCGCGAAAGCACCTTGTTGCGATCCACCTGCGGCATGTTGCCGTTGAGGTAGGCGACCTTGAAGTCGCCCTTCTGGCTGAGCCACTGGGCGAGGTGCTCGGTCTCATGCTTCATCTCGGTGAAGAGGATGGCACGCCTGGGCTTCTCGGAGCGCAACAGCGAGACCAGGCGCGCGAAGCGCTTCTTGCGGGGCACGCGCATGACCCAGTGCGTCAGCTCGACCGGCGCCTCCGCCTCATTCACCAAGGTCACCCGGGCCGGGTTGTCCATCTGCTGGCGGACCAGCCGCGTGATCTCGGAGGGCATCGTCGCCGACAGGACCAGTAATTGCTCGCGCCCGCCGGTCTCATGCAGGAGGAAATCCATGTCCTTGCGGAAGCCCATGTCGAACATGCGATCCGCTTCGTCGAGCACCAGGATGCGGATGGCGCTCAGGTCGAGCGACTCACGCTCGGCAAGGTCCTTGAGGCGTCCCGGCGTCCCCACGATGATGTCCTGGCCGGTCTGAACGGCCTTTCGCTGCTGCCGCAGGCTCATGCCGCCGTACAGAGCGACCACGCGCAGGCCGCATGGCTCACCGACCTTGGCGATCGCCTCGCTGACCTGCACCGCCAGCTCGCGCGTCGGAACGATCACCAGCGCCTGAGGCCGGGGCCCCGGCTTGATCAACGAAAGCAGCGGCAGGCCATAGGCCAGCGTCTTGCCGGAGCCCGTCTGCGCCTGGATGATGACGTCGCGGCGCGCCAGCACGAGCGGGATGGCTTGCTGCTGAACGGGGGTCGGCTCGGTAAACCCCGAGGCGGCCAGCCCCTCGAGAACTTCGGGGCGCAGCGCGCGGGGTTCGAATTGGAAGGTCAAACGGGATCCTTTCGATGATCAGGCAGTCTTCGTAAGTCTAGCGGCTCGTCGTCGAGCCGAGCATCATGACGGCCTGCTTGGGGTTCAGCAGGCGGCTCGTCACGGCGACCATGGCCCGGGTGGACGTCCCCGTGATCACGGTGGGCTGGCTGCGAGCAACCAGGGCCTTCATGGCCTCCTCCACCACCTGCTCGGGCGTCTGGGTCATG
The DNA here is from genome assembly GCA_036676455.1 of Candidatus Sericytochromatia bacterium. Classification (GTDB taxonomy): domain Bacteria; phylum Cyanobacteriota; class Sericytochromatia; order S15B-MN24; family UBA4093; genus UBA4093. The sequence goes on from JAKFCW010000077.1 coordinate 81,539, forward strand.
GCCGAGGGCGGACGGTTATGAGCCATCCCGCCCGAGGCGTCATGGAAGTTCGAGGACGTGGGGCCCGGACAAAGCGCCATCACGTAGACCCCGCGGTCCTTCTGCTCGAACCAGAGCGTCTCGCTGAAGGAGCGGACGAACGCCTTGGTGGCCGAGTAGACCGAAAACGTCGGCATGCCGGTGAAACCCAGCATCGAGGAGACGTTGACGACGGCGTCACCCCGCTTTGCCGTCTTCAAGAACGCATAAGCCAGCACTACCTGGGCGTCACAGTTGAGTCGGATCAGCTCGAGGTGCTTCTCGAGCGGCATCTCGTCGAAGGCTCCGTAGACTCCGACCCCGGCGTTGTTGACGAGCAGGTCGTAAGACTCCTGGCCAAGTTCGTCGGTCACGACGGCCATGCCTTCGGAGGTGGAGAGATCGGCGACCAGGTAGCGGCACTCCCCGCCGAGCTCCGAGACGAGCTCCTGCAGGCGGCCTTCGGAGCGGGCCACGGCCGTGACGCGGTAGCCCGCCTGGGCGAGGCGCTGCGCGAAAACGCGGCCGATGCCTCCACTCGCTCCGGTAACCAGTGCCTTGCGCTCAGCCAATTCCTGCTCCCTTCATGGGGCTCCTGCCCCCGTCTCACGCTGATGATCCTGTACTCGTATACCCGCTTGGCCTGTCATGCGGCAATGCCAAGCATGCTGGACCTTGGCCCCCCGCCGCGGGAAGACTCAGTTCGACTTGGCAGGTCGGTAGAACTTGTAGCGCACCTTCTGGCTGAGCTGCGCAGGGCCTTGGCGCTGCTTCTCCCAGCGGACGAGGTCGTCCCAGGTCTGGAAGGAGTTGTTCGGGCTCACCAGGGCTTCGGCCTGGAGGTACCAGGGCTCCTCCTCGATGACGGCGATCAGGCCCGGCGCGGTGGTTTCGCCCCAGCTCGAAAGCCGATGCTCGTAGAAGTTCCGGATCTGGCTGTTCTGCCAGTAGGTACGAATCCGCTCGGCCTCCACCTCACCCACCAGCTCGGCTCCCGGCGGCACCTCGCGCGCGAAGCCGAAATGGCCGCTCAGGGGCGTCAGGTGCATCGCCACCCCTTGCGGCGTTCGGGCGTAATCCGCTCCGACGTTGCCCAGCCACTGGGTCAGGGCGTTGGAGGCGAAGCCCACCATCACCCCCGTGTAGATCGGCTGCCCTTGAATCCGCTCGTACAGCATGCCGGCCTGGAACCCCATCCAGCGGGCCCCGGCGAAGAGGTTGTAGCCGGGTGCCGAGCGTCCCAGCGGCTCGGGGCGGATTTGCAGCTCGCCGGCGCGACCCTCGAAGACGAACGGTCCCGCCTCGCCCAGGTAGCGGCCGAAGTTCTCCACGCGCTGCCCTCCGAGGCTGACGAAGTGCCAGCCCAGACCCGAGCCATGCGCGTAATCGAGCGTGAGCAGAGGGCCCTCGTAGCCCGTGAAGGCGCTGGCTCCTCGCAAGTCACCCACCCCCGGCACCTGATCGAAGATCGCGATGTTGTCGGGATACGGGAACCTCAGGTAGCGGGTGCGCCCCAGCTTCAGGTTGGCGGAGAGCCGCCCGCCCCAGTCCAGTGCGCCGAAGCTCTCGACGTCGCACAGCCGGACCGGCAGGGCGAAGCTCGCCGCGCCGTCGAGCCAGCCCGCCGACACGGTGATCGACCAGCGCTCGCGCCGGATCTCGAACCCGATCGCGCCCAGCCCGGTCCACGACAACCGGTCCAGGTCGACGGTCGGCTCGGACA
>JAKFCW010000078.1:0-11857 GCA_036676455.1 Candidatus Sericytochromatia bacterium
GTCCGGCAGGGCGGATATAAGCTCCGAGAAGTCGGGATCGTGCTTTCGGAGAAACTCGGCGAGATCGGCCTTGCCGACGGACAGGAGGGCATCCTTGACGGCATCGTCGTCGCCGCGAAGGCCGACTTCGACATCTTCGGCCTTGACTGGGACGCGCTCGATACCGACGATGCCCGCGCGGCGATCTGTGACGCATCGGTCGCGCTCGAAGAGAGGCTCTTCGCCGAATCCGGATCGCTCCGGGAAATAGCGCTGGGACTGGAGGAGCTTCGGAACGAGGGGATCTGCCTCGTGGACACTCATTCGAAGAACATCGGATACGGCGCCGACGGCGTCCACAAGATTTTCGATGTGGGTGTGGCTTCGTCGCCGATGGATCGGGTCCCCCGGATGGCCGGCCGGTCGCGCCAACGGTAGGGAAGGCGACATCGTGGGCTGGCTCGCCGTCAAGGTCAAGTTCGTGACGATGGAAGGAAGGCGCGTCCTCGAGGACCCGTCGGCCGACGGCCTCGAGAAACAGGAGGTCATGATGGATCTCGTCCGCGCCGCCGGCGCCGTCATCGAACGCCGCGACCGGGCCGGCCTCCTCCTCGTCGGAGAGATCCTCGCGCTCCTTCCTCTGGCCAGGAAATACGCCGAGGGCCTTTTCCGGGAGAAACTCGATAAGCTCCAGGAGATCCTCCTCGAGATCAGGATCATGGCCGCCAAGAAGATCCCTTCTCCTTGAAGCGGCCCGGCGCGCATGATAGACTGATGGCGACGGTCAGGAGATGAGGCGATGCGCTACTACCTCGGTCAGATCCCCTCCGGTTGCCAGGTCATGCCCGACGGCTCCGTTTACTGCGAATGGCAGGCCGAGGGCGGCCAGCCCGTCTCCTCGATCACAGAGGCGGGGATGATGCCCCCGGGAGGCGGAGGCGCGCTCCCGCCCGGGTTTGGACCGCCCCTCCCCGGCGGCGGGGGCGCTCTCCCGGTTGGCGGGGGTGCTCTCCCGGTCGGCGGAGGCTTCGGATTGCCCCTGGGCGCCGACTTCGGCATGCCGGTCGATATCGTGGCCGTCGATGAGGGCGCTTTCCCAGGCTTCTTCGTCCCCTCGGGACAAGGGCCTGTGACCGCGCCAGAGACCTTTCGTCCAGGCGAAACGCCCGAAGGGCTGCCTCCCCTTGAAGAGGGTGCCCCCATCGCAGGTCGCCTGGCCGCCGTCGGAGGCTTCGGCGCCGCCGTGCTCGCTGCCCTCGCCCTCGGCGGAACCTTGGGCTAGTAGCGTGCGATCCCTTGCCGGCGCGCCCTTCGGCCTCATCCGAGAGATGCGGCGCACGCTCGGAACGATTCCCAGGCCCTTCCTCGGTCAGACGAATACCCAGGATCTCGAGGACGAATTCGTCACCCGCTGGAGCGACGCCCGGACCCTCCAGGAACGGGCCCGCATCGAACAGGAATTCTTGACGCGTTTCGGGAACCGAGCCACCTCATGGGAAGCTGCGATGCGTACCGAGGTCGCCCGGGAACCCAGGCAAGCGGGCAGGATCGTCGAGTTGATCGACGGCTCCGATCGCGCCAGCCGATTCGTCGAAAATGCCGCCCAGGTCCTCCCAGCGACCGGCCAGGTCTTCCCTGCTTCCGCGAGCGCCGGGCTTCCCTGGACCGGCCCCGCCGACGCCCTCGTCGCTCGCTTCCGCGCCGTCCGCGAGGCCGGCTGCCGCGAGCTCGAGAACATGCGGAGACAGTTCGAACGTTATCCGGCCACGCCGACCCCCCGCGTCTGCCCAACCTCTCCGAAACCGCCGGATACCCGCCGGCTCCCCCTTCCCTCCGGCGAGCCCGGCGGGCGGCCTCGCACCTTCATCGACGACGCTCTCGACTGGCTGAAGGAAAAGGCGCTCTTCCTCGGACTCCTCGGCCTCGTCGCCGCCTGGGGCTACGCCGTCTACGAGGTCGGCATCAAACCTGGAGACCAGCCAGAACCCAGGGGCAAACCGCGTGCCGTCCGCCGCCGGCACGTCCCCGTCCGGGCATAGCTTTTTCCTTGACTCCGCGCATATCCGATATACAATCACCGACGTGGCGCTGTTTGAGGGCAACTGGAGTCTCAATGCTCGTCGCACGCTTTCGTCAAAAGATGTTCGGCGAGTGCTTGCCCAGGCTAGGAAGAGAAGCAAACGCGATTATGTCTTGCTGGCGCTAACGTTCAACCTAGCTGCGTTGGTTTCGGAAGTCATTCATCTCAAGGTACGGGATTTCGATAAAGCACAGCGGTCAGTCGACATAATCCCGTTAAGGAAGGCGACCAGAAAGCGCCCGCTGCCAGTCGCCATTTCGTATCCGGTTATGCGGGACGTTATGGCACTGGTTAATAAATGGGTTCGTCATGCTTATCTAAAACAAGATGATTGGCTTTTCTCTGGGCGTACTCATGGTTGTCGGCTTCTGAAGTATCCTTGTCATGGTGGCCATCTAACTCGTCGCCAAGCGCAGAGAATCTTCGACATTGCCATCCAGAAGACCGGTCTTAAAGTCCGGGCCCGTGGCATACATGCGCTTAGGCATGCCCGGCTAACCCAAATTGCCGAACATTCCAAGGATCCGTGGCTTGTCCGTGATGCTGGCAGATTACGGTCTGTGGCTCACGGAAATGCGTACGTACAGTTCGTGAAAATGAACAAGTACCTCCGAGATATCGGAGGAAAACTATGAAGAGAAACCTGACCGTCCCTGCCGTGGAAACGCGGCAGGGTGCCGCCGGCGCCACTGGCGGGCCAACCATCTCCGTTGCCTCCCCCTCCGGGACCTCCCGGAGGGGGACCGGCGGCCGTAGGGACGGGTTCGCGTGAGCGGACGCCGCCGTCACCGTCACGTGCCCGAGCCGCTCTATCCGGTGCCGGGGCCGAGCCAGCCGGATCAGTGGACGGTCTTCGCGCTCGAGCGGCTCGATCGTTTCGTGCGCTGCAGGGCGTGCCGGCGGATCGGCATCCGCACCGGTCGGACGTTCATAGAGTGGGTGTCCGCCAAGGAAGCCCGCGGGATCGCAGCCGAAGTTTCCGCGTGGAAACGCACGGTCTTTTCTCTCGTATAGGAGGCGTCATGATCGAGCATTCCTGGCATCTCGTCCTCGGACTCTCGGTTCTCCTCATCTGGTGCGTCGTGGGATGGTGGCGCGCGAAGGCCACCCCCTTGCCGCCGGCGAGGCTCGAAAAGCCCGAGACCTCGATCTCCTGGGCCGAGGACGTGCGCGAGGCCATCCACGAGGATCTCGACGGCTTCACGGAGCGCTGGCGTGGCCGCGTCCCGCCGGTCCGGTAGGCGCCCGTAGCAACTCAGGTACTCCTCGGAGTAACTTGTACGGGCCATTGTGGGAACTGGACGGAACCACTTCGCGGGCCGTCACAAAGGGTGGACGTTACGCAAGCGCGGGCCGGAATGACCGGAGGACGCCTCTACCCGGCGGGCCGTGGGAGAACGAGGACGCGAAAGTAGAGCGGGCCGCTAAACCGTCAGGACGTCAGGAAAAGGCGGGCCGTTATCCCAGGAGGACGTTAGTGAGACGCGGGCCGATCATGGAGCTGGACGTCAACCCAACGCGGGCCCTATGCTGCCCAGGACGATGACCGCGCGCGTTTTGTCGGGAAGACGACATGCGGCCGTTTGTGGGACTGGACGGAGAAGAAACGCGGGCCTCTAAACCGTCAGGACGTCAGAAAAAGGCGGGCCGTTGATGCTTGGGGACGAGAAAGAGATGCGGGCCGTTGAGAAGAGAGGACATGACTTAACGTGACGAAGAAGAAGGGCGTCCCGATCGAGCTCTACGGGACGGAGCGCGATCTCTTCGATCTCCTGAAAAACCGCTATCCGGCGCCGTCCTGGGCGCTCATCCCCCAGGTCGCAAACGGCACCGGCGCCCAGCTCCACCGGTGGGCGGACGCGGTCGCCCTTTCCTGCTGGCCGTCCATGGGCCTCGAGCTCCACGGGTTCGAGATAAAGACCTATCGCGCCGACTGGCTCCGCGAGCTCAAGGACGGCGCGAAGTCCCAGGAGATCTGGCAGTTCTGCGACCGGTGGTGGATCGTCGTCCGCGACAAGGACCTCGTGGGTCCCGGCGAGCTCCCGAAGACCTGGGGGCTCCTCGCCCCGAAGGGCCGGACGCTCCAGGCTTTCGTCGCCGCCCCCCTCCTCAAGCCAAAGCCCTTGACGAAGAGCTTCGTCGCCTCTGTCCTCCGGAATGCGATGGAGATCGCCGTCCCGGAGGCGCTCCTCCGTGAGGAGCACAAAAAGGGGGCCGAAGAGGGGAGGAAGGAGGCCGAGGAGGCGGCCAAGTACGAGAAGAAGTCGCTCGAGGAGCGCCTCGCGGCCATGGAGAAGGCGATCCAGGCGTTCGAGAAGGCCGCCGGCGTCGAGTTCCCGCACGCGAGCTCCTGGATGAGCGACTTCTCCGACCACGAGGCCTTCGGCGCTGCCGTCCGGCAGGTCCTCGCGGGCCAGGACGGCGAGATCGTCCGGAAGCTCATCGTCGTCCGGGATCTTGCCAGGAAGCTCGCCGACCTCGTCGACGACAGGTTGTCGAAGGCCAACGTGGCCGTCGGATCGAGCGAAGAGAGCCCCGATGCCCAAGGACAAGGCGCGGGCCGTGATTGAAGGAGGACGAGACCACCTCGCGGGCCAACTGTAGAGGAGGACATTGAGAGGGCGCGGGCCGTGGATGTAGAAGGACGTGGAACGCAGGCGGGCCGTTGATAAAGAAGGACGGGACTGGGGAGCGGGCCGATTATGGAGCAGGACGTCAACCCAGCGCGGGCCGTGTCAAGCCGAGGACGATGAATTCGCGCGTATTCTAGGGAAGGCGACATGATCCGGAAAGAGGGCGCGGCCGTGAGAGTCGGGCTCGTCCGGTCCGCCTCGCTCCTCCCGGCCAGGATCCCGGAGGCGAAGGACGGCACGCTCCGCCTGAAGCTCGCCGTCCCGGTCTCGAAACGCCTCTACCGGAGACCCCACGACATCGTCTTCCTCTCCAAAGACGGCCGGATGATCGGCCTCCCGAGGACCTGGAACCCTTCCAAAAGAAGCGACCGCTTCCGGCCCGCCCGCCTCCGGACCGGGCCGGTTCCCTGCACGAACTGCGGGAAGGCCGCCAACCTCGATCCCAGGAGCGACGGCGAAGTCATGGCCTTCCGGTGCTTCTGGTGCCTACGGGTCTACTGCTTCGGCTGCAGCGCCCGCCACTTCGGAGCCCCGAAGAAGCACAAGAGAAAGGTCTTCGGGCGGAGGTTCGAGATCACCTGGAAGAAGAAAGGCCGCGCCCGATGAGCGAAGGGAACGGCGAACTCCTCGGGCCCGCCGAGAGCCGGCGCGTCTTCGTCTTACGCAAGGGGCTCTACACGGTCGAGAGAGACTCCAGAGGCCGCTACCACCTCTCCCTCCCGGACGGGAAGCGCGAAGAGGGACTAAGTCCCGAGGACCTGAAGGACCTGGCCGGTGTCCTCCGGAAGCTCGCCCGGATCGAGAAGGAGAGGCCGACGGCATGACGCGATCGGCTTTTGACTGGACCCGCCCGGCATGCTACGATCAGGGCATGAGCGCCTCGGTCCTCCTGACCTTCGGGCGGGAGATCGAGCTCTCCGAGTGGGAACGGGTCGCCGCCGAGGTCGGCCTGGCCCATCGGCCAGAGATCTTTCCATCGAACGTCTGGAGACTCGCGACCCATGACGTCGAGGTCCGGTGGGGATGGCCGACCGAGGAGGAGGCGAAGAGGCGCATGAAACCGGCCAAGGCCGCCGGAGCGCAGGTCTCGTCCTACCAGGATCGCGATCTCCCCGCAAACGCGCGCCTCGTGGCCCTCCTCGAGGCCAAGCTTTCGGCCGTGCCCGAGATCGTCCCCAACGACCTCGTCCCCCACCTCGAGGCCGCGCGAGCCAGAGAATGAGATGAGCCAGGACACGAAGATAAGCTGGGCCACCGACAGCTTCACAACCCACTGGGGATGCACCGAAGTGCCCGAGAGCCCCGCCTGTGAAAATTGCTACGCCCGAGAGTTCGCAAAGCGGCTCCGCTACGATATCTGGGGCCACGCGAAGCCGCGCCGCTTCTTCGGCGACGCCCACTGGAACGAGCCCATCCGCTGGAACCGGAAGGCCCAACGGACCGGGATCCGCCGGAGGATCTTCGTGAATTCCATGTCCGACACCTTCGAGGGCCGGCGCGACCTCGATCCCGTCCGGGAGAGGCTCTGGCGGCTCGTCCCCGACTGTCCGCACTGCGATTTCCTCCTTCTCACGAAACGCCCCCAGAACATCCTCCGGATGGTCCCGCCGTCGTGGCTCGACCGCTGGCCCCGGAACGTCTTTGCGGGGACGACCTGCGAGACCCAGCGCTGGGCTGACATCCGTCTCCCATTCATGGAAAAGGTGCCGGCACCGGTCATCTTCGTCTCGGCCGAGCCGCTTCTTGAGCGCCTCGACCTTGGGCCCTATCTCACGTTTGCCAACTGGGTTTTGATCGGCGGTGAATCCGGCCATGGCGCCCGCCGCATGGATCTGGCATGGGCGCGTGACCTCATCGCCCAGTGCCGGAGGGCGGGTGCCTGGGTGCACTTCAAGCAGAAGGGCCAGGTCCTTGCCCGAGAGCTCGGCTGCAGGGACAGGCACGGCAAAACCGCCGATGAGTGGCCGGAGGACCTCCGCGTCCAGGAGGTTCCCGTCGTCTCCGCGTAGGAGGCCCCATGGACTGCGGCAACTGGTGGTTCCACCACGTGATGGAGACGTACCGTTACGTCCTTGGGGCAAGAGACCGGGCGAGGATCCTCAAAGCCGACGCATCACATCGCCTCCTCACCGGCGCTTCGGAATGGGGAATCCTCCTCGGCCTCCCTGCCGCAGGCCGCCTCATGGCCGACCATGTGAAAGGCGTCGCCCGCCTCGTCGACGCCTCGGTCCTCGGCGATGCCGAAGGCGCCGCCCGCGCCGTCGACAGCGTCGTCGCCAATGCCGCCGAGCATCAGGGTCTCTACGGCGCGGCTATCCCTGGCTTCCCTCTTGCCGAGTTCCGGGATCTCATCGAAGAGCATATCGCAGAGACCGGCTCCTATGTCGCCGCCCTTTTCGAGCGCGATTACGTCGCCTTCCGGAACCACATGAACGCCGTGATCGCCAATGCCCAACGGATGGCGGGCCTGTGGAGGAGGATCTGCGCGCCCGCGGGCCGGAGGGGCATGGCCCGCGGCCTGCCCGCCTCCGTATCCAGGTAACCGATGCGCTGCAGGGAGTGCCACGCCCAGGTCGAACCCGCCAAAGCCATCTCGGGGCTCTGCGACACGTGCTTCTGGTCCAAGGCCGGCACGATCCAGTCGATTCCGAAGGAGCGCTACCGGGAGGTGAAAAGCGCGATCGAGGCGGAGACCGCCGGGCTCCTTCCCTGGCCGGGCCTCCGGGCGATCCTCGAGGCCTTCTACGATTCCGTCGCCCAGGGCGTCCAGCTCGATCAGGCGATCGAGGAGCACGGCCTGGCCCTCCAGCGCCTGGCGGCGCTCGGGGCCTGCCGCGAGCTCCTCCGGTTCTCCGATGCCCTGGCCGAGTTCGCAAGGACATGCGAAAACGACGTCCGTTCCCGCATGCAGAAGATCGCCGACCTCGATCGGGGTCCCTAGAACTCTTTCCGCTAGAATGATATAGTCTTATCGATGCTCGCGCTCGTCCCCACCTTCTCCATCCTAGGCCAACCCAACCGGCTCTATCCAGTCGACCGGACGCTGGCGCGGGCCGGGCTTCAGGCGGCGGATCTCCTCTTCCTCGATCCAAGAGAGGAATGGGTCCTCGAAAACTGCTGGCGGGATCTCCGCGTGGAAGACTGGGATGCGCTCGAGGTTCTCCGGCAGCGCCTCGGGGCCTTCGTCCAGGGGTCCGATCCGGAACTCGAACTCTCGGCCGAGGAGTACGGAGTCCTCGAGGCGCTCCTCGACTGCCGGGAAGCTCTCGTCGAGGAGGAGGCGGCCGGCGCCGGGGAGAGGATTACGAGGACGGCCGCCCTTGTGGCGATTGCCGGCGGCGTGGCCGCGCTTGTCGGCCTCCTGGCCTGAGCTTCATCTTTTCTTGACGTCTCCGGGCATATCCGATATACTTGGAGACGGTGCGGCCAGTGACGATCGACTGAAGACTTATCCGGGCCCGGGCCCTGTCCACGGACTGGCCGCACAGTCACGTCTGTCGGACAGGCCCGGCCCGGTCTTAACCGGAGGTGCGGTGCCGCTTTACGCCGAGGGAGGAGAACCCTACGATCCCGGCGATGTCTGGCCGGCCGGCCTCTGGATCTCTCCGGAGGGGATCGCGTTCCCGGCCGTGGAACACATGGCCGAGATCGCCCGCGATCCGGAGCGCTACGGCCTGCGCCCCGAGGAGGTCCGTGGCGCGTCCCGTCCAGTCCTCATGGCGGCCGTCGCCAGGCTCGTCAAAAGGGGATGGATCAGGTTCCGAGCCTTCTCGGACCGCTGGGCGTTCGAGGTCGACGACGTGAGGGAGAGATTGCCTCTCATCGAGGAGATACTCGTCCTCCACCAGGCGCTCCCCATGGAGAAGGTCCGGATCGACCAGGCCAAGCCCCGGCGCGACTGGGAAGGAACCGTGGAAGACCTCCTGGACCGCACCCTCTTCCGGAAGCACGAGATCGCAGGAAAGAGGAAATCCGAAGGCTCGATCCGGAGGGGCTCCTGGAGGGTCACCTGATGGCGATGCGCCCGTCGGACGACCTCCTGGAAGCATGACCGCCAAGAGAAGGGCAAGGATGGCATTCGGCGGCGTTACCAGATGCTCCGCGGCGAAATGGCCGGTGCATAAGGACGGCTCCGGTCATCGCCCGAAAGGCGTGAACTGCGAGCGTAGGCATAAGCACTGTCTCCTCTGCGCGCCTGCGGTGCGCGCTTCGTTCGGCGTCCTCGACTTGGCGCGCGCGAGGGGCCGATGATCCAGAAGAAACCGATCCTGCTCCTCGACGTGGACGGGGTTCTGAACGTGGTGGGGCCGGACTGGGAATCGCGCGTGGTGAGATTGAGGAACCACGTCCCAGGCCTCCATCCGACGAGGTACGTCCTTCCGTTCCTTCGATGGGCATGGCCACGCTTCGATGTGATGTGGCTGACCGCTTGGGGCAACGACGCGAACAGGATCGCCGAATGGGCCGGTCTCCGGCCCGCGAGGGTTCTCGCCGATCCGAGACACGCAACTGATGATTACAAGCTCAGGGCCATCCAAGCCTATTTCGGATCGACGACGCCTTCCGTGCCGGTCTTCTGGATCGAGGACGGAATCGGCGTCGAGGAGATGGAATTCGTAAGCGAAAGGCCCTGGATGTTCTACTTGGCGACCGAACCCATGGAGGGGGTGACGCCGGCGCACGCGAAGATCCTGGCGGCCCTCTCGGGCGTCGCGGTCCCGGCCCGTCCCCGCGTCCGGGCCGCACGTTAACGGAGGAAGGTGCAGATGTTAAGCGAGAAGATCGACTGCCCGGAGTGCGGAGGGAAAGGGTTCTTCATCCTCGGACGCAAAATGGAGCCGGAATATCAAGGCCAGCACAAACCATGCTGGACATGCGCGGGCTCCGGAAACGTGCCGTCCCGCTGGAGATTTGAGGGCGTCCTTAACCAAAGCGGCTGTTCGTACGGGTGAACGGCCATTTATGAGACGGAGGCGGTGCCTTCGCTCAATGACGCCCTTTCCTGGGCGGCCGGCCGAAAGGTCCGGATCACCCTTGAGATCATCGGATCTCCGGTCGACGGAGAGACGATCGCGAAAAACGAACTCGCGAATGGCTATCGTAGCGAAGAGGAGATCCCGCACGCATGCGCCCGCGACCTCGTCTGCCCACAGTGCCGGCAGATCTTCTGTCTGGGCTGCCATGGGACGTGTCCAGGCTGTGGCGTGGATCTTATGCGAGTACCAAAGCCAAGCGAGGCGGACGATGCACGTAGACCGTAGTACGCGCATTTTTGGCATGATGATGCTCTTCGGCATTCTGGTGGCGGTTCTGTCGGGGTCCTCTCGATACGCTGGGCCTGCGACGTTGGCGGCTCTGGCAATCGGTGGATTTCTCGGCGAGGCATGGCACCAGTGGCGCACGAAGGCTTGACACGCTGCGCATATCCGATATACTTAGGCGGTGCGGCCGGTCGAGGTGAACTATGGGTGCTGCGAGAAAACTCTACGTCGCTGATCTATTCTGCGGTGCCGGCGGGACCTCGCGGGGCCTCGCGATCGCGTGCGAGCGCCTGAAGTACCAGGTGGAACTCCTAGCGATCAACCACTGGCCGGTGGCGATCGCGACACACAAGAAAAATCACCCATGGGCGCGCCACATGTGCGCCAAGATCCAGGACGTCGACCCGCGTCTGGCGATCCCCGGAGGCCACCTCGATCTCCTCGTGGCCAGCCCAGAATGCAGGTGGTATTCGAAGGCCCGCGGCGGCCGCGCGGTGAACGACCAAGGGCGCGTGACGGCCTGGCGTATTCTCGAATGGCTGGACGCGCTCCACGTCTCGAATGTCCTCATCGAGAATGTAGAGGAGTTCGAGGATTGGGCGCCCCTCAACGTCGAGACGGGCAGGCCGATCAAGTCGAAGAGAGGCACGATCTTCACCAAGTTCATCGAGATGCTCGAGGCGATGAACTACCGCGTGGAATGGCGCGTCTTGAACGCCGCGGACTTCGGCGCGGCCACGACCCGCCGGAGGCTCTTCGTGATCGCCCGGAAGGGCCGCCGGAAGATCGCCTGGCCCGCGCCCAGCCATTCCAAGGACGCGGGGAAGACGAAGGACCTCTTCCTGAAACTCAAACCCTGGCGCGCCGCGCGCGAGATCATCGACTGGACGATCGAAGGCCAGTCCATCTTCACGCGGAAGAAGCCCCTCGCCCGGACCACGCTCGAGCGGATCGCCGCGGGCCTCCGGAAGTTCTGCGGTCCGTCGGCCGAGCCCTTCCTCCGCCTCCTCGAGGACTACATCGCATCCCTGGACGGGCCCCGTCTCGTCGACCTCGTCGAGAGCTCGATCGAGGTGGTGGAATCCGAGATCGTGGAGGCGACCGGCACGGGCCTCCAACCGTTCCTGACGATGCTCTACGGCACGGGCAGAAGCCGCTCGGTCGAACGGCCCCTTCCCACGGTCACCGCCTCGGGCAACCACATCGCCCTCTGCGAGGCCTTCATCCTCCAGCAGCAGAGCGGAGGCGCTCCGCGGGCAGTAAGCCAGCCTTTGCCGACGATCGCGACCGCGGGCGCGCAGGCCCTGGTCCGGCCCTACCTAATCCCGTTCTTCGGAGAAAGAAACGGCCAGAAGCCACGCGTGCACGACCTCGATCTGCCCCTGCCCGCCGTGACAGGGCACGGAGCCGGCGCCCTCGTCGTGCCTTTCATCATCACGCCCGGCGGCGCGGACCTGGGCATCGGCCGGCCCGTCTCCTTGCCGCTCCCCACCGTCCTGGGCCACGAGCGTTTCGCCCTCGTCGACCCGTTCGTGGTCAACATGAAGGGCCGGAGCACGGCCTCGGCCATCGGCCTGCCCCTCCCCACGCAGACGACCCGGAAGCACCTCTACGTGGCCCAGCCCGAGATCGTGCCGCAGAACCGGTCGAATTTGCCCAGGAGCGTGGAAAGCCCGATCCCGACCCTGACGACGACCAGCCGGGGCGTCGGCCTCGTCCAGGCGTTCCTCGTGCAGGCCTCCCACAAGGGAGGGTTGGACCGGCGGATCCACGACCTTGGGCGGCCCCTCCCGACCCAGCCCTGCTCGAACCGCTTCGCCCTGGTCCATCCCTTCTTCGTCGGCGCCGGCGGCCCGGAGCGGGCCGGGAGGCCAAAGACCGTCGAGGACCCGCTCGATACGCTT
>JAKFCW010000079.1:0-2974 GCA_036676455.1 Candidatus Sericytochromatia bacterium
GCACGTCGAGAGGATGGCCCCTTCGAGGATCGCAGGGCGGCTGACCAGCATCGAGAGGCCCATTGCCAATCCCTGGCCGGAAAACGCCACCCGCTCGCGGACTTCCACCGGCGCGGAGGCGTGACTCAAACCGAGCATCATCAGCATCATGTCCCGTTACCCTCCTGGGGGCTTGCTCCGGAGCGGCGGGAGAGGCCAATGGCCTCTCCCGCGCTTGTCGTCGGCCTAGTGGATCTTGGCCGGGAACGGATTCTCCATCTCCGTGTCGGGATCGTAGAACTTGCTGGTGCGCGAGTAGCCGAGCAGCACCTGCATGTCGTCGACGCGGCGTTCGAGGTCGTTGATCGTGCGAGGACGGCCGGTCACCGGATCCTTGGTCGTGACCCCGATCATGAAGGGCGAGAGCTTAGCCTCCACGCCCGCCACACGGGGTCGGACGTGCAGGAAGGCCGAACCAGGGACGAACCCGCCGTTCGTGTCCTTCTCGAAGCCGGACTCAGCCAGGTGGCAGCCGCTGCACGTGTTCTGGGCGAACTTGAAGCGGGCCTCGGGGTTACGAATCCCCGGGGCGTTCCAGACGATCGGCGCGTCGCTGGGGATGGGAGCGACATCCGAGGTGAAGGCTCCGGGAACCAAGGCCGATCCGGCCATCATGCTTGCGGGCATCACGTGGCGATCGCGCAGAATCGCCTTCTCGTTCTTGTTGATGTAGTCGGCGAGCTGAGCGGAGCCGTTGAGGGCCAGGTGCGGCGTGAGGGCCACAGGCACCGGCTTCAGGCCGGACGGAGTGACGTGGAATTCGCGCATCTCCCAGGGCTTGGCGCCGCCGGCCGGGAACGTGGGGGGAATGGTCGTGAAGTCGATCTCCGCGAGCGAGAGCCCGATCTCGTTGGTCCGGAGCTGGTTGAGGGCGCTGCCGTTCGGCTTGCGGGGATCCGCTCCGCCCTTCGAGAACGCATCCGTGATCTGCTGGAGGGCCGCGTTGTACTGGGGACCGTAAGGCAACTTCGAGAGCGCATGCCACTTGGCGGCCCAAGCCCGCACGGCCTTCATGCGGTCGTCGGCTCCCTCCTTGTCGAGGCCGCGGTTGTGGTCATCGCCCTCGTACTCGGGATCCCCCATCTCGAGGGTGACGCCGTACTCGAAGATGACGGTGAACGGGGTGTTGTCCGCGAAGGGGGGGAAAGGGGTGGGCGAGATGACGCCAAACACGAAGCGGCCCTCACCAATGTTGCCGCGCCGGCGGAGATCCAGGCGGTTGGTGACGGCCAGCAGACGGAAGGGCGCCTTGGTCATGTCCAGGCGATCGGTCCCGGGGATGCGCGGCCACGGATCGAGGATCATCTGCTTGATCTTCTTGCGGGCCAGGACGGAGTCCCCGTTGATGGTCTGGTCGGCCATCCAGCTGTTGAGCCAGTTCTTGACGAAGGTATCCGGGTCCTGACCGCCGGCCATCTGCGAGATCAGGTAGCCGAACGTCCAGGGGCCATTACCGGTGGTCCGATAGGGGTCCTCGACGACGCTGAGATCCGTGATGGCCAGTTCCTTCTTGTAGTTGATGGCCGTGGGCTGGACCTTGCCGGGGCCTCGCGTCTCTCCGGGCTCGAAGCGGGTGCTCTGTTTCTTGCCGCGCGCGTCGAAACGCCCCTGGGCGTCGACGCCGTCCGCGGATCCGAGCGGGGGCCGCACTTGGCATCCCACGAAGGAAAGGGCGAGCGCGGACAGCAAGCCCGCACTGACCAGGTACCGGATGTTCTTCATGTCACACACCTCTCTGAACGATTAACCGACCTTGCGCCCATACTATGCCAGCGAGCTAGCGTAATAAAGTCATTAATCGACCAAGGGTATCGGTCAAACGGTCAAGCTGAAAGCGTGCAGGCATGCGAAAAGGGGGAGGCCACAGGCCTCCCCCCGGGGGTCGATACGAGGGTTAGGGGTCGAGGATGGGGTCGGAGACCTTGACGTCCACGCCCACGTCGCCCAGTGCGTTGTTGAGGATGACCATGGCGCGCAGCAGCTCGGTATCCATGTCGTACTTCCAGACCTTCCAGGCGCCACCGACGTAGGTCTCGAAGAGCAGCTGGTTGCCACAGAAGATCGGGTCGGCGATGAAGTCGTCGGAGTCCATGTCGCCCAGGTTGGCGTAGGGCACCGTGTCGATGTAGCCGGTGGCCCGGTCCAACACCAGGAGACGCTCGTCGGTGTCGTGGTAGAGGTCGTACTTCTCGGCGGCCACGGTGAAGGCGATGAAGCGGCCGTCGAAGCTGATGGCCACGTGGCCGATCCGGTCCCGGTTGCCGGCCAGCGCGTCGCCGCTAAGCGGCAGGAGCTGGAACAGGTGCGGGTTGGCGACGTCGTAGAGGTGGAGGATGCCGTCGATGTTGACGACGATCCACTTGCCGTCATCCGAGATGTCCAGGTCCAGGATCACGCCATCGGGGCCGTACTGGTCGGCCTCCTCGCCCAGGAACTGGGCCTCGGCGGCAATCTTGGTGAGCACGCGGGTCTTGGTGTAGAAGTCGCCGTCGAGGAGCTTCAGGACGACGAGGCCCTGGTTGTTGATGTAAGCGATCGCCGCACCGTCTCCGGTGACCGCCGGCTGCGCGCCGCCGAAGTACTGCTTGCGGCCGTCGAAGGCCACGGTCACCCGCTCCTCCGAGTAGATGTCGTAGTAGTAGATGTAGCCGTCGAACTCGAAGAGGATCCGGCCGTCGGCGAAGGCGTAGGGGTTCAGGGTGTTGAGGTCGTCCGCGTCGGTGATCCCGTCGACCGTCTTGCCGTAGGTCCAGGGATCGAGGCCGGCGATGGCGGCGTTCAGGATGTAGACGTCCTTCAGCACCTCGTCATACAGGAAGAGGTTGCCGATGGTCGTGTTGGGCACGCCCTCGTAGTAGTAGTCGCTGTCCTGCAGCCGCTCCGAGTCGATGGCCGCCTCGAACGCGATGAAGCGGCAGTCGAAGTTCCAGTAGCC
>JAKFCW010000080.1:0-15533 GCA_036676455.1 Candidatus Sericytochromatia bacterium
ATCAAGAGAGGAGACCAGTTTGGAAGGCCTCAAGTACCGCCGCGTCCTGCTCAAGCTCAGCGGCGAGGCCCTCATGGGGACCCAGGGCTACGGCATCGATCCCGCGGTCATCAGCGGGATCGCCCAGGAGGTGAAGCGCCTCATCGATCAGGGCGTCGAACTCGCGCTGGTGGTGGGCGGAGGCAACATCTTCCGCGGGCTCGCCGCCTCGGCCTCCGGCATGGATCGCTCCACCGCCGACTACATGGGCATGCTCGCTACCGTCATGAACTCCCTGGCCCTCCAGGACGGCCTCGAGAAGGCCGGAGTCGTGACCCGCGTCCTCTCCGCCATCGAGATGCGCGAGATCGCCGAGCCCTTCATCAAGCGACGCGCCATGCGCCACCTCGAGAAAGGCCGCGTCGTGATCTTCGCCGCCGGCACCGGCAACCCCTTCTTCACCACCGACACCGCCGCCGCCCTGCGGGCCGCCGAGATCGGCGCCGAGGTCCTCTTGAAGGCCACCAAGGTCGACGGCATCTACGATTCCGACCCCAAGAAGAACCCCAACGCCGTCAAGTTCGACAAGCTGACCTTCACCGAGGCCCTCTCCAAGGATCTCAAGGTCATGGACGCGACCGCCTTCTCCCTCTGCCGCGAGAACAGCCTGCCCATCATCGTCTTCGACCTGGGCAGCACCGGCAACATCGAGAAGGTCGTTCACGGAGAACCCATCGGCACGCTCGTAGGAGGCGAACCCATCCATGCTTAACGTCATGCCCGAAGCCGAAGAGAAGATGAAGAAGGCGATCGCCCGCGTCCAGCAAGAGTTCGCCTCCCTGCGGACCGGCCGCGCCGCCCCTGCCATCCTGGACCGCGTGGAAGTCGAGTATTACGGCTCGATGACGGCCATCAAGAGCCTCGCCTCGGTCTCGGTTCCCGATGCCCGCACCCTCCAGATCGCCCCGTTCGACCGCACGGCCCTCTCGGCCATCGAGAAGGCCATCCTGAAGTCCGACCTCGGCCTCACCCCCAACTCCGACGGCCAAACCCTGCGCATCGTCTTCCCCCCTCCGACCCAGGAGCGGCGCAAGGAGCTCGCGAAGCTCGCCAAGAAGGAAGCCGAGGAAGGCAAGGTCGCCATCCGCAACGTCCGCCGCGACGAAGTGGACAAGGTCAAGGCCGCCGAGAAGAAATCCGAGATCACCCAGGACGACTCCAAGCGCATGCAGGATCAGCTCCAGAAGCTGACCGATCGCTATGTCGCCGAACTGGACAAGGTCCTGGCCTCCAAGGAGGCCGAGATCATGGAGGTCTAGCCATCCAAGCCTGGCTCGGACTCCCCCTCGACGAGGCAATCACCCTGGCCGGCGACAGGCCCCTTACCCTGTCGCCGACCCTGCCTCCGCGCCAACCCCGCCCGGAACGCCTCGAACCCGCGTCCGAATGGCGGGTGGTGCGCGTGCGCGAGCGCGAGGGGATGCTCGAACTCATCGTCGCCCCCCGCACCATGCAGCTCCTGATGACCCATGACTGACAATCCCCGCAAGAAGTTCATCCTGCGCTCGGTGACCACCGTCGTGGGCATCGCCCTCGCCCTGGCTGCCATCTGGTACGCCGAATGGACGCTGGCCCTGATGATCCTGGTGCTCGCCATCTTCGCCAGCCAGGAGCTCTTCACGCTCTTCGAGGACAAGGGCTACCATCCCGCCCGCTACCTCGGCATCACCAGCTGCCTCTCCATCATCGCGCTCTCGGCGATCACCGGCACGACCTACCACGCGCCCTTCCTGGTCACGGTCTTCGTGCTGTCGTTCGTCTTCCTGATCCTCCGCGGCGCGCCCTGGTTCCCTTACTGGGATCTCCTCGAGACCTTCCGCCGGGAGCCCTACCCCGCCCACCTCAGGGGCCCCCAGATCGCCTCGATCTCCGACGTCGCCACCACCTTCCTGGGCATCATCTACGCAGGCTGGCTTCCGTCCTACATTCCGCTGCTGCGGCAGTTCCACGAGATCGGGCTGGCCATCACCTTCCTCTTCTTCGGGACCATCTTCGCCACCGACGTGGGCGCGTACCTGGTGGGGAAGCGTTTCGGGAAGCACCCGCTGATCGGTCCGCTTAGCCCCAAGAAGACCGTCGAAGGTAGCCTCGGCGGCGTGGCCTGCGCCGTGCTGGTCGGCGCCGCCATCGGCGGAGCCTTCCACCTGCCGATGAAGCACGTCGTGGCCCTGGCCATCATCACCAGCCTCGTGGCCCAGCTGAGCGACCTCTCGGAATCGCTGATCAAGCGTGACGCGGGCAAGAAGGATTCGGGCACCATGATCCCCGGCCACGGCGGCGTGCTGGATCGGGTCGACTCCTTCCTGCTGGCCGGAGCCGCCGTCTACTTCTACATCGTGGGCGTCTGGGGCATTCCTAGCCCCTAAGCCGCAGGCGCTGCCCCTGGCCCCCACCTCAAGCCCCAAAATAAGCGAGGGGCCCGGCGAACGCCGGGCCCCTCGAAAGTTATTCTCCTACCAGAACAGGCCCCGGTAGCGGCTGTAAACGAACATCGTGCTGGCGACGTTGAGGGTCAGCAGGCCGTAAGCCAGTCCGTTGGGCTGGGCGCCCAGGGCGGCTGCCATGATCATGAGAACCCAGATGGTCCCGGTGGATGCGATGCAGATATTCAACGCGAAACGCGGATCCAGCATGTTGCCTCCTTTGGCCGCCGTACGGGGGGCTGTCCCCTCGCTCCTTGTATTCCCGAGCTTGCGACAATCTAAACCGGCTGTGACCCAGTTATTACGCCAAGATGACGCAATTCGAGAGGGTCACCTCCCTTGTCGCTCGCAAGCGGCCAAAGCTTTCTTATGACGGGACTAAACTTGGGAAAAATCAGTCGTCCAGGACCAGGCTGAGCAAGGCCGCCGTCCGGGCCTGAGCGGCGCTGGGCGGGGTCGCGGCGGATTCGAGACGGGCGAGCACGGCCTCGATGACCTCCTGCTGGCGCTGCAAGTAGGCGAAGCGGTCGTGCTGCTGCTCATCGAGCAGGGCCTCGGCGTCCCAGACAACGAGCTGGTCGAAGTGGTCGCGCACGATCGCGAAGGAACCCAGCCATTCGGCCTGGTCCTCGGGGTGAATCTGCTCCCAGCCCGCGTCGTAGGACGGCACCGAGGCATAGGCCAATTCGACGATCTCCAGGGAGCCCTCGGCCAGGTCCGAGTCGAAGGCGACGTTCCGGCGCTTCAAGACGCCCTTCCTTTCTATGACGAACCCCTTCATCTTAACCTGCCCCCGCCAACCTGCCAAGCGAGCGAAGCCATCGTTTCCATCGCGCCTGCGGCCATAGCTGGCAACCGAGCTAAAACGCCTTTCGTCCAGCTCTCCCTAACAGCCAGCCTCACGTCTGGCGCAGGATGCCAATCAGGAATTCCGGAAGGAGGGACGCATGCGGCGGCGTCAGCGGTGGAAGCGCGCCATGGCGGCGAGCGCGATGGCCATCCTCGTGATCATGGCGGGAGCCCGTCCGGCCGGAGCATGGGCGGTTCAACCTCGCGAGGAAACCTACGGGATCGGGATTCGCTGGCAGGACGGGGCCTGGTTCGGCGAGTTACTGGTGCCGAGCAGCAGCTCGATCGTGGGCCGGGACAAGGTCCAGCACGCGCTGGCCGGGGCGGTGATCGCCACGGCGTTCCGGCTGACCGGCGCGGAAGCGTCGACAGCCATCGGGGCAGCCTTGCTGGCCGGGACCATGAAGGAGATCGGGGATTCGGGCCGGATCCCCGGCGTGCCGCGCGGGCACATGGAGATCGGTGACTGGGTGGCGACCGGGCTCGGCGGCCTGATGGCGGTCTGGGCCACTCAAAGAGAAAGCCGGACCCTTTCGGGCCCGGCCTCTAGTGCGCGAGATGGGACTTGAACCCATACGGTTTCCCACACGCCCCTCAAACGTGCGCGTCTGCCATTCCGCCACTCGCGCGGACAAGAGTTATTATCCAAAAAAGCCCGCCTCTTGTCAACCTTACCGGCAAGAAAAGATGAGGAAAAGCTGGGAATAAGACTTCCAGCCACCGAGCAGAAAGGAGAAACGCGTGAGACATAGCGCTGAGCGCCCCGGCCTCGTGACGTCGACGGGGATCCGGAAGGCTCCCATGCGGGGGGTGCGCGGGCTCCAAGCGGGGGCGATCGCCCTCCTTGCCACCGGCTCCCTCCTGGCCGCAGGCGCGGCCGAGGCCTCGACCATGCCCCGGGCCGACTTCACCCGCGCCCAGCGCGTGCTCGGCATCGGCGTCGGCAACGGGATCGGCGCCTCCATCGACGTCGCCATCCAGCCGAACCTCACCCTGGGAGGAGCCCTCGGTGCCGGCGTCTACGGCTTCAACACCACCCGCTGGGACGTTCGCATGCTCTACCAGTTCGTCAACGGTGGTCGCCGCAACCTCTCGGTCGCCGGACTTTTGGGCGTCTGGGGCGACACCGGCTACCGGACGACCCTGGGCCTCGCGCCGGGCCTCGAGATCGGCTTCGCCCTCAGCTTCCCCTTCACCCGCGAGCTGACCGGACGGCTCAACCTCGCCGTTCCCTACTACGGCACGCTCGGAGGCCCCTACTTCAACGCCTTCGGAGGCCCCTCGGCCGGAGCAGAACTTGGGTATCGCTTCCAGCCTCACCTCGAAGGCACCCTCGGCGTGAACGGCCTCGGAGGCCTCCTCGGCGCCAAGCTCAACTTCTAGACATGGCGGGCGCAGAGGCCCGCCCCACAAGCGCAGAGGCCCGTCCCACAAGCGCAGAGGCCCGCCCTACAAGCGCAGAGGCCCGCCCTACAAGCGCAGAGGCCCGCCCTACAATCATAGAGGCCCGCCATGGCTTCAATCTTGCGCGGGATTGGCCGGGGAGCTACACTAGTCGCAGGCCGAAACCAAGACAGGACGGCATTCCGGACGGGAAGGCGCCATGCAGAAACCTTTCATGCCAATCAATGCCCGGAGGGGCCTGTTGACGCTCGCCCTCCTGCTTACCTGCAGTTTGCCGGCTTTCGGCTCGCCGGCCGGCACCGCCCCGGCGGGCACCGTCCCCACTGCCCCCTGGGCCGTGGCCCAGGTCCCGCCGTCTCTGGAGGCCTCGCCTCCCGAGGCCATGCCGGCCGTCTCGCTCCCCTTCGAACAGGCCGTGCTTTCGGGACTTCCCCCGCGCCAGCCCTGGATCGCCATGGGGCTCTCCCTGGCCGTCACGGGTAGCGGCCAGTTCTACAACCGGGACTCCAATCGGGGCTGGTGGCTATTCGGTACCCTCGCGACCTATCCCGTCGCCATGGCAATCGATGCCTGGACCGGCTCGGGGTACGCCCGCGTCGGAGCCTTCTCCCTGATGATGGCCGCCAAGGGCTACTCCGCCTGGGAGGCCTTCCACACCGCCTCGGCCAGCGCCTCGGCGACCCCATGAGGACGACCATGCGGATCCGCGCCACCCTTCTCAGCCTCCTCCTGCTCACCTCCCCGGCCTACGCCCAACCGACCGGCGTCTGGGGAGAGCGTGGCCTCGCCACCATGCCCGATGCCCGCGTCGGGGCCGACCGCGAAATCGAGCTGGGCACCCGCCTGATCGCCATCCAGGGCCTGCCCACCGCCATCGCAGGCTACGGCCGCTTCAGCCTCATGGCCACCGACGCCACCGTCATGTACGGCATCCCCGGCCATGCCTGGCCGATGCTCAGCCTCAAGCACCAGCTCCAGCGGCCCACGCGCGACAACCCCACCGGCGTCGCCGTCGGCCTCGGCATGCTGGGAGTCCCGGCCCGCCCCGGAACCCCCGGCTCGAACATGTACGTCACCCTCACCCGGGACATCAACACCCGCCAGAACGGCCGGGATTGGACCCTCTTCTCGGCGCACCTCGGCTTCCGGGCAGACCTCAGCCTGCAAAGCCGCCTCATGGCCGGCCTAGAGCTGCCCCTGGGGCAGCACGGCACCGCCACCGCCGAGTGGATCGGCTCCCAGGGAAGCGAGTCCGGCTATGCCAACTTTGCCCTCAACCTCTCGCCGCTTCCGGCCCTGAGCGTCTCCCTGTACTCGCTGGGCCTGCCCAACGCCAGTCTCTTCGATCGCGGCCTCGCCATCGGCGCGAGCTACATGGGCATCCTCCCCAACTGGTTCGCCCAGACCGCGAGCACGCGCGCTCCGAAGGCCGCCGTGGCCCCTGCCAAGCCCCCGGTTCAGGCTCCGCGCGTCGAAGCCCCCAAGGCAGCCGCCATCAAGGAATCTGCGGCCGCGACGCCGAGCACCGCGCCTGAAAGCCTGCAGCCGCTGAAGACTCCCGTTGCCCAGGCCCCGGGCATCACGCCTCCGAGCCTCAAGGCGCCCCTGCCGGTCGTTCCCAGCCTTCCGGTCGTCCCAAGCGTCCCGAGCGCCCCGAAGGCGGCTGCGCCGAAGCCCCCCGCGACACTGGCCGGTTCGCTCATCGGCCGCGCCGTGGACGCCTCGGGCAAGGCGATCGCCGACGCCAAGGTCACGCTCGCCACGGCCGGCGCACCCGACCGCGTCACCACGACCACTCCGAGCGGCTACTTCACCTTCAGTGGACTGGCCCAGGGCGCGTATACCGTGACGCTGTCCGACAAGGCCGGCGGGGCGATCGCCTCGCGGACCGTGACCCTCTCGGGATCGACTCTCGAGCTGACGCTCAAGCCCCAGCTTGCTGCCCGCCTCAAAGGCCAGATCGTCGACGCCCGGACCGGCACGGCCCTGAGCGGAGCGATGGTCGCGATCGGAGCCGAGCGCGACGAGTCCGACCGCGACGGCTATTTCACCCTGGACGACCTGCCGGCCGCTCCGTGGACGCTCTCGGTATCGGCCAAGGGCTACGCGTCCAGCATCACCAAGGTCTCCGAGGGGATGCCGCGGATCGCCCTCTCGCCGCTGCCGGGGACGGTGAGCGGCCGCCTCCTCACCACGACGGGCAAGCCGGTCGCCGGGGCGATCGCCCAGATCGGTGGGCTGCGCGCCGCCACCGATAAGACCGGCCATTACGTCCTCTCGAACGTTCCAGCAGGCGAGCACACGCTCGCGCTCCTTCAGGACGGCAAGACGCTCCTCACGGCAACGATCCAGCTTTCCCCTGGCGGCAAGGCCGTAAAGGACGCCAAGATCCGCGAGGCAGCCCCGGTGGGGCGCTTCGGCATGATCGGCGGACAGGTCAAGAATACGGCGGGCCAGGGCCTGAAAGGGGTCAAGATCATCGTGGAGGGCAAGGCCGTCACGATCCTGACAGTCACCGACGAGGCGGGCCGCTTCTCGGTGCTCGAGCTGCTTCCCGGCGATTATCGCCTCAAGCTCTCGAAGGCGGACTTTCCAGATCAGGAGGCCAAGACGCAGGTCAAGGCCGGCTCCTTGGCTTCCGTGAACGTCACCATGAGGGCCCGCTGATGGAGCGACGCGTCCCGCAAGCGGCCCCGTACCGGACCCTTGCGAGCCTGAGCTACCTTTTCCCGGTGGCCGTGGCGATGCTGCTTCTGCCGCAGTACCGCGCCATCCGCTTGCTTCGATACCACGCCGTCCAGTCCATCGCCCTCACCGCCCTCACCACCCTTCTTTCCTTCGCCCTGGGCCTTGCCGGCACCCTGCTGGGACCGATTCCCATGGTCGGGATGACGGTTCTGCTGGCGACGGGGCTGGGGATCAGCGGGGTCATGCTCTTGGGGTTGGGCCTCGCGACCTACGGCGCGGTACTGGCTTACGACGGGCGCGTGACGCGCATTCCGGTGCTGGACCGCTGGGTGAGGCGCTGGGAGCGGAGCCTCGAGCCCGCCGAGGAAAAAGCCCGGAGAAAGCGACAGGGCTCCACGGATCGGTTACCATGACCACCATCTCGTTCTTCCCTCCCCAGCCCCCCTTGGTGCTGCGCCACGTGGCACCCGAGCCTTAGAGGACCATGCCGTGAAACGCTTGCTGTTGGTCATCCCGTTCCTGGCGACGGCCTGCTCGGGGCAGGTGGACACCGTGACCCTGAGCGGCCAGGTCAAGCTGCCCCTGTCGGCGGCATCGGCCTTCCAGATCGACGGATCTCCGGTGCTGGTTTCCAACTTCGATGGGAATCTGGGCAAGGTGAAGGCCACCTCTCTGGACGCGAGCGGGCGCTTCGCGTTCCGCATCGAGCGCTCCAGCCTTCCAGAGGCGCCGCAGTGGTACAAGGTGGTGGTCTCGCATCCGAGCATGAACGGCCCGATGCTCAGCCGGGCCCTGGTGCTTTCCCGGGGGGGCGGAGGCGCCGAGGGGATCGAGTTGACTCCCTACTCGAGCCTGACCCAGATGGCGATCGAGTACCAGTTCCTGCTGGATCCGAGCGTGGTGCCGACCACGCTATCCCCGGCGGCCCTGGAGGAGACGTTCGCCTCCAAGGGCGACGCCTTCCTGCTCGACAACAACTTCCACGTGGCCTACGCGCAGTACGCGAGCGGCAGCACGACGATCGCTCCCGCCGCGAACTCGGACCTGGCCGCAGGAGCCCGGGAGCTGCTGTTCCCGGCCCCCTGAGTCCCAAACTTTAATTCCGACTTAATCTCACCTTACCCTCCACGCGGCAAGGCTCCGAGCCCTCGCCGCGATAACTGGATTAACTCGGGCTTAAGGCTCGATTCACATATAGTAATCCGGAGGTTAATAATGAACGCCACCGCTCCTCGCTGGAGTGCCATTCTTTTCGAGCCGACGCGCACGTACTCGGCTCAGCCCGTCGGCTTGTCGACCGGGGATCGGGTCTACCGGGCGCTGCCCGTCGACTCCTTCGTCAAGTCGTCCGGCAAGGCCACGGCCACGGCCCCGACCGAGGCGGCGACCGAGGCGGCGGCGCCGGTGATGACGACCGAGATCCGCCAGGTCACGGTCAAGCCGGGTGACGTCCTGGCCGTCAAAGCCCAGCAGGGGGATTATTACTGGAAGATCGCCCGTCGTTTCGCCAAGGGCGATGCGGTGGGGGCCTATGCCAAGGATCTGATCTCCCGCAACGGCGGCAGCACGCTCGTAAAGCCCGGTCAGTTGCTGAACCTGCCGGTGAGCGCAAACTCCGGTTACGAGCTGGAGCTGGCGATCGCGGTGCAGAAGGTGGTCCAGCTGCGCTCGCTCTTCGGAGAGCCCACGCCACAGCTCGACTGGGGGTCGATCGAAGTGTCCGCAGGCCCCGTGGACTCCTTCTGGGTGAGCTTCCAGGAGACCGGCAGCCAGAAGCGCCAGCGCTTCATGGTTTCCGACGATCTGAGCGGCCTGTATCCCGGACGCTACTCCGTCATGACCGAGCGGGAAGCCCGCCGGTACTTCCCGGTCTAGCGCGTTCTTTTCATCTCGTAGCCGCAGGCGCTTTTTAGCCGCAGGCGCCTGGCCTGACGAAAAAGCCCGGCATACCGAACAACCATTCCCTATCGCCCGCATGGTAGCCTTCCCCTGGGGAAGCGCCCATGCGGGCGATTTCTTTGCCCTTGCTTTCCCGAGGCATCAAGGGCCATCGAGCAGCGCGACGGGGTGACGGGATGATGGGTAAGACGACTCACGGGGTGACGCGGCGGGCCTGGTTCGGGCCGGTCTTGGGCCTGGGGCTGTTACTGGCGGGCTGCGCGCTGCCCAGGGTGAGCCCCGAGCACAATCTGCCTCCGCTGGTGGTGATCGGCGGGACGGCAGAGATCCCGGACGACTACCTGGTCATGGCGGGCAGCGTCCCGGCTCCGCGGGGCTTCCGGGTGAGCCTCTCGAAGCTGGACGGCACGATGCTCGCCAGCGGTACGATCGTGAGTGCGACCGGAGAGTTCTCGGTCTCGGTGCCTCAGACCCAGCTCAATCCAGGATCCGCGCTTTACGAGGTCACCCTGCGCAACAGCTTGGGAGCGGCCATCTACTCGGCTCCAGCACAACTCCATTCCACCGGCAGCTACAGCCGCGTGCAGATCACGGCGACCTCGACGGCCATCCTGCTTGGCATGAAGGCCTCCCAGCAGCTGGGACGATCGGTCCAGGGATGGGACTTCGCTCAGATCGCCGCGGATCCGAAGGTCTTGCTCTTCGCCCAGCGGATTGCCAAGGATGCGGCCGAGCGCAGCAACAAGGAGCCGGGGCAGACCCTGCTCTCCACCCAGCCGTTGCCCGCGGAGTTCCAGACCGGGGCTTACCAGGTGATCACGGTCGCCGAGAGCAAGTCGCGTTAGAACGCCTAACTTTACTGAGAAGTTAACCCAGCCTTTGCCTCCCGCGGGTCAGATCTCGCCGCTCTCCGTCCATATAGTGTTAGGAGCACCTGACGCGTTCCACCGCCGAAGCGATTCGCCGGACGAAGCGACCGAGAGCCCCCACACTGGAGGAGAGAACGATGATCCGCGCATCCCATTACGGCCAACGCCTCATGATTGCCCTCTGCCTCGGGCTCACGGTGATCGCTGCGGGTTGCGGCGGACGTGCCGGCACTCAGGTCGATCCGATTGCCAGCGACAGCGGCTCTTACTACCAGGACGACATCTACACCAACCCGACGGCCTCGCCCACGGTGGACTGGAGCGTCGACCCGACCCCGACTCCCACGGCGAGCACCGATCCGGAGCCCACTCCGACCCCGACCCCGACTCCGACGCCCACCCCGACCCCCACGCCGACGCCGACGCCGACTCCCACGGTGACTCCCACCCCGGTTCCGACCAGCGGGAACACCCTCACGGCCTCCATCATCAAGAAGGAGTTCCCCGGGTTCCTGTCCTGGGAGAAGTGCGAGATCACCGCTCAGGTGCACAACCCCTCGTTCCTCCGCACCCAGGTCGGCAACCTGACCATCACCTACACCCTCAAGGGCCAGGAAGTCGAGAAGCAAGTCTATTCCATCGTGCTGGCGCCGGCTGAAATCCGCACCTACGGGCCTTACCGCTCGGAGAAGCACGCCGACGACGCCCGCGTGACGATTACCCCCTAGAATTCCCGCAGGCACCAGGAACTGAGTCGCGATCCGGGGATGGTCCCCATCCCCCGACCCGAAGGAGCTCACCATGACCCAGCTCACGCGCAAATCCATCCTCCTGGTCCTGGGACTGGCCCTCGCGGGCTGCGGCGGTACGGCCGGCACCACGGTCTCCCCGCAGAGCTCCTACACCACCACCGCACCTTACACCGACACTTACTACTCCACCCCCTCCGGGACCAGCACCCCAACCACCGATAGCTGGGCGCAGAACCCCTACGTGGACACCACGCTTCCCGTGATCGGCGGAACCACCCCCGAGGCGACGGCATCGGCTCCCGTGGCGACCGGCGTCCAGATCCAGCTGGTTTCCAAGGAACTACCCGGCATCTTGAGCTGGGAGCGCTGCGAAGCCCAGATCACCGCCAAGAACCACGAGGTAACGGCCAAGCAAGGCTACCTGATCGCCCGCTTCACCCTGAAGGGGCGCGAAGTCGAGATGCAGTACCGGGTCCTCACGCTTTCAGCCAAGGGCAGCCAGACCTTCTTCATGAAGTCCACCGTCCAGGCGGATGACGTGTCGCTCGAGTACCGCACCAAGCTGCTCTAACCCGCGCCCAGCAAAGCGATTCGCCGGCACAAAGGCGCTCAGCCCGATGCCTCCTCAAGCAAGCCTCCCTGGGCGTCAGCAGATGCGCTCGAGGAGGCGCTTTTGGCGTTCGGACTTCATCTAGATTTGCGGCAGATTTGATGAAAGCCGAACACGGTCGTGTTCGGCTCCAAACATGCTTTTGCTAAGGTAGATCCAGTGGGTGATCGACAACCGGGTGGGATCTTAACCGGATAGGATCGGACCTGATAGGATCATCGAATACCTGGAGATAGGCCTCTTTCCGGAGGAGGCCTATCATTTTTTTCTCCGGGCCGGCCGGATCAAAAAGCCGGCGCGACGAAAAGGTAAACGAGCAGCGAGAGCACCGAAACATAGGTTGCCACGTAAAGGGCGGCCATGCTCACGGCCTGGGTCTTGGTCTTCATGGGCACCTCCTCGGATTCAGCTTACGCCGGAGGTGTTGCAGAGCGATTGCCCGGCCGTGAGTCTGAGGTTTCGGCAGGCTGTCAGACCCGAGGCAGCCTGAACCAGAAGACCGATCCCGACCCCGACGCGTCGCGAACCCCGATCCTCCCCTGGTGAGCTTCCACCAGGCCCTTGGCGATGTTGAGGCCGAGGCCCGTCCCGGGGATCTGACTCTCCACGAGCCTGACGAAGGGTTGAAAGATCCGGTGGCGTTCGTCCGGTGAAATTCCCGAACCGGTGTCCTCGATCTCGCAGAGCAGGCCTCCCTCGTCACAGCTGCCGCGCACCCAGATCCGCCCACCCGCCGGAGAGAACTTGATGGCGTTGCTCAGGAGATTGCGCAGAACCTGGGCGATCCGCTTCCCGTCCGCTCGGATCGCTTGCAACCCGGCAGGGACCTGGTTATGGATCAGGATGTGCTTCGCCTCTGCCTGAGGGGCGAAACCCTCGATCGCTTCCTCGACGGCCGCGGCGAGAGTGAAGGGCTGCAGGTGCAGCGTCACGCGGCCCGCATGTAGCTGGCCCATGTCGAGAAGATCGTCGACCAGCGCGTGGAGGTCGTCCGCCGCGATCAAGAGGCGCTGCAGGTAGTGGCGCTGCTGATCGGTGATCGGTCCCGCCAGGCCGTCGATCACGAGGCCGCCGAACCCCATCACCGTGCTGAGCGGAGTCCTGAGCTCGTGGGAGAGGACGTTGAGGGCACGCTCACGCTCGATCTCGGAGCACTTGCGGTCGGTGTCGTCACGCAGGATCACCAGGGCGAGGCCATTATCGAGGGAACTCATGGTCAACGCGACGGCGATCGCACTGCCGTCCTGGCGCGTGGCGGCCAGCTCCACCGGACGCGGAGAGGCGAGCGCATCCAAGAGGTCCTCGCTCGATCCCGAGAGCAGCATGGCGATGGGCCACCCAAGCACCTCCGCCGCGGAATAGCCGAAGAGCAAGCTCGCCGCGGAGTTCGAGAACCGGATCTGACCGGTGGCGACCTCCACGACGAGCGCCGCATCCTTCATCTTGCCGATAAGACCTTCCAGCCCGAGGTCGGACGCGTGACGCGCATCGCTCACAGGGTTTAGCATGACTGCCTCACGAATGATGGGAGAGTTGGCGGTCCCATCCTAGCATGGCGGGCATGCGCTTGCAGGCAAGGATCCTTATGCAAAACGCCCTGCCGAAAAAGGCAGGGCGTCGTTCGTGAAGCGAATTACTGGGCCAGGGCCTTCAGGACGTTGATCCGGCCCGAACCGTAGGTATCGTCGCGGCCCGGGTTGCCGAGATCGTCGGCGGTCTTGCGCATCTGGGCCTCAACCTGATCCGGGGTCCAGTCAGGATGCTGGGAGTAGAGAAGGGCGGCCAGGCCTGCGGCGTACGGAGCGGCCATCGAGGTTCCGCTCATGGTGTCATAGTAAGGCGACATGCCCTGCTGCGACATCGGGGTGGGGTAAGAGGGCGTCGTCGAGAGGATGCGGTAGCCGGGCGCGGTGATGCCCAGGGGACGGCCACGGTTGGAGAAGGGGGCGAGCGAGTCGTCCTCGCGGGTGGCCCCGACGGAGAGCACGGAGGGGAACATCGCGGGAGCCACGCGCTTGCCGGTGCGCTGCAGCAGCTCCATGTCGAGCCCGTCGTTGCCGGCGGCGGCGATCACCAGGGTGCCCTGGCGGCGAGCCTCCTCGCACATCAACGAGAGCAGGTCGAAGTTGCCGAGCGTCTCACCCGGAGCCACGCCGCCGAGGCTCATGTTGATGACCTGGGCGCCATGCTGGTAGGCGTACTGCACGCCCTGGGCGATCGACCAGAAGGATCCGCCCTGCTTGCCCAGCACCTTGATGGCCATGATCGTGACGTTGGGGGCGACGCCGACGATGCCCTTGCCGTCCGCGGCCGCCGCGATGATGCCGGCCACATGAGTGCCATGGCCCACGTCGTCGAGCGGATCATCCGGACCCGAAGGCTCGGGGAAAGGACCTGCGGGCGGACGGGGCGGCAAGCCGGGAGGCACCGGAGCGGGCGGCACCCAGGCGAAGTTGGGTCCCTTGATCAAGCGGCCCTCGAACTCGGGATGCGTGTAGTCGATGCCGGTGTCCAGGACGGCGACCACGACGTTCTTGCGGCCGCGCGTGGTCTGCCAGGCTTCGGAGGCCTGCATCTTGGGCAGCGCCCACTGCATGGGCATCATCTCGTCCTTGGGAAGGCGGCTGCGGTCGAGCGTGTCCTGAGGCTGCAACAGCACGTTGGGCTGGGCCGTCTGAACTCCCGGCACCTGGGCGAGCATGCCGATCACCTGGTCGCGATTGCGAGTCGCCTCGACCTCCAGGAGCACGAGTTGCAGGGCGCCGTAGGGCAGGCGCTCGATCTCCTTGGCGCCGGGCACTGAGACGGCCTGGCCCGGCTGGGTCACGGCGATGATCTGCTGGTTGATCTCCCGCTCGTAGGCGGGGTTCACCATCTTGGAGAAAAAGTTCTCGCGCTTGGGAGTCATGGACTTGCCCGAGAGGCCGGTGGTGGCGGTTCCCACGCCGCACCCGGCCAGCAGGGTCGTGGCCACGAGCATCGGAATCAGTCGGCGCAGGCTCTTCACGCGATACCTCCTATCAAAAGCGGATAAGAAGGTTATCGGAGGATCCGGCCAAGGATCCGGTTATCCGGGAGTTAACCTTGGGGAAACGAGCCGTTAAACCGTCATTCCCGCGTCCTCTCTTCGTCATTCCCGCGAAAGCGGGAATCCACTGGCCCCCGTTTCCACGGGGGTGACGGGGGTGAGAGCGGGAGTGACGGCACTCTTAGGAAGCGGCCCCGACGGCGATGGAGACCGAGCCGACCGACTGCACCTTGTACTTGCTCGAGATCTCGGCGAAGGAGATGACCGCCATCTGCGGGAAGTTGCGGTCGATGAGACCCTTGACGTGCGGGCGCGTGACCGGGCTGGTGAGCAGGCAGGGGTTGTAGCCCTTCGAAATGGCATCCTGGTGCACTGCCGCCAGTCGGGCCAGGACGAGCTGGCCGATCTGCGGGTTGATGGCGAGGCTGGGTCCGGTCGGGCCCTGCTGGATCGACTGCTGGACGGTGTTCTCGACGCCCGCATCCAGGGTGATGACCGTGATCTGGCCTTCCTCGTCGGCTAGGCCCGCACAGATCTGGCGGCCCAGCGACTGGCGGACCAGCTCGGTCAGCACGAAGACGTCCTTGGTCATCTTGCCGTAGTCAGCCAGCTTCTCGAGGATGGTGGCGAGGTCGCGGATGCTGACGCGCTCTCGGATGAGGGCCTGCAGCACGCGCTGGACCTCCGAGAGGGAAAGGATCTCGGGCACCAGGTCCTTGACCGTGACCGGGGCCTTCTCCTTGAGGCGGTTCAGCATCATCTGGACCTCCTCGCGGCTCAGGATCTCATGCGCGAACGACCGCACCACCTCTTCGAGGTGCGCGGTGAGCACGTTGGTCGGGTCCTGGATCAGATAGCCGAGCTGCGCGGCCCGCTGGGCTTCGGCGCCGGCCACCCAGACCGCAGGCTTGCCGAAGGCGGGATCGGAAGTGGGGAAGCCCACCAGCTCCTGACTGGTATCGGTCATGGCCT
>JAKFCW010000081.1:0-2897 GCA_036676455.1 Candidatus Sericytochromatia bacterium
GGGCAGGTCAGCACCAGGTTGACGTTGTTGAGCTGGGCGTGCGGCTCGAGGGTCTGGATGACCTCCTGGGCCAGCTCGGGGAAGGTGAAGTTCGCCATGTGCAGCGTGGGGCGGCCGTGCAGGTTGGCCACGACCAGCAGCTCGTTGACGAGGCGGGTCAGGCGGTCGGCCTCGCGCTGGATGTTGGAGAGGAACTTGGCGCGCATCTTCTCGTTGCCCATGGCGCCGAGTTGGAGGGATTCGGCCGCCATGCGAATCGAGGTCAGCGGGGTGCGCAGCTCGTGGGAGACGTTGGCGACGAAGTCCTGCTGCATGTTGGCGAGGCGGTGGACGGCGGTCCAGTTGTGGACGGCGAGCACGACGACGTCACCCATCACGGCGGCGTTGATGCCGATGACCTGGCCGGGCCACCAGTCGGGGATGATCTCGACGTCGGCCTCGGGGCGGCGGGCCAAGGATGCGAGCATCTCGCGGACTTCCGGGTCGGCCATGAGCTGGGCCAGGCGCCGGGGACCGGCTTCCTCGGGGCGCTCGTCGAGGTCGGTGAGGACCCGGTAGAGTTCCGGGTTATGGGACTCGACGTTGCCGTCACGCAGGATGGCCAGGCCCGCGGAACGGTTGGGAAGCAGGGAGACTTCCTCGTCCTTGCGGGGCTGGGCGGTGGGATTGACGGCGTGGCTCATGCTTCCTCCTCAGGTGCCGGGGGGATAGGGGGGATCAGTCGGATGCGCCGGCCACGGCCCGGGCGATCGCCGCGGTGCCCTGGGCTGCTCGGACGAGCTTGGAGATGCTGACTCGGTCGTACGGGGTGTGCGAGTAGTTCTCTTCGCCCGGGGCGTAGCCGATGGTGGGGATGCCGAGCACGCCCGCGGTGTAGCCGCCTTCGGTGGAGAAGTGCCACTTGTCGAAGCGGGGCGACTCTCCGAGGCCTTCGAGGGCGGTGACGGCCTTCTGGACCCACGGGTTGGACTCGGGGGTCACGAAGGGGGAGAGCAGCTTGGGGACCTCGCGCGTGACGCCGGTGTAGGCGGTTTCCTGGACGATGCGGACCTTTGCCTCGCCGCGGAACTCGGCATCGGCCTGGCCGGTGCGGATCAGGATGGCCTGGACCTGACCCAGGATGGTCTCCAGCGATTCGTTGGGCAGGAAGCGTCGGTCGATGGCCGCGATGCAGCGATCGGGGATGATCGAGAAGCGTCCGGGCGTGCTGGAGAGGTTGGTCAGCGAGATCGTGCTCTTGCCGAGGAAGGGGTGGCTAGGGAGCATGGTGCTCAGGTCCTGCAGGCCCTCGATGACCGGAACCATCTTGTAGACGGCGTTCTGTCCCAGCC
Source organism: Candidatus Sericytochromatia bacterium (assembly GCA_036676455.1). Taxonomy (GTDB): domain Bacteria; phylum Cyanobacteriota; class Sericytochromatia; order S15B-MN24; family UBA4093; genus UBA4093. The sequence goes on from JAKFCW010000081.1 coordinate 1,332, forward strand.
ACGGCGTCGAGGCGTGGGCGGTGCGGCCGACCGTGGTGACTTCGAGCTCCATGCGGCCGCGCTGGCCGAGGTAGAGGTTGAGTCCGGTGGGGTCGCCCATGACGACGAGGGCGGGGTGGACGCCGCGGGCGGGAAGGGTCTTCTCGAAGAGGTGGGAGATGCCGAAGCCCTCGGCGCGCTCGGCCATGACGACGCAAGCGACCAGGACGTCGCCGGCAAGCGGCGAGGCTTCGGCCTTGAGAGAGGCGGCGCCGTAGACGAAGGAGGCGATGGAACCCTTGGCGTCGGAAGCTCCGAGGCCGGTGAGGGCGTCGCCGTCGCGGTGGGCGTCCAGGGGGTCGCGTTCCCAGAGCTCGAGGTCCCCGGGATCGGGCGTGTCCATGTGAGCGCAGAAGAGCACGGACGGGCCGTCGGAGCGTCCCTTGAGCAGGCCGACGACGTTTCCGACCTCGTCGGTGAAGACGTCGTCGAACGCCAGTTCACGCAAGCGCGTGGCGATGAGGGTCGCGACCGCGGACTCGGCCCCGGAGGGGCTGGGCGTGCGGATCAGCTCCTGGGCGAAGGCGACCAGCGCGTCGCGTTGGCTGGACAGGGCGTCCGAAAGCTGTGGCGCTGGGGCGTCAGGGAGTCGATTGGTCGGGCCTTGCGGGCCGTGAAGCGGACTCACGCGGGGCACCTCCTGCAGGGGCGGATGGTCAGGTCGCCCCGAGTATACCACAAACGGCCCTTAGAGGGGCAAGAAGGCGGGCGTCACTTGACAGAACGGCGCCATGCGCGCTATGCTACGAACTCAGTCCGGCGTCGAGCTGGACGACAATTATGGAGTTGGCGAAAGCAGAAGCGACCCTTCTCACCCCGCAGCCATGCTAGCTGGGTAGCCGGAACGAATCAATTCGCTCTGGATGGTGGGTGTCGCATGGCGCCTGCCTTTTTGGTTTTTGCGCCCTGCTTTTTTGAACAGGAGGAACGGCCATTCTTAGAGAGAGAGACATGACCCTGATCAACGAGCGCATCCGCGCCCGCGAGGTTCGTACCATTGATGACGAGGGGAACCAGCTCGGGATCCTTCCTACCCGCGAAGCGATGCGCATCGCCCAAGAGAAGGGCCTCGATCTCGTGATGGTCGCCGCGGACGCCCAGCCGCCGGTCTGCAAGATCATGGACTACGGGCGTCACAAGTTCGAAACCGAGAAGAAGGCCAAAGAGGCCCGGAAGCGCCAGCACACGGTGAGCCTCAAGGAAGTCACGGTCTCCTACAAGATCGGTCAGCACGACTACGAAGTTCGACTCCGCGCGATTCAGAAGTTCATCACCGAAGGCGATAAGGTCAAGGTGACGGTTCGGTTCCGCGGCCGTGAGATGCAGCACCAGGAACTCGGCACCGCCCTGCTGAATCGCTTCGCCGACGGGGTCAAGGAAATTGCCCTCGTCGAGCGGGACCCGAAGCAAGAGGGCCGCACCCTGTTCATGATCCTCGCACCCAGGAAGAAGGAGAAGTAATCCCCATGCCCAAGATGAAGACCCACCGCGCGTCGGCCAAGCGCTACCGCGTGACCGGCTCGGGCA
>JAKFCW010000082.1:0-69943 GCA_036676455.1 Candidatus Sericytochromatia bacterium
CGCAGTGGTTCGATCACGCGATCGGCGAGCTCTTCGGTGATGCCCTCGGGTCGCGCGATCCCGAGCACCTGGTGAACGAGCACGCCATCGAGGACGGCGAGCACGAGATCGACGACCCGTTCGGGCTCGCACGGCAGCACCTCGCGCTTCGCGATTCCTGCGCGGAGATCAGCGACGAGCGCGTCACGAGTTGCCACGAGGGCTCGGCGCCCGCGCTCGAGGACAGGACCGACGTCGCGGCCGCCCATCGCCCACAGCTGGAACAGGCCGCCGATCAGCTGCGGGCGATCGCGATGAAATGCCAGCGTCACGTCGACCATCGCGCGCAGGCGATCGAGCGGATGGGGCGCGGCGCGCATCCGCGCGAGCACCAGCTCGGCGTGCGCCATGTAGGTCTGCTCGAGCACCGACTCGAACACGGACCCGATGTCGGGGAAGTAGAAGTACAGCGTCGGCCGCTTCACCCCGAGCGAGCTGGTCGATGCGGCTGCCCTGGCGGGATTGCGCGCGATCGCCGTCACCGACCACGACCACACCGGAGGCCTCGTCGAAGCCCGCCGACGCGCGGAGACGTACCGCCTCGAGGTCCTCACCGGCGTCGAGATCAACACCGTCTGGCAGGACCGCGAGCTTCACCTGCTCGGCTACTGCTTCGACGAGACGCTTGACTGGTGGAACGACCTGATGGCCGAGCAGCGCGCCGCCCGGAAACGCCGCATGGAGCACTTCGTCACCAGGCTCCAGGAGCACGGCCTGGACGTCGAACTCGCAGACGTCCAGCGACAGGCAGGCGACGGAGCCCTGGGGCGCCCCCACCTCGCGCAGGTCCTGGTCTCGAAGGGCATCGTCTCCACCGAGCAGCAAGCATTCGATCAATGGCTCTCCGCCGGCACCGCCGGCTACGTGCCGCGCGAAGGGATCTCCCCCGCCGACGCGATCAAGGCCATTCGCAAGGCCGGCGGAGTCGCCAGCATCGCACACCCCAGGAGCGCTCCTCTCGAGAGCGGAAACCTCGTCGGAGAGCTGGTATCCCTGGGCTTGGGAGCCATGGAAGTGGTCCACCCCTCGCACCCTCCTCTGCTAAGGGAATACTACCGATCCATGGCCGAATACTACGGGTTACTCTGTACGGGAGGCACGGACGATCACGGGCCGAAGGGCAGCAGGCCCGCCCGGATCGGCACCGATGGAGTCCCGTACAGCGTCGTCGAAGCACTCAAGACACTCGCCGGGTAAAAGGGGGGCTCAGGACAGGAATCCCGGGTCAGGACTCGCTTTCATCTTACGGAAGGAAGGCCTATAATGGGACCAACCAACCGTTCCGCCGAGCCCGGTCGGGGCCGGCACGCTCACCATAGATAGGGGGATAGGCGTATGGAACTCGTTATCAAGGGCAAGAACCTCGACGTCACCGAATCGCTGCGCGATTATGCCCAGAAGAAGCTCGCCCGCGTTTTCAAGAACGTCGACGGGGTGATCAACACCGAACTCGAGCTCTCCGTCATCAAGAACCCTAGCGTCCAGGCCAACCAGATCGCCGAGGTCACCCTCTTCGCCAGCGGCACCGTCATCCGCGGCGAGGAATCTTCGGACAACATGTACGCGTCGATCGATCTCGTCGCCGACAAGATCGAACGCCAGATCCGTCGCTACAAGGCCAAGCTGCGCCACCGCGGCCACAGCCCCCTGAAGACCTCGCAGGTCGTCGCCACCGAGCTCGCCCCCGTCGAGGAGCTCGAAGAAGCACCCAGCGCCGAACGCGAAATCGTGCGCTCCAAGTCCTTCGCAATCAAGCCCCTCTCCCCGGAGGACGCCGCCCTGCAGATGGAACTGCTCGGCCACGACTTCTTCGTCTTCCTCAACCAGCAAACCGAACAGGTCAACGTCATCTACCATCGCAAGGATGGCAACTACGGCCTGATCGAGCCCACCATCTAGCTAGCGCCTGCGGCTGTTTCGTAGGGCAGCGAGCGTTAGCCGTGATGCAGTCGTCACAAGCTGGAGTCATCAAGCTCGCTGTCCCGCAGAAACAACGTTAGCCATAGGAGCCAAGGTGATCGCCTACGAAGTCGGCCAAGACGTCACCATCCAACTGGGATCGTCCATGTACTGGGGGCGGATCACCGCCCTCAGCGCCCAATCGGCGGAGGTCACCTTTCCCGTGCAGCTCGATCTCGGTGACTCCGAGGGCGTCCTGACCTGGCCCGACGGCCAAGGTCAGGACGTCTCCCTCGCCAACCTCTCCTACCGCACCCACCTGGTCGTGCGAATTCCCCTCGCCCAGCTTCCCCAGCGGCAAGCCGAAGAACCCGCCCCACCCGTGGTCCTGCCCCCAGAAGGCGTGGTCCTGCCCCAGATCCAGGCCGAGATGCGCCGCTCCGTGCGCGTCCCGCTCGAGCTCGACGTCACCCTCACAGACCCCGCCTCGATGCTCCAGTCCTCAGGACGCACCTTCGACCTCTCCGGCGGCGGTGCCAAGCTCTCCTCCCAGAGCATCCTCATCGTCGGCCACGAATACGTCGTCGGCCTGCCCCTCGAGGATCCCCCGATCGAGGTCCGCGCCCGCGTCCTCAGGCGCCTGGGCCACCAGATCTACGCCCTGAAATTCCTCTCCGGACGCGAGACCGGCCACCAGATCATGCGGGCCCTCTTCTCCCGCATCCGCGGCGATCAGCCCCAACCTCGCCCCCGCACCATGAACTTCCGCAAGAACCCGTGAGCGAAAAACGCCTCGACCCCAACCAGATGACCTTCCTCGAGCACCTCGAGGAGCTGCGGTGGCGCCTGCTCAAGACCGTATCGGCCATCGCCGCCGGCACCGTCCTCGCCCTCGTCTTCCACAAGCAGCTCGTGACCTGGCTGCTCAAGCCCGCCGCCGGCATCGAGCTGATCTTCACCGCCCCCGCCGAGTACTTCATGGTCACCCTGAGGGTCGCCTTCTTCACCGGCCTCTACCTCGCCCTGCCCGTCCTGCTCTACCAGGTCATCGCCTTCGTCGCACCCGGCCTCACCGCGCGCGAACGCCGCTGGACCTTCCCCATGCTCGTCGCGGCCTTCCTGCTCTTCACCGCCGGCGCCCTCTTCAGCTACTTCTTCCTGCTGCCCGTCGGCCTCAAGTTCCTCGTCGGCTTCGCACCCGAAGGCATCGACGCCCTGCTCTCCATCGGCAACTACCTCAGCTTCGCCGCCAGCCTCGTCTTCGCCTGCGGCCTCTCCTTCGAGCTGCCCCTCGTGCTCTTCTTCCTGAGCCTCATGGGCCTCGTCACCTCCGCCAAGCTCGTCGAGTTCCGCCGCTACTTCCTGATCGTCGCCCTCGCCGTGGCCGCCGTCGTCACCCCCTCCCCCGACATCTTCACCCAGGGCATCCTCGGCATCGCCTTGATGGGCCTCTACGAGCTCAGCATCCTCCTGGTCAAGGGAATCAAGCGCTAGATGCCCGCCGTCGTCCCGACCCTGGTCCTCGCGGCGGGGGCGGGGCTCGCCCTCTGGAGCGGATGGCGCTCCCGCAAAACGCCCCTTCCCTCCGGCCTCTCCGCCCTCTGGACCTCGGCACTCGCCTTCGCCCTCGTGTTCGCCGGCCTCGGCATGGACTTCCGCCTCCACGGCATGAGCGATCACGCCGCCACCGCCTTCGCCGCCGCCCTCTCCCTGCTGGCGGGCCACGCCGCAGGCCTCCTGCTCCTCCGGCTCTCGCCAGGGCGTCCCGCCGCCTCCAGCTTCGGCCTCGCCATGACCCTCGGGCTTCCCCCTCTCGGAGCCTTCCCGGGCCTCTGGCTAGGCCTCCAGGCTACCCAGTCCTCTCTGCTCCTCCTGCCTGCCTGGACAAGCCTCCTGCACGTCGCAGCGGCCCTCGCGGCACTGGCAGGCTGGGTCCGGGCCTGGCAGGAAAGCGGAAGCTTGCTCGAAGCCGACTCCCCTCCCCGTACCGGTGCTGGAGCCCGCAGCCTCCCGATCGCCCGCGGCATGCTCATCGCGCTCGGCGTCCTCGCGGCCTTCCTGCCCTGGATCTGGGTCCTCCCCGCCCAGGTGCTCGCTGCCTCGCTAACAGGAGAGCTTCCCGTCCTGCTGGTGGCCCTCGGAATGATGCTGACCCCCCTGATCCCAGGCCAGGCCAGCGTCATCCCCTTCGGGATCCTCGCCATCGCCATGGCAGTCACCTCCGTCCTGCTGCTCGTCCTGCGGCTCACCCGGAGGCAACGATGACGCCCCTCGCCGTCTTTCTTCACACCGCCATGATCATCTCGCTGGGCCCCCTCCTGGCCGGCTGGAGCCGGGTTGCGGCCTCGGGAGGCGGGTTGCCGGCATTGATGGCGCCAAGCCGCCGCATCAGCGCCGGGTTGCGAGCAAGCGGCCAGCCTCCTCTCGGGCACCTGGCCGCCCTGGCCCTCGCCATCGTCGCGGGCCTCTTGATCCCGCTCTTTTCCAGCGATGCCGTGCTCGGCTTCCTCGGTGACGGCTTCACCGCCTTGCTTCTACTCACCGGACTCTCGGCCCGTTACCTGCCCATCCGTGCCAGTGGCGTGCTCGCCGTCGCCGCTAGCCTCTGGGCCCTCGGAACGCTCAGCGGAAGCACGGATCTCGCCCAGGCGCTCGCCTTCTGGGAAGCAGGCCCCGCCTCATGGCTCATCTTCCTGGGGCTCGCCCTCGGCACGGCCCCGATGATTTGCGAGGTCGGCGCCCCCCCTGCGCGCCATTCCCGCGAAAGCGGGAATCCAGTGGCCCCCGTTTTCACGGGGGTGACGGGGAGTGAGAGCGGGAGTGACGATGGGATGAGTCCCCCCGCCTCGGAGGGTGAGAGCGCCCCCGGCCTGAATGAGGCCCTGGCGGCCTGGACCCGCAGCACGCTTCAACTCGGCTGGCTCGCGCTCGGCATGATGGCCTTTCCCGTCACGATCCCGCTCACGAGCTGGCCGACCTTCGCTGCCGCCCTGGCGCTCTTCGGGATCAAGCTCATCGTCCTCGGCGGACTCGCAGCCTTCGTCAGCGCGCGCTGGCCGAAGCTGCCGCTCGCCGAACTGGGCTTCGCCTGCTCGCTGCTGGCGCTCGCCCTCGTGAAGCTTGGCGCATGACAACATGACCAGGTTGAATTACAGGCCCCAAGGGGGTATACAGGGGGCATGATGAACCAGAATCAACCTATCGGCGTCGGTTTGCTCGGATGCGGGGTGGTCGGAGGCGGCGTCGCCGAACTCCTGCTGAGAAACCAAGACGTCTACGCCCACCGCGTGGGCCGCCCCGTCGTGCTCAAGGCCATCGCCGTCCGCAACCCCGCCCTCGACCGCGGACTGCCCCGCGACCTCTTCGTCTCCGACCCCGCGCAAGTCCTCTCCGACCCCGATATCCACGTGGTCGTCGAGGTCATGGGCGGAGTCACCCCCGCCAAGGACCTGATCCTCGCCGCCCTGGCCCAGGGGAAGTCCGTCGTCACCGCCAACAAGGAGGTCCTGGCCAAGCACGGCCGCGAGATCTTCGATGCCGCCCGCGTTTCAGGTGCAGCTGTCTACTTCGAGGGTGCGGTCGCAGGCGGCATCCCGCTCATCATGCCGCTGCAACGCGGTCTAGCCGCCAACTCCCTGTCGTCAATCCAGGGGATCATCAACGGGACGACCAACTACATCCTGTCGCGCATGGCCAAGGAAGGCAGCTCCTTCGAGGCCGCCCTTGCCGACGCCCAGAAGCTGGGTTACGCCGAGGCCGACCCCACCTCGGACGTCGAAGGACACGATGCCGCCTACAAGCTCTCCCTGCTGGCCAGCCTCCTCTTCGGCGAGCACGTCGAGACCGACGCCGTGCCCCGCGAAGGCATCACCGGCATCACCCCCCAGGACCTCAAGTACGCCCAGGAACTGGGTTACGTCGTGAAGCTGCTGGGCATCGCCAAGCGGGAAGGCGATCGCCTCGAGGCGCGCGTCCACCCCACCATGATCCCGACCAGCCACCCGCTCGCGCGGATCGAGGGCGTCACCAACGCCGTCACCGTCCAGGGAGACGCCGTGGGCGAGGTCACCTTCTCGGGGCCCGGCGCCGGTCGCGGACCGACCGCCAGCGCCGTCGTCGGCGATCTGCTCAACGTCGCGAGCCTGCTCGACTCTCCCGACCGCATGATGGCCTGCATCCAAACCCGCTCGCTCAGCCCCGTGCCCCTGGACGAGGTCGATTCCGCCTTCTACCTGCGCCTCAAGGCCAAGGACGTGCCGGGCGTGCTGGGAGCCGTCGGCACCTGCTTCGGGACGCACCGGGTCTCCGTGCGGTCGTTCGTTCAGCATCCCGCCGAAGGAGGGCATGCCGAGCTGGTCATCGTCACCCACCGGGTGCGCGAGGCCAGCTTCCGCGCCGCCGTCCGCGAGATCGCCGCGATGAGCGCCATCCAGGAAATCGCCAACGTCATCCATGTCGAGGAGCAAGTATGATCACCGCAGCCGCCCGCCGCTGGCGCGGGCTCATCCCCGAGTACGGCCGTTTCCTGCCGGTCACGGACGCCACCCCCGTCGTCACCCTGGGAGAAGGCGCCACGCCCCTGGTTCAGCTGGAGCGCATCCCCGTGGCCCTCGGCCTGAGCGACTTGCAGCTCTATGTGAAGCTGGAGGGCGCCAACCCGACCGGCTCGTTCAAGGATCGCGGCATGACCATGGCGGTGAGCAAGGCCAAGGAAGCGGGTTCCGAGGCGCTGATCTGCGCATCGACCGGCAACACCTCGGCCGCGATGGCGGCGTATGCCGCGAGAGCCGGCATGCGCTCGTTCATGCTCGTTCCCGACGGCTACGTGGCCCTGGGCAAGCTCGCTCAGGGGATTCACTACGGTGCGAAGGTCATCCCGGTGCGCGGAAACTTCGACGCGGCGCTGAGCCTGGTGCGGGCGATCGCCGAGCGCTACCCCGTCACCCTGGTCAACTCGGTCAACCCCTTCCGGATCGACGGCCAGCAAACCGGCGCCTTCGAGGTCTGCGACCAGCTGGGCGGCGTGCCTGACGTGCTCGCCATCCCCGTGGGCAACGCCGGCAACATCACCGCCTACTGGAAGGGCTTCAACGCCTACCGCTCGCACGGCGTCACCGACGCGCTGCCCAGGATGTTCGGCTTCCAGGCGGCGGGCGCGGCTCCCATCGTCAACGGCGCGCCCGTGGCCAAGCCCGAGACCATCGCCACCGCCATCCGGATCGGCAACCCCGCCAGCTGGCAGGGCGCCCTGAGCGCCATCCAGGAATCTCAGGGCCTGATCGACGCCGTCACCGACGCCGAGATCCTGGAAGCCTACCGCATGCTGGGCCGCATGGAAGGGATCTTCTGCGAGCCGGCCTCGGCCGCCTCGGTGGCAGGCATCCTCAAGCTCGCCAGGGCCGGCAAGCTCCAGGGCACGGAGCGGATCGTCTGCGTGCTGACGGGCAACGGCCTCAAGGACCCGGACACGGCCATGAAGGGCATCGACCAGGCGCCCGAGGTCGTGGACGCCACGGAAGCCGACGTGCTACGAGCGATGGGGTTCTAATCTCTTCGCGTCCCCAGCGCCTCGAAGCCCTCGCGGGCCCTGTTCAGGTGCGCTTGGCGCTCGGGGTCGGCGGCATCCAGATGCCTGCCAAGCGAGGATTGGGCCAGCGCCCGGTCGAAGGGAAGCCCCAGCGTCTCGCTGAGTGAGAGGCTTTGCCGCCAGAGGCGGATAGCCTTGGCCTTTTTCCCTTGCAGCCATAGCATGCGGCCGCGGTGGAGCAGGGCGCGCGGCTTCCCGATGGGGAAGATCGCCGCGTACTGCTCCAGCCCCTTGCAGGCCATGTGCGCGAAACGCGCGAGCCTCGCGTCCTCGGGGGCCTGTTCCCAGAGATCCAGGCAGACTTCCGCCGCCGCGGCATAGCCGTCGAAGCTTGAGACCAGGGTCGGGCGAATCTGCTCCATCAGGGCCAGGGCCCGCTCGAGCAGATCGCGCGCGCGCGAAACCTCTCCCTTCCTCAAGTTCGCCAGCGCCAGCAGCGCGAAAGGCCTCAGCTGCAGCGACGTGCCGAAGTCCGGCTGCGAGAGCGCCTCTTCCAGGAAGGCGATCGCCTCGTCCCAGTTCCCCCGCATCAGGGTGCACTGCGCCTCGACCAGGCGACCGATTCCGATCAGCTGCGAGTCGTTCCGGCGTTGCGCCTCGGCGACCATCTGGGCGCTATCCAGCGCCACGGCGTCGAAGTTTCCGTGGAAGGCTTCCACCAGCCCCATGAAGAAGCGGATCTCGCTGGTGCGGCGGATGTCGCCCAGCTGACTCGAGATGGACAGGGCCTGGTGGTAGGCCGCACGGGCCGCCTCCCAGCGGCCCATCCCGACATCGTAGGTCCCGGTGACGAAGTGCGTCCAGGCCAAGGCGGGCAGGTTGCCCTGCCGCTGCGCCAGGTCCAGGGCCAGCCCGCGGTAGCGTTCGGCGAGCCCATGCAGGCGCGCGATGCCCGCCGACAACGCGAGGTTGCCGTAGATGCGCGCCTGGTCCGGCGAGGGCGCCGAGCGCTCGGCCAGATTCAGGCCGCGCAGCGAGGCATCGATCATGGCGAGCGGATCGTTCGAGAGGTAGTGAATCTGCATCAAACGCCCGTAGGCCAGGGCCGCGACCTTGTGGCGGGGATCCAGAGCCCTCGAAGTGTCGGGGGGGCGTAGGCGGTGCCGCGCCTGGCGCATGACCTGGCCCAGCAGGCCGAGCAGGCGGGAGGCGCGATTCCGGGGGACGGGGAAGCCGAGCGAGGAGAGGGTCGCATCGAGCATCCGACGGGCATCCTCGGCGCGTCCCAGGCCGTAGGAGGCCTCGGCTAGCTTCCGCGACCATTCCGCCTGCTGAAGTGCGTCTCCGTGAGTGGCCTTTCGGCTCACGGCCAGGGCATCCGCCAGGAAAGCGGCCGCTTCCTCGTAGGCTCCGTTATCCAGTGCCTGCTCTCCGGCGAGACCGAGGTAGACGACGGCCTTTTCAGTCTGCTCGGCGCGGCTCCAGTGGTGAGCCAGGGCCGGGTAGTAAGGCGCCAGGTCCGCGCCGTGGCGTCGCTCGAGCCATTCCGCCACGGCCTGATGCAGCTGCTGGCGCTGGGAGAAGAGCATGAGGTTGTAAACCACCTCCTGGGTGAGCGCGTGCTTGAACTGACATGCGCCGTCGAGGAGGGTGACGAGGTCGAGGGCTTCGAGGGCGTGCAGACATTGCGGCAGGGAGTGGCGGTCGGCCTCGATGGGGTGGACGGCCTTCAGGAGGTCCAGCGGGAAGGTTCGGCCGATGACGCTCGCGATCTTGAGGGTGAGCTGCTCGGAGAGCGAGAGGCGGTCGATCCGGCTGGTGATGATGCCCTGCACGGTGTCGGGCAGGTCCAGCGCGTCGAGATCGGGCGCGTCGGGGTCCAGGGAACACATGCCGTCGACGATTCGCAGGGTGCCCGCGTCGCGCAGGGCGTAGGCGAGCTGCTCGCTGAAGAAGGGATGGCCCTCCGCCTTGCGGATGATCAGCTCCGCCACGCGCTCGGGCAGGGTTTCCACCCCCAGGCAGCTGCAAACAATCGTCCTGATGGCGTCAGGGCCCAGGTGATCGAGGTGTATGCGGGTGGTGGTGGGGGTCTCGAGGATGCGCAGCGCGTCCTCGGGGGGGTTCTCGTCGAGCGGGCGCAAGGTCAGGAGGATCAGGGCGTTGGGGAGGAACTGGCTGGTGCGGGCGACGAGGGCCCATGAGGCCGAGTCCAGCCAGTGGGCATCCTCGAGGACCAGGAGCATGGGGGCGTCCGCCGAGGCCATGTGCAGGACGCGCAGCAGCAGATCGCGGGTATTCGAGATGCGCAGCTCGCCGGAGAGCTGCATGGTGATCTCGTTGTCGGGGAGGTCGAGGGGCAGGACCGAGTTGAGCAGTGGCGCCAGGCGCATGGCCTCGGGATCCGGCTGCAGGTGGCTGTAGACGCGTTTCCGCCAGGCATCCGTGCGGGACAAGGGCTGGGTCAGAGGGGCGGTGGCGTGGTGCAGGGTTTCGAGCTGGAAGAGCTGGGTGAAGATGGGCTGCCAAGCATGGTAGGGGGTGCCCTTCTCGATGGACTCGCCCAGGCCGACGTAGGCGGAAAGGCCGATGGCCTTGGCCTCCTGAAGGGCGATCGCCGCCAGCTGGGACTTGCCGAGGCCGGCCCGGCCTTCGAGCACGACGACTCCGCCCGTGCCATGGGCTTTGAGGCTACCCAGGCGCTCACGCAAGAGCCGTGACTCGGCGTCTCTGCCCACCAGCGCCGTCCGCTGAGGCGCCACCCGGCGCTCTGACTTGCCCAGCGGGCGGTAGACGTCGAGGGGAGCGGCGCGGCCGCGCAGGGTAAGGGTGGTTGGCGGGCCGAACGCCGCGCGCTCGCTTGCTTCGTGATAGGTGGCAGCGTCGCAGAGCACGTCGTCGGAGGCGGCCTGCATGAGGCGGGCGGCGGTGTTCACGATGTCCCCGATGATGGTGTACTCGCGGCGGCGGGAGTTGCCGATCTCGCCGCAGAAGGCCCGCCCGGTCGAGATCCCGATGGAGCTTTCCAGTCCGCGGGCTGCGAGGCTCTCCTGGATCTCCAGGGCCACGCGCACGCCTCGCAGGGCGTCGTCCTCGTGAGCCAGGGGGGGCAAGCCGAGGACGGCCACCACGGAGACCCCCTTCTCGTCGAGGCTGAGCTTGTTGATGGTTCCCTCGTAGCGCTCGAGGATCGCCTGCAGCGCGTCCGCCGTCTCCTGGGCGTGCTCGAGGGTCGTGCCCTGGGTCAGGTCCGGCAGGCTGATGAACAGGACGGTCACCTTGCGCAGCTCGGCGAGCCAGCCGCCTTGCTCGGCTCTGACCCGCTCGAGGACCGCTTCGGGGAGGAATCCCTGCAGCGTCTCTTCGTCGTCTTGGCTCAGGGGCGTGCTGGATAGCGGCCGGGGTGGAAGCCTGCGGCGAATGGCCAGCAGGTGATAAGCACCTCCGGGAAGCGGGCGGACGACACCCTCGTCGGCGATCAGCTCGAAGGCTTCGGGGGCCAGGACCACGTCGCCGGGGCTTCCCTGAGGCAGGACCGAGCCGAGCTGAGCCACGCCGCGGCCCGAGAAGAGCAGCTCCCAGCGCCGGCGGCGACCTCCGATGCGCGAGAGCATGAGCGAGCCGGCGCCGACGCCGACGCGCAAGGAAAGGGTGTCTCCGGCCTGGAGGGGGGATTGCCAGCCGGACGCCTGGATGGCGAGGGCGCACTGGGAGGCGCGCAGGCAGAGGGTCGCGAGGTCCTCGCCGGCCATGTCGGAAGGCCAGAGCGCGATCAGGGCGTCTCCGGCGAAGGTGATCACGTCGCCGCCGTGGGCCTCGACCAAGGCGATCAGGTGTCCGAAGTAGGAGTTGAGGATGTTGCTGAGGACCTCTTCGCCGGCGGGATGCTGGGAGAGGGTCTCGGCCAGGCGGGTGAAGCCCGAGATGTCCGCCATGAGGACGGCCGCCTCGGTGCGGTGCTGGGACGGAGTATGAAGCGGCCCGCCGCGCACGTGGTGGGTGACCCAGGCGGGGACGTAGCTTGCGATCGTGTCCAGGATTGGCGGCATGGGGCCCTTGCGGCAGGTGAAGGGAACGCGAACATTGTACCCGCCGCCTGGCGACTCGTCTCAAGGGCGAGCGGCCGAGACGCGGGCAAGCATGGGCGTTACAATATTAAAACAGCGTTAAAATTATTAGAAACGCGTTAACCGGCCGATAAGTCTTGTAACACCAGCTTGTCTGAGACGCCGGCCTCCGTGTAAGGTTTAAATTAAGGTTAAGGCTCAAATGACAATTTCCCCTGGGGATCACGGAGGCGGGCATGGTGAATTCCTCGACGATGAAGGCGGCTCTCGCGGGCATGCTCGCGGTCACGGCCCTCGCGGGCTGCGGTGCCGTCACGCCGGCGGGAACGGGGAAGCTGGCAGTACTTGAGCTGAGTCTCGAGGCCAACGCCCAGGTCTATGCCCAGGCGGGCGAGGCCCAGGTGATCATCAAGCGGCGCCCTGGCGTGGCGGGGGCCTTCGACGCGGCCCCCTACGGCCTGCGCTCGGCGCGCTACGTGGCGGGCCTCGACGTGCAGGTGGCCAGCCTGCCTTCCAGCGAGCTCAAGGCCACCCTCGAGCGGCTGCGCCGCGACCGCGACGTCCTCTACGCCGAGCCCGCCGTCAGGGTGAAGGCCTTCGACCTGCCTTCCGAGTCGCACGCCGATAGCAACACGATCGACGCAGCCGAGCCGGAAGCCGTTCACCTGAATGATCCGCTGTTCCGGCAGCAGTACGCCCCCCAGCTCACCCAGGCGACCGATGCGTGGGCCCGCACGGCGGGCCGCGGCGTGACGGTGGCCATCGTGGACACGGGCATCGACCCCGGGCATCCCGACCTGCGGGCGAACCTGGTGGCGGGCTACAACTCCCTGACGCGCACGGCCAACACCCGGGACGACAACGGGCACGGCACGCATTGCGCGGGCATCACCGCCGCGCAGGCCGGCAACAACGAGGGCATCACCGGCATCGCCCCGCAAGCCAAGCTCATGCCCATCAAGGTGCTGGCAGCCGATGGCGGCGGGTCGGATGCCTCGGTCGCCGAGGGCATCGTCTGGGCCGTCGATCACGGCGCGCAGGTCGTCAGCCTCAGCCTGGGCGGCCCCACCGAGAGCAAGGTGATGAGGGACGCCGTCGCCTACGCCCTTGCCCGCAGAGCGGTGGTGGTGGCCGCGATGGGCAACGACGGCATCAACGAGCGCAGCTTCCCCGCGGCGTTCCCCGGCGTGATCGCAGTGGGTGCGTCGGATGCCCGCGACGCGATCGCCGATTTCTCGCAGTGGGGCAACTGGATCTCGGTGGCCGCGCCCGGCGTGCAGATCCTGTCGACCCTTCCCACCTACCAGGTCGAGCTTAACAACTCCGGCTTCCCGCTGCGCTACGGCGCCATGGACGGCACGTCCATGGCCACTCCGGCGGTCGCGGGCCTTGCCGCGATGCTCAAGAGCGTCCAGCGCAATGCCACGCCGGCCCAGGTCAAGGCCCGCATCGAGCAGACCGCCGTGCGCGTGAACAGCAGGAACGGCTTCAACCCGTACTTCGGTTTCGGCCGGATCAACGTCGCGGCCGCCCTGCGCTAAAGCGCCCCCCCACCACATACGACCGGTCCAGAGGCTAGGCAGGCCTCGGCGCAGCCAGCGGCAGCGTCGGGGTCTTCTGCCGCTCGGCGTAGACGCCCGCGAGGCTGGAGGGCAGGGTGAAGGTGAAGGAAGTCCCCTTGCCGAGCTCGCTCGTGACCTGGATGCTTCCGCCGTGGGCCTCCACCAGTTGCTTGGCGATCATGAGCCCGAGGCCCGTGCCGCCCTGATTGTGCCGCACCTGGTAGAAGCTCTCGAAGAGCCGTGACAGCGATTCGCGCGGGATGCCGATGCCCGTGTCGGTCACCCGGAACGCGATCCGATCGCCCTGGGGATGGGCGCTCAGAAGGACCGTGCCCCCTTCCGGCGTGAACTTGAGCGCGTTGGAGAGCAGGTTGTTGAAGATCTGCCGCAGGCGCTGGGGATCGGCATGGACCTTTGGCAGGGACGGCGAGGCCTTGATCGTGACCGTGACCTTGCGTTTCTCGGCCAGGGGAGCGAAGGAGTCGGCGATCGCCCGCAAGGCCTCCTGCGGAGAAACCATGCTCCGCTCCAGCTCCATGCGCCCCTCGTTCAGCTTGACGTAATCCAGGACGTCGTTGACCAGCGACTCGATCTGCTCGGCGCCCTCTCGGATCTGCCCCAGGTAGTGGAACTGCTGATCGGTCAGGGGACCTGCGACCTGGTCGGCCATCAGCTCCGAGAAGCCGGTGATGATGCAAAGCGGCGTGCGAAGCTCGTGCACGATCGACGCGAAAAGCGTCTCGGAAGAGAGTCGCATGGCGGGAGGGGGGGCCTCGCGACGAGGCAGAAGATGCGTTAGACGGGTAATCATCTCTCTCCTCCGGAAACGGGCGCGCGTGCGTTTACCGTTTCGGCGTGCGTTCGTTAAGTTTTGCAAAGCATCCGATTAAATCGTAGCGCGTCCGGGATCGGAGGGGATTGTGCAAAACGACGAAATTTGCTCTCCCCCGCCCCGGGCGGATCAGGGCTTGCGCAGGTAGACCCTGAGGGTCAAGGAGGCTTGCAGCTGCTCGGTAGCTTCCTCGGCGGTCGCGATCTCGAAGAGGGCGACGCCGCGCACCGGCTCCGAGGCCTCGAGATCCCCGATGAAGGCCGCGACCGCCTCGTAAGAGCCCTTCAGGCTCACCTCGACCGTATGGCTCATGAGGGCCCCGTGATCCTCGGCCTGCGGATCCACCTTGGTCTCGACCAGGCGCGCCCCGGCCCTGGCGGCCTGGCTGGCCAGCAAGCGCTGGATGGCGACCGTGGGGCTCTCGTGGGCCGCCGGTACCAGGGGCGCCAGATGCTCCTCGCTGGGCGCGGGCAAGGGCGCGCTCTCGCGCGGCGCCAGGGCCGCGGCCAGCTGCGCATGGGCCTGGCGCGTACTCGCCTCGAGATCGCGCGCCCGATTGAGCCGGCTGATCGCCGGGTCCACCAGCAGCATGGTGATCAGCACCGCCTCGACGAAGAACGCGAATCCCAGCAAGAGTCGGCGATCGCGCCGCGACAAGGTCACTCCCGGCTGCTGCGCGCGCGTCATGGCCGGAACCTCCCCTGCGGCGCAAAGGCGGCCTCCAGCCGGAAGCGATGGACGCGCTCTCCCTCGTACTCCGCCTCCGCCAGCTGCGGCACGGCGATCGCCGAGAGCGATCGCGACTCACCCAGCGCCTGCGCCAGTTGCAAGGGGCCCTCCTGCGACAGGGAATACCCCTCGATCACGAGCTGGGACTTCCCGTCGAGCGTCGTGCGTGAAAGCCAGACGTCGTGCGGGGTCACCTCCTGGAAGCGGCCGAACAGGGAGACGACCGCCTCCGAGCGGGTCAGCGCCTCGCGCAGGACCGCCTCGCTGTCCGCCCCGGTCTCGCGCGGGGCGAGGCTAGCCTGCATGGCCGCGATCTCCGCTTGCAGGCGATCCGCTTCGCCCTGGTGCATCCGCGCCTCGCGCGTCAGCGCACCCTCGATCCCCAGCCCCACGAGCAGCATCGCCGCGAAGGCCGCCGAGATCCAGACCGCACGCGAGACCGGCGCTCGCTCGGGCTTGAGGCGATCGCGCCGCAAGTCGAAGGCGAAGGGCCGCTGAGCGGGGCCGTAGCGTCGCGCCCCGCGCATGGTCAGGCTGACGCCCCGGGCATCGCGAACCTCCAGCGTCTGCGGGCTCTGAGCGGGCGGCAGCGGCATCGCCGCCGCCAGCGCCTCCGGCACCCCCACGAGCACCCATTCCGCCGCTCCCAGCGAAACCAGGCTGCGCTGCAGGTCGAGACTGGCCTCCGCGATCGCGACCGGATCGCCGGCCCCCAGCGCCGCCGAGTCCACGTAGAGGGTCCGCCAGGTCTGCAGGGCGTCGCCGTTCCAGGTGCTGACGTGAAGCTGGCGCGGGAGGGCCTGGACCAGTCCGACGGCCTCCGATGCCGGCGCCGTCTTGAGGTCCACCAGGCCCCGCAGCATCGCCAGCGACGCGGGCTCGATGCTCGTGATCGCGATGCGCTCGGCGGCGAAGGCCTCCGCCACGCGCTCGAGGTTGTCCCGACGCACCGCCGCCAAGAGCACGGTCACACCCTCCTCGTCCGAACCGAGCACGCTGAAGTCCGTGGCCACCTCTGCGCCTGCGAAGACCCGGTAACGCTCGGCTTCCGAGCGAACCGCCAGGTCCAGCTCCGCTTGAGAAGGCACGAAGGGAATCGGCAGCGTGACGGTCCGGACCAGATGGCCATCCAGCGCCAGGTGTGCCCGCCGCACGCGGCGCCCCAGCAGCGCGACCGCCTCCCGCACGGCCTGCCTCAGGGCGTCGGAATCTTGAAGCAAGCAGCTCGCCGGATCGCTTTCGTTCTCCGGAGCCATGACCCCCGGCGGCAGGGGAACGCGGACCGGCGGGACGGACTCGTCGCCGCCAGCCAACTCCAGCCCCTCGGGAGTCAGGACGAAGGTGTAGCGCGCAGGAGACAGGAACGGAAGATGAAGCATGCAGGGTCACCTACGAAGGATGCGAAGCTCGACGAGATAGGGATTCCGGAAGAAAACGTCGTCAGGGGAATACAGCGCCATGGTACCGAGCAAGGGATTGGGCATGGAGTTGTCGAACTGCACCACCACCTGCACCTGGTCAAACGCGGCGATCGGGACCGAGGTCCCCAGATCGTCGGGAAGGTCCTTCTGGTGGTCCTGCCACTTCACGTCACCGATCCAGAACTGCTTGATCGGATTGCTGGTGACGGGCACATTCCACGCGAACTGGATGTACCTCACGTAGGTCGGCTGATCCGAGTGGTTGCGAAGGGCAAAGGTGACCATCTTCCCCACCGAGTTGTCCATGACGATGTCCTCGCCGCCATCCGGGGCCACGACCTCGAGGGTCTCGGATCGAGGGTTGCCGCGCAGGGCGGCGGAAATCCCCTGCAAGGCTTGATCGCTGACCCCCTGCCGGGCGCGAAGGCGGACGTCGACCAGGTCGACCCGCCGCATGGCGTCCGCGACGGCGGTCTCGACGCCCGCCTCCGAGTAGAAGCTGAAGCGTCCGCTCGATACCTCGAAGGTCTGCGGGTCCACCAGGTCTTCCCAGCTCGAAGGCACGGAGGAGGCCGCGCTGGAATCCCCGCGCTGCAGCCTTCCTGCGGCGATCCGGTAGGTCACGTGGTGCTGATCGGCATGCTGTAGGACGACCATCGCGGGGCCGGGCGCGCCGACGACGGCGACGGCCTCGCGGACATCCGAACTGAAGCGGCGCAGGAGCGTGGAGAGTTCCTGCTGAGCGGCCAGCGACAGTCGCGCCTCGCGCTCCAGAGAGGCGCCGCGGATCGCCATCGCTCCCAGCGCCAGGCCCAGACCACCCAGCAAGGTCATGGCGATGGCCAGCTCAACCAGGGTCAGGCCCCGCTGGGCGCGCCGCATCACCACTGCTCCTTGGCGGCCAAGGTGACCATGCGGATCAGAGGGGCGGAGTCCGCGGGCCGCGAGACGCTGATCTCGACGCGCTTGACGCCGGCGGGCATGCCGGGGACGTCGGCGAGGGCCATGGCGTACGTCAGTCCCGTGGCGGAATCGGTTCCCGTCACGCTGGAAACGGAGGCGAAGGGGATGGCGCGCACGCGCTGTTCGAGCAACCGCTGGGCGATCACCAGTGCTTCGGTCTTCTCGGCCGCGGCCTGGTCAGCCTGAGCGCTCGCCAGCCAGAGGCGGGAGGTGGGCACCAGGGCGATCGCGATGAGCGTGACGGCAAGCGCCACTTCGATCAGCGAGGCGCCGGCCTCGGCGCGAGCCGCGTTCACTCGAAGGTCCATTCGCGAATGCTCCCGTTACTGACGAAGGCGCTCACCTGCGCCCGGTAGGTGAAACCCGCGAGGGTGACCGAACCGGTGCTCGCGATCCAGTAGGGCGCGCCTCCCGGCGCGGGGGGCGTGATCCGGCTCTCGAAGACCACCTGCGCAGGGTCCGCGCTCAGGACGGTGGGCGGCAAGCCGGATCGGGTCGCGAGCGAGGCGTAGATCCCGGCCTCGGCGGCGTTGCGGGCCTGCAGGTTGCCGTACTCGGCGTTCACGCGCTCGGCGTGCTTCAGCTGCGAGGCCGCGAGCAAGGTGAACCCCGTGAGCATGACGAAGACGATCAGCGCAAGCACCAGCAGCGTGGCGCCCCGTTCACCAGACGCGCCCGGCGAACGTCGTTTCCGGCTGCGCTCCGTCATGCGCACCTCCCGAAACCCAGCCTAGCGTTGACGTTCGGTAGATTCATCCGTTGAAATTACCTGATAGCGCGGGTATGCTGTCTTGCGACTCCTTACCATGCCCCGCCAAGAACAGGAAATCACGCCCATGTCGGAAACCGAGAGCCCCCGCGCGCCGCGGTTGCGCAAGCTAGGCGAGCTGCTCGTCGAAGAGGGTCTCGTCGCTCCCGCCCAGGTGGATCGGGCGCTACGCGAGTCGCGTCAGACCGGCGAACCCCTGGGCAAGATCCTGCTGAAACGGGGCCTGGTGACCGAGGAGCAGCTGGGTCGGGCGCTGAGTGCGCAGGCCGGCACGGACTACCTGCGAATCGGGTCCTGGCACTTCGACCGGGAGCTGCTGGACCTGTTCCCGCAGGAATTCATGCAGCGCAACCAGGTGCTGCCCATGCAGATCCGCAACGGGGCCCTGCAGGTCGTCATGGTCCATCCCAACGACGTGGACACCCTGGACGAGATCCGGCTCTTGACGGGCCTGAAGCCGCAAGCGGTGGTGACCACGGCCAAGGAGTTCGACGACGCCTTCGCGGCCCTGCTGAGTTCGCTGCACGGACACGTCAGCGAGGCGATCGCCTCGCTGCGCCAGGAAGCCTCCGAGACCCCCGCTTCGGACGCCCAGCGCCTCGCCGACGAGGTGGCCGTGGAGGACCAGCCGATCGTCCGGCTGCTGAACTCGATCCTGGCGGACGCCATCACCCGGGGAGCCTCCGACGTCCACCTGGAGCCGCGCGAGAAGCAGATGCGGATCCGGCTGCGGATCGACGGCGTCATGGTCGACGTGACCGAGGTCCCCAAGGACCTCGAAGCCGCCATGATCTCGCGCCTCAAGATCATGGCGAGCATGGACATCGCCGAGCGCCGCCGTCCCCAGGACGGCCGCGGCCGCCTCGTGGTGACCGGCAAGTCCTACGACCTGCGCATCGGCCTGATCCCGAGCATCTGGGGCGAGAAGGCCGTCATCCGCATCCTTCGGCCCGCCATGCTCTTCGGAGGCATCGAGAGTCTCGGCCTGCTTCCCGAGACCTTCGAGCGCTTCAAGAACCTGATCGCGGCCCCGCACGGCATCGTGCTCACCACGGGGCCCACCGGCTCCGGCAAGACCACCTCGCTGTACTCGGCGCTCTACGAGCTCAACACGCCCGACCGGAACATCGTCACGGTCGAGGACCCCGTGGAGTACCCCCTGGAAGGCGTCACCCAGACCCAGGTGAGCTCCAAGTCCGGCCTCTCCTTCGCCGATGCCCTGCGCGCCCTCCTGCGCCAGGATCCCGACATCATCATGGTCGGCGAGATCCGCGACCAGGAGACGCTGCAGGCCGCCGTCTTCGCCGCCCTGACCGGCCACCTGGTCCTCTCCACCATCCACACCAACGATGCGGCCAGCACCCCGACCCGCCTGCTCGAGATGGGCCTGCCCGCCTACCTGATGACCTCGGCGATCCGGGGCATCGTGGCGCAGCGCCTGGTGCGCCGCCTCTGTCCCCATTGCCGCGAGCCCTTCACAGCCGGCGACGCCTACCCCGAAGTGCTTCGCCGGGCCCCGCTTTACCGCGCCAAGGGCTGCGGGCGCTGCCGCCAGACCGGCTTCGGCGGCCGGGTGGGACTCTTCGAGATCATGCCCATGACGCCCGCGATCCAGGAGCTGATCGGCCAGGCCGCGCCCTCCTACCGGATCCGGGAAGCCGCCGCCCGCGAGGGCATGCTCGCCATGGCCGACGACGCCCTGCGCAAGGTCCATGACGGCGTCACCACCCCCGAGGAGGTCGCCCGCGCCCTCGGCCCGAACTGGACGGAGCAGCGATGCCTGGATTCCTCTACCGCGCCGTAGACCTCGACAACGGCCAGGCCGTCGACGGCTTCGTCGAGGCCGCCGACGATCGCGCCGCGCGCGCCCTGCTGCGCAACCGCGGCGTCTTGCCGCTGAGCCTGAAGCCGACGCTTTCCGAGGCCGAGCGCGATCCCCGCATGCAGGCCTTCATCGAGCTGCTGACCTTCCACCCGGTAAAGGTCAAGGATCTCTCGCTGTTCACCCAGCAACTCGCCGCCCTCGTCGCAGCGGGCTTGCCCCTGATCGACTCCATGATCCTGCTCGAGGAGCAGGTCTCCAACCCGTCGATCCGCAAAGCCCTGGCCGCCATCCGCAAGGACCTCCTCGGAGGCGCCAGCCTCAGCGAGGCCATGGCCCGCCACCCCCGGGTCTTCGGGCCACTTTTCATCAACCTCGTGCAAGCCGGCGAACTGAGCGGCTCGCTGGACGTCATGCTCGACCGCCTCGCCCTCATGATCGCCTCCAACGCCGAGATCGAACGGAAGGTCAAGAGCGCGCTGACCTACCCCACCATGGTGGCCGCCACCCTGGTCCTGGTCATCATGGTCCTCATGGTCTTCGTCGTACCGAGCTTCCAGGGCATCTACGCCAAGACCGGCAGCGCCCTTCCGCTGCCCACCCAGGTCCTGATCACCGTCAGCGACTTCATGCGCCACCACCTACTCGGAGTCGCCCTCGCGGGCCTCGGCCTCTTGGGAGGCTACCAGGCCTTCCGCCGTCACCCCGCAGGAAGACCGCTCGTCGATACGCTCTGGCTGCGCGTCCCCCTCTTCGGAGGCTTGATCCTCGAGCAACAGGCCAACACCTTTGCGCGCGCCTTCGGCACCGTCTACGGAGCCGGCGTCCCCATCGTGACGGCCCTCGAGAACTGCCGGAAGCTGGTCTCGAACTGGGCCATCGGCAACCAGATCGACCACGCCCTCAACGGCGTCCGCCTCGGACGCCCCCTGACTGCTGGGCTGACCGACAGCAAGCGCTTTCCCAAGATCCTGGCGCAGATGATGGCCATCGGGGAATCCTCGGGGCGGCTCGAGGAGATGTGCGAGAAGGCCGTCGCCTTTTCCGACAAAGAACTGACCCACCGCATCCAGCAGCTCACCACCATGCTCGAGCCCTTGCTCACGATCGTCATGGGCCTGATCGTGGCCGGCATCGCGCTCGCGCTCTACCTACCGATGTTCGACCTTCCCAGCCTGCTCATCAAGGGCTAGGGACCGCCGGTTTCGCCTCTGGCTCGGGAAGGATCCGGGGCGTCATCATGATCACCAGCTCGGTCTGGCGGGTCTCGGTCTGCGTCGAGCTGAAGAGCCAGCCCAGGAAGGGGATCTCACCCAGGATAGGCACCTTGTTGCGGGTCTCGATCCGGCTGCTCTGCGTCAAGCCCGCGAGGCTGAGGGTCCTGCCGCTCTCCACGGTCACCTGCTGCGCCAGCAGCTCGCGCCGGCTCAGAAGCGAAAGCGGGTTGCCCAAAGAGTCCTTCAGGGTCTCGCGAATGGTGGAGACCGTGGGATGCAGGCGCAAGGTCACGGTTCCGTCTGCCCCCACTTTAGGGAGGATGTTGAGGGTCACGCCCGCCACCCCGAAGATGGGCTCCACCACCACCAGGGGCTGGCCCGTCCCGGCGCTGACCCCCGAGTTGGAGACGCGCGTCCCCTTGATCACCTCGTCGACGATGTTGATCTGGCTCTCGGTGTTGTCGGTCGCGATGATGGTCGGGCGCGCCAGGATCTTGGCCTTGCGAGCCTGCACCAGGGCGTTGAGCTTGGCACGCAGCGCGCTCGGAAAGATCGAGGCCGAGTCGTAGCTGAGCGACCAGCCGGGCGAAGCCGCGCCGGAATTGGCGGTCTGGGTGATCGTCGGGCTAAACGTCATCCCCATGGAGTCCTGCGTGCCGCCCAGGGTGAGGCCGAGGTCGAGGGCATCGGTGGAGGCGACCTCGATCACCTCCACGTCGATGGCGACCTGGGCGAGCCGGCGATCGAGGCGGGGGATCAGCTGCTCGGCCGCGGCGATGGACTCGGCCGAGCCCATGACGATCACGGAGTTGCTGCGGGTGTCGGGAATCGCCACGGACTGGCGCGCCTCGATCGGCATGGTCTGGGTCTGAAGGGCCCGGGTGCGAACCTGGGTTTGGCCGCCGCCCAGCTCTACGCCGGAGGAGACGGCGGTGGCGCCGCTGCCTTCTCGAACCGCCTCTTGATCCACCGGCAGCTGCACGGCGTCGGCCTTGTTGCCGTTGTTGAAGAGGGAGGCGTTGAGCATCGATGCGACGTGGGCCGCGTGCGCGTGGCTGAGCTTGAAGAGCTTGTGCTCCTGGGGCACGTCCAGGGCCGTGACGATCCGCTCGGCGAGCGCGAGGTCGCCGGCAGAGCCCATCACGACCACGGAGTTGGTGCGGGGATCGGCCTTGGCGAGCTGGATCGCGTTCTGAGCGTTCGCGACGCCGGTCGCCCCCGCCGTCGCGGAGGTGCCCGTCGTGCCTGTGTAGGGCATGGTCAGCACCGAGGCGTTGAGGAACTCCGCCAGGCGAGCGGCGCTGGCGTGCTTCAGCGGGAAAACGGCGACGTTGTTCCCCAGCAGGCCGCGCTCGAAGGCCTTCTTCCGGCTGACGACCGCGAAGACGTTCCCGTTCCAGTAAGCCTGCAGGCCGCCCATGGCCAGGAGGCTCTGGAGGGCATCGCCCAGCCGCACGTCGCGGAAGTCGACGTTGACCGTCTCCTTGAGGTCGTCTTCGATGACCAGGCTGAGTCGGCCCTTCTGGCCGACGAGGCGGATCGCCTCGTTCAAGGGGAGATTGGGCACGGAGACCGAGATCTTCCGCTCGAACTCCCCGCCCTTGAAGCTGGGGACAGAGACGGGCGCAGCGATGGCTCCCAGTGGCGCGAGGCTGAGGGCCAGTGCGAGCGCGAGTCCGCGCATGGGCGAGGAATTCGGGAAAATGGCCATGGGTCAGTGGACTCCTTCGCGGCGCAGCGGGATGAGGGTCACGCGCCCTTTACGGGTCAAGGTGAGGTGCTGAGGGGTGATGGACGAGACGGTTCCCTCGTCGAGGCGATCGCCCTTGCGCACGAAGCGCGTGCGCCGGCCGTCCGAGACCGCGGCGATCGCCTCGGAATCGTCGTAGACGAGCCCCACGTACGAAAGTCGAGCCGGCGCGGGAGTTTGCCGTGCCTCCGGGCGCACGCCGGGGTCATCCGGAAGCCCCGGCTCTGGAAGCCCCGGATCCGGAAGCGCCGGCAAGGGAAGGGCCTGGCGCTTCGGAGCGATCAGCGGGCGATAGGGGTTGCGGCGTCCCAGCCACTCTCCCGCGGCATCCGTGGCTTGGGCCGCATGCACCGGGAGCAACGCCATCAGCGCTATCCCGCTCACTCGCAAAGCCCAACTTCGCACGATCCACTCCTTTGCCCGACCTCCTATCGATTATGCCCTGCTCGCGTTACAAGTATTCCGTAGTTTCCCGTGATTCCAAGGGTTTCCAGGATTGCTATGGTGAGAAATGTCGTGGTAGCCTGATTTCTGGATCGGTCGAGTAGCTGAAATAGGCGCTACGAGCGGATCACAAGGAGAGGAAGAATGAAGAAGACGAAACGAAATCAGGCCGGCTTCACGTTGATCGAACTGGCAATCATCATCGCGGTCCTGGGCATCCTCGGAGCCGTCGGTGCCGTGAAGTTCGGCGACATGAGCGCCGAGGCCAAGAGAGCCGCCGAGAGCTCGGCGCTGGCCAACGCGCGCTCGGCCCTGGCGATTGCCACCGTCAAGAGCCCCACGGGCAACGTTCAGCCCACCGACCTTGACGACTACCTGGACGGCTTCAATGCCACCACCATGCAGATCGACGGCAAGATCAAGCTCGAGTTCAACAGCGACTACGCGACGAAGGGGATCCTCTCGATCGCCACGGGCTCGATCTAACCCCGGCCCGGGGCGTCTGACGCGACACCGAAAGCGATTCCAGCCGTACGAGCCCGCCCCCTTCTCGGGGGCGGGCTCGCGCTCATTGGCCCAGGATCGCCTTCTTCACGAAGAGCGCCTTGCGCGGGGCGTCGCGCAGCATCACGTCCGGGTGCAGGTGGTAACACGCGAAGGCCTGCGCGAGATCCGACCGGGGATCCTGCTTCTGTCGCTCATGGGTGAACTCCTCGCGCCAGTCCTCGCGATCCCGGTGTTCATGCCGGTAATCGAAGGGCGGCTCGTACGCCTCGCTCACTCCGTAGGGCGCCTGTCCGCCGGGCCCCTGGGCCTTCCACTCGGAGAGGGTGGCGAAGGCCCCCACCTTCTCGAGGTTGCGGCTCGCGCCGGGCCGGCCCATGAGGGCGGCGGAGGAGACCCCGGCATTTCCCGAGGAGACGATCAGGCGGAAGGCTTCGAGGTCCAGTTGATTCGCGATCCAGGCCAAGGCCACCGCGTGCAGGGTTGCCGTGGCGATCGCCTCGTCGTTGTAGCTGTTTCCACCCATGTAGGCGCCATCCTGCAGACCGATCTCCTGTGCGCTCGCGTCGTAGTACTCGGGGGCCTTCGGGCTGGCCTGGCGGACCCGCTTCAAACGCCGGATGGGCTGGCGGGACAGGAAGTTCCGGTCGACCTTGCGCAGGGCGTCCTGCACGGCGATGAGTTCCGAGCCCCAGCGCGCGCCGTCCGTTCCCTCGAAGACCTGGAGGCCGAACTCGCTCTGGAGATCCTGCTTGAGAACCGCCAGCTCGGAGTCGGAGATCTGGCGGAAGGTCGGCAACCATGCGCAACCCGTGAGGAGCACCATGCAGCTCAGGACCGAAACCAGGACTCTCATCCGCAACCCCCTGCCGTTCGCCAACATGCCGTCCTCCTGCCGCCACGAGCGGCGGCGTTCGAGGAAGCGCCGGGTTCATTCTATCGGATCCCCGCCCAGGAGGCGATCGCGGAGATCAAGGAGGTGTGAAGATCGCTCGGGTGGGGAATAAGCGAGTAAGCCGCCTTCATTTTTCATTCACGTCAGGTTCTTGAAATGGCCAACGTCCTGATCGTCGATTCCTCCCAATTGATGCTGCGCAACATGTTGGCCCTGTTGAGCCCCCATGGGTTCAACCTCCAGCTGGCCAGCTCGCCCATGCAGGCCCTGTCGATGCTCACCCGGCAGCGGCCGGACGTGATCGTGCTGGATGCCTACCTGCCCGGCGTCAACGGGGGCGAGTTCACGAAGCTCTTACGCTCGAACCCCTCGTCCGAGGATATTCCCGTCATCCTCACGGCCAGCGAGGACCGCCTGCCCCGTTCCTTCTCGGAGATAGGCGCGCAGGCGCTGCTCGTGAAGCCGATCGACATGGAGGTCCTGGCCAAGCTCATCAAGGGCTTCGTCGACCCGATGCCGCGAGAAAAGGAAGAGATCAAGTTCCTGCTCCTCGAGCATCCCGAGGACCTCAGCGTCGAGGTGGTCAAGGTCAAGGCCCCCGAGGTCATCATCCGCTGCGGGGAGGTTCCCACGCTCCGTGGCGGGGAGGCCGTGATCCTCAGCTACGGCGCGGACGCGGGCCTGATCGCCCGGGACGCCACCGTCCAGGCGATGCATGACGACCTGGTGGTCCTCAGTCTCGGCGCCAAGGTCATCATCAAGCAGCAGCGCCGCTTCTTCCGGCGCGAGATCTCCCTGCCGCTGCGCTACCGGATCCCGGGCGACTTCTTCAGGCTCGCGAGGACCCTGGACGTCTCGGCAGGCGGCATCCGGGCCATCGGGATGGGCGGGGCCCTGGAGATCGGCATGGCGCTCGACTTCCAGCTCGTGATCGACCCGGCCATGCAGCTCAGCATCCGCGGTGTGGTCCGGCGCCTGGAATCCGCCTCCGACGGCGTAATGGCCGGCATCGAGTTCCAGGACATGGATCCCCGGGTCCAGGCCGAGCTCACCATGTTCCTCTTCAACGGGTCCCGCCTGGTCGGGCAGGTCCCCCAGGCCGCTCCCTAGAGCGATCTTCGTTGCTACAGGTCAGCGAGCTCTGGCATGGAACCCTGACATGAGTGGCCCACGGCTAACGCTCGCTGCCTTACGCAACAGCCGCGGGCGCTAGCGCACGTCCCCTCACTCCCTCCATTTCCCCCCGATCTCCTGGATCCGCCCGGTTTCGCGTTGACAGGCAAGATTGGCGCGTGCTACGCTCTATTTGAAAATTATTCTCAATAGGAGAACCACGATGCCGCCAAGCCTCTCCATCACGCTCGACCAGGCGCGCAAGGGCGATCGCCTGCTCATCCAGGCGATCCCCGACGCGACCGTGAGGGTCCAGGTGGTTCGCTTTGGCCTCTCCATCGGCTCCATGGTCACTTGCCAATCGGTCATGCCCGGCGGCCCGGTGGTCCTGCGCCGCGGCTTCCAGGAGATCGCCATCGGGCGCGACCTCGCCCGCACCATCCAGGTGGAGAGGCAAGCCTCATGAGGAGCCCGATCAACACCCACCACACGGCCAAAGCCCTGCCCGCCCATGGCCGCCGCATCGTCCTCGCGGGCAACCCCAACGTGGGCAAGTCGGTCTTCTTCAACGCCCTGACCGGCCTCTACGTCGACGTCTCTAACTACCCCGGCACCACCATCGAGATCTCGCGCGCCCCCTACGGCGACGATACGCTCATGGACACCCCCGGGGTCTACGGCGTCTCCAGCTTCAACGACGAGGAGCGGATCGCCCGCGACATCATCCTCGAGGCCGACCTCGTGATCAACGTCGTCTCCAGCCTCTCGCTGGAACGCGACCTCTTCCTCACCCAGCAGCTGCTCGACATGGGCAAGCGCGTCGTCGTCGCCCTCAACCAGATCGACGAGGCCCGCGCCAACGGCCTCGCCATCGACGCCGAGCGCCTGAGCGAGCACCTGGGAGTCCCGGTCATCCCGACCATCGCCACCAAGGGCGAAGGCATCGACCGCATCCGCGGAGCCGTCCTCAAGGCCTTCGAAGCCACTCCGCCCCGGCTCGATCCCGATCTGGAGCGCCTCGTCGACCGCCTCGAAGCCGGCACTGCAGCCGAGCGCCTCATGCTCCTCGAAGGCGACGAGACCATCGCCGAGCGCCTCGGCCTGCCGCCTGGCACCGAGCGCGAGGCACTCTACGCCCTGCGCCGGACCCGCGTCAACGCCATGGTCGCCGAGATCGTCCAGGAATCCAACCAGGGCGCCACCTTCTCCACCAAGCTCGGCCGCATGATGCTCCATCCCGTCGCGGGCCTCGCCGCCGCCGCCGCGATCCTGGCGGCCCTCTACTACTTCGTCGGCGACCTCATCGCCCAGCAGCTGGTCGCCATCACCGAAGAGACGATCATGCTCGGCCACTACGAGCCTTTCGTCCGCGGCCTGGTGGAGCGCGTCTTCGCCGAGGGCTCCCACATGCACACTATCCTCGTCGGCGAGTTCGGCCTCCTCACCATGACCGTGACCTACATCCTGGGCCTCTTGCTGCCCCTGGCGATCGGGTTCTACTTCTTCCTGGCCGTCCTCGAGGACTCCGGCTACCTGCCCCGCCTCGCGGTGCTGGTCGATCGCGGTCTCGGCAAGATGGGCCTCAACGGCCGCGCGGTCATCCCCCTCATCATCGGCTTCGGCTGCGTCACCATGGCCACCATCACCACGCGGCTCCTGGGCACCCAGCGCGAACGCACCATCGCCACGGCCATCCTCGGCCTCACCATTCCCTGTTCGGCCCAGGTGGGCGTGATCCTGGGCATGCTGGCGACCGTGGGCGGCTGGCAGGCCTGGGCCATCTACGGCGGCACCATGTTTGCCGTGCTGGTCGCCGTCGGCACCATCCTCGACAAGGTCGTGCCGGGCAAGTCCTCGGCGCTGCTGATCGACCTGCCGCCCATGCGCTTCCCCAACTGGAAGAACGTCTTCAAGAAGACGGGCGTCAAGAGTTGGCAGTTCCTCACCGAGGCCTCCCCGCTCTTCATGCTCGGTGCCCTGATCGTCACCCTGCTGCAGATCTCGGGCGGACTCGAGGTGATCCAGCGCGCGCTGGCCCCCGCCACCGTCAGCCTGCTGCATCTCCCCCCCCAGGCGGCGACCGCCTTCATCATGGGCCTGATCCGCCGCGACTTCGGAGCCGCCGGCCTCACCAGCCTGCCCCTCTCACCCGATCAGGTGATCGTCTCGCTCGTCGTCATCACGCTCTTCGTGCCCTGCATCGCGACCGTGACCGTGCTCTTCAAGGAGCGCGGATGGCGCGAGGCCCTTACCCTCTGGCTCGGCTCCTGGGTGATCGCCTTCGCCGTCGGCGGCGCGCTCGCGGCGGTCCTGATGTAGCGTCAGCCAAAAAGGAGTGCGTCATGCAACGCATCGGATGCCCCACCTGCTGCTACGTGGTCGAGGTCGAAGGAACCGAAGCCCGCTGCCCGCGCTGCATGGCGATCGTCCGGGCCGTCATGGCCTGCGCCATGGCCAACAGCTCGTGCGGCGGCTGCCCGTCGAACCACACGGCCTGACCTTTTCGGCCCGCATGATTGATGGTCTAATGGAGCCATGATTCAAGACGTCCTGACCTACCTCGTCTCCAACGACGGAGCCCCGGTGACCGAGATTCAACGGGTCTTCAAGCTCTCGGCCGACATGGCCGCCAACCTCATGATCCTGCTGGAGGACGCAGGCCTCCTTTACGAGCAAAAACTCGACGCCTGCCATCACATGGACCATGACGGCACCATGCTCACGCATGCCCATACCGGAGGCTGCGGCTCCGGCAACTGCGCCTCTTCCGAAGGCGCCTGCGGCATCACCGAGTCCTTCGAGCGCGGCTGCTGCGGCATGAACGCGCCTTACCGCATCACCCCTTCCGGCCGCACCTTCCTCGAGCGCTTCGCCGCCAGCTAACCGCCACCTAACCGCCGGCCACTCCAGCCGATCCCGCCGAGGGCCGCTCCCAATACGGAGCGGCCCTCGAGTCATGACAGCACCGCCAGCCTGCCGGAAAGCTGCATTCGCTGCGTTAACTCATGTGTACCAAAGTCGCGCGAAACTGACTGCCATGCCAAGCAAACGCACCCGCCCATTCCCACCCGGACCCTTGCTAGCCGCGGGTTCGCGCCAGGCGCGCAGCCAGGTGTCGAATCGTAACGACTCGTGTCGCGATCTAAGCATTGTGAAGGAACGGTGGAGGGGCGTTTCCGCTCTGTTAAGATACCTTCACCAGGCTTCCACTCACTGATTCAGGTTTTGCAGGAGCGCGCTATGTCTCAGAATCCTCAGGTCCTCGTCGTCGATGACTCCAAGTTCGAGCGTACCTTCCTGACGGGAATCCTGAGGGAGGAAGGGTGGAACGTCATCGCGGAGGCCGCGGACGGCCTCGAGGGCTTGCAGAAGTACGTCGAGCTGACGCCCGACGTGGTCATGATGGACATCACCATGCCCCGCATGGACGGGCTCGCGGCCCTCAAGGCCATCATGCAGATCAACCCCGAGGCCCGCGTCGTGATCGTCACGGCCATGAGCACCCCGGATAAGTTCCGCGAAGCCATCAACAACGGCGCCAAAGACTTCATCGTGAAGCCCTTCAGCCAGGCGAAGGTCAAGGAAGTCCTGGCCCACGTCTTCCGGGCCTAGTCCCTCACGGCTGGGCGTAGATCGCCTGGTAGCTCCAGAGGTTGCCGAAGACCTTCTTCACGTAGTGCCGGGTCTCGGAGAACGGGATGGCCTCCACCCAGGCGTCCATGTCGCCTCCGCCGTTGGCCTGCCACTTGCGCACGGCTCCCGGGCCCGCGTTGTAGGCCGCGACGGCAAACGGCGAGGTCCCACCGAACTCCCCGTGGGTGTACTTGAGGTACCAGGCCCCCAGCTTGAGGTTCCAGAAGGGATCGGTGAGCTCGCGTTCGGGGCCTGGCACCTGCTTGCGCACCCAGTCCGCGGTGTACGGCATCAGCTGAGCCAAGCCCATCGCCCCCACCCAGGAACGCGCCGTCGGGTCGAAGAGACTCTCCTGCTTCACCAGCGAGGTCAGCAGCAGCGGGTCGATGCCGTTCATGGTTGCCGCCCGCTCCACCAGGGGATGGAAGCCCAGCGGGAACGCGAGGCGCGGATCCTTGCCCGTCGAGAGCCGGATGGTCTGGCTGTACTTGCCGGCCTGCAACTGGAGCCAGGCCCGCAGGTCGGGGCCGGCCTTGACCTTGTCGGCGTAACGCAGGGCGGGCTCGCTGAGGCCGAGGTAGACCCATTCCTTGACCGACTCCGGCCACTCGGCCATCTGTGAGAGATAGGGCGCCGCGGGGTTCTCAGGCGTGATGACGCCGCCGTTCACCAGGGGCCGGAGGTCGTCCGCGCTTGGCGCCAGCGTCACCTTGCGAACCACGAAGCCCGGATCCGAGGCGCGGCCCTCGAGGGCGTCCAGCCGGTGCTGGGAGCGCCATGAGTAGTACGAGTTGGGGCGATGCTTGGCGGCCTTGCGGTAGATGGCGATCGCCTCGGAGGTCTTACCCTCCCGCTCCAGGATCTTGCCGTGCCAGAAGGCTCCACCCGGGCCGTTGACGGTCTGAAGCGACGTGTATCCGAGCTCCTTGGCCCAGCGCTTGGCCACGGAGAGGTTGCCGGCCGCGTAGGCCTTCTGCATGAAGCGCCAGCGGACCTCGATGGCCTCCGAGGACTGGGCGAAGCGCTTGACCAGGGCCTGCTCGTAGGGAACGGCCTGGGCGTCGAGATCCTGCTTGCGGTAGACCAGCGCGAGGCGGTTCAGGCCCTGCAGGCCCCATTCGTCGTTCGCGGAAGACGCCTGCTTGAAGTAGGCGGCGGCCTGCGCGTAGCGCTTGCGGCGATCCTCGAGGCGCCCGAGCAAGACGAGCGAGCGCCCGCGCATCTCGGGCATCTTGGAGGTGCGCGTGAGGATGGCGACGGCGCGATCGTAGTTCTGAAGCTGCCAGTGGCAGACTCCCTGCCGGTACAGGCCCCAGGGGCTGTCGTTGCCCTCGAGCAGTTTCAAGGCGAGCTCGTAGTCCCCGCGGTCCATGAGGTCCAGGGCGACGTTGTAGCGCTCGGCCTCGGGGAGGTCGAAGTTGGCCAGGGCGCGCGCGACGTCCTTGAGGCGGCGTCCGTCGGGCTCGGCCTGGCGGTAGCGACGGAGCCACTTGAGGCGATCGCCCTCCGACTTGGTGGCGAGCAGGTAAAGCGCCTCCTCGGCCTCCGGGGCATCGGGAGAGTCGGTGACGACCGCTTCCCAGTGGTCCTCGGCGCCGTCCGCATCGAGCTCGGCCAGGGCCATGCGCGCATCGGGGACGAGCGGGCTCTTGGGGAAGCGCGAAACCAGGCTGTCGAGCAGGGTCCTGGCGGCACGCGCATCCGAGTCGGCGCGCAGCAGGCCCTCGCGCCAGAGGGACCACTCGGCGAGGTCAGGGAAGTCGAGACGCAGGTCGCGGCAGCGGTCGGCGGCTTCGGGGTGCTTGCCTTCGCGGATGAGACATTCGGTGATGATCATGCCGGCGTGGCGCGCGTACGGGGAGCCCTCCAGCGTCTCCTCCAGGGCGACGAAGCGAGCGCGCAGGTCCTCCCAGCCCTCCTCGTCGCCGGCGGCGATCTTGAGGCGATAGTCGGCCATGACGGCCTCAAAGGCGGCGCTGCGCTGCGCGTCGGAGGCGATCTCGGAGCGGGCGGCAGAGCCGACGGAGGGCAAGCGGGAAGCCTGCTGCCACGCGCTCAGCGCCTTCTCGCGGTTGCCCATGTGGTAGTAGGCGCGGCCCAGATCGAGCGCGAGCGCCGGGTCGCGCGTGGAGGCGTTCTCCCAGTGGCGGGCGGCTTCGGAGTAGTTCTTGAACTGGAAGGCGAGGCGGCCCTGCATAGCGGGGATGTCGACGCGGGCCATGCCCATGCCGAACGGAGCAGTCAGCACGAGGGTGCTTGCCAGCAACAGATGGGGTAGTCGACGGTTCACGGATCCTACCTTCCTACAGATGACGCTTCCGATCCTTACCCGGCCCAGCTCGAAGCTACACCCCGGCGAAAACCGCTTGGATAGCGGCATGCAGGCGACCGTTACTGGCCAGGATCTCACGGGCGTAAGGGTCGAAGGCGTTGCCGCGGTAGTCCGAAACCGCGCCTCCGGCCTCCTGAACGATGAGCGCGCCGGCGGCGACGTCCCAGGCGGAGAGACCGGGTTCCCAGAAGGCCTCATAGCGGCCGCAGGCAACCTGACAGAGGTCCAGGGCTGCGGAGCCCGCGCGCCGGACCCCCTGGCTTTGCTGGAGCATGGTCTTGAAGTAGGCGAAGTTGCTGCCGGATTGAATGACGTCGTAGGGGAAGCCCGTGGTGAGGAGGCCCTTCTTCAATTCATCGACCGACGAGACGCGGATCGGGTTCCCGTTGAGGGTCGCGCCATGCCCCCTCGCAGCGGAGTACAGCTCGTCCCAGATGGGGTGATAGACGGCTCCCGCGATGACTTCGCCGTCCAGGGAGAGCGCGATGGAGACGCAGTAGTAAGGGAAGCCGTGGGCGTAGTTGGTGGTGCCGTCGACCGGATCGACGATCCAGCGATAGCGCGACGACGAGGACTTCAGGCCTTCCTCCTCGCCCAGGACGTCGTGGTCGGGGTAGCGCTCAGCGATCTCCTCGCGGATGAGGGCCTCGCTCATCCTATCGACCTCGGTCACGAGATCGATGTCCCCCTTGTACTCGATGCGCTGGATCTTACCTTGGTGCTCGCGCAGGATGGCGCCGGCCTTGCGGGCGACCTCCTCGGCGAAGTGACGGAATTCTTGCACGGCTCTGCCTCCTTGACGGAGTCCCACGCGGCTCACGCCCCCGGGGGCTCCGAGCGCCATGATAGCACTCCGCCTCCCGCCGGCGCTTCAGCCCCGCGCTCGACCCGGGTATACTGCTCATGAATCCCTGCAGGAACGGGCCGAAGGAGGCGAAAATGGCATACCCCCGCTGGGCGATCGCACTGGGAGCCACGCTGCTGCTCAGTTCGCCCGCTTGGGCTGCCCAGGGCGCCGCCGAGAACCTGGATTTCCGGCTGAGCGTGGAGTCGATTGGCTGGACCAGCAGCGGATTCGTCGTGAAGGCGCAGATCGAGAACCGCACCGGCAGTCCGGACCTCTTCCTGCACCACGAGGCGAACCACGACGATCCGGAGGCCTTCACGCATACCCCCGGCGCCACCGCGAGCCTGCCGCGCCGGACCTTCACCCTCAAGGGGCTGAAGACCGCTCGCACGGCGGCCACGCTGGCCTTCGCGGTTTCCCCGGAAGAGGACGCCGGCCTGCTCATCGTGGGAGAGAATCGAGCGCCATACCGGCAGGTGGCGATCGCCCTCAAGCCCCTGCTTCCCGCTCGTCCCGCACCCCAGCAGCCGCCCGCCGTGCAGGCAGCAGCCGAAAAGCAGCCCCCCCGACCCTCCCCCACCAGCAGGACGGAATCCACCGCCGGAATGTCGGCTCCGGAGCCCGGGGTGATCGCGCGCTACATGCCGCCCCACCCGACCTTCGGCGATCTGATCGTGCTGAAGGAGGGAAAAGCGGGCCCCGGCGGGGAGGGCTGGACCCGCATCTACACCGAGCTTCCCGAGATCGGGCTCGACGAGTTGCAGCGCGTGCTGGAAAGCCCCGCGCAGATCTGGCAGGGCGGCGGGGGGCATCTCTACATGCGCAACGTGGGGGGCAAGCGCGCCCTGGCCGTCGAGGTCAGGAACGCCGAGGTGATCTCCGCGCGCTACGTCACTCCCCAGACCCTCGCTCAGGTCGTCGGCCCCAGGACCCGCTATCCGAAGCGCGTCTACATGGGACGCCCCTGAAAAGCGAAGAGCGGGACCCGCGCGGGTCCCGCTCTTTGTTCAATGACTAGACGATCGTCAACGCCGACGTGAGCGGCTTGCCCATGACGGCCGAGATCCGGTCGAGCTCGCCCATCATCGTCCGGAACTGCTCCGGATACAGGCTCTGCGGCCCATCAGACTTGGCCTGGGCCGGATCGCGATGGACCTCGACGATGATGCCGTCGGCGCCGGCAGCCACCGCCGCCCGGGCGATCGGCATGACCAGCTCGCGGCGGCCGGTGCCGTGGGAGGGATCGGCCACGATGGGCAGGTGAGAGAGCTGCTTGATGACCGGAATCGCGTTGATGTCCACCATGTTGCGGGTGTAGGTCTCGAAGGACCGCACGCCACGCTCGCACATGATGACCTGCTCGTTGCCCTCGGCGAGGATGTACTCGGCGGCGAGCAACCACTCCTTGAGGGTGGCCGAGAGGCCGCGCTTGAGCATGACGGGCTTGCGGGCACGCCCCGCCCGCTTCAGGAGCGAGAAGTTCTGCATGTTGCGCGCGCCGATCTGGATGATGTCCGCGTACTCCTCGACCGCATCGAGGCTCTCCAGGTCGATGGCCTCGGTGATGATCGCCAGGCCGTAGCGATCGCGCGCCTTGGCGAGTAGCTTGAGCCCCTCGATGCCCAGGCCCTGGTACGAGTAGGGGCTGGTGCGAGGCTTGAACGCTCCGCCTCGCAACACGGTGGCTCCCGAGCGCGCGACGGCCTCGGCGGTCTCCATGAGCTGAGCCTCGCTCTCGACCCCGCAGGGGCCGGCCATCACCACGGTTTCGGCCCCGCCGATCACCGTGCCGTTGAAGAGCGGGATCATCGTGTCCGCCTTCTTCCACTCGCGGCTGACCAGCTTGTAAGGCGACGAGACGCTGATGACCTCCTGGACGCCGGGAAGCCCCGCGACCCGCGAGCCGTCGACCGGACCGTCGTTGCCGACCACTCCGATCGCCATTCGCTGCTCCCCGGGAATAGGGCGCGCCTGGTAACCCATCTCCTCGATGACCCCCACCACGCGCTGTATCTCTTCCGAACCGGCATCCTGCTGCATGACCACGAGCATCCCATCTCTCCTCTAGGGGCGAAACCAACGGTTGTTCTCTAGTATACCCCCAGAACGTCGGCAAACGGCCAAAATGACCGAAGCCTCCGATTTGACCTAACGATGACCTCACGACATCTTGACGCATTGCAAATGGTGATTAAGGCTTGCTAAGCAGTAAACTACCCAAGATGCCCCTCGTCTGCCCGCTGCGGCTCAAGCTGATCCAGCGCAGGAGGTCGTGATGCTGATACAAGCCAACTTGCCTCGTAACCCGTATGCGACCCTGGCCCTGATGACGCGGCAAGGGGCCGTGGAACAAGCAGAAACCTCCCAAGGCATGCCTCAGGCGCGCGCTCCCCTGGCGCGCCGCCTCAATCCGCCCCTCGCGCACTCCACTCCGGTCCTGCGCAGCCAGCTCATGGCCCGCGCCGAGCGCTACGAGGGTCTGGGCGAGCGCATCACCGCGCTGCGAACCGCCCTCAAGCAATTCAGCACCCCGGCCTCGCTGGGAAGCCCGGCGCTCGGCCTCGGCGCCCTGTCCCTCGCCTTGACGCCGGGCGCTACGGGATCTTCGTTGGGCTCCCCCACGGCACCGACCTCAGGCTCCAGCCCAGGCGCCGGCGGCACGGCGCCGACCTCGCCCGGCACGTCGACCACCACGACGACGCGCACGGTCTTGCACTCCGCGACCATGCTCTCCGAGCAGGCGATCGCCCTCACGCCCGGAACCCCCGGCGAAGCCGGCCAGCCCGCCACCCATGCCACCCTGGTCACCGGCGCCGTCGCCCTGAGCCCCGATGCCGTCTCGACCGCCGAACTTCGCGGCGCCAAGGTCCAGATTGACAACGACAAGGACAAGGACGGCATCACCCGCTTCGGCAGCATGGAGATCAACGGAACGAGCATCACGTTCGATGCCTTCAAGGGGTCCTCGGTCGAGGATGCCGCCAAGTTCCTGGCCGCGCGGATCAACGAGTTCCAGGATCAAACGGGCGTCGTGGCCTCGGTCGATGACGCTGACCGGCAGCGCCTCGTGCTCAGGGCCACGGTCGCGGGCAGCGGCGGTCGCATCATGATCGACGACGTGAAGAAGGCCAGCACCGACAAGGGATCGATCGGCTTCCAGAAGAACGACTTCGACCGCGGCAGCGAGAGCGCGACCGACCTCGGCGAGGTCACGATCAACGGCGTCCGCACGAGCTTCGGCACCAAGACGTACGCCAGCCTCCAGGACGCGCTGGAGTTCATGAAGACGCGCCTGAACGAGGACCATGCCGGCAAGCTGGAAGCCTCGATCCAGGGCGAGCGGCTGGTGCTGACCACGCTCGCTAGCGGCCTCGACTCGGCCATCCGCGTCGACGCCGTCACGCGCGGCACCGACCGCAAGAGCTCCAACGACGGCAGCAACGGCTTTACTGCCGGCACCCTGGCCCGCGGCAGCGACGCGCAGCCCGGCACGCCTGGCAATCCCGGCATCACCGACTTCGGCCGGATCACCATCAACGGCATCGAGACCGTGTTCGGCACGATCGACAACGGCGACCACGATGCCGGCTCGGCGGCCCGCTTCCTCGCCGAGCGGATCAACGAAACCAACCAGACGGTTCGCGCCACGGTCGAAGACGGGCGGCTCAAGCTGACCTCGACGGGACAAGGCCCGGACGCGACCATCCGGATCGACGCCCTGAGCGCCGATTCCGACGGCGACCGCGACAACGACCGCGAGGTCGGGTTCGTGGCGGGAGCGCAGGCCTCCGGGCGCGAGACCACGGAAACCATCACCACGACCACGGGCTCGACCGGTTCCTTTTCGACGGGCTCCGCCTCGTCGACGGCTGCGGCAAGCAGCGCTAGACCGACCGGCAGCGCATCCGGCGAGGGAACGAGCGGGCTGACGACCGAAGAGAGCGCTCACCTTTCCGGCCAGGCCAGGGAGTGGACGCGATTGACGAACGCTTACCTCTCCGCCCTGGACGAGCGCTCGCAGGAGCAAGCTAACGGGGGGATGCGGGCCTTCGGTCGCACCATCGCGAGCATGTTGCAGCAAGACAAGGAGCTTGCCGCCGTGGGGGTCAAGGTTGACAAAGGACGCCTCACCCTCGACGAAGCGGCCTTCACCAGGGCCCTCGAGTCGGATCCGCAAGCGGCGATGGAAGCCCTGGGGCAGTTCCGCGATACGCTCGATCCCTTGCTCGCCTCGCAGGCCCATGCCATGGACTTCATGCGAGGCGTGGCAGAAGCCACGCGCGATCGGGCTCCCGAGATCAGCCAGGCCAAGACCATGATCTACAAGCTGGAGCAGCGCAGCAAGGATGTCTCCGAGTGGCTGTCGTCCCTTGAGAAGCTGGTCCCGGAGCTCTCCGAGCAGTCGGATCGGCTCCGCAAGTTGGGAGCGGCCGACGAGGATGCCGAGGCAGACGACAAGGACGTGAGCAAGGACGAAACCGAGAAGGAGACGTCCCCGGCCGTCACGGGCTGGGAGCTCTGGAAGCAAGAAGAGGACCGTCCGTAAGGGCGGTCCTCTCTCTTATTGCTGGGTCCTGGCTTAGCAGCAGCCGCCGGAGCCGCACCCACAGCCGCCGTGGGACTTGGCCGGAGCCTCTTCCTTGGGACGGGACGAACCGCAGCCGCAGCCCGACGCCGCGTTGGGGTTGGAGATCGTGAAGCCACCGCCCATCGGCTCATTCTTGAAGCCAATCTCGGCCCCCTCGAGGTGCTGGGCGCTGAAGGGATCGATGACGATGCGCAGGCCGTCGACCTGGTATTCCTGGTCGTTCGCCTTGGCCTCGTCGAGGCCCATGCCGTAGTTGAAGCCGGAGCAACCACCACCGGGCTTCACGAAGACCCGCAGGGCGAGGTCGGTGCGCGACTGGGCCGCGAGGGCCTCTTGAAGCTTTTCCTTCGCTTCGGGGGAAACAATGACCATGAACGGGACCTCCAGGGGATCGCATTGGATAACCTGGTTTCATTATACCCGCTCTGCCGTCCCCGCCTCAAGCACTTTCAAGGCGCAGGCAAGGATCGGCCCCGGGGGACAGATAACGTCATGGTTGCATGTTCCATGCCGTCGAAGGCCGTGTCACGGAGGTAGAGATGTTCGATAGCCTAGCGCCCCGCAAGCCGCTCGCCCTTGCCCTGGGAGTCTCGCTGCTCCTGGTGAGTGGGTGTCAGAGCCTCTCGGGGAGCGGCTCACACCTCGCCAAGACCGAAGCCTCGGCGGCATCCTCGGCCGAAGCGACCGCGCTGCCTGCCAACGCCGAGATCCGTCCCTACCTCCAGAACGTCACGACCGACGGGATCACCATCCTCTGGCGCAGCGCCAAGAAGGGCGTCGGCGAGGTCACGGTGACGGGGCCCGACGGCCAAACCCAGCGCCTCACGGAGCCCGCGGCCGTTCAGGACCACCGGATCCGCCTCACGGGCCTCCATGCAGGCAAGACCTACCGCTACTCCGTCACCCAGGAGGGCCGCAGCATCTGGACCAGCGAGTTCGTCACGGCGCGGCCGCGCGGCCAGAACGGCTTCACCTTCGGCGTCATGGGCGACATGGGCAAGGGCACGCCCGAGCAGTTCGCGATCGCCAAGCAACTGGCCAAGTACGATCCCGAGTTCACCCTCTTGACCGGCGACATCGTCTACTTCCGCGGGGCCGAGGGCGACTACCTGCCCAAGTACTTCCAGCCCTACCAGGACCTGATCGACGACCAGGTCTTCTTCCCGACCTTGGGCAACCACGACATCCTGACCTGGCTCGGCAAGCCCTACTTCCGCTTCTTCGAGCTTCCCACCGGCAACGTCGAGGCCGCGTCGCGCTACTACCAGTTCTCGTACGGCGACGTGGACTTCTTCGGGCTGGACTCGAACCAGGCGTTCACCAAGATCCTGCCCCAGTACCGCTGGGTGAAGGCCGCCCTCGAGGGCTCCACGGCGAAGTGGAAGATCGTCTTCTTCCATCACCCGCCCTTCTCGGCGGGCCAGCACGGGGACGACAAGGGGGTCCAGGAGCACCTCGTCCCGCTCTTCGAGCAATACGGGGTGGACGTGGTCTTCGCCGGACACGAGCACAACTACGAGCGCATCAAGCCCATGCGGATCGACGGGAACGCCGGTCGCCCCATCACCTACATCGTGACGGGCGGCGGCGGCACGGATCTTCGCCCGGTCGGCAAGAACGCGCGGACCGCGTACTCCGAGAGCATCCACCACTTCATGGGCGTCAAGGTGGAGGACCGGCAGATCTCCATCCAGGCCATCGACCAGGGCGGCCGGGTCTTCGACGCGACCGTCGTCACGAAGTAAGCCGGAACCCAAGCAAAGCCCCCCGCGCCGATGCCGGCGCGGGGGGCTTTGCTTGGGGCTAAACGCTGGGAAGGCGCTTCACGGCGGCCGCGTACTCGTCGAGCATGGCGCGGAGCACGTCGCCGGCGGGCCGGATGTCGCGGATGAGGCCGCTGACCTGCCCGACCTCGATCTCGCCCTCGTCGAGGTTCCCCTCGTGGATGGCGAGGCGCGCGCGCCCGGAGCCCAGCAGCTCGGAGAGCTCCTCCTTGGTGGCGCCGCGGGCCTCGGCCTCCATGACCTGCTTAGCGAACGCGTTCACCAGCAGCCGGACCGGGATGACCTTCTTCATGACGAGGCGGGTCTGGCCCTCATCGGCGCTCACGATGGCCTCCTTGAAGGCCTGGTGCGCCGACGACTCGGTCGTGGCGGCGAAGCGCGTGCCCACCTGGACCCCGTCGGCGCCCAGCGCGAAGGCGGCGGCCATGGCGCGGCCGTCGCCGATGCCTCCCGCGGCGATCACGGGGATGGTGACGGCATCCACGACCTGGGGCACCAGGACCATGGTGGTGGTCTCGTCGGGGCTGTTATGGCCTCCGGCCTCGAAGCCCTCGGCCACCACCGCGTCGCAGCCAGCCGCCTGGGACTTCACGGCGTGCTTGGCCGATGCCACCACCTGGACGACCGTGCAGCCGCGCTCCTTGAGCATGGCGGTGTACTTGGTCGGGCTGCCGCCGGACATGAAGAAGATGCGCACGCCCTCTTCGAGGGCGATCGCCACCCACTCGTCCGTGTACTTGTAAAAGAGCGGCATGTTCACGCCGAAGGGCTTGTTGGTGAGGCTCTTGGCCTTGCGAAGCTGCTCGCGGAAGGTGTCGGGGCGCATCGAGCCGGCCCCCACCAGGCCCAGGCCGCCGGCGTTGGAGACCGCCGCGGCGAGCTTGCCGCCCGAGACCCAGATCATGCCGGCCTGGATGATGGGATAGCGGATGCCGAAGAGGTCGGTGAGGCGGGTGCGAAGAGTCGATTGGTCGGTCATGAGCGCTTCCTGCAAGTCGAGGCGAAACGCTCCCATGGTAGCACAGCGCAAACCGCCCCCGCCGCGGGCCGGCCACGGCCAAAAAAATACCGGTGATCCAGAAGATCACCGGTGGGCTTGAGAGCGTGCAAAAGTGGTGTGGCGAAGAGGCGGCGATCGGAAAAGAAGGCTCTCAAGAGCTGAAGGGAGGCGGCGACGTGACGAGGATTCCCTTCGAGCGCATCATCAGGGCGCGAATCCGCCCTGTGACAGGGTTTGCAGGCTTGCTTGCCTGCTCTAGAACCCACTATACCGCGAAACCCTCCGCATGAGGTTAAGATCTGGTTAAGAATTGGGCGATTCTTCGGGGGCAGTAGGGCGCGGCTTGGGGAAGGCCTCTTCGGCCTCGCTCGGCATCTTCAGGCGCTCCACGATCGCGCCCTCGACCGTGGCGTCGAGGATGGCGTCGACATCGTCCAGGGTGACGCCGGAGTACCAGGTCCCCTCGGGGTAGATCACGACGTTGGGGCCCCACTGGCAAGGCTTCAGGCAGTTCGAGGAGTTGGCCATCACCGTGCCGTGCAAGTTCCGGGCGTGAATCCGGGACTTGAAGGCGGTGAAGATGTCCCCCGCCCCCTTCTCGCCGCAGGATCCCTTGGGGTTGCCGGGGGGGCGCGTGTTGGTGCAAATGAAGAGGTGGTGCTTGGGAGTGGCCATGGCGTTCCCTTTCTAGGAGGTGGTCAGGCGGAAGCGGTCGCCCTCGGCCATGTTGGCGGCGAAGTCGAGCAGGTCCGCGGCCAGCGGGTTGAGGTGCTCCGGGCGCACCGGATAAAGCGTGCGCCGGTCCTTGAGGATCAGCTGCGCATGCTCGTTGATCAGGACCCCGCGCAGGGCGTCCCCGTAGATCATGATCATCAGGCTCTCCAGCTCGTCGATGGCGCGCAGGCCCTCCTCGCCCATGGTGCTGGTCATCAGGCGATCCAGTGATAGTGCGGCCTCATGATAGGTGGCCAGCCGGTGCAAGGTGTAGCCCAGGTGGCGTTCGAGGAAGGCCCGGCGCTCGGCGGCACGCTCGCCCCAGAGCATGACCAGCGCCGCGTCGACCATGAAGGAGCCGCCGACTTTCCCGAGCAAATGAGAGGCCGCCTTGCGAACGGCCCGTTCCGGGTCGCGCATCGCCTCGCTCAAGGGCGCGATCATCTCCCGGCCGAAGACCGGAGCCAGGGTCTCCAGCGCCGCGATCACCCCCGAGCGGAAGCGCGCCGAACGCAGGTGGCGGCAGAGCGGCACGATGGAATCCGGGTCATGGAGCTTGACGAAGCTGTGGATCACCAGCTCATGCGACGGGTAATCTGGAACGTCCATCAGCTGGGCCAGCAGCGGAACCAGACCCGGCTGCTGGTTGCGCACGAGCAGCTGGACCGCCTCGGAGATCGCCTGGGTGTGGCGCATGTCCGGCAGGACCTTGGCGATCGCCTGGCAAGCCAGCTCGCGGTCGAGCTGCGTCATGACCCGGATGAACGCCGGCGCCGCCGCGCCGACCTCGGGAAGCATGGCCCCCAGGCGGTCGATCACCGGGATCCCGAACGGCAGCAGCGCCTCCTGGGCCTGCCTCACCACGTCCTTGTCCTGGCTGGAGAGCGCCCGGGCGATCGCCTCGATGGTGCCCGGATCCTGGGCCACCTTGAGGCCCTGGATGGCCGCAATCTGGACGGCTGGAACCGTATCCGCCATGCGCTTGACGAGAGCTTCAACCGCCTGCGGGGACTGGAACCGCCCCAGGGCCGCGGTCGCGGCCCTGCGAACGACCGCGTGCGGATCGGCGGCCAGCACGATCAGGGCGTCCTGGACCGCGGGCTCCGAGTAGCGCCGCATGCCCTCGATGGCGGTGAGGCGGTTGTTGGGCTCGTGGTCTGCGACCGCCTGCAAGAGGAACTCCAGGGCCATGGCGTCTCCGCGAGCCGCCAGCGTACGGATCACGGAGGCCCGCACCGCCGGGTTGGCATCGTTGATGCGGGCCCGGTAGTAGAACCGCGTGCCCTTCAGCCCCCCGCTGATGACGAAGTAGGCCACCTGCAGCCCGCCCAGAACCAGCAGCAGGGCGACCAGGAAGCTGAAGCCGGAGGTGGCGAAATTCAATAGGAAGGAAGCGTTCAACGCGGAAACCTCATATCATGCCACAATCCAGGCATTATGCCGTCTTGGCGTCCATTGCGCAAGGGCGACCCTGGCCCC
This sequence comes from Candidatus Sericytochromatia bacterium, assembly GCA_036676455.1. Taxonomy (GTDB): domain Bacteria; phylum Cyanobacteriota; class Sericytochromatia; order S15B-MN24; family UBA4093; genus UBA4093. The sequence continues at coordinate 41,931 of JAKFCW010000082.1, forward strand.
ATGAGGCGCCGATTCCTGCCGAAACCGTAGTATAATGGCGACGAGCGCCCCGTTGGGCCAGCGGGCCCAGATGTGCTTCGCATTCGCAAAAAGGAAATCCGAATCCATGGCAAACGCTCTCCAAACCAAAAAGATGCTGGTGGGTCTGCGCTGCGGCTGCAAGGCCGAGCTGGAGACCAACATCGCTGACGGGCTCGACCTCGTGGCCTACGACACTGCCGCCTGCTCCAAGGGACACTCCAAGCCCACCCTGCCCCTGCCCATCGTCGGCTTCGGCCCGCTCTGGGGCTGGGACGACAACCGCGCCGACCGTCGCGCCCTGCCTTCGATCAAGGTGGCCACGTTCGAGCCCGAGCATGTCTACAAGCTCCTCGAAGGTTACTTCTTCGCGAACGAGCCTGGCAAGGGTTATCCCGCCTTCGGCCCCATCTCGGCCATCCGGTGGGCTGAAACGGCCAAGCACCACTAAATCGGCCAGCCATCGCTGAAACACCGAGCCCCCCGTCCCTCGCGGGACGGGGGGCTCGCCGCGTGATTAAGGCTCGCCTGATTTCCGACGCGCTAGCTGCGGCCGCTAGCGACGCGAAGCCGATGCCCCAGCGGAGCCGAGGTCGATCAATGCAAGCGGTAATTCAGGCACATGAGCATCGCCTGGGAGCGGTTCTTGACACCCAGCTTCTCGTAGAGTTGCGAGAGCTTGTTGCGGACGGTCTTTTCGCTCAGGCCCAGGTGCCCGGCGATCGCCTTGGTTCCGCAGCCCTTGACAAGGAGTCTCGCCAGTTCGAGCTCCCGGGCGGACAAAACATCGATCGGACAGGCTTCTTCCTGGCAGTCGCAAGAAGAACCCACCACCTGTGAAGCTTGGCGCTGCAGCAAGGCCTTCTCGATCACCAGGTTGAGCTGCCTGAAGTTGTGCAGCGGCTTATGGAGAAAATCGAAAGCTCCCCATTCCCGTAGCGCGGCGATCGCATCTTCCATCGTGCCATGCGCGCTCAAGAAGATGACCAGCACCGAGGGATCATGTTCCTTGACGAGTTTGAGCAGTTGCAGCCCGTTCAATCCTGGCAGCCGCAGGTCCGTGAGGATGATGTCGAACGCCTGCTCGCGCGTGATGGCCAGAGCCTCAAAGCCGTCCCTGGCGATCGTCACGCAGTACCCTGACTTCGACAACCAGAACTCGAGGAGATCGCGCTGATCGGCATCGTCCTCGACCAGCAGTAGCTTCACGGTTCTTGGCGCCGGCTGAAGCATTAACTTTCCGTCCATCGTTGAACCCTAATCCGGATCGTGCTCCATCCGTAGTATACCGAACCTGGGACGCGGCTATAAATGAGATGACTCAAGGTTTCCTGGTCTACGTGTCGGAAACGGAAGGATCGTTTGGCTCGTGGCCAAACGATCCTTGTCACGTGAGCGCTAGCTGCGCACGAGCGTCCCGGCGTCTTCTTGGTTGAGGATGAGGTCGAGGTCCAGGAGGATCAGCAACCTGCTTTCCAGCTTGGCGATACCCTTGAGGAAGCTGCTGTCGATATCGGTGGTCACCATCTCCGGGGTGGGTTCGACCGACGCAGCATCCAGGCGAAGCACCTCACTGACCGCATCGACGATCATGCCGACGGTCCTCTTGGCGACCGTCACGATGATGATCCGGGTGCTCTTGGTAGCCTCGCCGACCGGTAAACGGAAGCGCTTGCGGAGATCCACCACCGGGATGATCTTGCCGCGCAGGTTGACCACTCCCTCCACGAATTCAGGGGAGCGAGGGACCTTGGTGATCTCGGGCATGCGGACAATCTCTTGCACCGCCGCGATGTCCACCCCGAACTCCTCGGGGCCCAGGTTGAAGCTGACCAGTTGCAAAATCTCGGCCATCCCTACTTCCCTCCTGCCGACAAGACGGGAGCCTGAGCGACAGATTTGCTGAGGGTTCGCGCCGCGTCATGGCTCTGGCCATCCTTGAAGAAGGCGATCGCCTCCATGAGCGCATGGGCCTGGTTCTGCAGGTCGGTCGCCGCCTGAGCGACGAACCCGGTGGCGTTGGCCGTCTCCTGGGCCGAGCGGTTGATGCTCTCCACCGCCATGACGACCTGGTCTCCGCCCTTCTTCTGCTCGGTGGTGGCCACCGAGACCTGCTGGGTCATGCGGTTCATGGTCTCCACCGCCGTGATGATCTGCACGGAGCCCTTGGCCTGCTCGCGGGTGGCCGCCATGACCTCGTGAGTCAGCCGGTTCATGGCGCCGACCGCCTCGGTGATTTGGGCGGCGGCCCGGCTCTGCTCGCTGGTGGCCTGACCGATCTGAGCTCCGACGACGGAGGTTTGCTCAGCGGCCGCGACGATCAGCTGGATGGCGTTACCCGCTCCTTGCGCCAGCTGGGTGCCTTCCTGGATGGCTGCCTCCCCCTGACGCGTACTGTTGATGGCCTGCTCGGTCTCCCTTTGAATCCCCTTGATCAAGGTGGCGATCTCGCCCGTGGCCTTGGCCGAGCGCTCCGCGAGCTTGCGGACCTCGTCGGCGACCACCGCGAAGCCGCGGCCGTGCTCTCCGGCCCGCGCCGCCTCGATGGCCGCGTTCAGGGCCAGCAGGTTGGTCTGCTCGGCGATATCGTCGATCACCGCGATGATCGCTCCGATCTCTTCCGAAGACTTGCCCAGGTTCTGGATCACGGTCATGACCTCATCCATGACCGCATTGATCCGCTGCATGCCAGCGATGGTGCGCTCCACGGCATCGTTGCCATCCGCAGCGGCAGCGACCGTCTTCTGGACGTTCTCGTTGGCCTGCATGGTGTTGCCGGCCACCTGCTGGATGCTGGCCGCCAGCTCCTCGATGCTGGCGGAGGTCTGGTTCACGGCGGCGCCCAGGGCCTCGGCGTTGCCGGCGACCTGCTGGACCGAGGCAGCCATCTCCTCGATGCTGCTGGAGGTCTCTTCGACCGCTGCACCCAGGGCCTGGGCGTTGCCCGAAACCTGGGTGATCGACGCGGCCATCTCCTCCATCGAGCTGGAGGTCTCCTCGACCGCCGACGCCTGGGACTGGGCCGATTGAGCCATCTGCTCTGAGCTTGAGGAGATCTGATCGGCCCCCGCCGCCACCGAGCTGGAAACCCTGCGCACCTGGGATACGATGTTGCGAAGGTTATCAATCATCTTCTGGAAGCTCTTGGCCATGTCCCCTAGCTCGTCGTTGGTCGTGATGGAGACGCGCTGGTTCAGGTTCCCCTCGGCCAGGCCCTCTGCGGCCTGGGCCACGGTCTGCAGGCCCTTCGAGATCTGACGGGAGAGAAAGAGAGCGATACCCACTCCGAGGACCAGCGCGAACAGCAATAAGCCGATGGTCAGGGCGCGGACCTGATTATAGGCCATGGTGCTGGTTTCGCTCTTCACCTTGGCTTGGTCAGCCTTGATCGTCACGAGCTTGGAGATGCTTCCATCCAGGCGATCGGTGATGGCACGAGCATTCTTGATCTCCCGGGTCGCGGCCACATCCTGGTTCTGGCGGGCCACTGCGACGATCCGTTCCTGGACGATCTTATACTCCGCTGCCGCCGCCTGGGCCTCCTTCATGGCCTGCCGCGCCTCATCCGTATTGGCCATGGGGACGTACTCCCCGAGCTGTTGATCGAGCTCTGAGCCCAGGCGATTAGCGGCCTCGAGTTGCCGCTCGATATCAGAGGAATCGGTGGCTAGAACCAAGTCCCGGACCGCGCGCGCCCGGGCGATGCTGGTGATGTTCGCCTCTTCGATCATGATGATGCCGCGCGCCTGATTCACGTACATATCCTCAAGCAAGGCATTGAACTCACCGAGCTTGACGATCGAGAAGACTCCGAGGAAGGTCATTAAGACCAGCACGCTGGCAAAACCAGCCAGCAACTTCGACCCGATGGTGAATCGCATGCATTCTCCTTCTTGACGACCGTCATGGGGCTGCCAGCGCCTGTCGGCATACATGGCAACGACGTGGTAAGGCCTGAAATCCGCCAGGTTTGGACTTCCTCGCTAGCATGTGCCACGACGTGCCCTCGAAACCAGAGCAAGATGCCCCGATCCGAAGGGCCGGTCTACATGCGGCTCTTGACGGGTGCCTACCGCCAGAAAACGCGATGATTCCCGGTCCCTCGGCGCCCGCCATCAAGCGGAATGGAGCGTCAGGTCGAAGTAATCAAGCGACGGACGGGACAAATGTCCCGTCCGTCGCTTGATTACTTGATGATTCGTCCTCTTGGGGTGTATGAGTCGTAATCGAGCTAAGGCCGACACGCCTCCGAGTTCAAGCTCCTGCGCGTCGAAGCTCGCAGCCCCTAGATCAGATGGTGCCGCAAACACGCCAAGACCGCCTGAGTCCGGTTCTTGACGCCGAGCTTCTCGTAGAGTTGCGAGAGATTGTTTCGCACGGTCTTCTCGCTCACCCCCAGGCGTTGGGCGATCGCCCGGGTCTCGCACCCCTTCGCCAACAACCTCGCAAGCTCGAGCTCCCTCGCGGAAAGCGTTTCGAGCATGATCGGCGCGTCATGGCAGTCACAACCGGCATCCGTGGGTGGTGACGACCGGCGTGTCAGCAGGGCCTTCTCGATGACCAGGTTGAGCTGTCGGAGGTTGCGCACGGGCTTCTGAAGGTAGTCGTAGGCCCGTCCCTCGCGCAGCGCGGCAATCGCATCGTCCATGGTGCCCTGTCCGCTCAGGAAAATGACGACCAGGGAGGGATCGAGGTCCTTGAGGAGGCCCAGCAACTGGAGGCCATCCAGTCCCGGTAGCTTGAGATCCGTGATGACCACGTCGAACGAGTGCTGCTTGACGAGGGCCAAGGCCTCGAAGCCGTCCCTGGCCAACTTGAGGGCATAGCCCGATTGAGACAGCCAGAGGTCGAGAATTTGGCGCTGGTCGGGATCGTCCTCGACCACCAAGAGGCTGGTCTTCGCTGGTGTTGTTTGTCTTATCAAAGCGCCCCCGCCTCAAGTGCCGTCGGATGCCCCCCGATTCCATCGGCAGGCTCGACTCGGACGCAATCGCTTTCCATTATACCTCGCCGATCGTAACACTTCAGGAGGCAGGGAGACGCGCCCGAGGCCGGAGCCCCGATCTCGGACTCTCAGCTCGCCCGGGAAATGCCCCCCGTGAATCGCTGGCCACTGGCAAGCAGCTGCTCGAACTGCGCGCTCGGGACAGGGCGGCTGAAAAGGTAGCCCTGGGCATAATCGCACCCCTGTTCCTGAAGGAAGTCTCGCTGCTCCTCGGTCTCGACTCCCTCGGCCACCACCTTCAAGTTGAGCCGGTGAGCCAGGCCGATGATGGCGCCGATAATCGTCCGATCCTCCCGGGACTCCGCGATACCCCGGACGAAGGATTGATCGATCTTGAGCACGCTCAGGGGGAAGCGCTTGAGGTAGTTGAGGGACGAGTAGCCGGTCCCGAAATCATCGATGGCGAACTGGATTCCCATGGCGCGGAGGGAGTTCAGGGTACGGATGGTCGACTCCACGTTCTCCATCAAGATGCCCTCGGTCAATTCGAGTTCGAGCCATTGAGACGAGAGCCCCGTCTGCGCCAGGACCTCGGAGACGGTATGAACCAGGTCCGCCCGTTTGAAGTGGTTTCCCGACAGGTTAATCGCGAGGCGAATCGGAGGAAGTCCCATGGCTTGCCAGCGGAGGCTCATGTCGCAAGCCCGCCTGAGGATCTGCTCGGTCATGGAAATGATGAGGCCCGTCTCCTCGGCCAGCGGGATGAACTTGCCGGGCGACACCAGCCCGAGTTCCGGATGCTGCCAGCGCACGAGCACCTCGGCCCCGACGAGCTCGCCACTGCTCAGACAGATTTGGGGCTGGTAATGCAGGACCAGTTCGTCGCTATCCAAGGCCCGCCGAAGGTGATGCTCGAGGATCAGGCGATCCGAGGTGGCGGCATGCATGGAAGGTTGATAGAGCTGGAAGCAATTCTGGGTCTTCTTGGCCTGCGACAGAGCGATGTTGGCATGCTTCATCAACATCACGGCGTCCTCCCCATCGGCATGGAAGAGGCTGCCCCCGATGCTCGTCGTCAGGTAAATCTCATGTCCGTCGAGGGCGAAAGGCTGCGCCACGGCGTCCAGGATGCACCTCGCAGCGCGTTCGACCTCATCCACCCCCTCCACCTCCGGCAGAAGCAGGGTGAACTCGTCTCCTCCGAGCCGCGCGAGTCCCTCGTACTGACGGCTGAATCCGAGCAGCCGGTCCGCCACTCCACGTAGCAGGCGATCGCCACCGTCATGACCGAGCGTCTCGTTGACGACCTGGAAGCGATCAAGATCGAGGAACAACACCGCTCCTTGCTTTTTTGAGCGCTTGGAGTCGCGCACCGCCTGATCCAGGGATTCCGAGAAGCTGCGGCGATTCGGCAAGTAGGTCAACGCATCGGATTTGACCGCTCGCTTGAAGATCTCGAACTCCATGCGCTTCCGCGTGAGGACCCTTGCCAGCAGGGCCACGGCCTGTTCGATGATATCAATCTCCGCCGAGGTGACTCCCAACGGCTCGTTAGAAAAGAACTCCATGACCCCCACGACCGTCGTGCCATCCCTAACGGGAATCGCCACCGCCGAGTTGAGCCCCACCTGCCTTGCCGCCTCCGACCTGAGAAATCCGGAGGCATTCCGGAGATCCGGCAGGATCGTCGCAACTCCCCGCGCAAAGACCTCCCCGACCAGTCCTTGACCGGCAGGGAACTCGAGGGCTTCCGAATGTTCCTTGAACACGTGGAAGCGAACCGGATCCGCAAGGAACCATAGAGAGCCGGAGGTCAAGACATCCTGCCGCTTGATAGGAAGGTAGGCATGACCTATCGACCAGTTCATCAGGCCGCAGATGCGTGCGAGACATCTCAGCAAGCCTGCCTCCGGGCTGATCGTTTCGCAGGCGGCCTGCGCAATGCTGCGGTACAGTTCGGTACTCAAATTGTCGTTCACGGGTTCTCTTATCGTCGTTTGAAGGAAACCCAGCCGCGTGCTCGATCTCCTCATCATCTTCCCTCTAGGAAATGGGCCCACGCTTCAAACTGCGGAAGGTAACTGACCATAGACCCGGCTTGCTGAAAGCCAGGAACATTCGTGGTTAGCACCTCACACGGACCTTCTCAACGGCATTCTCCGATCAATTCTAGGCATTGCCTCACGCAGACTCCAGAGCAGTTTGTCCCGACGCGCCACGCGAATCTAGCCAGGACAGAAACAAGACTACGAAAGCCTGAGAGGCTTGCGGATCCCGCGCTCCGGCTCACCCGGCCATTCGCGGGAGCATGCGGGGGTGGGGCAATTGTCCCACCCCCGCATGCTCCCGCGAATGGATCTGGCCGAAGCCAGGGCTCAGTTCAAGCCAAGGATTGCTGGAGGCACAAGAGGACCGCCTGCACGCGGTTCTTCACGCCGAGCTTCTCGTATAGCTGCGTGAGGTTGTTACGGATAGTCTTCTCGCTGAGCCCCAAGTACTCGGCAATCGCCCTGGTCTCGTACCCCTGGCCCAGCAACCTCACGAGTTCGAGCTCCCGCGCGCTCAGCATGTCAATCGGATGCGCCGTGCCTGTGAACTCTCCACTGACCTCTAACGTCCGATCGGCCTGGCGCCTCAATAACGCCTTCTCGATTGTCAGATTGAGCTGCCGCAAGGTACGCAGCGGCTTCTGGATGAAATCAAAAGCCCGCCCCTCCCGCAGGGCAGCAATCGCATCATTAATCGTACCCTGGCCGCTGAGGAAGATGACCATCAGCGATGGATCACGATCCTTCAGGAGTTTGAGGAGCTGAAGCCCGTCCAGTCCTGGCAGCTTGAGATCCGTGAGGACGATGTCGAACGGCTGCTGCTTCGCAAGCTGCAGTGCTTGGAAGCCGTCCCCGGCACTCTGGACGGCGTAGCCGGATTCCGTCAGCCACTTCACGAGGATCTTGCGCAGATCACGCTCATCCTCGATCACCAGGATACGCACCTTCTCGATGGAACGCTGGCCCATCACTTACCTACCTCTTCGGAAGCTCCCTTCAGCAGGTCTCCGCTCTGAGCGAAGGAGGCTTCGGTATTGCCTTGATTACGGGTATAAAATACTGACATCGCCACCTTTCTTTCTAAGCGCACATCCCCATGCATGTTCCATCATTGCCCCGTGATGCTCCCAACGAATTCATCCTCGATCGGAGGGGCTGGTCCCCTCAATCGACCAGGATCGCCCGAGGAGGGCCAGCCTCATGACGCCCACCTCTTTATTGATCACTGGCCTTGAACTCGGCGGCCTGGCGCTCGTGCCGGCTTTCGCCGTGGGGCTCAGCGCATGCTGGCGGGCGCACCGCACCCTCCTCGACGAGCGGAACTTCCTCAAAGGCATCTTCCAGAACCTCCCGGGAGGCCTCTGCTACCTCGATCGCGACCTCGTCATGCGCCGGGTGAACCCCACGTTCGCCGCGTCGATCAATCGGAGCATGGCCGAGCTCTTGGACCGCTCCGTTGCGGAGATCTTCCCGATGGTCGAGCATCAGCTCGTACCGACCTTGCGCCAGGTGCTGGATACCGGGAAAAGCATCCAAACGAAGGCGTTCCCCCTCTCGGTGCTGGATGGAAGCGACCTCGGTTCAGCCCATTGGGACATCACCTTACATCCGATAGCCGACGCGCAAGGCACGATCAGAGGCATCCTCGTGCTCACCTTGGACGTCTCGGATCGCATCCGCGCCGGGAGGTATCAGCTGCGAACGATCGAGGCGCTGAAGGAGGCGGATGCCCTCAAGGAAAATGTGCTCAACCTCCTCTCGCATGAGCTCCGGACCCCCTTGTCGGGGATCATCGGAGCGACTGAATTACTGGAGGAGGGACTCGTCGGCCCTGTCACCGAGGAGCAATCGCACTTCCTCGGGACCGTCATGAGACAGGCCGCTACCCTGCAGTACCTGGTGAACGATCTCATCGACATGAGTCGGCTTCAAGCCGGAAAGCTGGTGATCCTCCCGCGCTGGATCTGCATGGTCCAGCTCGTGGAGGATCTGCTCTTCGACATGGCGCTGGGTGCCGAAGAGGCCTCCATCCGCCTGATTAACCAAGTTTCTCCCAGCATGGGAGCCGTCTGGGCCGACGAGGACCGGATCCGCCAGATCCTGGTGAACCTGATCGCGAACGCCCTCAAATTCACCTCGCCCGGCGGAACGATCGAGGTCTGGGCCCAGGAAGAGGGCGATAACGTGCGCCTTGAGGTTCGGGACACCGGCATGGGCATCGCGTCGGAGGATCTCGATCGCCTCTTCATGCGCTTCAGCCAGCTGGATGCGGGCCAGGAGAAAGGGGGGCTCGGGCTGGGGCTCTCGATCTGCAAGGCCCTGGTCGAAGCACATGGGGGAAGCATCGGGGTTCGCAGCGAGCTCGGAAAGGGAAGCACCTTCTTCTTCATGCTGCCCCAGCCGGCAGATGGCATCATGCCCGATTCCGCATGACGCCACACCCACCCGCTGGATTTATCCGGCCGCCGGCCGCGGCAAGGTGAACCAGAAGGTACTTCCCTGCCCCTTGCGGCTCTCGACGCCAACCCTTCCGCCATGCGCCTCGATAAGCGCCTTGCTGATTGGCAAGCCGAGCCCTAGACCTCTAGTTCTCCCGGGATTGAGTCGCCCGAAGGGACGCGAGATAAAGGGCTCGGCCCCCGAATCGAGCCCGATGCCCGTATCCAAGACCGCCACGCGAATGGATCCCTCGCGCTCCTGGGCCTGAACGCAGATCGTGCCGCCCCCCGGAGTGAACCTGATGGCGTTTCCGACCAGGCTGAACATCACCTTGGTGAGGTGCTGGGCATCCCCCATGAAGGCCGGTAGCTCATCATCCACTTCCTCGAGCAAGGTCTGGCCACTCGCCTCCGCGACCGGCCTCATGGTTCTGAGGACATGAGCGACCAACGGGGGAAAATCGATGGGCTGCATGGTAAGCCGCAGCCTTCCGGCCTGAATCTCGCTCATGGTCAGAAGGTCGTTCACCATGGTCGACAGCGTTTGCGCGGAGTGCGCCATCGCCCGCATGAGTCCGAGTTGCTTCTCGTTCAACGGCCCCACGATCTCCTCGGAGAATAGGGGGATCGTTCCCATGATGACACTCAAGGGGGTGCGTAGCTCATGCGAGAGGTTGCTCAGGATCAGCGCGGCGACCTCATCATCCGTGGCCGAGGGCTTCACCACGCGAGAGCCCTCGACCCAAGACAGGGGCATGCTACACATGCTCCAGGGCCCCGGCCTCTTCCTGGTTGAGAATGAGGTCGAGGTCCAGAAGAATCAGCAGCCGACCTTCAAGCTTGGCAATCCCCTTGAGGAAGGCGCTATCGACCTGAGTGGCCACCATATCCGGGGTGGGCTCGACCGACGCCACATCCAGGCGCAGCACCTCACTGACCGCATCGACGATCATGCCCACGGTCCTCTTGGCGACCGTCACGATGATGATCCGGGTGCTCTTGGTGGCCTCGCCGACCGACAAACGGAAGCGCTTGCGGAGATCCACCACCGGGATGATCTTGCCCCGCAGGTTGACCACTCCCTCCACGAAGTCGGGGGAACGGGGAACCTTGGTGATCTCGGGCATGCGAACGATCTCCTGGACCGCGGCGATATCGACCCCAAACTCCTCAGCTCCCAGGTTGAAGCTGACCAGCTGCAGAATGTCGGCCATGACTACCTCCTTCCAGCCATGAGGGCGGGAGCCTGAGGAATCGTGCTATTGAGCGTACGAGCGGAGTCTTGGCTCTGGCCATCCTTGAAGAAGGCAATCGCCTCCATGAGCGCATGGGCCTGGTTCTGCAAGTCGGTTGCCGCCTGAGCGACGAACCCAGTGGCGTTGGAGGTCTCCTGCGCCGAGCGGTTGATGCTCTCGACCGCCATGACGACCTGGTCTCCGCCCTTCTTCTGCTCGGTGGTGGCCACCGTGACCTGCTGGGTCATGCGGTTCATAGTCTCCACCGCCATGATGATCTGCTCGGAGCCCTTGGCCTGCTCGCGAGTGGCCGCCATGACCTCATGAGTCAAGCGGTTCATCGCCCCCACCGCCTCGGTGATCTGAGCCGCGGCATGGGCCTGCTCACCCGTGGCCTGGCCGATCTGCGCCCCGACGACGGCGGTCTCCTCGGCCGCCTTGACGATCAGCTGGATGGCGCTACCCGCTCCTTGGGCCAGCTGGGTCCCTTCCTGGATGGCCGCCTCGCCCTGCTTGGTGCTGGTGATCGCAGCCTCGGTCTCCCGTTGGATCCCCTTGATCAGCGTAGCGATCTCACCCGTCGCCTTGGCCGAGCGCTCGGCGAGCTTGCGCACTTCATCGGCGACCACCGCGAAGCCCCTGCCGTGCTCGCCGGCCCGAGCCGCCTCGATCGCCGCGTTGAGCGCCAGGAGGTTGGTCTGCTCGGCGATGTCATCGATCACCGCGATGATCGCTCCGATCTCTTCCGAGGACTTGCCCAGGTTCTGGATGACGGTGACGACCTCCTCCATCACGGCGTTGATCCGCTGCATGCCGGCGATCGTCTGCTCAACCGCCTTGCTGCCATCCACGGCGGCGGCGACCGTCTTCTCGACGTTTTGATTGGCCTGCATGGCGTTGCCCGCCACCTGCTGGATTGAGGCCGCCATCTCTTCGATCGAGGCCGAGGTCTGGTTCACCGCGGCGCCCAGCGTCTCGGCATTCCCGGCGACCTGCTGGATGGAGGCGGCCATCTCCTCGATGCTCGACGACGTCTCCTCGACGGCTGCTCCCAGGGCATGGGCGTTACCCGAAACCTGGGTGATGCTGGCCGCCATCTCCTCCATCGAGCTGGAGGTCTCCTCAACGGCAGAAGCCTGAGACTGGGCCGACATGGCCATCTGCTCGGAGCTGGAGGAAATCTGGTCGGCCCCCACCGCCACTGAGCTGGAGACTCCGCGCACCTGGGATACGATCTGGCGCAGATTGTCGATCATCTTCTGGAAGCTCTTGGCCATGTCCCCCAGCTCGTCGTTAGTCGTGATGGAGACGTGCTGGTTCAGGTTCCCCTCGGCAAGGCCCTCGGCCGCCTGGGCGACGGACTGCAGCCCCTTCGAGATCTGACGGGAGAGGAAGAGGGCGATCGCCACTCCAAGAGCCAACGCGAACAACAAGAGCCCAATCGTCATGGCCCGGACCTGATGGTAGGTCTCCGTGGCCGACTCGCTCTTCTCCTTGGCCTGCTCAGCCTTGATGGTCGTAAGCTTACCGACGCTCACGTCAATCTTATTGGCATGGACGCGCAGCTCTTTCAGCACCTGGATCGCGTCTGCATCTCGATTCTGGCGCGTGAGCGAGACGACGCGATCTCGAAAGCTGTCATACGCCACGGCGGCCTCCTGGGCATCCTTCAGGGCCTGCTGCCCCTCGGCGGTCGTCGCCAGCGGAGCGAACTCCTCGAGCTTGCGCACCAGCTCCTCACCATGGCGAGCCGCCTCCTGGAGGCTGCGATCGACATCGGCAGGATTATCGGCCAGGACCATGTCGCGGACGGCCCGTGCTCTGGAGAGGTTATTGACGTTCGCGGACTCGATGATCATGATACCGCGTGCCTGGTTCATATACATATCATCAAGCATGGCATTGAATTCACCAAGCTTTGAGATTGCAAAGACTCCGAGGGCTGCCGTGAGTATCAATACGCTGGCGAATCCCGCCAACAACTTCATCCCGATGGTGAATCGCATTCTTCCTCCTGCTAGAAAATAGCGCCCGTTTATTCCAGACGGTTGCCCCCTGTCGCGACGCCAGTTGATTGGGTAGTGAATACCTAGAGTTCGTCCGAGAGGGATTTATTAGCGAGCGCGCCCATTCTAATCAGAGATTTATTAGCGAGCGCACCAATTCTAATCATAGTCACGCCCAAGCGCTGAAACCAGGGAAGAACATCCTGATCTGCGGCTAACGCGTCGGAAGACTTCATGAACGGCGTTTTGAGGTGATTTGCGACCGATTCCCTTTAACCTAGACAGACATTCGTTTCGAAGAACATAAGCCGGGGTCAGGACATTCATCCCGACCCCGGCTTAGTTTCTCTGTGCGCTCGGCGCCCGAGCTACTCGTAGAGTAGATAGGGCCGACGCACCTCAAGGAAGAACGCCGCATCCCGATCCCAGGCCTTCACCACCGCCTCGACGGACGATCCCTTCGTCAGGGCCAGGCGAAGCTGGTCGTTGCCGGCCATGCGATCGAAGCCCTTGGACTCGAGCTTGAGCTTGCCGGGGTGCAGGCGCTGGATCTCCTCGAGCATGACGGCGCCCGTGCGGACCGCCTGGAAGCGGTCGCGATCCGTGAGGACGATCTCCACGCCGTGCTTCTCGCCGATCCGGGTGGGCTTGAAACTGACACCAGGTAGATTCCGGGCGTTGAGGGACTTCGCGAGCTTCTCGCTGTCGATCCAAGAGGCGCCGACGCGCTCGAAGGGGCGCTCACCCATCCGACAATCGACGTTGCTCGCCTCGAAGAGGCAAATGCCCGGGTACAGGGCCGCCGTCACCGGGCTCAGCATCGCCGGGCTGGGCTTGGACCACGGCAGGCCGGTCGCCTCGAACCACATGCCGCGCTTCCAGCCCTTCATGGGAACGACCGTGAGGTCGCAGCCGATGCCGTAGGCCTCGTTGAACATGCGGGCCATCTCGCCCATGGTCATGCCGTGGCGCACGGGAATCGGGTAGTAGCCCACGAAGGACGAGAGCTTGGGATCGAGGCGGAAGCCCTCCACCCCGACGCCGTTGATGGGGTTGGGGCGATCCAGCACCACGAAGGGGATGCCGGCCTCGCGGGCGGCCTGCATGGCGAGCGCCATGGTAGATGCGTAGGTGTAGAAGCGCGCGCCGACGTCCGGCAGGTCGATGACCAGGACGTCCAGTCCCTTCAGCATCGCGGGCGTAGGCTTCTTGGTGGGGCCGTAGAGCGAGTGAATCGGGATCTCGCCCTCATGCTGGCCGGAGGCAATGTCTCCCTGACGGTCCGCCTTGAGGCCATGCTCGGGCGTGAGGATGGCCGCCACGCGCATGCGCGGGTCGTTCAGCAGGCGATCCAGCACCGGGACGCCCGTCCCATCGACGGCAGGGCGGTTGGTGATGAGACCGATGCGCTTGCCTTCGAGGAGGGCGACGCGCTCGGTGAGCAGGAGATCGATGCCCAGGGTCACGGGCGCGGCTTCGACCAGCGTGCCGGAAACTCCCTTTGGGTGGGCCTGCGCGGAAGGCCAGGTGGAAACGGTCGCGATCGGGGCGGCGATGAGGGCGGCGACGAGCAGGAGGCGCTTCACGTCAAGGCCTCGGCTGACGGCGGTCCGGCTTTTGGCCGTCCAGCAGGCTGCGGGCGTCGAGGAAGGCGTTCTCGGGGACGATCATGAGGTTGGGGGACTGCTTGATGGCGTCGGTTTTCATCTTGGCAATCTCCAGCTGGGTGTACTGCTCGGGCGTGATGCCCAGCGCGGTGCGGGCCTTGGCGCGGCCTTGGGCCTCGATCAGGGCGGCGTCGGCCTTGCCCTGCGCCTCGATGCGCATGCGTTCGGACTCCATGCGCGACTTCTCCAGGGCTTGCTTGGCGGCCAAGGTCTCCTGCTCGATCTGGGCCTTGGTCTCGACGGACTTCTTGATGGCTTCCGGCAGGGCGATGTCCGAGATGGCCACGGTCTCGATCCGCACGTAGTCGTCGCCGATGCCGTCGATGTCCACGATCTCGTTCTTGAGGCCGTTCTGAAGCACCTGCTTCATGAGGGAGGCCACCCGGGCGCCGCGGGTCTGGTAGACCTCGATCACGCCGGATTGGCTGAAGGCGTAGCCGGCGGCCTGCTGGATCACGGGTTCCCAGCGCGAGGCGACCAGGCCGCTATGCCCGTCGAAGGGCTTCTTGTAGCGCTCGTAGAGCTTTACGACGTTGTCGTTGCTGGTCGAGAAATCGGGCTTGTACTGCACCCGCACGTCGACGGTGATCTCCTGGCCTTCCTTGGTGTTGACCCGGAAGTTGTCGAGGTTGATGTTGTCCACCACGGTCGGGAACTCGAAGACCCGGGTGCCGATCCCGATGATGTGGAAGCCGGCCGCCAGGGGCTTGGCGGTGATGGAGCCGCTGTAGACGTTGGTCTTGACGCCGACCGCCCCCGGTTCGATGGTCGCGCAGCCGGTCATGGTGAGTGCCAAGAGCGCGAGGAGCGCGGGAGTTCGTTTCAAGTCGAGTTCCTCCTGAGAGCGGCTGGTGGGGGGCGAAACGGTCTTTGCGACTTATACCCGCATGCGCGAGGGCCTACCGGAAGACGCATGGTAGGATCGGGACAGCGCCCATGGGGGGCCGTCACCCTCGCTTTCGCGGGGGGCCACTGGATTCCCGCCTTCGCGGGAATGACGCTCACGCGAGCGCAGGCTTGGTTTACCTGTGAGGAGTTGATCGTGGATCTCTTTGAACGCTGCCGCATGGTCCCTGCCCTAGCTATCGTCGGGACGGCCAAGAACGTCGGCAAGACGACCACCATGAACTGGTTGATCGCGCGCTTCGAGGCGCAAGGCATCCGCCTGGGGCTGACCTCGGTGGGGCGCGACGGCGAGGACCTCGACATGGTCACCGATCGCCCCAAGCCGCGCATCACCCCGCCGCCGGGAACCCTGGTGGCCACGGCGCACCTGTCGGCCAAGCGTTCCTCGGCCCGCCTCAAGGAAGTGCGAGCGACCCCCTTCCGGACGGCGATCGGCCCGGTCTCGATCTACGAGGTCCAGTCCGTGGGCACCGTCGAGGTGGCGGGACCGGTCTCGATGAGCGACACGCGCCGGCTGGTGGAGATGCTGCGCGAGCTGGGCGCCAAGCAGGTCTTCGTGGACGGCGCCATCGACCGGCGCGCGTCGGCCGCCTCGGACGTGGCGCAGGGCGTGATCCTGGCGACCGGCCTGGCGCTTTCGGAGGACCCCGAGGAGGTCGTGCAGCGCACCCTGGCGCACGTTCGCTGGTTGAGCCTGCCGAGCGCTCCCTTCGCGGTCCCGGATCAGGCCGGCGCCCTTCTCGCGGACGGCGGCTTCCTGCCGTGGCCCGGCAAGAGCCTTCTCGAGCAAGCGGACGAGCTCGCTCGCTGGCTGCCCCAGGCGGCCACGGCGCTGGTCTTGCCGGGAGCCTTCACCGCGGCGATGGCCCGGGGGCTGGTGACGCGAAGCGCAAGCGGGCAGGAGCTGGCGGTGGTGGTTCCCGACGGCACGCACGTCCTCATGGAGCCCGCCGCCTTCGAGGATCTGGAGGCTCGGGGCGTCAAGGTTTACGCCTCGCGCCCCATCCAGTTGATGGCGCTCACGCTGAATCCCACGAGCCCGCAGGGAGCCAAGACCGATCCGGCGCGCTTCCTGGCGCGGATGCAAGCGGAACTTCCGCAACTGCCGATCTACGATCTCGAGCTGGGAAAAGTGCTCGCCGCCTCAAACCGGGGCGATGGAGCTGCCCACAGCTAGGGCTCCAGCGTCGAGCAACACGGCATCAAGGGCCGCGATCAGGTCCCGCCGGCGATAGGGCTTGACGACGTAGCCGTTGGCTCCGGCCTGCAGGGCCTTCTCTTGATCTTCGCGCAAGGCATGGGCCGAGACGCAGACCACCGGGATCTCGCGGAAAGCGGGCTGGCTTCGCAGCCACGCAAGGACGGCAAAACCATCCAGGTGAGCCATGTGCATGTCCAGCAGGATGACATCGATGTCGGGATGCATGCTCAGGAAGCCCAGGGCATCGTGGCCATTGGCGGCCTCGAAGACGCGATGCCCCATGTGCGTGATCATGGTGTGCAAGAGCTGGCGGTTCTGGGGTTCGTCCTCGACGATGAGAAACTTAAAAATGGGCCGGTCTCCTGATGCGAGGCGTAGCCCTCGCGGCGATTGAAGCAGGGCTGCGAGAAATTTTTTACCGGTCGATCTCCGTTTCTATCGATATCACATTGTCTCAACTTGTCTCAAGCCACCCAGAAAACCTGAATTCCCGATTGCAGGCCAATTAACAGATTATTGACACTCTGGAACCCTTGCGGCTACTATGGCCTGCGGAGGCTTGCTTGCATGATCAAAACCCTGCTGACAATCAAGGACGTGATGACCCGGCTCCAGGTAAGCCGGGCCACGATTTATCGCCTGATTGAGCGGGGCGAGCTCAAGCCCTTCAAGATCGGCCGGTCACTGCGATTCGACGAGCAGGACCTCGACGCCTTCATCGACAAAAAGAAGGACGCGCCGTAGCCGCGCAGATTCGCTCGATGCAGCTTGGCACGGGGTCACGATCCTTGGGTGAGACGAGCCTTACCCAAGGATCATTTTTAGCTTGGACAGGCCGCGTCACGTCCAAGGATGGGAATGCACCGCGCGCTGCTGACTTTCCGCCCCGGAACGTGAGATAATGACGGACGGGCCAAGGCCCCGTGTCTGTTGACTTCCCCCGATGGCGAGGTGAAAGGTCAACGCAGACCCATCGAAACAAGGGACCCTGACGATGCAAATTACGATCGATACCGCGAAGGTCGCCTACGGGCGCGAACTCGCCAGCCGCATCGCCAAGCCGATGCTTGATTATTTCCGCAGCCACTCGACGCTCGCCACCGAGCGCGCCGCGCTGCGTCTCTACGGAGTGGACGGGGTGGACGACGCCGGCGTCCCCTGGCCGAACCGGGTGGTCGACGCCCTCGCGGCCCAGGACAAGCTCAATCGGGGCGCCTCCTACTGGCTCGGGCATGCCGCCATCGCGACCGGCAAGTCGACGCAGGACGCCGCGATCGCCCTCGCCGAGGGCCAGGTCGACCTCGACGCCCCCATCCCCGAGCGCGAGATCACGGCCTGGGCCGACGCCACCGCCGAACGCCTGCTGAACGAGCTGCTGGCCAAGCGCCGCGAGCGCAAGGCCACCCGCGATCGCCTGAACGTCGGCCCCAAGCCCTGGCGCTACCTGATCGTGGCGACCGGCAACATCTACGAAGACGTACCCCAGGCCGTCGCCGCCGCGCGCGCCGGAGCCGACATCATCGCCGTCATCCGCTCCACCGGCCAGTCGCTGATCGACTTCGTCCCCTACGGCACCACCACCGAGGGGACCGGCGGCACCTACGCCACCGGCGGCAACTTCAAGCTCATGCGCGAAGCCCTCGACGAGGTCGGCGAGGAGCTAGGCCGCTACATCCAGCTCACCAACTACGCCTCCGGCCTCTGCATGCCCGAGATCACGGCGCTGGCAGCCCAGGAAGGCCTGGACATGCTGCTCAACGACGCCATGTACGGGATCCTCTTCCGGGACATCAACATCTTCCGGACGCTCTGCGACCAGTACTTCTCGCGCCTGATCTGCGGAGCAACCGACATCATCATCAACACCGGCGAGGACAACTACCTCACCACCGCCGACGCCTTCGAGCAGGGCCACACGGTCCTCGCCAGCCAGTTCATCAACGAGAACTTCGCCCTGGCCGCCGGCATGCCCCCGCGCCTGATGGGCCTCGGCCACGCCTTCGAGATGAACCCCCGCACCGAGAACGGCCTCATGTACGAGATCGCCATGGCCCAGCTGGTGCGCCAGGTCTTCCCGGAGGCCCCGCTCAAGTACATGCCGCCGACCAAGCACATCACCGGCGACATCTTCCAGGCGCACGCCCACAACGCCCTCTTCAACCTGGTCTCGGTGCTGACCCACCAGGAGATCCACCTGATTGGCATCCTCACCGAGGCCATCCACACCCCGTTCGCCTCGGACCGCTTCATGGCGCTCACCAACACGAACTACGTGTTCAACTACGCCAAGGACATGGGCGCCGAGCTCGACTTCAAGGAAGACGGCATCGTCGCCAATCGGGCCCGCGAGGTCCTGGACCGCTCCATCGAGCTGCTCGAGGAAGTCGATCGCATGGGTCTGGTGGAAGCCATCGGCAAGGGCGTCTTCGCCGACGTCAAGCGCGCTCCTGACGGCGGCAAGGGCTACCACGGCGTCTTCGCGCGCTCGGCCGATTACCTGAATCCCTTTATGACCCGCCTGGAGCGGCTGAATCACGTGGAGGCGATGCGGTGAGCAACCAGACCTACCCCCGGAAACCCGATCTCACCAAGATCCGTCCCTACGGCGACACGCTCGACGACGGCAAGGTCCAGCTGAGCTTCACCTTGCCGGTGCCCGCGGGCCCCGAAGCGTACGAGGCCGCCAAGCGCCTCGTGCTCATGATGGGCCTCGAGGATCCGTCAGTCGTGTCGATGCAGGCCGTCGACCCGACCATGACCTTCTTCATCATGTACGGCGCCTGCACCAAGACCGTGGACTACACCAGCATCTACGTGCCCCGCTCCGAGTTCACCGTCATGGAGATGGGCGAGGTCGATGACCTCATCGAGACGGAGTTCGGCCGCGAGCTCACGATCGTGGGCGCCTGCACGGGCACCGACGCGCATACCGTCGGCATCGACGCCATCATGAACATGAAGGGCTTCAACGGCCACTACGGCCTGGAGCGCTACCGGATGATCAACGCCATCAACATGGGCGCCCAGGTGCCCAACGAGGTGCTGGTGGCGCGGGCGATCGAAGAGAAGGCGGACGCCATCCTGGTCTCGCAGGTCGTCACCCAGAAGAACCTCCACATCATGACCCTCACCAACCTGATCGAGATCCTCGAGGCCGAAGGCCTGCGCGGCAAGATGGTGGTGGCGGTCGGCGGCCCCCGGATCACCCACGACCTCGCAACCGAGCTGGGCTTCGACGCGGGCTTCAGCGTCGGCTCCTACGCCGAGGACGTCGCCAGCTTCGTGGTCCAGGAGCTGATCAGGCGCCGCGACGCGCAGTAACCCCCTAGACGTCACTCCCGCTCTCACCCTCCGTCACCCCCGTGGAAACGGGGGGCACCTGGATTCCCGCTTTCGCGGGAATGACGAACAAGAATGAGTCCCCCGCTTCCGCGCAATGGAAGCGGGGGACTCGCGTTTTGAAAAACGTCCCGTCGCCGGTTTGTCCGCGCCGCGAGAGGTGCTAGATTGGCCTCGGGGAATTCCGCCCCGAAAGGAGAGGGTCATGCGCGTGCATCACCTCAACTGCGGAACCTTTTGCCCTCCGGCCGCCCGCCTCTTCAACGGGACGGATGGCTTCAACTCCCCGGGCAAACTCGTCTGCCACTGCCTACTCATCGAGACCGACGAGGGCCTCGTCCTGGTGGACACCGGCCTGGGCCTCGCGGACCTGGAAGACCCGAGCGCGCGGATCGGCGCCGGCTGGGCCTCCCTGATGCGCCCTGAGACCGACCCCGAGCAGAGCGCCCGGCGCCAGATCGAGGAGCTGGGCTTCTACCACGACGACGTCCGCCACATCATCGTCACCCACCTGGATTTCGACCATGCCGGCGGCATCCCGGACTTCCCCGAGGCCAAGGTCCACGTCTACGAGCCCGAGTACGAGGCCGCGATGCACCCCGACTCGGCCCGGGAGCGCTTCCGCTACAAGTCCACGCAGTTATCGCACGCGCATGAATGGGTGCGCTACGAGCTCGAAGGCGATCGCTGGTTCGGCTTCGACTCGGTCCGCACCATGGGCGACCTCAACCTCGACATCCTGCTGATTCCGCTGGTCGGACATACCCGCGGCCACTGCGGCGTCGCCGTCCGCACCTCGGAGGGCTGGTTGCTCAACGCGGGAGACGCCTACTTCCACCACGACGAGCTCTGGAGCCGGCGCAAGGAGCCTCCCCTGGGCCTGAAACTGTACGAGAGCGTCATGCACATGAACAAGCGCAAGCGGCAGGCCAACCTGGACCGCCTCCGCCAGCTCGCCCGCGAGCAAAGCAGCCAGGTGAAGATCTTCAGCTCCCACGACCCGGCCGAGTTCACCTCGTTCCGCCAGCCGGAGCTGGCCTACCCGCCGATCGGCAGCGAACCGCGCTTCGGCCGCAAGGAGAGATAGGCCTCGGAACGCCAGATCCACCAGGGTTCGCGCGTCTCGTCGATGATGGTCTCCGGCGGAAAGAGCTTGCGCACCGCCCGGTTGCGATCGCACCACATGAAGCGGATCCCGGTCAGGCCCCGCGAGCGGCTCGTCTCCTGAAGCCGGCGAATGAGCATCGGCGCCAGGCCCCGCCCCTGCACGTCCCGACCCAAGGCCAGCTCGTACAGAAAGACCTCGTCCGGACCCGAGCGGGTCGCCAGTAACAGCCCCACGATCCGCTCCTCGTCGAGCACCATGGCGCTCACATCCGGCAAGAACTCGCCAAAACGCCCCTCCCGGATGGCAGCCAGCCGTGCGAGGCACGCCTCGGGAGTGGGAAGCTCGGGAAAGCAAAGAAACAACCCATCGATCGTGCCCTGATTACTGGCGGAAAGCAGGCTGGCGGCTTCGGCGTCGCGCTCCGCGTCCCAATCGACCAGCCGGAAGGGCTCGGGCACCTCAAGCGGCGCGGGCGGCACGCGCGAAAGCTCCTGGACCATGTCGATGCGCTCGAGGCGCTGGAAGCCGTGACGCTGCAGCGTCGGAGCCAGCAGCGCGTCTCCGAAGCGCTCGGGAGCCATCAGAGCGAGCGTTCCGGAGGCCTGGAGAGGGGCGATCGCCTCCTCCAGCAGCGCCTCGCGCTCGGTGGATTCCTTGGCATGGAGGCCGGCCAGGATGCGCACGTCCTGGCCGGGAAGAAAGGCGAAGCCCCGCGGCGCACCCGCAGAGACCCAGATCTGCAGGCGCTCGGTGGCAGCGAAGACCGCGTCCCGCAGGCCCGATACCTCGGGGGCCTCCGCGGCGAAGTCGGCGAGCATGGCCTCGACGGCCAGGAAATCCAGCGGGTTGAAAGGGCGAAGCACGTTACTTCCGATCGGCGAACGGGTTGTTCTCCGCGTTCAGGCGGCGGGTTTGCTTGCCCAGCGGCTGGGTGCCCCGTGCCGGGGGGTTCAGCTTTCCGCTGTTGGCGGGAGCCGGCGCAGCCGTGAAGGGGAGGTCCTTGGAGGCCGCCACCTTGGCGAAGAGCTCGGCAAGCTCGGGGTAAGGAGCGAGCTGCTCGGCGAGGCGCTCGAGGTAGAACATCTTGCCGCGGAGCTTGTAGAAAGAGCTGGTGTTACCCATCAGGTGGGAGAGCTCCCAGGCATACTCCCCGACCCCGCGCAGGGCCCGCACGGCTTCCTTGATCAGGCCCTGGGCCTCCTGGTAATGCGTGATGGCCAGCGAGAGCACCGGCTTGATCTCGGGAGCCTGCGCGAGGACGGCTCCGATCCGCGACAGGGCGGCCGGATCGATCGCTGCGTCCGGAGGAAGCGGTTGAGCGGGATTCAGCAGGCGCTGCACCAGGAGGATGGGCGAGTGGATATCGACCAGCAACAGGCGCGCAGCCGCCAGATCCACCTGGGCTTTCGCCAGCAGGTAGGGCTTGCTCTGGGTCGAATCGAGGAAGGTGACGGCCTGGGGAGCAGCCGCCTCCAGGCCCGCGCGGATGGTCTCATGGTTGGCGCGGTAGTCGTGGCTCTGGATCTCGACCATGGCCTTGCTGGCCCGGTAGAGGTCACGGCTCGCACGCAGCTTTTCCAGCAGCTCCGCATCACCAGGCGCCGGCGGACCTGCCTCGACCTCCGCGATGAAGGGGTCGAGCTTGGCGATCAGCCGGTCGTAATAGACGACGCGTTCGAGGTTCTGCTTGAGGAAGACGTCAAGCTGAGACAGGCGCATGCGGGAGTCCCGCAGCACCTGCTCCTGAAGCGCCGTGAACTGTTTGCGGAGGGCTTCTTCCTCCGCGATTTCCGCGGGGCTCCGGCCCTGCGGGGGGGTGGGGGTGGTCATGTCGCGCTAAACTCGGACCCGCTGCATCGAGCGCGATCGCTGGTTGCGCAGCTGATCGATCTCGCGATCATCCACGGCCCGCTGAGCAGCAGCATCCGCACGCTGGTTGTCCTGCCGGTTGCCCTGCATGGCTTGGCTGAGGGAGTTCAGACCACTCTGGACTCCCTGCAGGAGCTGGATGCCCCGCTGGAGGACCTTGGAGACCTCGCTGACGAAGTTGCTGACCTGGTTGACGACATTGCCGATGGCTTTGACTGCACCGCCCATGGCGGACCTCCTTTAACCCTGCTTGTTGATCAGCCTGCCGGTGTTACCCAGCTTGCCGGTCTGGCCCAACTTACCGGTCTGATTGAGGCGGCCGGTGTTGGAGGGAGTCTGGACGGCGCCGGCCATCCAGGCATGATCCTTCTGGTAAGGAAGGGGCTCGGCGGGCTCCGGCTTGAGGAAGATCGCCGCGAGGGGAGTGCCCTCCACCTGCTCCGGCAGGCGGTCGAGCTGATGAAGCTTGCCCTTGAGCTTGCCCCAGACCTTGTCCCCGAACTCGTGGATCAGGTCGAGCGACCAGTCGAACTTCCGGATGCCCCGGACGATCTTCTTGCCTTCCTCGAGGAGGGCCTGAGCCTCCTTGAAGGTGGAGAAGGCGTGGTTCATTTCGATCTTGAGCTTGGAGTCCTGATCGAGCTTGGCCTTGATCTGCTGGACCAGCTCGTTGTCGACGTCCTTGCGGGTGGGGGCGAAGTACCACTCGAGGATGGTCATCGACTGAGCAATGGAAGCCATCTTGAGGCGGGCGCCCGCAACGTCGGTCTCGGCCTTGGCGAGCAGGTACTCGGGAGTCTGGGAGATGTCGGTGAAGCGGATGTCCGGGGTGAGCTCGCCCGCGGTTGCCTCGAGATTGGCATTCATCTCGCCGATCTGGAGCTCGACGAGGCGGATGCCGGCCTGGTAGAGGTCGATGCTGGCGTTGAGCTTCTCGGCCATCATCTCGGCGTAAGGAGAAGGAGGAACGGCTTCCATTTCCTTGACGAGGGGCTGCAAGGTGGCCAGCTGCGCCTGCAGGAAGGCCAGGCGGGCCTGGTTCTCCTGGACCATGTCGGTCATGGCGCCGCGGGACTGTCCGGAGATCTGGGTCACCTTGGCGGTGATCTGCTCCAGCTCGCCCTTGAGTCGCTCGACTTCCGCTCGGAGGCGCGCCTCCTCGGCGGCTTCCTCGGGAGACTGGATGGGACCCGTTCCTCGGTTCTGCATGGTGGTTGCTTCCTCTTAAGTGGCCAGCGCCCTAGAAGGCCTGGCGAACTGCTTGGACGGCCGAGTTGAGCTGTTGGAAGGGCTGCGCGATGTTCTGCACCTGGCCCGAGGCCCGCTGCAGGAAGCCACCGACCTCGTTGCCCGCCGAGCGCGCGACGTTCGACCAGTCGTCGAGGGAGCGGGCCTCGGAGGCGCGCTGGCGGATGCCGTCGAAGATCTTGGAGAAGTCGCCGAAGAGGTTACCAAAGTTCGAGATGGCGCCCGAGATGTTGCTGACGATGTTGCCGATCGAGCTGATGGCGTTGCCGATGCCCTGGACCGCGTTCGCGATGTTGCCGATGGCGTTGACTGCTCCACCCATGGTTGGCCTCCTTCACAATGCTTGCCGGTTGACTTGCGGCGTCCAAACCCGTTGCTGCTCCTCTTGTACCAACTTTTTCAGGCAGCTCCACCGCTTTAACTGAAAAAAATGGACATCGGGACGAGACTTAATCGTCTTGAAGGTGGATTTAACGGTATTAACGCATACTAAACAAAGGGTTCCCTTGCGAGCGGCTTTCCGGCACAATGATAAAAGCATAGCCGGCCAGAGGGCCGGACCTGACGGGAGACCCAAACCATGTCCGAATACACGTCCATGATCCGCCTGCGCATGGGAGAGCATGACGCTCACTACGCGGGCAGCCTGGTGGCAGGCGCCAAGATGCTCGAGCTTTTCGGCGACGTCGCCACCGAGCTCTTGATCCAGCTCGACGGAGACGAAGGCCTCTTCGTGGCCTACTCCAACGTCGAGTTCCTCAAGCCCGTTTACGCCGGGGACTACATCGAGGCCGTCGGCCGCATCACCAAGGTCGGCAACTCCTCGCGCGCGATGGAGTTCGAGGCCCGCAAGGTCATCCAGCTCTGCCGCCGCGACGGCCTCTCGGAGTCTGCCGCCGAGATCCTCGAGACGCCCGAGGTGGTCTGCCGTGCGACCGGCACCTGCGTGACCCCCAAGGACAAGCAGCGCCTCGCGGGAGTCTAAGATGAGCCGCAACCCGCTGATCATCACCTGCTCGCCGGTCGGCGCCGAGGTCACGAAGGCCGAGAACCCGGCCGCTCCGTACACTCCCGCCGAGATCGCCAACGAGGCGATCGCCGCTGTGAAGGCCGGCGCCTCGATCATTCACCTCCACGCCCGCGAAGCCGACGGCACGCCCAGCCAGCGGACCGAGCTCTTCGCCGAGGCCATCCGCCTCATCCGCCAGGAGGTCGATGCCATCATCCAGATCTCGACCGGCGGCGCCGTCACGGCCACTCCCGACGAGCGCCTGCAGCCCGTCAGGGAGCTCGATCCCGCCCCCGAGATGGCCTCCCTCACCCTGGGGACGGTCAACTTCGGCAACGACGTGTTCTGGAACTCGCCGGACCTCATCGAGACGTTCGCCAAGGAATTCCAGGAGCGCGGCATCAAGCCCGAGCTCGAGATCTTCGATGCCGGCATGATGGCCACGGCCCAGCGTCTGGTGAAGAAGGGACTGCTGAACACGCCGCTGCACCTCGACTTCGTGCTCGGAGTGCCCGGCGCCATGGCGGGCACGCCCGAGAACCTGATGTTCCTCTATGGGCAGTTGCCCGCCGGCGCCACCTGGACGGTCGCCGGGATCGGCGCCGCCGAGCTGAAGCTGGGGACGATCGCCATCGCCCTGGGCGGCCACGTGCGCGTCGGCTTCGAGGACAACGTCTTCTACCGCAAGGGCGAGCTCGCCACCAGCAACGCGCAGCTGGTCGAACGGATCGCGCGCATCGCCGCCGAACTTGACCGGCCGGTCGCCACCCCCGAGGAGGCCCGCGCCCTGCTCAGCATGCCGCAAAGGAGCTTCGCGTGAATCCCAACAATCGCCACGAGGCACTCCTAAGCGATTCACTTTCGAGGTACGAGAAATGATGCCCACGATCACCGCCAACCCCTTCGGGACCCACCGGGTCATCCGGCCCCAGGGGGCGCTTCCCTACTCGGGCGAGAAGCTCGACGCCAGCCTTCCGGCGCTGTCCACTGAGCTGGCCCTCGAGGTCGAGGCCCTGAACATCGACTCGGCGTCCTTCAACCAGCTCAAGCAAGCCGCCGGCGGCGACGCCGCCAAGCTCGGCGCGATGGTCATGGAGATCGTCAACAGCCGCGGCAAGATGCACAACCCCGTCACCGGCTCGGGCGGCGTCCTGATCGGCCGCGTCTCGCAGCGCGGGGATGAGCGCACGGACGACGTGAAGGTGGGTGATCGCCTCGTCACCCTCATCTCGCTCACCACCACCCCGCTGCACCTGGAGTCGGTCGGCGAGGTCGACTGGTCCGCCCACCAGATCAAGGTGAAGGGCCATGCGATCCTCTTCGAGCGCAGCCTCTACGCCAAGATCCCCACGGACCTTCCCGAGAAACTGGCCATGTCGGTCCTCGACGTCTGCGGCGCCCCCGCCCAGACCGAGCGGCTCGTCAAGCCCGGCATGCGGGTCGTCATCCTGGGAGCCGCCGGCCGCTCGGGCCTGCTTTGCTCCTGGGTCGCCGCCAGCCAGGTCGGCCCCGAGGGCCAGGTGATCGGGATCGTCCCCAAGATGAACGTCCCCGGCAAGTCCTTCACGCAGGCGGAGTTCATGCAGCGCTTCCCGCTGCCCATGACCGTCGTCGAGGGCGACGCGCTCGATCCGGTCGCCACCTACGAGCAGGTGGGCGCGCTGACCGACGGCCGCTACGCGGATCTGGTCATCAATTGCGTGAACGTCCCCAACACCGAGATGGCGAGCATCCTGGCTTGCCGGAACGGCGGCAAGGTCTACTTCTTCAGCATGGCCACCTCCTTCACGGCGGCCGCCCTGGGCGCCGAATCTGTCGGCCAGGACATCGAGCTGCTGATCGGCAACGGCTACGCCGAGGGCCACGCCGAGATGAGCCTGGACCTCGTGCGCAAGAACCCCGCTCTGCGCGAGCTCCTGGAGGCCCTGGAGTAATCACTGCAAGGAACCTGATTGTAGCCATGGCGGGCGCGGAGGCCCGCCCCACAAGCAGCTTTACCTGTGCCACAAACAGCTTTTCTTGTGCCTCAATCAGGGGAACCCTTGCCACAATCAAGCCGGCAGGTGGTAAGCCAAAAATTTGTAGGGCGGGCCTCCGCGCCCGCCCTGGCATTAATCGGGCCTCCGCGCCCGCCATGGCTTTAATCCCCCCCTTCTCTGGAGGGGGGATTTTTGCTATACTGGATGTTCTCATGCGCGTCATGACGCCTTCCTGGCGCCTCCAAGCAAAGGACATGCGTATGCACCGGTTCGTTCAAATCGCCTTCGAGCCCGCCTTCGGGAACGGACAGACTCCTCACTACGGCCTGTGATCCAGGACCGTCGCCGGCTCCTGCCGGCTCGATGGTCCCGCCGATCATGCGCGCGCCCCGCGGCGTCGCCACCCTAGAGGAGAGTTACCATGGCCGTTATCGATCCCACCCAGCACCCCTACACCGACGAAGAAGTCATCGCCCTCAAGCCCGCCGTCGATCCCGCCACGCTGGTCCACAAGCAGCTGAAGCAGGGTGAGTTCTGGCGCAAGATCCCCGCCTACCGCGATGTCGACGAGGCAACCTTCCTCGACCACCTCTGGCAGGGCAAGAACTCGATCATGACCTCCGAGAAGCTCCTGAGCACCATTCAGGACCTCGCGCCCGCCGACTTCATCGAGGACGTCCGCGAGGGCTTCCGGCGCGCCCCCATGGCGATGCGCGTCAGCCCCTACATGCTCTCCAACATCGACTGGAGCGATCCCTACAACGACCCGATCCGCACCCAGTTCATCACGGTCGCCTCGCGCCTGCTTCCCGATCACCCCAAGCTCACCCTCGACTCGCTTCACGAGCAGGATGACGCGCCGGTGCCCGGCCTCACCCACCGCTACCCCGACAAGGCCCTCTTCCTGGCCCTCGACATCTGCCCCGTGTACTGCCGCTTCTGCACCCGCTCCTACGCGGTCGGCACCAACACCGAGGAAGTCGAGAAGGTCCAGCTG
>JAKFCW010000083.1:0-2508 GCA_036676455.1 Candidatus Sericytochromatia bacterium
GGATCGCGACTTTCTTGGAGCCCGACGACTGGATCGTCATCAGCTCCTGCATCAGGGCGTCGACGGTCACGGGCATAGCGGCGGTGTTGACATCCATGATTTTGACGTGTCTCCCTCGCGAAATAGGTGGTGAATCCGGCGCCTGCGGCGCCGCGCGCTCCCCGGTCGATCGGCCTCACGGGCTCGTCTCGACCCTGTTCAGGGCGGGGAAATCGCGCTAAACTAAGGAGTGTTGGTCCCCCGGATCATAGCACCACTTCAGGCAGCCTGCAAGCATCATGCGGGCGCCGTTTCACCCCTCCGCGAGGAACTTCCATGGCCCTGCTCAACCCGGCCCAAACCCAGGCCGTCACCCATGCGTCCGGCCCCTTGCTCGTCCTGGCCGGAGCCGGCTCGGGCAAGACCCGCGTCCTGGCCCACCGCCTCGCCCACCTGATCACCTCCGGCGAAGCCGCCCCGCATGAGATCATGGCGGTCACCTTCACCAACAAGGCTGCCAAGGAGCTGCGCGAGCGCATCGAGCTCCTCCTGGCCGAAGCCACCGGCCGCGCCCTGCCGCCGCGCGGCCTCTGGGTCGGCACCTTCCACTCCATCTGCGCCCGCATCCTGCGCGAGGAGATCGAGGCCCTGGAGGGCCCCTACCGCCGCAACTTCGTCATCTTCGACGAGACCGAGCAGCTCGCCCTCGTCAAGGACGCCATCAACCGCCTGGGCCTCGACGACAAGGCCTACCCGCCCCGCTCCGTCCAGTCCCAGATCTCCAAGGCCAAGAACAACAACCTGACCGCCGAGCGCTTCGCCGAGGAGGCCGTCGGCCACGGAGGCCGCAACATCGCCAAGGTCTTCACCGAGTACCAGGCCAACCTCGAGCGCCAGAACGCCCTCGACTTCGACGACCTCCTGCTGCTCGCCGCCCGCCTCTTCCAGCTCCGACCGGATCGCCTGGCCGCTTACCAGCGCCGCTTCAAGCACATCCTGGTCGACGAGTACCAGGACACCAACCAGACCCAGTACCAACTGATCAAGCTCCTCAGTCAGGCCTCGCGCAACCTCTTCGTGGTCGGCGACGTCGACCAGAGCATCTACTCCTTCCGCGCCGCCGACTTCCGGATCATCCTGCAGTTCAAGCAGGACTTCCCGGACGCCACGGTGATCCCGCTCGAGGAGAACTACCGTTCGACCCAGACCATCCTCGACGCCGCCAACGCCGTCATCGAAAATAACTCCGAGCGCTACCCCAAGACCCTCTGGACCCAGAACCCCCAGGGCGAGAAGATCACCGTCTACGGCGCCGAGGACGACCGCGCCGAGGCCTCCTGGGTGGTGGAGAAGATCCGCGAGCTCGACTCCGTCCACCCGGCCTCCGACATCGCCGTGCTTTACCGCACCAACGCCCAGTCGCGCGCCCTCGAAGAGGCCCTCATGCGCTGGGGCGTGCCCTACCGGCTGATCGGCGGCACCCGCTTCTACGAGCGCAAGGAGGTCAAGGACGCCCTTTCCTACCTGCGCTTGATCTTCAACCCCTCCGACGACTCGGCCTTCTCTCGGGTGGTCAACGTGCCGCGCCGCGGAGTGGGCGCCACCTCCCTGAACAAGCTTTCCGCCCTGGCGCGCGACGCCGGCATCCCCATGCTGCAAGCCGGCCGCGTCCCGGAGGCCGCCGGTATCGGCGGCAAGGCCGGCAAGGCGATCGCCGCCTTCGTCGCGAAGGCCGAGGAGTGGCAAGCACGCGCCGAGGAAGAATCCGTCCCCACCCTCCTCGAGCGCGTCCTCAACGAGTCCGGCTACGTGGCCGAACTCGAAGCCGACGCCACGCCGGAGGGCCGTGCCCGCCTCGAGAACCTCGAGGAGCTGCTCAACGTCGCCCACCAGTTCGTCGAACTGTCCGACGACGCCAGCCTCGGCGGATTCCTCACCCACATGTCGCTCTTGACCGACATGGACAAGCAAGAAGAGCAGGACCGCGCCGTCACCCTCATGACCCTGCACTCCGCCAAGGGCCTGGAGTTCCCGGTGGTCTTCCTGGTCGGCCTGGAGGAGGGCGTCTTCCCCCACAAGCGCACCCTCGACAACCCGCCCGAGATCGAGGAAGAACGCCGGCTCTGCTACGTCGGCATCACCCGGGCCCGCGAACGGCTCTTCATCACCTATGCGGGACGGCGGATGGTCTTCGGGGAGTACACCCAGACCCTGCCCTCGCGCTTCCTCGACGAGCTTCCCGAGGAGCTGCTGTACACGATCGTCCGGATCACCCCCTCCGAGGAAGGCCGCAACAGCCGCCGTGACGCAGACAGCGTCCGCTGGGCGGACGCCCCGGACGTTAGGTGGGCTGACGATTGGGGCATAGGAGAACGGCAGGCCAATTCCCTTCGGACCCAACCCAAGGCCGCCAAGACGGAGACCAAGGTCCCGTTCGAGGTGGGGGATCGGGTCCGACACCCCGCCTTCGGGCTGGGAGTGGTCGCCCGGATCATCGGTTCGGGCGAGCGCGCGTGCCTGGCGGTTTCG